>NZ_JBEZDC010000003.1:0-630292 GCF_040647935.1 Micromonospora sp. NPDC049204 | reverse complement strand
TCCTTCGGAACCACCACGGGCAAGCAGCCATCAGCCACACCCCACCGCTCCGGGCATCCGAGACATCGATCCCGGACATCAACAATCTTATGGAGCAGTCATGACCCTCGTCCGCGCCGACCAGGCCAGCCGCCGGTACGGCGACGTCCTCGCCCTCGACCGCGTCGACCTGGAGGTCCGGGCCGGTGAGCTGGTCGGCCTCCTCGGGCCGAACGGCGCCGGCAAGAGCACCCTGATGAACCTGCTGGTGGGTCTGCGCCGCCCCACGTCCGGGCGGGTCGAGCTGTTTGGCGGCGACCCCCGCGACCCGGTGAGCCGCCGGCAGATCGGCGTCACTCCGCAGGAGACCGGCCTGCCGGGCACGCTGCGCGTCGGTGAGGTCGTCGACTTCGTCTCGGCGCACTACCCGGACCCGGTGCCGCGTGGGGAGTTGCTCGACCGCTTCGGTCTGGACGATCTCGTCCGACGGCAGTGTGGCGGCCTCTCCGGTGGGCAGCGGCGTCGGCTGGCGGTGGCGCTGGCGTTCGTCGGCCGGCCCCGCCTGGTGCTGCTCGACGAACCGACCACCGGCCTGGACGTGGCCGCCCGGCACACCCTGTGGGAGGCGATCCGCGCGTTCCACACCGACGGCGGGACGGTGCTGTTGAGCAGCCACTACCTGGAGGAGGTGGAGACGCTGGCACACCGGGTGGTCGTCATCGGGCAGGGCCGGGTGCTCGCCGACGACACGGTGGACGCGGTGCGCGGCATCGTCGGCGTACGTCGGGTCAGCCTGGTCACCGACGACCTCCCCGACCTGCCCGGGGTCGTTCGCAGTGAACGGATCGACGGGCGGCTGCACCTGCTCACCACCGACGCCGACGAGTTGGTCCGGGCGTTGGTCACGGCCGGGACCCCCTTCAGCGACCTGGAGGTGCGGCCGACCTCGCTGGAGGAGGCGTTCCTCGCCATCACCAGCGAGGACGCGCCCGGCGGGGACCGACCCGCCAGCGGCGACCGGCCCGCTACCGCCGCTGCCGGCGGCCTCACCACCACCGCCTGAGGAGGCCACCGTGCCGCTTGCCCTGGTCCACGCCCGCTACCAGCTTCTGGAGACCATCCGGATCCCGGTGGCCGTCGTCGGCAGCGCCTTCTTCCCGGCCGCTGCCATGATCTTCTTCGTGGTGCCGTTCGCCCGCGACGACGCGGTCGGTGCCACCTTCGCCACCGCGTCGATGGTCACCTTCTCGGTGATGAGCGCCAACATCTTCCAGTACGGGGTCGGCGTCGCGGAGGACCGCGACCAGCCGTGGAACCCGTACACCCGGACCCTGCCGGCCGGTGCGGCGCCCCGCTTCGCGGGTCGGGTGCTGGCCGGCCTGGCGTTGACGTACCTCTCGCTGATCCCGGTCGTGGTCATCGGCGCGACGCTCACGGCGGCCCGGATCACGCTGGCGGCGTTCCTGTTGACCGCCGTCACGGTGGCCGTCATCTCGGTGCCGTTCACGCTGATGGGCCTCGCCATCGGCTACTCGCTGCCGAGCAAGGCCGCGATCGTGGTGGCCCAGGTGGTCTTCCTGCCGCTCGCGTTCGGCGGCGGCCTGCTCTCCGCGCCGGGAGAAGCGCCCGGTTTCATCGAGACGATCGCGCCGTTCCTGCCCACCCGGGGCGCGGCCGAACTGATGTGGTCGGGGGTCGGTGACTACCCCGTCGAGCCGCTGGCAATGATCATGCTCGGCGTCTGGGTGGTGCTGCTCGCGGCGCTCGCCGCCTGGGCGTACCGACGGGACGAGGGTCGCCGGTTCAGCTGACGATTCGTCCGTTTCCGCCCCGCGCCGCAGCGGGACGGTGCCAGGATTCCGGCAGGGGGCCGCGGTGGCCACCCGGGCCGAGAGGGGTCTTTGACCGTGAGCACCGTCCCGCCGGGCACGCCCTGCTGGGCCGACCTGGCCACCCCGGACCTGACCGACGCGCGGCGCTTCTACCCCGAGCTGTTCGGTTGGACCGGCCGGGTCACCCCGGAGCCCGAGGCGGGCGGTTACACGGTCTTCCTGCTCGACGGCAGACCGGTGGCCGGGGCCGGGCCGCCCGCGATCCCGGACCAGGTGCCCATCTGGTCGACGTACCTCGCCACCGACGACGCGGAACTGGTCGCCGGCCGGGTCGAACGGGCCGGTGGGCAGGTGGTGGTGCCGCCGTTCGAGGTATTCGACCGCGGCTGGATGGCGGTCTTCGCCGACCCGGCGGGCGCCACGTTCAGCGTCTGGCAGCCGCTGGCGATGGCCGGCGCCGAGGTGTTCAACGTGCCGGGCGCGATGAGCTGGAACGAACTGGTCACCCCCGACCCCGAGGGCGCGAAGGTCTTCTACGAGCTGGTGTTCGGCTGGCAGCCCGACGACCAGGCGGTCGGCCCGATGACGTACACCGGGTGGCGGCTCGGGACGCAGATCGTCGCCGGGATGATGCCGCCGCTGGCCGACGACTTCCCGGCCGACCTGCCCGCGTACTGGACGGTGTACTTCGCGGTGACCGACGCGGACGCCGCCGCGGCCCGCGCCGCCGAGCTGGGCGGCACGATCCTCGTCCCACCCCGCGACATCCCGGCGGGCCGCTTCGCCGCACTCCGCGATCCCCAGGGCGCCCTCTTCTCCGTCATCGACCTGGGTCCCTGACCCGGCGCGTGCGCGCTCAGGGCCGGGTGGGGCGGACCGGGACCACCAGCGGGCCGTGGGCGCCGGGGACGACCCGCACGCTGGCCCGGTAGTGGGCGGCGAGCAGGTGCTCGGTCAGCACCTCGGCCGGGGTTCCGGCGGCCACCACCTGACCGCCGGCGAGCATGACCATCCGGTCGGCGTACTCGCCGGCCAGGGAGAGGTCGTGCATCGTGGCGAGGACGGTCAGGCCGTGCTCGCGGCGCAACTGGTCGACCAGTTCCAGCACCTCCTGCTGGTGCCCGATGTCGAGCGCGCTCGTCGGCTCGTCGAGCAGCAGCAGCGTCGCGCCCTGGGCGAGCGCCCGCGCGAGGAACACCCGCTGCCGCTCGCCTCCGGAGAGGGTGGCCAGCTCACGGCGGTGGAAGCCGGTGAGGTCCAACCGGCCGAGCACCTCGTGCACGGCGTCGAGGTCGGCGGTCGACTCCCGGCCCAGCGTGGGGATGTACGGGGTGCGTCCGAGCAGCACGTAGTCCAGCACCGACATGCCGGGCGGCACCACCGGGGACTGCGCCACCGTGGCCACCACCCGGGCGCGGTCCCGCCGACGCAGCGCGGCGCTCGCCGTACCGAAGAGGGTGATCGTCCCCGGCGCGGGCAGCAGGCCGCCGACGGCGCGCAGCAGGGTCGACTTGCCTGCGCCGTTCGGGCCGATCACGGTGACCCACTCGCCGACGGCGACGGTGAGGTCGACGCCGGTCAGGATCGGCGTGCCGTCCAGGCGCACGTGCAGCCCGCGCACCTCGACCGCCGGCACGACGCCGCCGCCCCCCACGGACGAAAGACCGCCGGACGAAAGACCGCCGGACGGGCCGGCGGCCGGCTCGCGGCTCATGTGAGCACCCGTCGGGCGGTCCGCAGCACCAGCACGAAGAACGGGCCGCCCAGTAGTGCGGTAACCACCCCGATCGGCACCTCGGAGGGAGCGGCGGCGGTGCGGGCCACCACGTCGGTGAGCGCCAGGAACGCGCCGCCGAACAGCAACGACATCGGCAGGATCACCCGGTAGCTCGATCCGGCGAGCAGCCGGACGGTGTGCGGCACGATGATGCCGACGAAGCCGATCAGCCCGGTGGCGGAGACCGCCGCCGCGGTGCCCAGGGAGGCGGCGGCGATCAGCAGGTACCGGGTGCGCTGCGGGTGCAGGCCCAGACTCCTCGCCTCGTCGTCGCCGACCGCGAGGACGTCCAGCTCACGGCGGTGCAGCAGCACCACGACCGTGGTCAGCGCGGCGTACGGCAGCACCAGCAGCACGTCGTGCCAACCGGCGGTGGCCAGCCGACCGAGCAGCCAGGAGTAGACCGGCTGGATGCTGTCGGAGTGTCGTTGCAGCAGGTACGTCTGCCCGGCGGAGAGGAACGCGGAGACCGCCACCCCGGCCAGGATCAGCATCGCGGGCGATCCGCGTCGCCCGCCGGCCGCGCCGAGCACGTAGGTCATCGTGACGGCCAGCAGCGAACCGGCGAACGCGGCCAGCGGGATGGTCATCGGCAGCCCGGAGAGCGTGCCCTCCCGACCGGCGCCGCCGAGGGCGATCGCCGCGGTGACCGCGAGGCCGGCGCCCGCGGCCACACCGAGCAGGTACGGGTCGGCCAGCGGGTTGCGGAACACACCCTGGTAGCACCCGCCGGCCATGGCGAGCAGACCGCCCACGAGCAGGCCCAGCACCACCCGGGGCAGTCGCAGTTCGGTGACGATCGCGGTCTCCCGCTCGGTCAGCCCACTGTCGAGGTGCACGCCCGGGATCAGGTTGAGCAGCTCGGCGGCGACGCTGCCCGGGGGCAGGCTCACCGGGCCGAGCGACACCCCGACGACGAGCGCGACGAGCACCGCGAACACCCCGGCGACCAGCCAACGCATCCGCAGCCCGGCAGGCCGGGCCGCGGGCAGCGGCCCGGTCACCGACGGACGACTGTCACGCGGGCACCTTGGCGACCGCGTCGATGATCACCCGGAGCAGGTCCACGACTCGTGGCCCCCAGCGGGAGGCGATGTCGTCGTCCAGCGCGATCACCTGGTTGTTCTTCACCGCGGTGAGGCCCGCCCAGCCGCTGCGAGCCTTGACCGTGTCGGCGCTCTGCTGGCAGCACTTGGCGTCGGCCAGGAAGACGAAGTCCGGGTCGGCCTTGACGATGAACTCCTGCGACAGCTGCGGGTAGCCGGCGCTCTTGCCGTCCGCGTCGGCCGGGTCGGCGATGTTCGTCAGGCCGGCCTGGCTGTAGAGCGAGCCGATGAAGGTCTTGCTCGTCGCGCTGTACAGCTCCGGGCCCAGCTCGTGGAAGTAGGTGAGCTTCTCGGCGCGCTGCGGCAGGTCCTTGACCAGCTTGGCGATGTCGTCCTTCATCCGGGTGGCGACGTCGGCGGCCTGGTCGGCGTGCCCGGTCAGCGTGCCCAGCTCGGTGATCTGCCGGTACGAGTCGTCGAGCGTGGTCGCCGCCGGCGTCAGGTAGACCGGGATCTTCAGCTTGCCGAGCTGCTCGACGATCTTGTTGCGGTCGTCGGAGAGCACCACGAGATCGGGATTCCTACCGGCGATCGCCTCGGCGTTCGGCTGGAAGGCGGAGAGGTCGGTCTTCGGCGCGTCGGCCGGGTAGTTCGACTGGTCGTCGACGGCGGTGACCTGCGGGCCGGCACCGATCGCGAAGAGCATCTCGGTGGCGGTGGGCGACAGCGCAACGATCTTCTCGGGGCGCTTGTCGAGGGTGAGCGCGCCGACCGTGACCGGGTACGTCGCGGCCGCGGTGCCGGCACTGGGCTTGTCGTCGGCCTTCTCGGCGCAGGCGCCGAGGGCGAGCGCGGCGACCGCGAGGGTCGCGGCGAAGAGCCGAGGGGTACGTCTGAACATGGGGGCCTCCTGTCGGTCGAGGAGTGTGGTGCTTCGCCGACAGGGACTTTCGTACGCCCGCCCACGAGGCGCCCTTCCTCGAGAGCGCGTATCGCGACCGATCCGTAGGCGACCTGGCTCATCCCCACCGGCCGGTGGGGCATCACAGTTGCGGGACAGCGCCGGGTTTCGCACCGGCTTCGCTGCGGACTGGTCGCTAAGACGGTAGCGCACCGGCGGGACAGGCCAGATCGATCAAGCTTCGATCGTCGTACGTCGATTGGCGTGACCGCCACAGGGAGGCATATGTCCCGGATCTGGAGGCTCGGGAGGGGTGGTGGGGCCCCGTCGGGGCGGGACGGGACCCCACCCGCTCAGGAGGACGTGATGGTGACGTTGTCCACAGCGGCCTCCACGAGGCTGGCTCCGGAGGCGTCCGCCGCCTCGACGAGGATGCGGACCGACTGCCCGGCGTACGGGGTGAGGTTGAGGTTGGCTACCGCCCAGCTCCCGTTGCGGTTGCTGGCCGCGCCGGCCTGGCTGAGCAGCGCGGTGGTGCCGCCGCTGTGCACCACGCTCACCCGCAGGTAGTCCGCCGACGAGGCGTTCGAGCCGTGCGCCAGGTACCAGGCGAGCGAGAGGGTAAGCGTCCCGGACGACGGCAGGGTCACCGCCGGGGACCGGGCACTTGTCACGCCGCCGTCGACGTCGTAGTCACCGGCCGCCGAGCCGGCCAGCCGGCCGGTCACCAGGTCGTTGGACCCGGCGTACGGGGTGAGCTGCTTGGCGCCGGAGGACGTGGTCGCCTGGGCGGCACCCCGCTCGAACGCGCCGAGGGTGGCGGTGTCGGTACCGGACGGGTTGATGGTCCACCCGGTGGCGGTCTCGAAGGTGTCCGACCAGACCGTGGTGCCGCCACCACCGCCGCAGTACTGCGCCTGCTTGCCGATGGCCCGGTACGGGCAGTCGGCGTACTCGCTGAGCAGCAGCACGGCCTCCCGGTTACGCGTGGTCTGGGCGGGGATCACCTCGTCGGGCGGGTAGAAGCCGCCGCCGCCGGACGAACCGGGGTACATCTCGAAGGTGTACGCCCAGATGTTGTGGGTGGCCCACATCCAGTCGAGGCTGTCCCCGTCGGTGATGTAGAGGTCGCTGGACTGCTCCGGGGTGTAGCTGTTGGTGGCGGCCATCTGCTGGCCGATGGTGGCGAAGGTGTTGTACTGGTCCGCGCTCATCCCGGTCGCGGTGTTCGCGGTGGTGTAGCCGTACGGCCAGAGCACCAACTGCGAGTACGTGTGGAAGTCGATGTTCGCCTTGATCTGCTGCACACCGCCGACCACCCGGCCGTTGACGAAGTTGCGCAGCGCCTGCGTTTCCGGGGCGGAGAACGCCGACGGGCCACGGTAGGTCTCCGACGAGGTGGTGCCGGACGAGCCGCCGCAGCAACCCCAGTTGTAGGACCAGTTGCGGTTCAGGTCGGTGCCGACGTTCGACGAACCACTGTTGGGCTGCCGGTTCTTGCGCCAGGACCGGTACGACCCGGTGGCGATGTCGTACTCGCTGCCGTCCGGGTTGACCGTCGGCACGATCCAGATCTCGCGACCGTTGACGATGTTGGTGATCCGGGAGTCGTTGCCATAGCTGTCGGTGAAGAGGTTCAGCAGGTAGATCGCCATCTCCACGGTCAGGTGCTCGCGGGCGTGCTGCTGGGAGTTGAAGAGGATCTCCGGCTCGCTCTCGTCGGTGCCGACGTTGTCGGAGATCTTCACCGCCATCAGGTCGCGGCCCTCGTACGACGATCCGATGCTGATCTTGCGGGCGATCGCCGGGTGGTCGGCGACGACCTGGTTCACGACGGCGGTCAGTTCCGCGTAGTCGTGGTAGTTGGAGTCGGCGGGCGGGAAGGCCAGCGCGCCGAAGTCGCCGGCGCCGCGCTCGGCGTTGGGCGGCGGGGCGAGCGGTTCGAGCCGGAAGCCGAGCTTGCCGATCGCGGCGGCCTCACCGGCGGTCGCCGAGATGTGCAGGACTCCGTGTTCGGAGTAGTCGATGGCGGCTCCGGTGCGGGCCACCGCGTTGCGGTCGGCGAGGGTCCGGGGCCCTAGCACCCGGTAGCTGGCGGCGGCGGCCGGCTCGGAGGTGCGGTCCGGCGCTGGTCGGGCGGATACCGGACCGGCGGCGACGGTGACGATGCCCAGCCCGGTGACGACAGCGAGCACCAGGACGCGGCGGAGAGGGGTGGGAGTGCGGAGGGCCATGGACTACCTCCTCGATGGGCGGGAGATCCCGCTCGGTGAAGGACACTTCACCATCTGTCACATGGTCATATCAATATTGATCGTTAGCTGGTCCATCCCAGGCGGATCATCGCGGCGGCAATGATTTTCCATGCGCCAACATCTGGCGAAACTTCCTTCCGAGCGGAAAACTGACCAGCGACGATGCCCCTCTCGACACCCGCGGAGCACTCATGGCCAGATCCCGCTTGCGCGCGGGCGCCCTCGCCGGCGTCACCGCGCTCACCCTGCTCGCCACCACCGCGCCCGCGATGGCCGGCCGCCCACCCGCCGCCCGCCACGACGAGCAGATCACATACCAGGACTGGTCCGGGCCCGCCGACTGGCACCGGGGCAGCCGGGACGGCACCCGCGTCGTGCCCGGCGCCCGAGCGGGCCTCACCCTGGCCCGCCCCGCCGGCACCACCGAGTACGCCGACCCACACACCGGCAGCACCCGCACCTGGGAGTACGGCACCTGGACCTCACCGGTGACCCGGATCGGGTTCGACGCCACCGAACTGATCGCCTCGTGGAACGCGGAGACCCCCGCCGGCACCTGGATCCAGGTGGAGATGCAGGGCGGCTACACCAGCGGAGACCACACCCCGTGGTACGTCCTGGGTCGCTGGGCGTCCGGCGACACCGACATCAAGCGGACGAGCGTCGAGCCGCAGGGCGATCCCTGGTCGACGATCTGGACCGACACCTTCAGCATCGACGACGCCGCCGCCGGGGTGCTTCTGCGGTCGTACCAGCTGCGGCTGACCCTCTACCGGGCACCCGGGCAGACCGCCGCGCCGGTGGTCCGGATGCTCGGCGCGATGAGTTCGACGGTGCCGGACCGCTTCACCGTGCCGCCGAGCGCCGGGCACATCGCCTGGGGCGTCGAGCTGCCGGTGCCGCGCTACTCGCAGAACGTGCACGCCGGGCACTACCCCGAGTACGACGGCGGCGGCGAGGCGTGGTGCTCGCCCACCTCCACCGAGATGGTGGTCGAGTACTGGGGTCGCAAGCCGTCGGCGGCCGACACCTCCTGGGTGGACCCGACCTACCCCGACCCGACCGTCAACCACGCCGCCCGGATGACCTTCGACTACGCGTACGACGGCGCGGGCAACTGGCCGTTCAACACCGCGTACGCGGCCAGCTACCCGGGGTTGGAGGGTCGGGTGACCCGACTGCACTCACTGGACGAGCTGGAGCGGTTCATCGCCGCCGGCATCCCCGTCGTGACCAGCCAGTCCTTCCTCGCCAGCGAGCTGGACGGGGCGAACTACGGCACCTCCGGGCACCTCTTCGTGGTGGTCGGCTTCACCGCCGACGGCGACGTGATCGTCAACGACCCCGCGTCGTCCAGCAACGAGGTGGTGCGCAACGTCTACAAGCGCGCGCAGTTCGAGCAGATCTGGCTGCGGACCAAGCGCACGAACGCCAGCGGCGGCGTCTCCGGTGGCTCCGGCGGCATCGCGTACCTGATCAAGCCAGTCTCGAAGCCCTGGCCCAAGGCCGACAACTCCACCAACTGGTAGCCGACCCAACCCACCGCCCCAACCCACCCACCCCGGCCCGCCGAACGCGGTTGATCAAGAGGTTTGCGTCAAGGAATCGGCTTGCGGTGACGCAAACCTCTTGATCAACGCGTGGTGTCGGGGCCTTGGGGGCCTTCGTTGGGGGTGGGGTCTTGGTCTTCGCCGGCCAGGGCGGTGCGGAGGCGTTCCTTCTCCGTGCGGCGGCGCTCGGTGGCGTCGGCCATCTCCCCCGCCAACTCGTCGCGCCAACCGCGCAGCAGGAAGAAGGAGAGCGCGGCGGAGAAGGCCAGCGCCAACATCAGCTTCAGGAACACGTTCATGTCGACCAGCCAGAGGCCCGCCAGCACGGCGACGAACAGCCCGATCCGGCCCAGCGTGTACTTGAGCGCGGCGCTCACCTGCACCACTCCGTTCTCTCCGTCGCCCGCCGGTGCCGGCGGGACAGTCGATCCGCCCGGCGGGCGGTCCCGGTCAGCCGGTCCGGCGGGTCAGCCAGCGGACCCCCGGGAACCAGATCATCGCGTACGCCACGGTGAAGGCCCCCGCCGCCAACGTCCCGGAGAGCAGCGTCGGCAGGTCGGCGGCCAGACCGGCGATCAGCAGCCCGACGAACACCCCGACGGCGGCGGCGACCACCGCTGCCACCACCCGGGCCGCGCCGAACGACCAGGCCCGGAAATCGTCCCAGAACAGCCAGGCGGGCAGGATCACGGCCAGCCAGCCGTTGGTGTGCCCGAAGTCGCCGGCCCCGAGCGAGGCGAACGCCCAGTCGAACAACACCAACGCCAGCGCACCGATCACCAGACCGGCCAGGCAGACCCCGAGCAGATCACCAAGGGTACGAACGCGCCCCTCGGCGTCCCGACGGGGAAACCCGCCCTGCTGCTCGGAACCACTCTGCTCGGTCATCGACTGCGAGGGTACGTGGCGGCTCAGGCCCAGACCTGCTGCGGCTCGGCGCGGCGCTCGGCCAGCGACGGGGCCTTGTCGTACTCGCGCACCACGTTGTAGCGGGTGTCCCGCTCGACCGGCTGGAAACCGGCGTCCCAGATCAGGTGCAGCAGGTCGTCGCGGTGCATCGTGTTCGGGGTGCCGTACGAGTCGGCATCGTGCGTGATCTTGTATTCGACGACCGAGCCGTCCAGGTCGTCCACGCCGAAGTTCAGCGAGAGCTGGGCAACCGACAGCCCGTGCATCACCCAGAAGTTCTTCAGGTGCGGCACGTTGTCGAAGAGCAGCCGGGACACGGCGAACGTCTTCAGCGACTCGGCCGGCGAGGCCATCGTGGTGCGCGCCTGGATCCGGTTACGGATCTTGCCGTCCGCCGAGTCGACGAAGTCGTGCTGGTAGCGCAGCGGGATGAAGACCGCGAAGCCGCCGGTCTCGTCCTGCAACTCGCGCAGCCGCAGCACGTGGTCGACCCGGTGCCGGGGCTCCTCGATGTGGCCGTACAGCATGGTGGCCGGGGTCTTCATGCCCTTGCTGTGCGCCAGGGCGTGGATGCGCGACCAGTCCTCCCAGTGGCAGGCGTGGTCGACGATGTGCTGCCGGACCTCCCAGTCGAAGATCTCCGCGCCACCACCGGTCAGCGACTCCAGGCCGGCGTCCATCAGCTCGTCGAGGATCTCGTCGGCGCTCAGGCCGCTGATCTTCTCGAACCACTGCACCTCGGTCGCCGTGAAGCACTTGAGCTTGACGTTCGGCAGCGCCGCCTTCAGCTCGCGCAGCACCTTCGGGTAGTAGCGCCAGGGCAGCGTGGGGTGCAGGCCGTTGACGATGTGCAGCTCGGTGAGCTGCTCGTCCTCCATCTCCTTGGCCTTGCGGACCGCCTCGTCGATGCGCATCGTGTACGCGTCCTTCTCGCCCGGCTTGCGCTGGAACGAGCAGTACGCACAGGACGCCGAGCAGACGTTCGTCAGGTTGAGGTGCCGGTTGACGTTGAACATCACCCGCTCGCCGTTCAGCTCGGTGCGCTTGTGGTGCGCCAGCCGCCCCAGCCAGGTCAGGTCGTCGCTCTCGTAGAGGGCGACCCCGTCCTCGCGGGTCAGCCGCTCACCGGCGTACACCTTCGCTTCGAGCTCACGCTTGAGTCCGGCGTCCATGGCACGTCCCTTCCACCTGCGGTCGAATCGAGCGTACGTCGAGGGGCCGAGCACCCCGGCGGCACGGTCGGCGACAGCGACCCACTTCACCAGACTCTCAGCCTCCCGTAACCCTGCAACGCATCGACATGAGTGGCGAGGTGCGGTAGTAACAAGGTGGGGCGGAACACACACACTGGTACCGTCCCGGCGGCCGCGCCCACCGAGCGCGGCGACGAGCGGTCGAACGGGGAGCGGAATGGTCTACAGCGGGCGCGGGCGACGGCAGCGACGACGGAGCCCGGTGATCTCGCCGGTCCTGCGTCCGAAGCTCTGGGCCGCCCTGCTCGGCGCGATCGCCGCCGCCGTGATGGCCACCCCCGTCTACGCCGATCCCGCGGTGCCCACGACCGTGCCGGACATCGGCGCCCGCCCGCCGGCGGTCGGCGCGCTCCAGCCGCCCGGCGTCCCGCCCTTCGGCGGTGCCCCGACGCCTCCGGTGGGCAACATCGGCACCGGCCCGCTGGCCGCACAGATCTACGCCGCCGAGACCCAGGTCGGCACGCTCGGCGAGGAGTTGCTGAAGAGTCGGCAGAAACGCACCGACGCCCAGGCCCAGCTCGACGCGGCCGGCAAGGTGCTCGCGACCGCGCAGGACGCCCTGCTCCGGGCTCAGCAGGACGCCGACGCGGCCGCCGCGGACGCCGTCAAGGCAGACGCCGCGCTGCCGCCCGGCGATTTCGCCCAGGACCTCCGTGGGCTGAGCCGCCTGCAGCAGATCACCCGCGGCGAGAAGGTCGACGGCGGCACCACCGGGGTGGCCGGGGCGTTGGCCCGGGCCCGCGCCGACGAGCAGGCCGCCTACCAGAAGCACACCGAAGCCAAGGATCTGCTCACCGCCGCCCAGTCGCAGTTCACCACGGGCGAGACGGCACTCCGCGCGGCCGAGGCGAGCCTGCTCACGCTGCGCAAGAACAACGCCACCCAGCTGATCGAGATCGAGCGCCAGCAGGAAGCCACCGAGCAGCAGTTCGGCGCCGGCTACGTCACCAACCAGAACATCAGCGGGATGGCCGCGCACCCCCGCGCGATGGCCGCGGTCCGCTACGCGCTGGCCCAGCTCGGCGACCCGTACAAGTGGTCCGAGGAGGGCCCGAATCAGTTCGACTGCTCCGGTCTGATGTGGGCGGCGTACCGGTCCCCGGGCGCCGACTACTTCGACCTGCCGCGGGTCTCCCGCGACCAGTACGCCGCCACCCGGAGCCGGACCGTGCCGCAGAGCGCGCTGCTCCCCGGCGACCTGCTCTTCTTCGCGTCCGGCAGCAGCTGGACGACGATCCACCACGTCGCCATGTACATCGGCAACGGCAAGATGGTGCAGGCGCCCACCACCGGCGACGTCGTCAAGATCTCGGTGGTCAGCTGGTCTCGGCTGTATGCCGCGACCCGGGTGATCGGCGCGGTGCCGGCACCGATCGTGACCGTTCCCACCGTGCCGGTCACGCCGCCCACCATCAAGCCCACCCCGAAGCCGACGCCCACGCCGACGACCAATCCGACGCCCACCGGGTCGGCCACGCCGCCGCCGAGCGGACCGACCACCACCCCGACGCCGACGGACAGCGCGACGACGCCACCGCCCACGACGCCGCCACCGCCGACGCCACCGCCGACGACGACGCCACCGCCGCCCACGCCGACCGAGAGCGCCTCGGAGACCCCGCCGGCCACCCCGGACAACACGCCGTCGACGCTGCCCTCGGCGCCCACCAGCGCACCGAGCAGCGGCGAACCGCCGAGCACACCGAAGGCCAGCACGAGCGGGACGGGCAGCGGCAGCTCGACGGGCAGCCCCAGCGCCACTGGTTGATCCGCCACGACCGGCTCCGGCTGTCCGCTCGGGACGATCTGTGGCACCGTGACATCCAGGCACATCCGACCCGACGTCTCGGGTCCGGGTGCGAGCGTGGCACGGAGGGCGGAGATGGCCGAGCAGAGTGATCCGGCGGAGACTGTCGACCCCAGGGTCGAGCAAGCCGACCCATCCGGGCCGGGCACCGTCGACCCGGCGTCCCCCACCGACGCCTCCGCGGCGTCCCCTGCCGCCAGCCCGGCCCGCACCGCCTCCAGCCCGGCGGACCCTCACGCCGGCCCGGCCAGCACGGACGCCGGCCCGGCCAGCACGGACGCCGGCCCGGCCAGCACGGACGCCGGCCCGGCCAGCACGGACGCCGGCCCGGCCAGCACCGCCGCCAGCCCGGTTTCGGACGACATCGCCACCGGTGACGACGCCTCCGGCGACGCTGGCGCTGCTCTCGGCAGCAGCGGGGTCGGCGCGGACGTTCCCGGCCCGGACGCCGGACAGCCGGTAGTCACCGGCCCCAGCGGCGGCCAGTCTGCCCCCGCCGGAGATCAACCGGAGCAGGCCGCCGCACCGGTACGCGCCCGCGCCAGCGTCGCGACCGCCGGGGCTCTCCGCAGTGACCTGCCGGCCAGCGCCCCGGTCAGCGCGACCACCTACCGCGCGACCGGCTCAGCCGGTTCGTCCGGGTCACCCGGCCCCGTCGACGTCTCGTTGCCGGGGCAGCGCAACGACTCGGCCGCGCCGGCCCGGGCCAGCGCCACGGTTCCCGGCAGCAGTCGGGCCACGCCCGATGCCCTGGGCGCTCCGGACGCCCGGAGCAGCACGCCCGGCGTGTACCGGGCCGGACCGGTGCGCCCCGAGCCAGCCGACCCGGGGCAGGCACCCGAGCCCGCCCAGCCGCCGGAGCCGACACCCCCGCCACCCGGTCCTGGGCCGACCCAGCCGTCGCCAGCCGAACCGGAGCCCGCTCCCGCCCCGGGGCCGTACCCGCCCGACCCGAGGCCGACGCCCGGGCCGGCCCCCCGGCCCACGCCGTCCCCCGGTCCGGTCCCGCCCGTTCCGGGTCCACCCATCCCGCCGCCCTCGCCGATGCCGCCCATTCCGGGTCCGCCGGCGCCGCCCATTCCGAGCCCGCCCGTGCCGCCACCCGGTCCGCCGGTGCCGGCGCCACCCGGCCCGCCCGGCCCGATGCCGGCACCACCGTTCCCGCCGCCGCCAGCGATGATCGACACGCCCGGCGTGCGGGCCAGCGCGGCGGTTTCCGCACCGTCGGGTGGGTGGCCGTCCACCGTCGGGACGGCACGCCCGGCCTCCGGCGACGGGTGGACCGGGGCACCCGTCTCCGCGCCGCCCGTGGTGCCCGCGCCCGCCCTGCCGAGTTGGCCGCCGTCCACCACCGGCGTTTCCCGGTCGGCCGGGAGTGACAGCGGACAGCCGCGCGTGGCCTCCGGCGCTTCCCGCTCGACCGGGGATGGCGGCGGAAGCCCGCTCGGGGCCGCGTCGACAGGCAAGCCTTCGGGTGGCTCCACCGCCCGGGGCGCGGCCAGCGGCGGCCGGCACGACGGCGGCTCTGACCTGGCCGGCACCGTCTACGGCAGCGGCGATGGGCCGGGCTTCGCCACGATCGCGATCCCCGCCAACGCGGTGGAGAATTCCGGGTCGCTGACCGGGCACATCCTGGCCCAGGGATGGGCGGACACGCCGGCCGAACGATCCCGGAACACCCGGGTGATGATCGTCCTGGCCGCCGCCCTCGGGCTGCTGGTGGCGATCAGCGTCATGGTCGTACTCCTCGCTGGTGACGCGCTTGACGGTCTGGTGGGCAACGTGCTCAACGGGTGAGCCACCGAGCGGGACGATGGTGAGTCCGCCCACTACCGTCCGGCAACCGGCTGGCGGCTTCGCCGGATCGCCGTACACTTGCTGAGATCACTGACCCGGCGCGCGTGGTGTGCGCCCCTGGGCGATCTTGCGGGCGATCCGGCGGCACAGCCGCGGCAGGCCATCGCGAAGATGCGCCCCGCTCGAAAGGCTTTTGTTGACCACCTCTGCTGACCCCAGCACTGTTACGTCCGTTACCCACTCAGCTCCGACGACCGACACCGCCCGGGAGCAACTCGACGCCTCCCCGAGCGAGGCCGGCACCGCGCCGGCCGAGACCGCCGCCCCGACGGTGGCCCCCGATCCGATCACCTTCGCCTCCCTCGGCCTGCCCGAGCCGCTGGTCCGGGCGCTGAGCCAGCAGGGCATCACCAGCCCGTTCGAGATCCAGCGGGCCACCGTTCCGGACGCGCTGGCCGGCCGTGACGTGCTGGGCCGGGGGCAGACCGGTTCGGGCAAGACGTTGGCCTTCGGTCTGCCGATGATCGCCCGGCTGGCCAAGCGCAACCGGGCCCGGCCGATGCGTCCGCGCGCCCTGGTCCTGGTTCCCACCCGCGAGCTGGCCATGCAGGTCAACGACGCGCTCCTGCCGCTGGGCAAGTCCGTCGGCATCTTCCTCAAGACCGCCGTCGGCGGTGTCCCGTACGACCGTCAGATCGACGCGTTGCGGCGCGGCGTGGAGATCATCGTCGCCACCCCGGGCCGGCTCGGCGACCTGATCGAGCGGGGCATCTGCCAGCTCGACGACGTCGAGGTCACGGTGCTCGACGAGGCCGACCAGATGGCCGACATGGGCTTCCTGCCCGAGGTGACCGACCTGCTGTCGAAGACCCCCGCGAACGGTCAGCGGCTGCTCTTCTCGGCCACTCTCGACGGTGACGTCGACGCGCTGGTCAGGCGGTTCATGACCGATCCGGTGACGCACTCCACGGCGCCCTCCACCGCGTCGGTGTCCACCATGGATCACCACATGCTGTTGATTCCGCCGCACGAGAAGTTCCCGGTGGCGGCCTCGATCGCCGCGCGGGACGGCCGGACGATGGTCTTCGCCCGCACCCAGCTCGGCGTGGACCGTCTGGTCGAGCAACTCGCGGCGGTCGGCGTACGCGCCGGTGGGCTGCACGGCGGCAAGACCCAGCGGATGCGTACCAAGACGTTGGCCGAGTTCCGTGAGGGCCGGATGAACGTGCTGGTCGCCACGGACGTGGCGGCTCGGGGCATCCACGTCGACGGCGTCACCCTGGTGCTGCACGTCGACCCGCCGAAGGACCCCAAGGACTACCTGCACCGCGCGGGGCGTACGGCTCGCGCTGGCGAGTCCGGCGCGGTCGCGACCCTGGTGCTGCCCAAGCAGCGCCGCACCACCCTGGCGATGATGGAGAAGGCCGGCGTCGCGCCGGCCGAGACCCGGGTGCGGGTCGGCGACCAGGCCCTGGCCGAGCTGGTCGGTGCCCGCGAGCCCAGCGGCGTCCCGGTTCGCCTCGAGGCGGAGCCCCGGGGCTACGGCGACCGTTCCGGCGGCTCGCGTCGCTTCGACGACCGCTCCGGCGGCCCGCGCCGGTTCGGTGATCGCCCGCAGGGCGAGCGGCGTTACGGTGACCGGCCGACCGGCGAGCGTCGCTTCGGCGACCGCCCGCAGGGCGACCGCCAGTACGGGGACCGCCCGCAGGGCGAGCGGCGTTACGGTGACCGGCCGACCGGCGAGCGTCGCTTCGGCGACCGCCCGCAGGGCGACCGCCAGTACGGGGACCGTCAGCACAGCGACCGCCCGCAGGGCGAGCGGCAGCACAGCGACCGCCCGCAGGGCGAGCGGCGTTACGCCGATCGGGACACCCGGGGTTACGGCGACCGGCCGCAGGGCGAGCGCCGGTTCGGCGACCGGCCGCAGTTCGGCGACCGGGACGCTCGTCCGACCGGCGAGCGTCGCTTCGGCGACCGTCCGCAGGGTGACCGCCAGTACGGGGACCGCCCGACCGGTGAGCGTCGCTTTGGTGACCGCGACACCCGGGGTGGCTTCCGCCCGGAGAGCCGTGTTCGGGACGACCGTCCCCGCGACGACCGGCCGCGCGACGACCGCCCGCGCGACGACCGGCGCGGTTTCGGCGGGCGACCGCCGGCGCGTACCCACTGATCCACTGATCCACCCGAACGCCGTCGCGGAGCTCGTCCTTCGCGGCGGCGTTCGCGCATGCCCTGCCGATGTCGGCCCGGTCGCGTAACGTCCGGCTCATGCCGACCATGCCTAAGTCGATCTTCTGGTCCCGGACGGACACCGCCGGCAGCGAGCAGGTGCTGCTCGACGATGGTCGCGGGTTGACGGCTCGGGGCACGCTGCTCGCCGTGGACCCGATCCCCTGGACCGCCCGATACCAGCTGACCACCGCGCCGGACTGGACCACCACGCGGGTCGAGGTCGAGGCCGAAGGGCTGGGCTGGCTGCGCAGGGTCAAGCTGGAGCGGTCCGCGGACCGGTGGCGGGTGACCACCGCCGAGCAGGGGGACCTGGACGCGGCACTGGTCGCCGCCGGTCACCCGCGGGCCGGTCTGCCGGGCACGGACGACCCGGACCGGCTGGCCGACGCGCTCGACGTCGACCTGAGCGGTTCGCCGCTGTTCAACACCCTGCCGGTCCACCGGCTCGGGTTGGCCGCCGAGCCGGCCGATCTGGCCCACCGGATCACCGTTGCCTGGGTGCTGCTGCCCGGTCTGGAGGTGGTGGCGGCGGAGCAGATCTACAGCGGGCTCGGGCCGGGTCGGGTGCGCTTCGCCAGCGGCACCTTCACCGCCGACATCGATCTGGACGACAGCGGTTACGTGGTCCGCTACCCCGGGCTGGCCGAGCGGATCGATCCGCGCTGACCGCGCCCGCCGAACTCAGCGGGGCCAGGCGCCGCTGGTCAGGAAATGTTCGATCGCGGCCAGGTGCGGCGTCAGGTCGAGGCCCTGGGCGGTCACCCAGTCGTCGGAGTAGTAGGTGTCGGCGTACCGGTCGCCCGGATCGCAGATCAGGGTGACCACCGAGCCGGTCCGGCCCTCGGCGAGCATCCCGGCGATCAGGCCGAACGCACCCCACAGGTTGGTGCCGGTGGAGCCGCCCACGCGGCGTCCGAGGAGCGCCGATCCGGCGCGCATCGCGGCCAGTGACGCCGCGTCCGGCACCTGGACCATCCGGTCCACCACCGAGGGCAGGAACGACGCCTCCACGGTGGGGCGGCCGATCCCCTCGATCCGGGAGCCCTTTCCGGTCCGTACCGACCAGTCGGCGGCCAGCCAGGCCGGGTAGAACGCCGAGTTCTCCGGGTCGACCACGCAGAGTTTGGTGGCGAGCCGGCGGTACCGGGCATACCGGCCGATGGTCGCGCTGGTGCCCCCGGTGCCGGCGCCCACGACGACCCAGGCGGGAATCGGGTGCCGCTCCAACTCCAACTGCGCGTAGATCGACTCGGCGATGTTGTTGTTGCCCCGCCAGTCGGTCGCCCGCTCGGCGTAGGTGAACTGGTCCATGAAGTGCCCGCCGGAGTCCTCGGCGAGCCAGCGCGCCTCGACCACCACTGTCGCGGGGTCGTCCACCAGGTGACACCGGCCGCCCTGGAACTCGATCTGCGCGATCTTCTCGGGCGAGGTGGAGGAGGGCATCACGGCGATGAACGGCAGACCGAGCATCCGGGCGAAGTACGCCTCGGAGACCGCCGTGGAGCCCGACGACGCTTCGACGATCGTGGTGCTCGGCCCGATCCAGCCGTTGCAGAGCCCGTAGAGAAACAGCGAACGGGCCAGGCGGTGCTTCAGTGAGCCGGTGGGGTGGGACGACTCGTCCTTGAGGTAGAGGTCGATCCCCCAGGCCCGGGGCAGGGGGAACGGCAGCAGGTGGGTGTCGGCCGAGCGGTTCGCGTCCGCCTCGACGGTGGCGATCGCCTCCGTCACCCAGGTCCGGCTGGCCTCGTCGCACCGGTCGAGATGAGTCACGCTCGGAAACGTAGCAAGCAGGTCAGGGGCGGTCAGCGCCGGTCCGGTGGCGTGGACCTGCAGAGTTGCCGGCGTTGGCCGGCCCGGCCGGCGGCCCGGACCAGCGGGGTGAGCGCGACGGCGAGCCGGGGCAGCGCGTCCAGCAGGCGTACCTGTGCTCCCCGCCAGCGCGGCAGGCTGACCACCGGGCGTGGTTGGCGGGCCAGCCGGACCGCCCGGGCGGCCACCCGCTGGGCGGTCAGCATCGACCCGGTGAACGAGGCCACCGCCCCCGGGTCGTCCAGCCGATCGTGCAGCATCGGGGTCCAGATGCCGTCCGGGCAGAGGCAGGAGACGTGGATCCGCCGGTAGCCGGCCATCCGCAGGTCGGAGAGGGTGCCGAGGCTGAAGGCCAGCAGGGCGTGCTTGCTGGCCGCGTACACCGTCTCGCCGGGCGCGGCGACCAACCCGGCCAGCGAGACGACGTTGAGCACGTGGCCGTGGCCCTGTTCGCGCATGACGGCCAGCGCGGCGAGGGTGCCGTTCATGGCGCCGTGGGCGTTGACGTCGAGCATCCGGCGGCGGGTCGCGCCGTCGTGCTCCCACGACGGCCCGGTGCTCAGGATGCCGGCGTTGTTGACCCAGAGGGCGAGGTCACCGCGGCCGGCCGCCGTCGCGGCGATGCCGGCGCAGGCGTCCTCGTCCCGGACGTCCAGGACGGCCGACCACCCGGAGAGCGGTGCCGCGGCGGCGCCCACCGCCCGGGCGTCGAGGTCGGTGAGCAGCACCGACCAGCCGTCGGCGTGCAGCGCGGCGGCGATGGCGCGGCCCAGGCCGCCGGCAGCACCGGTCACCACTGCCACGCGACGTCCCTGCGGGGTCATCGGCGCACGCTACCGCCGGCCGATCCGGCGACACCAGGGGTACGCGACGGTCAGGCCGTGGTCGGGCCGACCGACTGGGGGCGGTTCTCCCATTTCGTGGAGAGCGCGATGGCGGTGCGGGTGGAGGCCACCCCGGGGGTCCGGTTCAACCGCACGATCAACCGCTCCAACTCGGCGATCGTGCCGACCCGCGCCTTCAGCAGGAACGACTCCACCCCGGCCATGAAGTAGCAGGACTCGATCTCGGGCAGCACGCGCAGCGACTCGAGCATGTCGTCGCTGTCCGCGCCGGAGTCCTCGACGATGCCGATCAGCGCGGTGACTCCCAGCCCGATCGCCTCCGGGGCCACGTCCGCGCGGTAGCCGAGGACCACGCCGCTGCTCTCCAGCTTGCCGACCCGCTCGTGCACGGCCGGGGCCGAGAGGCCCACCTGCCGGGCCAACTCGGCGTACGACAGGCGGGCGTTGCCGCGCAGCAGGTCGACGAGGGTCAGGTCGATGGCGTCCACGGAGAGTGACCTTAGCCGGTTACGCGTAACGCGACGCCTTCAGTATCCGTTGGACCAAACAGTGAGTAACTGTTCAAGAACCGACGGTCAAGGCAGGGGTTGCACCAGTACCATTTACTAACTTCCCAGTCAGTGCATTTTTCGCGTTTGGCGGACAGGCCAGGTCCCTGGTGCTGTAATTGCCATACGTCCCTCATGACGGCTCTGGGCTCGCACCAGCCGGGGGCAGTGTGTTCAGCCAGGGGCTTCGTCGACGCGAGGAGGGGGCTGTGGACACTGGAGATCGCCTGCTGACACCGGGTGAGGTCGCCGCGCTGTTTCGGGTGGACCCGAAGACTGTGACGAGATGGGCGGCGGCCGGCCGGATAGGAAGCATCCGGACTCCAGGCGGGCATCGCCGGTTTCGGGAATCCGAGGTGCGAGCCCTGCTTGAGGGGGAGGGCATGCTGGACGAGGTGGACGAGGTCGGAAAGCCCCGCAATGTGGGGCCGGCCGCATCCACGGGGCCGGGTCCGGCCAACGCCGGCATGTACTGAACTGGTGCGGACTACGCCACGCGGACCGGACGTCAGTCCGGTCCGCGTACCGCTTCGGCCGGATCGGGTCGGGCGGCACGACGACACGCGCTGAGCCGACAGCTCAGCTCCGGTCCGCGCCGAGCTGGCCGGACCACCTGCGGAACAGGCTGTGCGGGACGCCGAGCGCGTCCAGCACCTTGCCGGCGACGAAGTCGACCAACTGCTGGGCGCTGGCCGCCGCGCCGGCACCGTAGAAGCCGGGGCTCGCCGGCAGCACCACCGCGCCGGCGTCGTGCAGCGCGATCAGGTGCTCCAGGTGGCTGCGGGTCACCGGTGTCTCCCGGGGGACCACCACCACGGGCCGCCGTTCCTTGAGGTTGACCTCGGCGGCGCGCTGCAACAGGTCCTTGGACAGCCCGATCGCGATGCCCGCGCAGGCCGCCGTGCTGGCCGGGACCACTGCCATGCCTCGTACCCGGTAGGAGCCGCTGCTCGGCCCCGCGGCCAGATCGCCCGCCGGCCAGTACCGCACGTCCGCTCCGGTCAGGTCCCGGTCGAGCCAACCGGCGAGGTCCTCGGCCCAGTGCCCGTCGCGGAACGGTCGGCCGGTCTCGTCGAGCACGGTGAGTCGGGCCGCCCGGGACACGATCAGGTCCACCGCCTCGCCCGCGTCGAGCAATCCGCCGAGAACGGCCGCCGCGTACGGCGTGCCGGAGGCCCCGGAGACCCCGATCACCCATGGTTCCCGCATGCCCCCCAGCCTGCCTGGTCCGGCTGGTCAGCTGGTGCGCACCCCCGGGATCCCGGATCCGACAGGCCAAATGGGTGGGTGGGCGTAACGCCGACCTGACATGCTGCCGCTGGCGATTCCCACCGGACACATCTCGCGCAGGAGGCATCGGGTGACGACCGGCGAGATCCTCTGGGCGCTCCGTGCCGACTGTCCGATCCCACCGCCGCGGCTCTCGCCCCACGCCGACCAGGTGCAGGAGTGGCTGCTCGGTGTGCTGCCCACGCTCGACCTACCGCTGGACGACACCGCGCTGCACCGGCTGTCCAGGGGAGCTTTCGCCAGGTACGCCGGGCGGCTCTACCCGGCCGCGACCGAAGCCGACCTGCGGGTGCTGACCGCCCTGTTCACCTGGTTCTTCCTCGTCGATGACGCCTGCGACGGGCCGGACCGACTCACCCCGGAGCAGATCCGGGCACTCCGCGACGGCACGCTGGCACTGCTGCACGACGGGCCGCGGGCGCGCCACGCCGGGCTGACCGGCCCGCTACGACAACTGCTGGTGCTGGCCTGGCGGGAGCCGCACCAGCGGATGCCGGCCTGGTGGCGGCTGCGCGTCGCCAAAGCGGTGGCCCGGCATCTCGACGGCACCCGGCAGGAGGCGCTCAACAAGGAGACCGGTCACCGACCCGCCGTCAGCGAGTACGTCGAGCTGCGGCGGGCGACGTCGGCGGCAGAGGTGTCGTACCCGCTTGTGGAGTTCGCCGGCGGACGGCCGCTGCCCGACCCGGTCTACCACCACCCGCTGCTGCGCGAGATCGCCCAGGTCGGCAACGACCTGCTCTCCTGGTACAACGACCTGGCCTCCCTGGAGCGGGACCGGGCCACCGCGGGCGGGCACAACCTGGTCCTGGCCCTGGAGGGCGAGCTGGCCGTGTCGTCGGCGGAGGCGGTCGAGCTGGCGGCCGGCCGCTGGCGGGATTCGATGCGGCGCTTCGTCGGGTTGCGGGCCGTGGTGCCGTCGTTCGGCCCGGCGCTGGACGGGGCGGTCAGCGACCATCTCGACGGGATCGCGTACGCCGTCCGGGGCACCATCGACTGGACCGTGGAGAGCGCCCGCTACCCCGCCGCCACCGTCCAGCGCGCCTCAGGGGCGTAGGTCGAGCCGGATCACCAGGTCGAGCAGGGCGAAGACGAACAGCGCGATGCCGACGAACCCGTTGGCGGTGAAGAACGCGCGGTTGACCTTGCTGAGATCGGTCGGGGTCACCACCAGATGTTGGTAGCCGAACGCCACAGCGGTCAGTGCGAGCCCGATCCACCAGAGCCAGCCCAGACCGATCAGCCCGCCGAACCAGACGAACAGCGCGAAGGTCACCACGTGCGCGACAGTCGAGGCGTGCAACGCGAAGCGCCGACCGTAGCGTGCGGGCACGCTGTGCACGCCGATCTCCTGGTCGATCTCGGAATCCTGGCAGGCGTAGATCAGGTCGAAGCCGCCGATCCACAACCCGACCGCCGCACCGAGCAACCAGGCCGGCCCGGAGCCGTCCAGGGTGCCGGTGACCGCCAGCCACGCGCCGACCGGGCCGACCGCCTGGGCGATCCCGAGGATGGCGTGCGGCCAGTTGGTGAACCGCTTGGCGTAGGGGTAGACGACCAACGGCACCACGGCGAGCGGCGCGAGCACCAGGCAGAGCGGGTTGAGCAGGGCGGCGGCGGCGAGGAAGACCACCAACGCGACGGCCGCGCCGGTCCAGGCCGTCCGCACGCTCACCGCGCCGGTCACCAGTTCCCGGCCGGCGGTACGCGGATTCCGCGCGTCGATCCGCCGGTCGAGGATCCGGTTGGCGGCCATCGCGAACGTCCGCGCCCCGACCATCGCCACCGTGATCAGCAGCAGGTCCACCCACCGCACGTGCCCCCCGGAGACCCGCATGGCGGCGAGTGCGGAGAGGAACGCGAACGGCAACGCGAACACCGAGTGCTCGATCGCGACGAGCTTGAGGAAGGACTTGACCCGGCCCGGCTTCTCGGCCGGTGCGTCGAGGACGACCATCAGATCCCGTACTCCTTCCAGCGCTTGTCGACCAGGGCCGTGACCTCGGGGGCCATGCTCATCTCCTCCGGCCAGCCGCGGGTGTAACCCTCGGTGGGCAGCTTGCGGGTCGCGTCGACGCCGGCCTTGCCGCCCCAGAACTGCTGGTACGACGAGTGGTCGAGGTGGTCCACCGGGCCCTCGGTGAGCAGCAGGTCACGTGCGTAGTCGACGTTGCCGAAGGCCCGGAAGGCGACCTCGTTGTAGTCGTGCACATCGCAGTCCTCGTCGACGATCACGATGAGCTTGGTCAGCGACATGAGGTGCGCGCCCCAGATCGCGTTCATGACCTTCTGCGCGTGCTTCGGGTAGCGCTTGCGGATCGACACGATCGCGCAGTTGTGGAACACCCCGGCGGCCGGCAGGTCGTAGTCAACGATGTCCGGGATCATCAGCTTGAGCAGCGGCTGGAAGATCCGCTCGGTGGCCTTGCCGAGGCCGTGGTCCTCCTGCGGCGGCTTCGAGGTGACGATCGAGTGGTAGACGGGCTTGCGCTGCATGGTCATCGCCTCGATGTGCAGCACCGGGAAAGGCTCGACCGGGGTGTAGTAGCCGGTGTGGTCGCCGAACGGCCCCTCGGGCAGCCGCTCACCGGGCTCCAGGTAGCCCTCCAGCACGATCTGCGCGTGCGCCGGCACCTGCAACGGCACGGTGAGGCAGTCGACCATCTCCACCCGTTCGCCGCGCAGGAACCCGGCGAACAGGTATTCGTCGATGTCGCCGGGCAGTGGGGCGCTGGCCGCGTACGAGACGACCGGGTCGCAACCGATCGCGATCGCGACCGGCAGGCGCTGCCCGAGTCGCTCGGCGACAGCGTGGTGGGCGGTCGAGTCCTTGTGGATCTGCCAGTGCATGCCGAGGGTGTTGCGGCCGTGCTGCTGGAGTCGGTACAGCCCCAGATTGCGCTTGCCGGTCTCCGGGTGCTTGGTGTGGGTCAGCCCGTAGTTGTGGAAGATCCCGCCGTCGTCGGGCCAGACCTGCAACCCCGGCAGCCGGTTCAGGTCGACGTCCTCGCCCCGGTAGACGACCTCCTGGCAGGGCGCGGTCTTGACCTTGCGCGGCGGCACCGACTTGAGCTGCATGACCTTGCCGAGGCCCTCCCGGATGCCGGACCAGCCGACCGGCAGCTCCGGCTTGACCAGCGCGCCGATCCGGGCGCCGATCTCGTCGAGCGACTCGACGCCGAGCGCCATCGCCATCCGCTTCTCGGTGCCGAACAGATTGATCGCCACCGGCATCTCGCCCCGGGTCGGGCGTTCGAAGAGCAGCGCCGGGCCGCCGGCCCGTACCGTGCGGGTGACCACCTCGCTGATCTCCAGTGTCGGGTCGACGGGGACGTCGATCCGGCGCAGATCCCCCGCGCGCTCCAGCGCCGCGAGGAAGTCCTTGAGATCGGTGTACGGGAAGCCACGAGCCGCCATGTCGCCCAGTCTCCCGCACCGGGTGCCGCACGGCCCAAGCCGGGTGCTGTGACACACGCGATGAACCGGGAAGCAGCACCCGGGCCAGTGGACGCGGGCCGCGCCTCCCGAGCCCTCCGCGCGGTCCCGCTCCCGCAGGTATGGCGGGCGGCACAGCGGGTAGCCGGGCAGCCGGCGGACGGAGGCGGCGATGGGCGCGGAGCGGGTTCCGGCGGGGTTCACCGAGCAGCGGGCGCGGGTCGGCCAGATCGCCATGAACTACGTCCGGGGCGGCAGCGGCCCGCCACTGGTGTTGCTGCACGGGTACCCGCAGTGCTGGTACATGTGGCGGCACCTGCTGCCCGACCTGGGACGCTCCTTCGACGTGGTCGCCCCCGACCTGCGCGGCTTCGGGGACAGCGACGCCCCGGCCGGCGGCTATGACAAGAAGACCGTCGCCGCCGACCTGCACGGCCTGCTCGACCAGCTCGGCCTGGTCGGTGACCTCCGGCTGGTCGGGCACGACCTGGGGACGATGGTGGCGTACGCGTACGCGGCCGCCCATCCGCAGCGGGTGAGTCGACTGGTGCTCAGCGAGGCGCCGATCCCCGACGAGAGCATCTACACCTTTCCCGCGCTCACCCAGGCCGGACCCGGGGTGTGGAACTTCGGCTTCTTCTCGCTCGGCAACGGGCTTCCGGAGGACCTGGTCAGCGGGCGGGAGTCGCGGTGGGTGGACCGGTTCACCGACGCGCTGATGGTGCGCAGGGGCAGCATCGCCGCGCCGGACATCGAGGAGTTCGCCGGTCACCTGCGCGACCCGGCGCATCTGCGGGCCAGCTTCGCCTACTTCCGGGCCTTCGAGCAGGACGTCGCCGACAACGCGTCGTACCGATCAACGAAGCTGACGATGCCGGTGCTGGCGGTCGGCGCGGCGGCCAGCCTCGGTGGGCAGGTCGCCGAACAGGTTCGCCGGTACGCCGACACCGTCCGCGGCGAGGTGATCGAGGACTGCGGCCACTGGCTGTACGAGGAGCGCCCGGACGAGATGCTCGCCCTGCTGCGCGACTTCCTTCCGGTGGCCTGACCGGTCAGGCCACCGGCGTCCAGGCGTGGGCGGCCAGGGGCGGGTCGAGCGGGGCGCGGGTGAGCCGGTTGGCGAATGTCGACATCGTGTACGCCCCGACGCCGAGCACCACGTCCAGCGCGTGCCGGGGCTGGTAGCCGGCGGCCAGGAAGTCGTCCAGCTCGTCATCCGGCACGGCGCCCCGGTGGTCGAGCACGGCCAGCGTGAAGCGGCGCAGCGCCTCCAGGCGCGGGTCGGGCAGCACCGAGCCGGCACGCAGCGCGGTGATCAGCTCGGGGGTCGCGCCGAGTCGGGTGAGCTTGTCGGTGTGCAGGGCAACGCAGAAATGGCATTCGTGACTGGTGGAGACCGCCAGGATGACCACCTCCCGGTCCAGCGGGGCGAGGTCGGTCTGCTCGAAGCCCGTGCTGGCGGTGAGGAAGCCGGTGAGCAACTGCGGCGAGTCGGCCATCAGCGCCACCGGGGTGGGCAGCCAGCCGAACCGGCCGCGTACTCCCTCGATGGACCGACGGGCGGCGGCGGGTGCGGTCTCAGCGGTGTGGGCGGTGAAGACGGGCATGGGTTACCTGCTTTCCAGAGCCCGGATCGGGGACCCGGTACGATAGTCAACGTGGTTGACGAAATAGTAAACGTGGTTGTCGAACATGGCAACCACTGATCCCGCGCGGCCCGGCTTCGCGCTGCCACTGTTGCTGCTGGCCGGCTTTCGGACGCTCATCGACGACCTGCACGCCGAGCTGGCCCGGGAAGGACATCCGGAGCTGCGACCGCTGCACGGATTCGTGCTCCAGGCCGTCGGCGCGGACGGCACCACCGCCACCGAGTTGGGCCAGCGGCTCGGCATCTCCAAACAGGCCGCCGGCAAGACGGTCGACCGGCTGGTCGCCGTCGGCTACCTGGAACGGGTCGACGACCCCACCGACGCCCGACGCCGGCTGGTCCGGGTGACACCGCGCGGGGCCGACGGGTTACGCCGCTCGGCCGAGATCTTCGATCGGCTGCGCGAGCGGTGGGTCGAGACCCTCGGCCCGGACCGGGTCGACGCCATGGAGGACGACCTGCTCACCGTGGCCTCGGCCAACTGGTTCCGGCTCGACGTGCCCGGCTGGTTCGGCGGCTGATCCGGGCTGTCGGCCGGCTGCGCAGCTCAGTGGACGGTCAGTGGGTGCGGGCCAGCTCGACGAAGGCCCGCCACGCGGCCGGGCTGAAGGTCAGCAGGCCGCCATCGCGGTCCTAGGAATCGCGGACATGCACCTGGCCGGGCAGATTGTCGGCGACCTCGACACACGCACCGGCATCGTCGCAACGCTGCGTCACCCCGTGACGCGCATATCGCGGTAACACGAGCGGTGACCCGACCCGGTCGCCGCCCACCACAAGATCCACTCGGTTTTCAGGAAGTCGCTGCGTCCCAGGGCGCAGGACGCCCCGACTTCTTGAAGTCGAGTGGATCAACGGCCGACCGGGCGCGGGACACCGCCACATCGCCGATCAGGACCGGGTCAAGCCCCGGCGGACACATCTCACCGTGCCTGACCGAACGGCGGGACGCGCGAGCAGACTGGATTCATGTCGGACGCGTACGTCGTCGGCGACCCGGACGGGTTGTCGCCCCTGCTGGTCGAGCTTCGTGACGCCGTCGCCCGGGAGCTGCACGCCCAACTGGCGATGCGCGGTGAGCGGATCGAGCTGGCCGATCTACCGGAGGTGTCCTACCAGATCACCATCCAGGTCGAACGGGCCATGCGGGCCTGGCAACCCACCCGGTAGACGCGGGCCGGTCACGGACGAATCCGTGACCGGCCCGCACCGCGTTGCCAGGGTCAGTCCAGCCCGCCGTACGAGTGCAGGCCGGTGAAGAAGATGTTCACGCCGAACAGGTTCATCAGCATGGTGAGGAAGCCGAGCACCGCCAGCCAGGTGGCCACGTTGCGCTTGACGCTGGGCGTGGCACGGGCGTGCAGGTAACCGGCGTACACGACCCAGGAGATGAAGGCCCAGGTCTCCTTCGGGTCCCAGCCCCACGGCCGACCCCACGCCGCCTCGGCCCAGATGGCGCCGGCGATCACCGCGAAGGTGAAGATCGGGAAAGCGAAGGCGTGCAGCGCGAAGGTCAGCCGCTCCAGGCCCACCGCGCCGGGCAGGCGCTTGGCCAGGGTGTACGGGAAGCTCCGCTTGCCCCGCTCGTACCCGTTGCGCATCAGGTAGCCGACCGCCGGCACCACACCGAGCAGGAAGATGCCGGACGCGAAGACGATTGTCGAGACGTGGATGACGAACCAGTACGAGTTCAGCGCCGGCACCAGCGGCACGATCGGCACGTACAGCACCAGCTCGGCGGTGGCGACCAGCAGCACCATCACCAGGGTCAGGAACAGCCCGAGTTTGCGCAGCGACGGCCGCTTCCAGAGCACCACCAGCCAGGCGGCGACACCGATGAACGTCACCGTGAGCACGAACTCGTACATGTTGCCCCACGGCATCCGGTCCGCGGCGAGGCCGCGCGTGACCAGCGCCGCCAGGTGCAGCACGGCGGCTACCGCGGTGGCGCCCACCGCGACCAGGCCGGCGATTCGTGCCCGACGCGCCGAAGCGTCGGCCGACGGCGGGACCGGTGCGGGCGACTTCGGGTTGACGGTGACGCCGCCACCGACACCGACTCCCGCACCCACCAGCTCACGGACCGGAGCCGCCGCGGCGATTCGGGTACGCGCGTTGCCCAGCGCGTACTCGACGGCGTGCCCGATCATCGCGACCAGGTACGCGAAGATCGCGAAGGTCACCAGATTGTCGGAGAGTGCGGACATCACTCGGCTCCTTCTCGCACGCCGGCCCGGTCAGTGGAGTCAGCGTCAGCACCAGCCCGTTCGGCACCGCTGACGGCGGCGACGAGCTGGGTGAACTCGTCGGCGAACCCTGGGTAGTCGGTACGCGGCAACCCACCGACCTCCATCAAGCTACTACCGCTCGTCGGAGATCCTTCCGCGGGGTCGGCCGGTACCACCCGGAAGAACACGCGGCGACGTCGCCCGAACAGCGAGCCCATCAACCCGACAAGCAGAGCACCGCAGCTGAACAGCAGCGGAGTCGCGCCGGGATCGTGCCGGACGGAGAGGGTGACGTACCGCTTGGTGTCCAGGAACTCGACGGTGGAGCCGTCGTCCAACGTCCAGGTCTCGCCCTTGTGCAGCAGTTTGGTGCCGACCTCCTTGACCTTGCCGGACCGCACCTGCCGCTGGTCGAGTTGGTAGATCGAGCCGGGGATGCCGGCGTCCCGGCCGAGGTTGCCCCGGTAGGCGACCAGGTTCAGCACCGGGTTGCGCTCGTCCGGATACTGCGAGCGCACGAACGGCCCCTGCTCGGGTGCGGTGGGCAGGTAGATGCCGGTGAACGCCATCTGCTGATCCGGTGCGCGCTGCCCGGTGGCCGGGTCGACGTTCGCGTCCGGGAAGGCGGCCAGCCCCTCGCTGGTCAGACCCATGTCACCGGTGGTGAGGAACGGGTCGTCGCTGAGCTGGCTGTTGCCGAACCGGTCGGTGTAGCGGATCACCGGGGCGTACCCGTGGCCGAGCAGGTAGACGCTCGCGTCCTTCAACCGCAGCGGCGCGTTCACCGAGAAGTCCGCGCGGCGGGTCGGCTCGTCCGGGCCGTCGAGGGTGACCGTGGCGTTGAAGAACTGCGGCTGGCCGGACGGCAGGAACCGGGCCTGGAAGTCGTCCAGCCGCAGGCAGAAGCGAGGCAGGTCCGCGCTGTCCACCCGGGGGCCGAGCTTGGCCTCGGCGAACTGCTGGCGGGTGTTGCAGAACGTGTTGTCCGCGCCGGCCACCAGCAGCCGGTTGCCGCTCCAGCCGTACCAGGAGCCGAGCGCGACGCCGATCAACACCGCGATCAGCGACAGGTGGAACAGCAGGTTGCCGGTCTCCTTGAGGTAGCCCTTCTCGGCGGAGACCTCGTCGCCGCGCACCTGCACCCGCCAGCGGCGCTTGCGCAGCACCTCGGCGATCGCCGTGGCGCCACCGGCCGGTGCGGGCAGCACGGTGTGCTGCGGCAGCCGCGCCATCCGCTTCGGCGCGGCCGGCGGCCGGGCCCGCAACGCCCGGACATGGTCGCGCAACCGGGGCGTGATGCACCCGATCAGGGAGGTGAACAGCAGCAGGTAGATCGCGGAGAACCAGATCGAGCCGAAGACCTCGAACGCGCCGATCCGGTCCAGTCGAGGGGCCCAGTCCGGGTGGTCGACGAAGTACTGGTTGACCTTCTCCGGGCTGATCCCGCGCTGCGGCAGCACCGAGCCGGGGATCGCGGCGACGGCGAGCAGGAAGAGCAGGATCAGGGCCGTACGCATGCTGGTGAGCTGTCGCCACGAGTTGCGCAGCAGGGCCAGCAGCCGGTTGGGCCGACGCCGTGGCGCCGGGGCCACGGTCTCCGGCCGGTCGTCGACGACTGTCATCAGATGCTCACCTCGCCCACCCCGACGGTGGTCTGCAACCAGATCACGAAGCTCTGCCATCCGCCGGTGACGAGCGCCAGGCCGATCAGGATGAGCAGGGCGCCGCCGACCCGGGTGACCCAGCGGCTGTTGCGCCGGACGGCGCGGAAGACTCCGAGCAGGCGTTCGAAGCCCAGCCCGAAGACGACGAACGGTATCCCCAACCCGAGGCAGTACGCCACGGCGAGCACCACCGCGCGGTCGGTCTGGCCGCTGGCGGTGGCCATCATCATCACCGCGCCGAGCGTGGGGCCGGTGCAGGGCACCCAACTGAGCGCGAAGACCGCCCCGAAGACCGGTGCGCCGAGCAGCCCGGCCGACGGCAACCGGGAGATCCGGAACTCCCGTTGCAGGGCCGGGATCATCCCGAGGTAGCTCAACCCCGCCACGATGACCAGCACGCCCACGCCGATCTGCAACTCGCGCTTGTAGTCGAAGAACACCCGGCCGATGCTGGCGAAGAGGACCGCGCTGGCCACGAAGACGACTGTGAAGCCGCCGATGAAGAGGAGTGTGCCCGCGAGCACCCGGCCCTTGACCGCGCCGACTCGTGCGACCCGCTCCTTGACCGCGACACCCCCGGTGGCCGGTGCGGGATCGGCCGCCGGTCGGCGGCCCTCCAGGTCGGCGCCGGCCAGACCGGTGACGTACGACAGGTAGCCGGGGACGAGCGGGAGCACACACGGGGACAGGAAGCTGACCAGGCCGGCGAGCGCCGCCGCGCCGATGGCGAGCAGCAGCGGACCGCTGAGGGCCAACTCCCTGAAGGTCTCGCCCATCAGCCCGACGCCGGCTTCTCGGCCGCGATCCGCTCGACAATCGGTTGCAGGCCCTCCTGCTTGACGGCGGCCCGGATCACCACGGCGATCCGACCCTCCCGGTCCAGCACCACTGTCGCCGGAACGGTGTTCGGCGGGATGTCCAGGTTGAGCGCCAGCTTGCTGCTCGGGTCGAAGAGGCTCGTAAAGGTGACCCGACCCTCCTCGAACGCCTTGGCCTTGTCCCGCTCGTCCTGCACGTTGATGCCGAGGAAGCTCACCCCGGAGCCCTTGGTGGCCTGGTAGGTCGCTTCCAGGTCGTCGGCCTCGGCTCGACACGGCGCGCACCAGGAGCCCCAGAAGTTGAGCACCACCACCTGGCCGCGGGCCTGGCTGACGTCGTAACTGCCGCCGTCCAGCAGCTCACCCGCGAGCTTCGGGGGTGCCGAGCGCTGGTCCGGTGCGCACTCGAAGATCCCGTCGGTGGTGGTCGTGCAGGTCTTCTCCTGCCCCTTCGACGACGTGCAGCCGACCAGCGCCACCGCGGCGACGGCGGCGAGCAGACCGGCGGTCCACCTCCGGGCGTTCATCAGGCCCCCTTGGCCGTCCTGGCTGTCGCGGAGAGAGCGATCAGGTGCGCGGCCGGCTCGCTGTAGCCGATGCCCTCCACCTTCGCGCCGTCGAAGTGGAACGAGGTGAGGCTCGCCAGTCCGCACTGCCGCTTGCGCGGGTCGTGCCAGAGCCGCTTGCGCTCGACGTGGCGGCGCAGCGTCCAGATCGGGAGCTGGTGCGACACCAGCACCGCCTCACGCCCCTCGGCGGCGACCCGGGCGGCGTGCACAGCCGCGAACATCCGCTCGGCGATCACCCGGTACGCCTCACCCCAGGACGGGGTCACCGGGTCGCGCAGCACCCACCAGTTGCGCGGGTCGCGGAACGACCCGTCACCCGGGGACACCTTCTTGCCCTCGAACCAGTTGGCGCTCTCGATCAGCCGCTCGTCCACGCCGACGGGCAACCCGAACTGGGCGGCGATCGGCTCGGCGGTCTGCTGGGCGCGCTCCAGCGGGCTGGCCACCACGTGCACGATCTCCCGCTCGGCCAGGCCCTGCGCGGCGGCCTTGGCCATCTGCACACCCAGCTCGGAGAGGCGGAAACCGGGCAGCCGGCCGTAGAGAATCTGGTCGGGGTTGTGCACCTCGCCGTGCCGGAGCACGTGGACCACCGTCTTGCTCAAGGTTTTTTACCCCCCGTGACCAGCCGCTGCCGCCGCGTTCGCCGCCGTGGGCAGCGCTGCGGCGATGTGCTCCAGAGCGGCGTCGTCGATCGCCGCCGACACGAACCACGACTCGAACGCGCTCGGCGGCAGGTAGACGCCGGCGGCGAGCATCGCGTGGAAGAACGCCTTGAACGCCGGCACCTGCTGGGTGCGGGCGCTGTCGTAGTCGACCACGTCGGCGTCGGTGAAGAAGATCGAGAACATGCTGCCCGCGTACGAGAGTCGGTGCGGGACCCCGGCGGTGGCCAGCGCGTCGGACGCCAGCTTGCCCACGACGGCGGCCGTGTCGTCGAGGCGGCGGTAGAGCGCGTCGTCGGCGAGTCGCAGCGTGGCCAGGCCGGCGGCGCAGGCCAGCGGGTTACCGGAGAGGGTGCCGGCCTGGTAGACCGGGCCGGCCGGCGCGAGCCGCGCCATGATGTCCGCCCGCCCGCCGAACGCCGCGGCGGGCAGGCCACCACCCATGACCTTGCCGTACGTCCACAGGTCGGCATCGGAGGCGTCGAGGCCGTGCCACCCGGCGCGGGAGACCCGGAACCCGGTCATCACCTCGTCGACCACCAGCAGGGCGCCGTGCGCGTGCGCGATCCGGGCGAGCTGCTGGTTGAAGCCGTCGCGGGGGGCGACCACGCCCATGTTGCCGGCGGCGGCCTCGGTGATCACCGCGGCGATGTGCGGACCCTCGGCGGCGAAGGCCTCCTCGACGGCCCGGATGTCGTTGTACGGCAGGACGATCGTCTCGCTGGCCGCCGCGCCGGTCACGCCGGGCGAGTCGGGCAGGCCCAGGGTGGCCACGCCGGAACCGGCGGCGGCGAGCAGCGCGTCCACGTGTCCGTGGTAGCAGCCCGCGAACTTGATGATCTTGGAGCGGCCGGTGAAGCCGCGGGCCAGCCGGATCGCCGACATGGTCGCCTCGGTGCCGGAGTTGACCAGGCGGACCTGCTCCATCGGGGTCCGGTCGACCAACTCGGTGGCCAACTCCACCTCACCCGGGGTGGGGGTGCCGAAGCTGGTGCCCCGGGCGGCGGCGGCCTGCACGGCGTCCACCACCTCGGGGTGGGCGTGCCCGAGGATCAGTGGACCCCACGAGCAGACCAGGTCGACGTAGCGGCGGCCGTCGGCGTCGTACAGCCACGGACCCTCGCCACGGACCATGAAACGCGGGGTGCCGCCGACCGCCTGGAAGGCGCGCACAGGGGAGTTCACCCCGCCCGGCACGATGGCGCGGGCGCGGTCGAACAGGGCCTCGGAGGCCGGCGCATCGGCTGGGTAGCGGCCGGATCCGGCGGAAAAGATGTCGGTCACGATGCGGCCATTGTGTCAGCGCCACACCGTCAACCAGCAGCCACCCCGCGCTGGGGTTACCGGGCTCACCCTGGCCGGCGGTGGGCAGCGGCGGCAACGCGAGGTCGAGGCGACGGCTCGTGACCTCGGTGGGCGACGGCTCGCGGCCTCAACAGGCCGGGCCGGGCAGATCGCGCTAGGCTGACCGGGTGGATCGTGCCGAACTGTCCATCACGCTACACCGGACGGGCGACGAAGCAGTGCTGCGCCTGGCCGGTGAGATCGACATGCTCACGGCCGCCCAGCTCTCCACGGTGGTCAACGAGGTGCTGGCGGACCCACCCCCGCGGATCGTGCTCGATCTGGGCGGTGTCACCTTCTGCGACTCGCAGGGCCTGGGCACCCTGGTCGTGCTCAGCCGCAAGGCCAGCCACGCGCAGAGCCTGCTGATGCTGACCCACGTGGGCGATTTCCTGATCCGCGTCCTGGACATCACCGGCCTCCGCAGCGCCCTGATGATCCGCAACGACCAACCCACCGGCTAACCCCGGTCCCCGGTCCCGGCCTCCCATCCGCCCCCCCCGTTGATCATGGGGTTATAGCGCCGACACGCCGGGAGGCGGATGGCAATAACCTCGTGATCGACGAGGTCAAGGGAGGTCAGGGGGTGGGGATGTCTCTTCTGCGGAAGGTCAGCAGGGCTGCCGTCAGCAGGGCCGCCGTTACCGCCGTCAGGACGACCAGCGGGGTTGCCGGCCAGTCCTCGCCGAGGACCTGGGGGGTGTGGGTGAACGGGGAGATGTCCAGCGCCCACTGGTCCAGCCCCACCACCGCACCGAGCTGACCGAGCAGCAGACAGCCGGCGAGCACCGCCCAGGCACCCGCGGACAGGCGGGGCAGCCAACCGACCAGCAGCGCCGCCAGCCCGGACAGCACCCAGGCCGCGGGCACCTGGGCCAGCCCGGCACCGAGCAACCGCGGCAGCTCGCCGCCGACGTCGGAGGTGCTGAGCCCGTAGGCCAGCCCGGTGGCGAGCCCGGCGACGCCCAGCACCACCGCAGGGCCGAGCAGCGCGAAGACCAGGTGCGCCGCCAGCCAGCGGGTCCGGCTCACCGGCGTCGCGAGCAGCGGTTCGGCCCGTCCGGCGGTCTCCTCCGCCCGGACCCGCAGCGCGGCCTGGATGCCGTACCCGGCGGCGGCCAGCGCGGTCAGGCTCAACGTCCCACCGAGGTACGCCTCGGCGAGCGCCGACGTGCCACCCAGCCGGGACAGGATCTCGGCCACCTGCTGGTTGCCCCGCACCGCCTCCCCGGCGGCATCCGCCGCCCCGCCGAGCACCAGGCCGAGCAGCCCGAAGCCGACGGTCCAGCCGAACAGCTGGGTCCGGTGCAGCCGCCAGGCCAACCCGAGCGGGCCAGCCAGGCCGGCACCGGCGGTGGCGGGACCGAGCCGGGAGGGAAACACTCCCGCACCGAGATCACGGCGGACCGAGACGGGGTACGCGACGAGCGCGACCACCACGCTGAACAGCACCGGTAGCAGCAGCACCCACCATCGCTCGTCGGCGTAGGCGCGGCTGCGTGCCGACCAGCCCAGCGGCGAGAGCCAGCTCAGCCACTCGGTGTCCCCACCGGCGCCGCCGGACCCCCCGGCGTCGCCAGCCAGCCGCAGCACGAAGGCCAACCCGAGCGCACCCAGGCCGAGCCCACGCGCCCCACCCGCGCCCTCGGTGAGCTGCGCGGCCAACCCGCCGACCGTCGCGAAGGCCACTCCGGTGAGCGCCACGCCAGCGCCGAAGAGCACCGAACCCGCGCCGGGCAGGCCGGCCGCGACCAGGCCGCCGGCGGCGAGCAGGCCGAGCAGCACATTCGCGGCGTACGTCACCAGCAGCGCGGCGGTCAGCCCGGCGTACCGACCCAGCACTGTCGCACCGAGCAGCTCCCGCCGACCGGCCTCCTCCTCGGTCCGGGTGTGCCGGACCACGGTGAGCACGCTGATCAGCCCGGCGATCAACGCCAGCAGGCCGGCGCGCTGGACGGTGAGCGCGCCGATGCTGTCGCCGTACACCGGGCCGAGCAGCGCGACGATCGAGGGGTTGCTCGCCGTTCCGGCGAGGTACGTGGCCCGCTCGGCGGCGGTCGGGTACAGCTCGGCGTACGCGCTGGCGTAGCTGGCCGGGAGCAGCGCCAACGGCAGGATCCAGACCGGCAGCAACACCCGGTCCCGGCGCAGGATGAGGCGCACGAGATGCCGCGTCCCGGTGAGGGCCGTCATGACCGCACCTGCTCGGCCTGGTAGTGGCGCAGGAACAGCTCCTCGAGTGTCGGCGGCTGGCTGACCAGACTCCGTACGCCAATCTCGGTGAGCCGGCGCAGCGCGGTGTCCAGTGCGGCGTTCTCCACGTCGAAGCGCACCCGGTGCCCGTCCACCCGCAGGTCGTGGACGCCGTCGAGTTGACCCAACGCGTCCGCCGGGCCGGTCAGCTCGGCGTCGATCGAGGTTCGGCGCAGGTGGCGCAGCTCGGTCAGGGTGCCGGTCTCCACGTCCCGGCCGTTGCGGATGATCGTCACCCGGTCGCAGAGCGCCTCCACCTCGGCCAGGATGTGGCTGGAGAGCAGCACGGTGCGACCGTCCGCCTTGGTCCGGCGGACCCAGTGTTGGAACACCTCCTCCATCAGTGGGTCCAGCCCGGAGGTCGGCTCGTCCAGGATGAGCAGTTCGGCGTCCGAGGCGAGGGCTGCCACCAGGCCGACCTTCTGCCGGTTGCCCTTGGAGTAGGCCCGTCCCTTCTTGCGCGGGTCCAGCTCGAAGGAGTCCAGCAGTTCGGCCCGGCGGGCCGGGTCCAGCCCTCCACGCATCCGGCCCAGCAGGTCGATGACCTCGCCGCCGGAGAGGTTGGGCCAGAGCGTCACGTCGCCCGGCACGTACGCCAGCCGGCGGTGCAGGGCCACCGCGTCGCGCCACGGGTCACCGCCGAGCAGGCGGACGGCCCCCGCGTCCGTCCGCAGCAGGCCGAGTAGTGCCCGGATGGTTGTCGACTTGCCCGCGCCGTTCGGGCCAAGGAAGCCGTGCACCTCGCCGGAGCGGACGGTCAGGTCCAGACCGTCGAGTGCCCGGGTCCGGCCGAAGGTCTTGACCAAGCCGGACACCGCAATGGGAGTTTCCATGTATCGGAAGCTACACTCGTTTCACAAAGTTGTGAAGACTGTGAGATCTGGGCAGCATCGACTGTCACATCGGCAATGCGGGAGGGGACCACCATGGCAACCGGCGACGGCCACGACCCGGTCCACCTCTTCGTCGAGCGGATGGCCCTGACCTTCGCCGAGGTCGGTTTCCCGCGAATGGCAGCCCGGGTGCTGTTCACCGTGATGAGCGCGGACGACCCCCTCACCGCCGCGGAGATCGGCGAGCGGCTCGGGGTCAGCGCGGCGGCGGTCAGCGGCGCGGTCCGCTACCTCACCCAGTTCGGCATGCTGATCCGCGAGCCGGTCCCCCGGTCCCGCCGGGACCGCTACCGAATGCCGGACGACCCCTGGTACGAGGCGACCATCACCAAGACCGCGATCTACAAGACGTTCATCGACGCGGCTGCGGGCGGTGTCGTCGCCCTCGGCGGCCCGGAGACGCCGGCCGGTGAGCGCGTGGCCGAGATGCGCGACTTCTTCATCTTCGTCCAGGAGGAAATCGACTCGCTGGGCGAGCGGTGGCGAATCCGTCGGGCCGCCACCGGCCACACCCGCCCCGGCGAGGTCTGAACCTCAGGCGGTGTTGCCCCAGCGGGCCTGCTCAAGCATGCGTACCGCCCGGTCGCGGGCCTCCCCGTCGTCGGAGCGGAGCAGCGTGGTCGCCTCGTCGACCGCGTCGGTGAGCCGCCGCCACTGCGTGTCGCGCTCCCGGACCAGGTCCGACTGGGTGGCCAACTGCCGGGTCTTCACCCACAGCTCGACGAAGACCGACACCTTGGCCCGCAGCACCCACGGGTCGAACGGCTTGGTCAGGTAGTCCACCGCACCCACCTGGTAGCCCCGGAGAGCGAGCTGGGCGTCCCGGTCCGCGGCGGTCAGGAAGATGATCGGCACGTGCCGGGTCCGCTCCCGGCGCTTGATGTGGCTCGCCGTCTCGAACCCGTCCATGTCCGGCATCTGCGCGTCCAGCAGGATCACCGCGAAGTCGTCCACCAGGAGTTGCTTGAGCGCCGCCTCGCCGCTCTCCACCGCCACGGACTGGACCGGCAGCCCCTGGAGGATCGCCTCCAGGGCCGTCAGATTCTGCCGCCGGTCGTCCACGAGCAGCGCCTTGGCGATCTGGGTCACGAAGTCTCCTCGGTCCGACTGCCGTTGATCCACGACGACATCAACTCGATCAGGTCATCCAGGTCGACCGGCTTGGTGATGTAGTCGCTGCCGCCGGCCGCGAGCGCCGACTCCCGGTCACCCGGCATGGCCTTCGCGGTCAGGAACACCACCGGCAGATCAGCGAACCGATGGTTGCGGCGAATCTGGCGGGTGGTCTCGTAGCCGTCCTGGTCCGGCATCATGGCGTCCATCAGCACGATGTCCACCTCCGGATGCTCGGCCAACAGGCGGACACCGTCCGCCCCGTTGTCCGAGTACAGCACGGTCATCCCGTGCAGCTCCAATGCGCTGGTCAAGGCGAAGACGTTGCGGACGTCGTCGTCCACGATCAGCACCGTGGCACCATCCAGCTGACGGGTGACCGGCGCCTCCGGCCGCTCCGGCAACAACTCCAGCGGCGGCATCAGCAGCGACGACGGCAGGCCGGCGCGCTGTGGCGACGGAAGCTGGGGCGCGACCACGGCATCCGGGGCCAACACCTGCGGTACGAACAGGGTGAAGGTCGAGCCCTGACCGGGAGCGGACGACACGGTGATCGTGCCGCCGATCAACCGAGCCAGGTCGCGGCTGATCGACAGGCCCAGGCCGGTGCCGCCGTAGCGGCGACTGGTCGTGCCGTCGGCCTGCTGGAACGCCTCGAAGATGATCGACAACTTGTCGTCGGAGATACCGATCCCGGTGTCGATCACGGTGAACGCGATCACCTGCTGAGCGTTCGTCAACGCCGGTACGTCGAAGACCGCGTTCTCCGCCGCCGGGGCGATCCGCAACGTCACCGCGCCGTTGTCGGTGAACTTCACCGCGTTGGAGAGCAGGTTGCGCAGGATCTGCTGCAACCGCTGCGCATCGGTCACCAGCGCTGGCGGCAGATCCTTGCTCACCCGTACCTGGAAGTCCAGGTTCTTCTCCTCGGCCTGCGGCGCGAACGCCTGCTCGACGTAGCCGCGCAGCTCGGCGAAGCGGATCTCGGTCGGCTCGACGTCCATCCGGCCCGCCTCGATCTTGGACAGGTCGAGGATGTCGTCGATCAGGCGCAGCAGGTCCGAGCCGGAGCCGTGGATGGTCCGGGCGAACTCGATCTGCTTCGGACTGAGGTTCTGCTCCGAGTTCTCCGCCAGCAGGCGAGCCAGCAGCAGCAGCGAGTTCAGCGGCGTACGCAGCTCGTGGCTCATGTTGGCCAGGAACTCGGACTTGTAGGCCGAGGCCCGAGTCAACTGCTGCGCCTTCTCCTCCAGGCCCAGCCGCGCCAGCTCGATCTCCCGGTTCTTCGTCTCGATGTTGCCCTTCTGCTCGGAGAGCAGAGTCGCCTTCTCCTCCAACTCGGCGTTGGTGCGCTGCAACTCCGCCGACTGCTCCTGCATCTCGTGCGCCAGCCGCTGCGACTGGGCCAGCAGCTCCTCCGTACGACGGTTGGCCTGGATGGTGTTGACCGCGATGCCGATGGTCAGCACCAGCCGCTCCAGGAACGCGAGGTGCAGACCGGAGAAGGCCGACACGCTCGCGAACTCGATCACGCCGAGCAGCTCACCCTCGAACAGCACGGGGAGCACCACCAGGTCGGACGGAGGTGTCTCGGCCAGCCCGGACCGCAGGGTGAGCCGGCTGTTCGGAGAGGCGCTGACCCGGATCGTGCGGCGGGACAGCGCGGTCTGCCCGACCAGCCCCTCGCCCGGCCCGAAGGTGACGTCGTTGCCCCGTGCCACGTACCCGTACGACGAGGTCAGCCGCAGCCGCATGCTGCCGTCGGTGTCGTCGGCCAGGAAGAAGGCACCGAGCTGGGCGTCGACGAGCGGGGTCACCTCCATCATGATCATGCGGCAGACCTCGCCGAGATCGCGCTGGCCCTGCAACAGGCCGCCGATCCGCGCCAGGTTGGAGTCCAACCAGCCCTGCTCGGCGTTCTTCTTGGTCGTCTCCCGGAGGGTGACGATCATCTGGTTGATGTTGTCCTTCAGCTCGGCGACCTCGCCCTGCGCCTTGACGGCGATCCGCTGGGTCAGGTCACCCCGGGTCACCGAGGTGGACACCTGGGCGATGGCCCGCAGCTGCGTGGTCAGCGTCGAGGCGAGCTGGTTGACGTTCTCGGTCAGGTCCCGCCAGGTGCCGGACACGCCCTTCACCTGCGCCTGGCCGCCGAGCTTGCCCTCGATGCCGACCTCGCGGGCCACCCGGGTCACCTCGTCGGCGAACGACGAGAGCTGGTCCACCATCGTGTTGACAGTCGACTTCAGCTCCAGGATCTCGCCCTGGGCGTCCACCGTGATCTTCTGGCTCAGGTCACCCTTCGCCACTGCCGTGGTCACCGAGGCGATGTTGCGGACCTGGCTGGTCAGGTTCGACGCCATCGAGTTGACGTTGTCGGTGAGGTCCCGCCACGTACCGCTGACGCCCTTGACCTGGGCCTGGCCGCCCAGCTTGCCTTCCGTGCCCACCTCGCGGGCCACCCGCGTCACCTCGTCGGCGAACGACGAGAGCTGATCCACCATCGTGTTGACAGTCGACTTCAGCTCCAGGATCTCGCCCCGGGCGTCCACCGTGATCTTCTGCGACAGGTCGCCCTTCGCCACCGCCGTGGAGACCTGGGCGATGTTGCGGACCTGGGCGGTCAGGTTCGACGCCATCGAGTTCACGTTGTCGGTCAGGTCCCGCCAGGTGCCGGCGACCCCGCGCACCTGGGCCTGGCCGCCCAGCTTGCCCTCGGTGCCCACCTCACGGGCCACCCGCGTCACCTCGTCGGCGAACGACGACAGCTGATCCACCATCGTGTTGACAGTCGACTTCAGCTCCAGGATCTCGCCCCGCGCGTCCACCGTGATCTTCTGCGACAGGTCGCCCTTCGCCACCGCCGTCGTCACCGAGGCGATGTTGCGGACCTGGCTGGTCAGGTTCGACGCCATCGAGTTCACGTTGTCGGTCAGGTCGCGCCACGTACCGCTGACGCCCTTGACCTGGGCCTGACCACCCAGGTTGCCCTCGGTGCCCACCTCGCGGGCCACCCGCGTCACCTCGTCGGCGAACGACGACAACTGGTCCACCATCGTGTTGACGGTGTTCTTCAGCTCCAGGATCTCGCCCTGGGCGTCGACGGTGATCTTCTGCGACAGGTCGCCCTTCGCCACGGCGGTGGAGACCTGGGAGATGTTCCGGACCTGGCTGGTCAGGTTGCCGGCCAACTGGTTGACGTTCTCGGTGAGGTCGCGCCAGGTGCCGGAGACCCCGCGCACCTGCGCCTGGCCGCCCAGCTTGCCCTCGATGCCCACCTCACGGGCCACCCGCGTCACCTCGTCGGCGAACGACGACAACTGGTCCACCATCGTGTTGACGGTGTCCTTCAGCTCCAGGATCTCGCCCTGCGCCGCGACCGTGATCTTCTGCGACAGGTCACCGCGCGCCACCGCCGTGGAGACCTGGGCGATGTTGCGGACCTGGGCGGTCAGGTTCGACGCCATCGAGTTGACGCTGTCGGTCAGGTCCTTCCAGGTGCCGGCCACGTTCGGCACCTCGGCCTGGCCGCCCAACTTGCCCTCGGTGCCCACCTCGCGGGCCACCCGGGTCACCTGCTCGGCGAAGAGCCGCAGCGTGTCGGTGAGGTAGTTCATCGTGGCGGCCAACTCGGCGACCTCACCGCGCGCGCCCACCGTGATCTTCTGCGACAGGTCGCCCTTGGCCACCGCCGTCGCCACCTGCGAGATCGACCGCACCTGGCCGGTGAGGTTCGACGCCATGGTGTTCACCGAGTCGGTGAGGTCCTTCCAGGTGCCGGCGACGCCCCGAACGTCGGCCTGACCACCCAGCTTGCCCTCGGTGCCCACCTCACGGGCCACCCGGGTCACCTCGTTCGAGAACGAGGACAACTGGTCGACCATCGTGTTCACGGTGCGCCCGATGCGCAGGTACTCACCGCGCAACGGCCGGCCGTCGATCTCCAACGCCATGTGCTGGGACAGGTCGCCGTCCGCGACCGCCACGATGACCCGGGCGATCTCGGTGGTCGGTCGGCCCAGGTCGTCGATCAGCGAGTTGATGGCCCGCTGCCCCTCCGCCCAGGAGCCGTCCAGCCCCTCGTCGTCGAGCCGCTCGGTGAGCCGGCCGTCGCGACCGACGATCCGGCTGATCCGCCGCAGGTCCAGGTACTGCCGCTCCTGGAGCGAGACCACCTCGTTGAAGGCGTCCGCCACCTCACCGGCCGCGCCGGCGCGGCGGGGAAGCCGCACCTTCAGGTCGCCCCGACCGATCCGTCGCAGTGCCTCGGTCAACTCACCGAGGAGCGCCTCGTGGTCGGGCGCGGACGGATCCGCCACCGACTGCTTCGCCGTGGTCATCATTCCTCGCTCCACTCGGGGGCTGCCGGTCCGTACGGACACACCGGCACCCCATATTGTGCCCGCGCGCGCCGTGGTGCCAGGGTGCGCGACCCGCCAGGTGGCCCCGACCGCCGCCCGATCCGCCCGATCGGGACGAGACTGGCCCGTGGCTTCGCAGACCTCGCAGAGCGGCTCAACAAGCCGCACCGGGGCGCGGCATGGGCAATCAGCTCTCCCCTCCGATGGGGGGACGGGCGACGCGCGACTGAAGATCGGCTTGGCACCCGACGGGGGAACGGTGGAGGATACGAGGGTGTCAGCCGAGGCGGGGCCCGCGACGGCCGGGGCCCGGGGCGGGGCGACCCGGCGCGTGCGCCTGCCCGCCGACCGCCGTACGCCGGCCGCCGCCCGCGCCGTGGTCCGCTCCGTGTTGACCGAGTCACACCTGGACGAACTGGTCAACGAGGCCCTGCTGCTCACCACCGAGCTGACCACGAACGCCGTCGAGCACGCCCGCACCGAGTTGGACATCGAGGTCGTCGCCGACCAGGTCGGGCTGACCGTCACCGTCTCCGACTTCGCCCCCGGCTCCGGCGACGAGCTGACCGTCGGCGCCCGCAACGACTTCACGGAGATCGACGAGGTCTCCGAACGGGGCCGAGGTCTGCTCCTGGTCGATCACTTCGCCAGCCGCTGGGGCACCACGTACCTGCCCACCGGCAAGGGTGTCTGGTTCCGGCTGGACCGCCCCGGCGCCGACCCGCAGACCGAGGGCACCACCGGTGGCGACCCCTGGGTGAGCACCGACAAATCCGCGCCGAGCGCCAGCGCGATGAGCGAACTCATGCAAACCGCCCCCGACCTGTACGCGGACGATCCGCTGCCCGACTTCGCCACCAGCCTGCTCAGCCGGGTCGCCGAGATGGTGGGAGCGGCCGGCGGCACGATCCGCCTGGACCGGGGCGACGGGCAGGGGCGCCAGGTGTTGGCCCGCTTCGGCCGGCCACCCCGCCCCGGCAGCGAACTGCTCCGGGTGCCGCTGACGGTGCACCGCCCGTACGCCGGGGAGCTGGAGTTGGACGCCGCGCCGTCGGCGTACGCCCGGCCGTTGGCGGTGCTCACCGCCGAGCGGCTGTCGCTGCACCTGGAGAACGACCGGCTGCGCCGGGCCGACGTTCGACGGCAGGTGTGGTTGACGTTCCTGGCCGAGGCGAGTGAGCTGCTCGCCCAGTCGTTGGACGTGGACCTGACCATGGCCCTGGTTCCGCAGCTGGTGGTTCCCCGGCTCGGCCAGTGGTGCGCGGTGCACACCGCCGACGAGTGGGGCCGGCTCCGGCTCGCGGCGGCCAGCCACGCCGACGAGTCGATGCTGCCGCAACTGCACAAGGTGCTGGCCGAGACCGGGCCGGATTCCATCCAGGCCCGCCTGCGTGAGGCGTCCCGCAGCGCGGCGCAGATTCCCCTCGGCGGGCCGATGGAGGGTTTCGCGGTCCCGCTGATCGCGCGGGGGCAGCGGCTCGGGACCCTGGCGGTGGGCCGGCACCAGCGGCACCGGCACGATCCGGACGAGGTGGCCGTGTTGGAGGACGTGGCCCGGCGGGCCGCGCTGGCCATCGAGAACGCCCGGATCCACGCCGAACGTCGCCGGGTGGCGCAGACGCTCCAGCAGTCGCTGCTGCCGCCGGTGCTGCCGCTCGTGGACGGGATCGGCTTCGCCGCCGAGTACGTGCCCACCGGCGACGACGCCGAGGTGGGAGGCGACTTCTACGACGTGGTACCGCTGCCCGACGGACGGTGGCTGGTGGTGATCGGTGACGTCTCGGGCAAGGGCGTCCAGGCCGCCGCGGTGACCGGGCTGGTCCGGGACGTGATCCGGGTGCTGGTGGGCGACGGCAAGCCGTTACCGGAGGCGTTGGCGCGGCTCAACGAGACGCTCGTCGAGCGGGGTGGCGGACGATACTGCACGTTGGCGCTGGCGGCCGTGGGGCCGGGCCAGGGCGGCCAGTTGGACGTGTCGCTGCATCTGGCCGGGCACGACCAGCCGGTGCTGCTGGCCGCCACGGGTGGCGCGGGGTTCGTCGGCACCAGCGGGACCGCGCTCGGCCTGCTCGACACGATCACCTCGCCGACGGCGAAGATCACGCTCGCGCCGGGTGACTCACTGATCTTCTACACCGATGGCGTCACCGAACGACGGCGCGGCCGGGAACTGTTCGGCACCGACCGACTGCGGGACGCGGCTGCGCCCCTGGCCGGATACTCGGCGGACGTGGTGGCCGCCCGGCTGCGCTCCGCCGCGATCAACTTCTCGGTGGAGCCGCCCCGGGACGACATCGCCATCCTGGTGCTCCGCAACGACGCGACCTGACCGGCACGTGCGGCCCACGATTCCGGGGCACGCTCGGTAGATTGACGGCCATGTCGAGTGTCGCGCAGGACATGTCGTACTCCCGGCCAACGGTCCGCGCCCTGATCGGCGCGCAACTGGTGGCCATCGGCGCGTTCCTCGCCGTGCTGCTGCTCTACCTGGGTCGGATGGCGGCCTCCGGCGTCGGCCCGGCCGAGATGCTGAGCGGCGCGTACGACCCGAAGGACATGCTGTCCTACTGGGTCCACGGCGTGCTGGCGATGCTCTACCTGGTGGGAGCGGTGGTCGGGCCGCCGCTGGCGATCGTCGCGGTGATCAGGGCAGTCCGAGAGCGGGAGAGTCTCCCCCGGGTAACCCGAACGCTGCTGCTGGCCGGCGCGGCGGGCACCCTGCTGGTGCTGGTGGTCCGGCTTACCCCGCCGCTGCTGGACATGCACAGCTGGTGGATGGACTGACCGGCCCGGGCGGGTCTCACAGACCGCCGGGGAGGCGCCCAGGGGCGAGCCGGTGGTCCGGATCGAGGTGCTCCTTGGCGGCGCGCAGTTGGGCCAGACCGGCCAACTCGCCCCAGAGGTCGACGGCCTGGCGGACCGCCGCCGGAGCGGAGACCACCACACAGCGGCCCTGCCGGGCCAGCAGCACCCCCCGGACGGCGGCCAGGATGGACGCCACCCGGTCGGGGGCCAACGCTCCGGGCAGTGCCGCGTGCACCACGCCCAGCCCGGCGGACCCGCGCACCGGCACCGGCGCGCCGGCCGCGTCGCGGAGCGCGTAGACGGCGGCGTGCAGGTCGCCGATCGGCACCTCCAGGCGCAGCGCCGTGTCGCCGGGCGCGAACGGGTAGCGACGCCACCACGTCGGCGCGGAGTGGGCGATCGTCGCCTCCCCGTGCAGCAGGCCGACCAGCCGCTCGGCGCGCTCGGTGACGTCGGCCGGCCCGCCCTCCAGCAGCACCACCAGGCTGCCCGCCCGGGACGGGACATCGGACCGCCCGGACATCGACGGATGGCGCTCCCGAGCCGCCGCGGACGGGTGGCCGGGCGGGTACGGCGTACGTGGTCGGGGGGTGGCTCCCGGCAGGTCCAGCTCGACGGCCGCCGGCTCCAGTCGGGCGGCGAGGATCGTCCGGATCAGCTCGTGCACCTCCAGCGGCGTCCACACCGGCCGCGACACCCAGAGCCGGCTCGCCGGCATCGGCTGCACCCGCAGACTCGCCGAGACCAGCACACCGAGCGCGCCCTGCGAGCCGCAGAGCAGCCGGGCCAGGTCGAGGCCCGGCTCGCCGCCACCGGCGCTGACCAACTCGCCGTCGGCGGAGAGGTAACGGAGACCGAGCAGTTGGTCGCAGGGGCTGCCGTGGCGGTGGCGCAGCGGACCGGCCTCACCGGCGGCGAGCACCCCGCCGAGGGTCGCGCCCGGTGACGGGGCGTCCATCGCCAGCCGCTGCCCGGTGCGCTCCAGCGTGGACTGCACCGCCCGCAGCGGGGTGCCGGCACCCACCTCGGCCACCGGCGCGCCAACCGGCTCGTGACCGATGCCGGCCAGCCGGCCGGTGTCGAGCATGATGTCGACCTGCACGGGCGTGGCACCCCAGTCGATCTTCGTGCCGGCTCCCCGGGGCACCACCGCCAGGTCGTGCGCGGCAGCCAACCGCAGCACCTCGGCGGCGGCGTGCGGGCCGCCCGGCACCGCCACCCAGCGCGCCCGCCGCCCCGCCACCTCGTCGGCCGCACCCCCCAGCCGGGAGAACGGCGGACCGCAGATCGCCGCCAGTCGTCGGGTGATCTCGAGAGCGCCGGACCGGCCGAGGGAACTTGCTGCTGCCGCCATGCCGGCTATCGTACATGTGTTCGAAAGCCGGAGTGATGCCGATCGGGATGCCGCTGGTTCGGCTCACCGCGGGCGCCGACCGGTAACGTGGCCGCCGTGACCACCGAGACTGCCCCGCCCGCGGCGAAGCGGGTGCCCAGCGAGCGCAGGCACCACGGCGACACCGTCGTCGACGAGTACGCCTGGCTCGCCGCCAAGGACGACCCGGAGACGATCGCCTACCTGACCGCCGAGAACGAGTACACCGACGCGCGCACGGCGCACCTGGCCGCGCTCCGCGAGGCACTGTTCGAGGAGACCCGCCGACGCACCAGGGAAACCGACCTGTCCGTGCCGACCCGCAAGGGCGGGCACTGGTACTACACCCGGACCGTCGAGGGACAGCAGTACGGGGTGCAGTGCCGGCGCGCGGTCCGCGACGGCGAGATCGAGCCTCCGGTCAGCACCGACGGTGCCCCGCTCGACGGCGAGGAGGTGCTGCTCGACGGCAACCTGCTCGCCGAGGGGCACGACTTCTTCTCGCTGGGCGCGTTCGACGTCAGCCCGGACGGTCGCTGGTTGGCCTACTCCACCGACTTCTCCGGCGACGAGCGGTTCACCCTGCGCGTGAAGGACCTGTCCAGCGGCGAGGTGCTGCCCGACGAGGTACCGGACACGTTCTACGGCACCGCCTGGTCGGCCGACGCGTCGGTGCTGTTCTACGTGACGGTGGACGACGCCTGGCGGCCCAACCGGGTCTGGCGGCACACCGTCGGATCCGCAGCCGGGGACGACGTGGTGGTCCACCAGGAGGACGACGAGCGGTTCTGGGTGGGTGTGGAGCTGACCCGGTCGGAGAAGTTCATCCTGATCGACATCCACAGCAAGGTGACGAGCGAAGTCCTGGTGATCCCCGCCGGCAACCCGACCGGCGCGCCGGCCGTCATCGCTCCCCGCCGGCAGGGCGTCGAGTACGCGGTGGAGCACCACGGCCACCGTTTCCTGATCCTGCACAACGACGGCGCGGAGGACTTCGCGCTGGCGTTCACCTCGGCGGACGCGCCGGGCGACTGGGTGCCGGTGATCGAACACACCCCCGGCACCCGGCTGGAGGCCGTGGACGCCTTCGCCAACCACCTGGTCGTGTCACTGCGCACCGACGGGCTCACCGGCCTGCGGGTGCTGCCGGTGGGCAGCGACGACTCGTACGACATCGACTTCCCCGAGCCGCTGTACAGCGTCGGTCTCGACGCCAACCCGGAGTACCGCACCGGACAGGTCCGCCTGCGCTACTCCTCGCTTGTCACGCCCGACTCCGTGTACGACTACGACCTGGTCACCAGGCAGATGGTGCTGCGCAAGCAGAAGCCGGTGCTGCCCGGCCCGGACGGACGGCCGTACGACCCGGCCGAGTACGAGCAGCACCGGGACTGGGCACTCGCCGACGACGGCACCCGAGTGCCGATCTCGCTGGTCTGCCGGGTCGGCACCCCCCGGGACGGCTCGGCACCCTGTGAGCTGTACGGCTACGGCTCGTACGAGGCCAGCATGGACCCGTGGTTCTCGGTGGCCCGGCTGTCGCTCTTGGACCGGGGCGTGGTCTTCGCGGTGGCGCACACCCGGGGCGGCGGCGAGATGGGCCGACGCTGGTACGACCAGGGCAAGCTGCTGGCCAAGAAGAACACCTTCACCGACTTCGTCGCCTGCGCCCGGCACCTGGTCAAGTCCGGCTGGACGGCCAGCGACCGGCTGGTCGCCCGCGGAGCCTCGGCCGGCGGCCTGTTGATGGGCGCGGTGGCCAACCTGGCACCTGACGCGTTCACCGGCATCGTCGCGCAGGTGCCGTTCGTGGACGCGCTCACGTCGATCCTCGACCCGTCGCTGCCGTTGACCGTCACCGAATGGGAGGAGTGGGGCAACCCGCTTGAGGACCCCGAGGTGTACGCGTACATGAAGTCCTACACGCCGTACGAGAACGTCACCGCGGTGGACTACCCGGCGATCCTCGCGGTGACCAGCCTCAACGACACCCGGGTGCTCTACTCGGAGCCGGCGAAGTGGATCGCCCGGCTGCGGGCGGTCGCCCCGGACGGCGACTACCTCCTCAAGACCGAGATGGGTGCCGGGCACGGCGGTCCGAGCGGCCGCTACGACTCCTGGCGCGAGGAGGCGTTCATCAACGCCTGGATCCTGGACCGCATCGGTCGCGCCTGACCCGCCGATCACACCGGTGCGGCCCGGTACGCACGATAAGCGCTCGATCGTGGAAGTAGTCCCCTCGGCGGCTCGGGGAGACCACTACTTCCGCGATCGAGCGCGATCAGGAATGGATCACGTGTCTGTGAACGCCGCGCGACCTGGCCTTTCCGCTCGGGGCGGATGTCGCGGCCTAGACTTCCGGGGTGACCGGGACCACGGATGGTGACGGCGGCCCTGCCGAGGACGTCCGCCGGCCGAGCTTCGCCGCGATGGCGCGGGACCGCCGGGTCTGGTTGATCCTCGCGGTGGTCGCCGGCCTCCTGGTCTGCTGCTGCTCGGCTGTGGTCGGCACGCTGATCGCACTCTCCTCTGGACTACTCACCGCCTGACCGCGCCAACCGCGCGGCAACTCAGGCCCCTTCCGCCTTCCGCCCGTTGATCATGGAGTTATCGCCACGACACGCCGCGCGGACGCGCAATAACCTCATGATCGACCGGGGTGGATGGGGCCGGCGGGGGGTGGGGTTACGGGGTGGGGGGCCAGGTGGGGGTGCGGCCGGTTTGGGTCAGGAGGCGGGCCAGGTCGGGGGGCGGGGCCTGGGCGGTGGCTGGGGTCGCGACCGGGGTGGGCGGTGGGTCGGCGAAGACGCCCATCTTGCGGGCCGTCGGGCCCAACTGCTCGACCAGTCCGTGCAGCTCGGCCACCGCCTCCGGGGCCGGCTGGTACGGCTGACCGGTGGCGACGGCGAGGTCCCAACCGTGCACGGTCAGGTCCAGCAGAGCCATACCGCCGATGACGGTCTGCGGCAGGCCCATGCCCGGCGACACACCCTCCAGGGTCGACGGGTCCGACCAGGCTCCGATCAACTTGTCGGTCTCCGTCTTGAACCGGTCCCGCCAGCCGTCGGTCAGGTGGTCGGGCTTGTCGGCCCATTCCACCTGCCGCTTGGTGGCCAGGTCCTGAAAGTTGACCACCACCTCGAACAGGTGGTTGAGGAGATCGCGGACCAGGTAGTCGCGGCACGGGGTGGGCAGATCGAACTGGTCGTCGGCGATGCCGCGCACCACCGCGACGGTTCGCGGCGCGGCAGCCGCCAGCAGGTCGCTAGTCTGAGTGGTCATAGGGCCAGCGTATGAGGGTGGTCTTGAATAAATGCGACACCGACCGCGTGGCGACAGCCGGGGGATCCTCGACCCCGGGCGCATGCTGCGCGAGGTGCGGTTCCGTCGACGCCTGCCGGCGGAGTCGCTCCGCCCCTGGGTGGAGCACTACTGGCTGATCGACTGGGCGTTGAGCGCACCGTTCGAGCAGCGTGTCGTGCCACATCCGGCGGTGAACGTGGTGTTCCGGCGGGACGGTGAGATGCCCGAGTGCGGCGAGGTGGCCGGGGTGGGCCGCGACCTGTTCCGGATCACGCTCACCGGCACCGGCCGGGTGTGCGGGGTGCAGTTCCGCCCGGGTGGGTTCCACCCGTTCTGGCGTCGGCCGGTCAGCGAACTGACCGGCCGCCGGGTGCCGCTGCCCGCTGGTCGGCTGGCGGTACCCCACGACGGGGTGTGCGCCGCCACCGACGACGAGCGCTGCCGCGCGTTGGACGCCCTGCTCACCGCCTGGGACCCGGAGCCGGACCCGATGGCCGAGGAGGCCGTCCGGCTGGCCGAGGCGATCCGCGCCGACCGGACCGTGCTGCGGGTCGGCGACTTCGCCGCGCGGCACGACCTTCCGGTTCGCCGGTTGCAGCGACTCTTCCTGGAGTACGTAGGGGTCGGGCCGAAGTGGGTGATCCGCCGCTACCGACTTCAGGAGGCCGTCGAACAGGCCGCCGGCGGCCCGTTGAGCTGGGCGGATCTCGCCGCCGACCTCGGCTACAGCGATCAGGCTCACCTGGTCCGGGACTTCACCGCCGTGGCCGGGGTGTCCCCCGCCGCGTACGCCCGCTCGGTGCACTGAAGCCGGCACCGCCGGAAAGCCGCCCGCGCGCAGGACAGCCGCCCCCCGCAGGGCAGCCAGCCCGCGCAGGGCAGCCGGACGGCGCAGGCTCAGCGGCGGCGCAGGACGACCACGGCGACGTCGTCCTGGATCTCCGGTGGGGCCAACTCGACAAGCAGCCGGGCGCAGAACCGGTCCAGGTCGTCGTCGACGGTGGCGGCGACCGCGGCCAGCGCGGCCATCCCCTCGTCGATCGTGGCGTCCCGCCGCTCGATCAGCCCGTCGGTGTAGAACACCAGCGTGGCACCGGCCGGCAGCACGAATTCCAGGTCGGCCGGGCGAGGCGCGCGGACGCCGAGCAGCGGCGCGGAGTGCTGCACGAACTCGACCTTGCCCCCCATGTTGAGCACCGGCGGAAGATGCCCGGCGCTGGCCAGCCGGACCCGCCCGGTCGGCGGGTGCAGCAGCAGTACGCAGAGCGTGGCGATCTCGTTGGGCAGCAGTGTCCGCATCAGCTCGTTGACCCGGTGCAGGATCTCGCCCGGCTGGTGGCCCTCCACGGCGTACGCCCGCACCGCGTGTCGCAGCTCGGCCATCACGGTCGCCGCGTGCAGCGAGTGGCCGGCCACGTCGCCGATCGCCAGCAACAGGTGCCCGTCGAGCATCACCAGTTCGTAGAAGTCGCCGCCCACCTCGGTCTGCGCGCTGGCCGGCTCGTAGCGCACCGCGAGGTCCAGGCCAGCGACCGTGGGCAGTCCGCGCGGGAGCAGGCTGCGTTGGAGGGTGACCGCGATCCGGTGCTCCTCGTCGAAGGAGCGCTGCCCCTCCACGGCCGCCGCCACCGCCTGGGCCAACTGCTTGAGCACCGGCGTCCGAGCGGTCTGGGTGGCGGTCGGGACCACCACGTACAGCGGGGCGCGGTCCTCGCGCAGTCGGGCGGCGGCGATCGTCACCGTGTCGTCCGCCGGCCAGTCGACAAGCGCCCAGTTCGCCGGAGGTTCCACCCGAACGGTGGCACCGGTCGGCACTCCGGTGTCGTCGACGACCCACGGCACCACCTCGGCTGAGGCGTCGGGACCGGCGCAGATCCCCGCGAGGCAGTCCCCGTCGAACGTCTCGGCGATCACCGCCGCCGGGCTCTTGAAGATCTGGGCGGCTCCCTCCGCGGCGGCCTCCAGCAGGCGTGCGAAGGTCGGCGCGGCGTGCACCGCAACTGTCGTGTCGGCCAGCCCGAGCAGGCGCTCGGCGAGCAGTTCGGCGCGCTGCCGGGCCTGGTAGTAGCGCAGCACCGCCCGTGTGGTGGCGATCAGCTCTTCCGGCTCGATCGGCTCGGTCAGGTACGCGTCCGCGCCCCGGGTCAGCCCCTGCGCTCGGTCGGCCACGTCGACGGCGTGCGCCGACACGTGGATGACCGGCATCGCCGGGTGCCGCGCCTTGATCTGTTCGCAGACCTCGTAGCCGCTCAGGTCGGGCAGCCGGACGTCGAGGACGACCAGGTCGATCCGGTCCACCTCGACCCGCGCCAACGCCTCGGCGCCGTTCTCGGCTTCGAGCACGGTGAAACCGGCCCGCGTCAGCCAGCTGACCAGCAGGTAACGCTTGGTACGACTGTCGTCGACGACCAGGATGGTTGCCGGCATGCCGTCCATGCTGTCACTCCCCGCCGATGGGCAGGGAGACGGTGAATGTGCTGCCCCGGCCCGGCACGCTGGCCAGCTCCAGCGTCCCGCCGAGCAGTGTCACCAACCGCCGGGCGTACGGCAGGCCGAGGCCGGTGCCGCCGACCCGGGTGGCGCCCGGCACCTGGTAGAACTCCTCGAAGATCCGGTCGTGCAGCTCGGCGGCGATGCCGGGGCCGGTGTCGCTGACCTCGAAGTTCCACCGGTCGCCGTGCTGGCGGGCCCGCAGTCGCACCTCGCCGCGCTCGGTGAACTTCAACCCGTTGTGCAGCAGGTTGCGCAGCACCTGGCCGAGCAGCACCTCGTCGGTGCGCAGCATGGCCGGCGCGGCCGGCTCCTCCACCACCAACTCCACCCCCGGGCGGGTGGCCAGGGCGCGCAGTGTGCCGCGCAGTTGACCGAAGACCGGACGCAGGTCGACGTCCGCCCAGTCCGGTTCGATCCGGCCGGACTCCGCCTTGGCGAGGTCCAACAGCTCGTTGACCAGGTTGAGCAGGTCCGCCGCCGACGAGCGGATCAGGTCGACCTGGCGGCCCTGCTCGTCGGTGAGCGGGTCGGAGGCGGAGTCGGTGAGTAGCCGCCCCAATCCGATGATCGCGGTGACCGGGGCGCGCAGCTCGTGGCTGACGTTCGCCAGGAACCGGCTCTTCGACTCGCTCGCCGCACGCAGTTGCGCCGACTTCTCGTCCAGCTCGGCGTAGAGGGCGACGACGCCCCGGTTGGTCTCCTCCAACTCCTCGGTGAGCTGGTTGTAGAGCGCCAGCACACCCCGGTTGGTCTCGGCCAGCTCCTCGTTCAGCACGGCCAACTCGTCGCGCTGACTGCGCACCTCGTCGAGCGCGGCGATGAGCTGCCCGTTCTGCACGGTCAACTCGTCCAGCGCGCTGGCCGGCGCGGTACGGCCGAGCTCCGTGCGGAACTCGGCGAGCCGCTCCGGTGTGGGCGTCGGCGCGTTGGCCGGAACTCGTCGGGACATCCGTACGACCGTAACCCCCTCGACTGTCGACACGCTCAGTGTGTCGACCAGGCGGGACACCGCGCCGGACTGGGGCTGGTAGTCACCGTTCGGGAGCGCGGTCACCGGGGCCAGGTCGGCGCGCAGGTGGAACCGGCCGTCCGCGCCCTCGTCGACGTGGAAGGCGACGTCCGCACCGCCGGTCGTGCGCAGCAGATCCCGGGCCACCTCGCTGAGCGCGGTGGCGATCCGCACCTGGTCCTGACGTTCGAGGCCGACCACCGCGGCCACCTCACGGCCCCGCTGACGGATCACGAAGATGTCCTGCTCGACCCGCAGCGCCATCTGCAGCAAGGGCAGCGCCGGCTCGCCGGTCATGCCCAGGACCTCGCGACCAGTACGCAGGCGTCATCACGTCGTACACCAGCGTCGCGCAGGAGGGTCGCGGCCATCACCAGCGGGGACCGCTCCGCCAGACCTGGGTAGTCGGCCAACCGCCAGCGGTCGACCACTCCGTCGCTGTGCATCACCAGTCGGGCGCCCGGAGCGAACGGGTAGTCGTACTCCCGGATTGTCGGCCGCTGGTGGCCGGCGATGCCGGGCAGTGACACCAGCCCGCGGCGCTGACCGTCACCCTCGACGACCACGCCGGCGATGTTACCCAGCCCCGCGTAGCGCAGCATGCCGGCCGCCGGCTCCAGCTCGGCGACCGCGAGCGCGGCGCCCCGGGTGTGCGACATGCTGCGGTGCAGGTGACCCACCACCGCCGCCGGTGGCCCGGCCGGGGCGTTCCGGAACGCGGCGAGCGCCGCTTCGGTGGCGGCGGCGGCCAGCGGGCCGTGCCCCAGGCCGTCGCTGACCAGCACCTGATGCCGTCCGTCAACGATCCGGACGGCGTATCCGTCGCCGCTGACCGTCTCGCCGGTCAGCGGTCGGGTGAGGGCGCCGGTCCAGGACGGCAGCGCCGGCTCCGCCGGCCAGACCTGCACGGCGAGGACGGTGCCCCGGCCCGGCAACGAGTAGCCGTCGAACCAGCTGGCCTGCCGGACGATGGCGCCCAGACCGATGCCGAGCGTGCCGGTGGTGGAGTGTCCGTCCTGCGAGGAGACGGTCAGGTCGGCCATGCCGGGGCCGGAGTCGATGGCGATCAACTCCACGCCGGCCTCTCCGGCCCCGCGTACCGGTCGGAGCAGCAGGACGCCGTCGTCGGCGTGTTTGACCAGGTTGCTGGTCAGCTCGGCGGCGACGATGGCCAGGTCGGCGATGCGTACCGCACTCATCTCCACCTGCGCGCCGAGGCGTTCGGCGGCGCGCCGCACGGCGCTCGCCGCGCTGCTGGCCTCCACCCGGAACCAGATGCCGCTGTCGGTGACCAGATCGGCGTTCACCGGGACCACTTGGTGACCGTGATCCGCGTGCCAGTCTCCGGGGACGTCTCGATCTCGAATTCGTCGACGAGTCGGCGGGACCCGCTGAGCCCGAGGCCCATGCCGCCGCCGGTGGTGTAGCCGTCGGTGAGGGCCATGTCCAGGTCCGGGATACCCGGCCCGGAATCGGCGAAGACGATCCGCACGCCCCTGCGCCGGCCGTTCTCCACCGTTGTCACCTCGACCGAGCCGCCGCCGCCGTACACCAGGGTGTTGCGGGCCAGCTCGCTCGCCGCGGTGACCACCTTGGTCTGGTCGACCAGGGACAGCTTGACGGCCACCGCCACGGCGCGGACCAACTGCCGGACGCGCACCACGTCCTCGTCGCTGCGGACCGCCTGTGCCTGCGGCTGGCCCAGGTCGATGCCCGCGGTCACGTCGTGGCCGTCTCGGCGTCCGAATCGTCGTCGAGCTGGTGGTCGAGCTCGTCGGCGTGAGCCGCCGCGATCAACTCCATGCCGCGCTCGACGTTCAGCGCGGTACGGATGCCGTTCAGCGACAGCCCCAGTTCGACAAGGGTGATGGCGACGGCGGGACGCATCCCGACCACCACCGTTTCCGCGTCGAGCACCTTGGAGATCGACGCGATGGTGGAGAGCATCCGCCCGACGAAGGAGTCGACGATGTCCAGCGCGGTGATGTCGATGATGACGCCGTGGCAGCCGGTGTCGACGATCCGCTCGGCGAGATCCTCCTGAAGCTGGACCGCCGTCTGGTCCGACATGTCCAGCTGGATGGAGACGAGCAGGATGTCGCCGATCTTGAGAATCGGCACCCGCTCCATCAGACGCCCCGGCGTGGCTGCTGACGGCGGGCGGTCTCCACCCCGTTGAGGCGCAGCACGTGACGCAGCGCGTCGGCGAGGCTCGCCTTGGTGGCGATGTCGCCGAACTCGATGCCGAGCGCCACGATGGTCTGCGCGATCTGCGGACGGATGCCGGAGATGATGCAGTCGGCGCCCATCAGCCGGGCGGCCACCACGGTCTTCAGGATGTGCTGGGCGACCTGGGTGTCCACCGCCGGGACGCCGGTGATGTCGATGATCGCGTACGGGGAGCCGGTGTCGACGAGCGTCTGCAACAGCCGCTCCATCACGACCTGGGCCCGGGCCGAGTCGAGGGTGCCGACCAGCGGGACGGCCACCACGCCCTCCCACAGCTTGACCACCGGCGTGGAGAGTTCGAGCAGTTGCTCGGCCTGATCGGCGATCAGGCTCTCCCGGGTGCGGACGAAGCTCTCGAAGGTGAACAGGCCCATCTCGTCGACAAGCCTCGAGAAGGCGACGTAGTCGTGCAGCGCGTTGGCGCCGCCGGCCTCCTGCACCAGCTCGGCCAGCACGTCCTTGAGCGCGAAGATGCTGACCGTGGTCTCGGTGGCGGAGAAGCCCTGCCGGGCCCGGCCACGGGACAACTCGGAGAGCGCGGCGCGCAACTCGGCGGCACTGTCGGCGGACAGGTCGAGGTCGCCCTGCTCGCCGGCGGCGACGAGGACGCGATGCAGGTCCTGGACCTGCCGACACAACTCGGCCTGGCTCAGCCGTCCCCGCAACGAACTGGTGACGATCTCGGTCCACCGAGACGTGACCCGTTCGGCCTGCCCGCTGAGCAGCGCGGCGAGCCGACCACTTTCTTCGGTGCTCAACGCCATTTGGAACCCCCTTGACCTGGACCGGGCGGACTCTATCACCGGGGTCTGATCAACTACTTGCCCCTCAGCAACGGAATGACGTTGAACATCGGGTGCCGGCTCCCGTTCTGCGTACGACCCCGGTCGTGGGATACCGTTCCCCCGATAACAGGAGGTCTGGCAAATGTCCTTGACGGTGCACACGGAACAGCGCGGCGACGTGGTCGTCGTGTCGGTCGCGGGCGAGCTGGACATGGCCACCGCACCGCAGTTGCAGGACCAGATCACCGACCTGCTCGACAAGGGTCGCAACCGGCTGGTGTTCGACCTGGCGGACGTCTCGTTCTGCGACTCGACGGGTCTGTCGGTCTTCGTCCGCGCCAAGAACAGCTGCGACGAGGCCGGCGGCGTGGTGCGTCTGGCCGCCCCGCAGCGGGGTGTGCTGCGCATCCTCGAGGTGAGCGGGCTGGTCGAGGTGCTGCACACCTACCCGACGGTGGACGAGGCAGTCGCCGGCGAACCGACGCCGGCCTCCTCCTGAGCTCTGCCGTTCGTCACTCGTCCTCGACGTAGCGGGGACGAGCGATCGCCATACCCGCCGCCGTCTGCACGGCGAGCGCGCCCAGCAGGAACCCGAGCGGCGCGGTCCAGCCGCCGGTGACCTCGTAGAGGATGCCGACCATCAGCGGGCCGAGGGCCGCGATCACGTACCCGGTGCTCTGCGCGAACGCGGAGAGCGCGACCGTCCCCTCGGCGGTGCGGGCGCGTAGACCGATGGCGGTCAGGATCATCGGGAACGCGCCCTGGCCGATCGCCAGGAGGGCGACCCAGAGCAGCGCGGCACCGCGCGGGGCGAACGCCAACCCCAGGTAGGCGAGCGCCGACGCGGTGGTCAGCCCGAGCACCAACGGACGCAGGCTGCCGAGTCGACCGGCCAGGGTGGGCATCAGCAGCGCGATCGGCACACCGAGCGCGGTCACCCCGGCGAGCAGCAGTCCGGCCGACTCCGGCTGGTAGCCGGCGTCGCGGAACAACTGGGCCAGCCAGCCCATGATCGCGTACCCGCTGAGCGACTGTGCCCCGAAGTAGACGGCCATCGCCCAGCCGAGCCGGGTCCGGGCCGGCGCGGCGACGGCCGCCGTCGGGGTCGAGCGCCGCGCGCCCGCCCGGGTCCGCAGCGCCAGTGGCACCCACGGAAGTACGGCCACCGCGGCCATCGCGGCCCAGACGCCCAGCCCCGCGCGCCACGAGCCGAAGGCGTGCGCGATCGGCACCGCGGAGGCCGCGGCCACCGTCGTGCCGAGGGTCAACGCCATCGTGTACGCCCCGGTGACCAGCCCGGTCCGGTGCGGGAAGTGTTGCTTGACCAGCATCGGCAGCAGGATGTTGGCGACCGCGATGCCGGCCAGCGCCAGAGCGCTGGTGAGCACGAAGATCCAGGCCGAGTCGGTGGTGGCCCGGAGCACCTGACCGGCGGCGAGGGCGAACATGGCGACCACCAGCACCCGGGCCGGTGCCACCCGGCGGACCAGCCACGGGGTGAGCGCGCCGAGCCCGGCGAACGCGATGGTCGGCAGGGTGGTGACCAGACCAGCCATGGTGCCGGAGAGCCCCAGCCCGTCGCGGACCTCGTCGAGCAGGGCGCCGAGGCTGGTCACCACGGCGCGCAGGTTGAGCGCGACCAGCAGCATCCCGACCAGTACGAGCGCGCCACCGGTCGCCGGGTGCGTCCGTCGGCCCGCGCCGGGGTCACCCGTCGAGGGTGGGTCGACGAGGACGGCAGCGGGAGGCGCCGGAGCTGCGGTGGGTGGCGGGGTCATGACCGCTAACCTACAATCATGGGATGAATTATGGGCCGGTGCTGTAACCAGTGCCACCGTCTGGCGATTCCCCCTCCGCACCGCAGGTGCCGCCCCGCGACCAGCCCGCCGTGCCGCCTCGCGGCCACCGGGTCCGGCAGACCATCGAGCAGCTCCGCGCCCGGATCCTCGGCGGCGAGTGGCCCGTCGGCGGGCGCATCCCCACCGAGCCGCAGCTCGTCGCCGCGCTGGGCGTGGGGCGCAACACCGTTCGGGAGGCCGTCCGAGCCCTGGTGCACGCCGGGGTGCTGGAGTGCCGGCAGGGCTCCGGCACCTACGTGGTGTCCACCGACGAGCTGGCGCCGGTGGTCGCCCGCCACCTCAGTGACGACCGGATGACCGAGGTCATCGAGGTGCGGCGCGCCTTCGAGGTAGAGGCCGCCCGGCTCGCCGCGCTGCGACGTACCCCGGAGGACCTGGCGGCGCTCGACGGCGTGCTCGCCGAACGCGAGGCCGCCTGGCGCGGCGGCCGGGTCGACGCGTTCGTCGAGGCCGACGCGGCCCTGCACGTCGCGGTGGTCGCCGCCGCGCACAACGCCATGCTCGCCGAGCTGTACGCCTCGGTCGGCACCGCCCTGCGCAGCACGGTCGCCCAGGCGATGGGGGGCGCGCTCACGTCCGAGCGCTACGTCGACCACACCCGGTTGGTCGAGGCGATCCGGGCCGGCGATCCGGGCCGGGCGGCGATCGAAGCCGGCGCTTTTCTGGAACCCGCCGAACGGGCATAGGTTGTGCCCGACAGAAAAGCGGACACCTCGGGAGTACGAATGCTCAAGGGCTTCAAAGACTTCATCATGCGCGGCAACGTCGTCGACCTGGCGGTCGGCATCGTCATCGGCGCCGCGTTCACCGGCGTCGTCACCCAACTCACCAAGTCGTTCCTCGAACCACTGATCAAGGCAATCGGTGGGGGCAGCGGCCTCACCGCCGGCAAGTGGACGCTCAACGGACAGGTCTTCGACTGGGCGGCCTTCATCAACGCCCTGATCACGTTCGTGCTGACGGCTGCGGTGCTCTACTTCTTCGTGGTGTTCCCCATGAACAAGCTGGCCGAGCGTCGGCAGCGGGGCGAGGAGCCGCCGCCGGCGGCACCGAGCGAGGAGGTCAAGCTGCTCACCGAGATCCGGGACGCGCTGGTCTCCGCCGGCCACACCACCCCCGGTCAGCAGCGCGGGGCGCTGGACGACGTGCTGGGCCGCCGCCCGGAGCCGCCGACGCAGCGCTGACACCGAACGGATGCACATCGGCCCCTGCGGGATTCCCGCAGGGGCCGCACCTTCTCGTACGTGTGTTCGATAGAGTCCCGCCATGGAGCAGCGTAAGCACTGGTGGAACGGGAAATGGGGGCGGCTGGCCCGACGGGACGTCTTCCTCCGGGTGGACGCCGACCGGTGGCACGTCGAGCAGCGGGCCGGCGGGGCCGAGGGCATCTCCCGGTTCTACGAGTACGGCAGTGCGGACGAGGCAGAGGACACCGTCCGGGCGCTTCTCGACGGTCCGGACACCTGGCGGGAGCTGTCCCCCCGCCCGCCCGGCGGCTGGACCCTCCCGAACGGCTGAGCACCTCCGACCTGTCGCCTCTCGCCATCGGCGCCGGACCTGTCGTCTGCGAGCCGCTGCTCTGGGACAAGGGTGCCGGCCCACGCCGAGGTTGCGGCTGCGCGTCGGGTCGGCGGCGGGCGGGCCGACCGGCGCGCGCGGGGCGGGCAGCGGGCGGGTGACGGCGTTTAGCGGCGTACCGCCCCGGGAACCGCAATGGGATGGACCAGCAGGACGAGCAGCAGGCGACCATCGCGCGGATCACCACCGGGATGCCGGTGATCGACTCAGCCGGCACCGAGGTCGGGACCGTGGACCTCGTCCAGCGGGGTGACCCGAACGCGGTGACCGTCCAGACACCGAATGCCGACCCGGGCAGCAGCCTGGACGAGCTGATCGAGGCGACCGCGGTCGAGGAGCCGGATGTTCCCGCCGATCTGGCGGCGCGGCTGCTGCACAGCGGTTACCTGAAGGTCTCGACCGAGCTGACCCGCACGGGCGCGGTCTACGTACCGGCCGACCGGATCGGGTCGGTGGCCGACGGCCGGGTCCTCCTCGCCGTGGGCGTGGCCGACCTGCCGCCCGAGGAGTGACCCCACCGCTCTGATCGACTCGGGTTCACGGAAATCGGTGCGTCCGGAGCCTCCGGACCGCCCGACTTCAGGACACCCGAGTGGATCTTCCCGGCACGGCGGGGGCCGGCTGGTCCGACGCGCTGAGGGCCGGCTGGTCCGGCGCGGCGGGGGCCGGCTGGTCCGGCGCGGGCGGCGCGGGTGGGCGGCGGTGGAAGAGCAGCAGCATCAGGCAGCCCGCGATCAGACCCCAGAACGCCCCGCCCACGCCGATCAGGGTGACCCCGGAGGCGGTCACCACGAAGGTGACCACGGCGGCCTCCCGGGTCGCCGGGTCGGTCACCGCCGCGGCGAGCGCGGTGGCGAGGGCACCCAGTAGGGCCAGCCCGGCGACCGCCTCGATGAGGATCGGCGGGGCGACCGCGACCAGCGCGGTCGCCACGCCAGCGCCCAGACCGAGCAGGGCCAGGCCGGCACCGGCGGTGACCGAGGCGACCCATCGTCGCTCCGGGTCCGGATGGGCGTCCGGGCCGGCGGCCAGCGCGGCGGTGATCGCCGCGAGGTTCACCGCGTGCCCGCCGGCCGGTGCGGCGAGCAGGCTGGCCAGGCCGGTGGCCCGCAGCGCGGCGCCGAACGGCGGCCGGTAGCCGTAGCCGACCAGCACCGCCATGCCGGGCACGTTCTGCGCGGCCATGGTGACCAGGAACAGCGGTAGGGCGAGGCCGACAAGCGCGGACGCGTCCCAGGCCGGCACGGTCACGGTGATCGACGGGGCCAGCGAGGCACCGGTCAGGCCGGTCGGCGGCGCGGTGAGCGCGATCGCGACCACCGCCACCAGCAACGCGCCGGGCACCGCCCAGCGGCGGGCGAACCGGTGCAGCAGCAGCCAGCCGACCACCACCGGACCCGCCACCACCGGCAGTTCCACGAGTGCGCGGACCGGGGCGGTGCACAACGGGAGCAGCACCCCGGCGAGCATCGCGCCGGCCACCGGCTTGGGGATGGCGGCCACCGCACGGCCGAGTGGCGGAAACAGCCCGGCCGCCACGACCAGCACACCGGAGACGAGGAAGGCGCCCACCGCGACCGGCCAACCGCCCGGCGGTGCTCCGGTGGCCACCAGCAGCGCCGCGCCCGGTGTGGACCAGGCCACGCTCATCGGTATCCGGTGCCGCCAGCCCAGCCAGGCGGCGGAGAGCCCGCACGCCACGCAGAGGGCGAGCAGGCCGGAGGCGGCCTGCGCGTCCGACGCGCCGGCCGCGCGGAGCCCGGCCAGCACGACGGTGAACGAGCTGGCGAAGCCGACCAGGGCGGTCACCACGCCGGCCAACACCGGTTGGACGCGTCCGGCCATGCCACCCTCCCGGGGTGTTCCGTTTACGGAACGACAGTGTGTAGCACGATAGCCGGGTGCCGCAGCCACCACCAGCCCGCCGTCCGGGCCTCGACGTGGATCCCGCCGTCGTCGGCCGCCGGGTCCGTGCCCTGCGCGAGGAGCGGGGAATCTCACTGTCCACACTGGCCCGGCTCGCCGGCGTCGGAAAGGCCACCCTCTCCGGCCTGGAGCGCGGCACCCGCAACCCGACCCTGGAGACGCTCTGGGCGGTCACCGCGCAACTCGGCGTACCGTTCACCGCCCTGCTGGCCGAGCCGACCGCCGGGGCCGGCCCCACCGCGCAGGGCACCGCGGTCACCGCCACCCTGCTGGAGGTGTTCGCGGACACCGACGCGACCTACGAGCTGTACCGGATGCGGGTCGCGCCCGGCCCGGCGCAACTCTCCCCCGCCCACCAGCCGGGGGTCACCGAGCACATCACCGTCTTCGCCGGGGTGCTGCGCGCCGGCCCGGCCGACGCGCCGCTGACCGCGCCGGCCGGCGGTCACCTCCGCTGGGTGTCCGACGTGCCACACAGCTACGCGGCGGTGGGTGACGAGGAGGTCGCCGCCAGCCTCCTGCTGCGCTACCCGCGGCACTGAGGCCCGGCCGACCGGTCACGCTCCGTCGGGTCCGTCGACGAAAATCGCAATCATTTCTCGACGCACGCAGGAGCCGTAGAGACGAAGGCGGGGTGTTCTTGGCAAGCTTGACCCATGACGCTGATCCTCCGCTCGGTCATCCTCAACGACATCGGCCTGGTCCGCACCAACAACGAGGACTCCGCCCTCGCCGGTGACCGCCTGATCGCCGTCGCCGACGGCATGGGCGGGCTGCCCGCGGGCGAGGTGGCGAGCGAGATCGTGATCCGGATCCTGGACGAGCTGGCCCCGCCCACAGATCCCGACGGTGCCGCCGACGCCCTGCGTGCCGTGGTCAGCACCGCCAACCAGCGCATCCACGCCGCCATCACCGTCGACCCGAGCCGCGACGGGATGGGCACCACGCTCACCGCGGCGCTGCTGGCCGGCGAGACGCTGGTCCTGGCCCAGGTCGGCGACTCCCGCTGCTACCTCTTGCGCGACGGCGAACTGACCCAGCTCACCCGGGACGACACGTTCGTCCAGGCCCTGGTCGACCAGGGCACCCTCGCCCCGGAGCAGGCCCGCCACCACCCACAGCGGTCCCTGGTGACCCGGGCCGTGCAGGGTGCCGACACCCCACCCGCGATCGGGGTGCTCACCGTGACCCCCGGCGACCGGCTGCTGCTGTGCAGCGATGGGCTCTCCGACTACGTCGAGGACGACGCCATCGCGGCGGCGCTGGGCATGTACGCCGACCGCCAGCAGTGTGGTGAGCAGTTGGTCAAGCTCGCCCACCACGCTGGCGCACCGGACAACGTGACGGTCGTGGTCTCCGACGTCGTCGCCCGCTGACCGGCACGGCTCCCCCGGCGGCTCGCCCGAACCAAGCGGTTCGGGTTCCGCCGGCCGCAGTAGGTGGTTGTGCCATCTAGGTTGCGCCGCTACTGTCCGACGCGTGGATTCCGACCGGCGCGGGCAGTGGCTGCGGGGGGTGCTCGACATCTGCGTGCTGGCCCTGCTGTCCGACCGCGAGTCCTACGGCTACCAGCTCGCCCAGGCGCTCGACGCCGCGGGCGTCGGGCCCATCCAGGGCGGCACGCTCTATCCCGTGCTGCTGCGCCTACAGAAGACCGGCCTGGTGACCGCCCAGTGGCGGGAGGGCAGCGCCGGGCCGGCCCGTAAGTACTACCGGCTCACCGACGACGGGTACGCGGCACTCCGCGCGGGCGGCAGCGCCTGGCTCACCTTCGTCCAGCCGGTGAACGACATCGTCACGAAGGGGGTCACCCGGTGAACGCCGACGATTGGCTGCGCACGCTCACCGCCGAGCTGCACCAGCGCCGGGTCGCGGCGGACGCCGCCCGGCACGTGGTCGCCGAGGCGGCCACGCACCTGCGCGAGGGTGGTGGCGACCCCTGGGTCGTCTTCGGTCCACCCCAGCAGTACGCGGGCGCGGTCGTGGAGAGCATCGGCACCGCGCCCGGACCGCGTCCCGGGCCGGTCCGGCTGCACGCGGAGGGCATCACCAAGCGGTACGGGCGGCGAACGGTGCTGCGCGACGCCACACTCACCGTCCGGGCCGGACAGATCGCCGCCGTCGTCGGCGCGAACGGCTGCGGCAAGAGCACCTTCCTGCGGATCTGCGCCGGGCTGATGTCACCCGACGCCGGTGCGGTGACCGTCTCCGGGCGGCTCGGCTACTGCCCACAGTCCGGCGGCACCGCCGACTTTCTGCTCGCCGACGAGCACTTCGTGCTGGTCGGCGCAGGTCAGGGCGTGGCCCGAGGGCCGGCCCGCCGGGCCGGTCGGGCGGCGGCTCGGCAGCTCGGTTGGGAGGCGGGCGGGGACGTGCAGGCCCGCCACCTGTCCGGCGGCACCCGGCAGAAGCTCAACCTGACCATGTCCACCCTCAGCGCCCCGGACGTGCTGCTGCTCGACGAGCCGTACCAGGGCTTCGACCAGGGCACCTACGTCAACTTCTGGGACCAGCTCAGCCGACTGCGCGACGCCGGCGCGGCGATCGTCGTGGTGACCCACCTGCTCAACCACCTCGACCGGGTGGACATCGTGCTCGACCTGACCCCGGCACAGGTGACCGGGTGGCAGGCGCCCACTGTCCAGGGAGGCCACCGGTGAACCGGCTCGTCGTCGTCGCCGAGATGACCCTGCGGGAGTTGCTGCGGCGTCGGGGCGTACTCCTGCTGTTGTTGTTGATGCCGTTGACCTTCTACCTGATCCGGCGGGACGCCTACCTCGGGCAGTCGGTCCGGTCGCTGCTTCTCGGCGTCGGTTGGGCGGTGAGCACCGCCGCGCTGTTCGCCACCACCGCGGCTCGGGAGCTGGAGCCGAGACTGCGACTGGCCGGTTACCGTCCACACCACCTCTACCTCGGCCGGGTGCTCGGCCTGTGGACGGTGGGGCTGATCATCTCCGTACCGTTCTTCCTGCTCCCCATGATCGACGGCGCGGACCTGCGGTACGGCGGCCTGGCCGCCGCGCTGCTCTGCTCCGTCGCGGTGGCGGCGCCGTTCGGGATGCTGATCGGCGCGCTGCTGCCCCGCGAGATGGAGGGGACGCTGCTGCTGCTCACCGTGGTCACGGTGCAGATGTTGATCGACCCGGCCGGCTCCGGGGCGAAGTTGACGCCGTTCTGGTCGACCCGGGAGATCGCCACCTGGGCGGTGGACCACACCGACCAGGGTTATCTCTCCCGTGGTGTGCTGCACGGGCTCGTCGTCACCGCCCTGCTGGTCGTCGGTGTGGCCGCCGTGGTCAGCGTCCGCCTGCGTCGCCGCCGACACCTGCGGCACCTCCCGGTCGGATGACCGGCGTGGATACCGCCAATCCGGTTGCTCCGACCAGCACGGCAGGTTGAGATGGGCGGATGACCATCCGCCGAGTGACCGCCGACGAGCGTCTCACCACCAGCTTCCCGCTGGCCGCGTACGCCTTCGAGTCGTCGCCGCTTGGTGCCGCCCGGACCGAGGAGTTCCGCGACTACCTGGCCTACAACCAGGGCAACCGGACTCTGATCACCGAGGAGGACGGCGTCACGCTGGCCGCCGCCTCGTCCATCCCGATGCGACAGAACCTGCGCGGGGCGGTGTTGCCGATGGCGGGCGTCGCCGGGGTCGCCACCCACCCGTTGGCCCGCCGGCAGGGGCACGTACGGGCGCTCCTGCACCAACTCCTCGACGAGGTACGCGACGAGGGGCACTCCCTCAGCGCGCTCTATCCGTTCCGGCCCAGCTTCTACGCCCGGTTCGGCTACGTCGGGTTACCCAAGGCGCGCAGGGCCACCTTCGCCCCAGACCACCTGGGCTCGCTGCTGCGCGCGGACCTGCCCGGTGAGGTGAGTTGGGAACGCATCGGCGTCGGCTATCCGGCGTGGCGCGCGTTCACCGAGCGCTGCCTGCGGGAGCGGCACGGTTTCGCGCTCTTCCCGGACTACCGGGCGGACGGGATGCGCGACCGGGACGAGTACTGGCTGCTCACCGCCCGCGTCGACGGTGAGGTCACCGGCGCGGTGACCTACCGGATCGACGAGCACGGCGGCACACTGCACGCCAACGAGCTGCTGGTCAGCGATCCGCTCGCGCGCATGTTGCTGTTGCAGTTCTTCGCCCGGCACGTCGACCAGGTCGAGCGGGTCACCGTCCAGGTTCCGCCGGACGAGCTGCCCGAGCTGTGGTTGACCGACCTGGACATGCACGTGGAGGCACGCATAGCGGTGCCGGGCTCGTCCGCCCCGATGGCCCGGCTGTTGTCGCTTGACGCGTTGAGCGGGCTGCCGGCCGGCCCCGGTCGGGTGCGGGTCGAGCTGACCGGGGACCGCTGGCTGGCCGGCACCCATCTGCTGGACGGCACCGGCGGCGCCCTGGAGCTGACCGCCGACACCGCCGGCCGCGCGCCGTCCGCCACCCTCACGGCGGCCGGGCTCTCCGCCCTGGCGTACGGGGTGCTGGATCCTGCCGAGCTGCCGTTGCGGGACCTGGGTGTGGTGCCGGTGGACGCCGCCGCGGAGCTGCGCAGCATCTTCCCGCGCCGGGTGCCGTACGTCTTCGCCGACTTCTGAGCCTTCCTCACAACCGGGTTTGTCGCCCCGGCGAGCGTGGGTACCGTCCCGCGAATGCCGGAGTGGTTACAGGCGGGTGGGTGGGGGCTGCTGGCCGGATCGGCGCTGCTGGTCGGGGCGGCGGTCGGTTGGTTCGCCCGGGTACCGCAGCGCGTCATCGCGTCGATCATGGCGTTCGGGGCGGGGGTGCTGCTCTCCGCCGTGTCGTTCGAGCTGATCGCCGAGGCACACGCGCAGGGCGGGCTGCTGCCCACCGCGCTCGGCGCGGGCGGCGGTGCGCTTGTCTACACCCTGGCCAACCTGGCCCTCGCCCGGCACGGCGCGCGGCACCGGAAGCGCTCCGGCGACCAGCAGCCCTCCGAGGGCGAGCAGCCCGGCTCGGGGTCGGCGATCGCGGTGGGCGCGCTGCTGGACGGCGTACCGGAATCCGTGGTGATCGGCGCGAGTCTGCTCGGCGGTGGCACGGTCAGCATGGTCACGGTGGCGGCGGTCTTCCTCAGCAACGTTCCGGAGGGGCTGTCCAGCGCGGCCGGCATGCGCCAGGCCGGCCGGTCCCGGCGGTACGTCTTCCTGCTCTGGGTCGGGATCGCCCTGATCAGCGGGGTGGCCGCACTGCTCGGCAACACGTTGCTGGGCGGTGCGCCGCCGGAGGTGCTGGCCGGAATCACGGCGCTGGCGGCCGGGGCGATCCTCGCCATGATCACCGACACCATGGTCCCGGAGGCGTTCGAGAACGCCCACCTGCTTGTCGGTCTCATCACGGTCGCCGGTTTCCTGACCGCGTTCGCTCTCTCCCACGCCTGACCGCCGGCCCCGCCTTAACCAGGCATTAATCCCGCACGGTGGATTCGTCGCGACGCCGGTGCGACTCCTAGCATCACCTGGTGCGCATGATGTCGCTTGCCGCTCTGCTCGTCCTCGGTGTCGCCACCGCGACCCTGCCCGCCTGCGCGCCCACCGAGCCGGCCCCCGCCTTCGAACCCGGCGCGTCCGCCTCGCCGGTGGCCACGCCAACCACGGCCCCGACCGAGGCACCGCAGACCCGCGACGGTCTCGGCGGCCCGGGGGCCAGCGCGAGCCCGAAACCCGCCGCGAAGGTGCTCGCGGCCGGCAACCCGAACGGCAGGGCCACCGTGCCGGCCGAGGCACGGGCGGTGGACACCTCGAAGCCGACCCGGACCATCGGCACCGGCACCCCGGCGAGCTGCACCTCGGCAGCGGTCGTGAAGGCCGTCGCTGCCGGCGGTGTCATCACGTTCAACTGCGGACCCGCCCCGGTGACGATCAAGATGACCGCCACCGCGAAGGTCCGCAATGCCAACGGGCCGAAGATCGTGCTGGACGGCGGCGGCAAGGTCACCCTGAGCGGCCAGGGGCAGCGCCGCATCCTCTATATGAACACCTGCGACGAGGCCCAGGGCTTCACCACCTCGCACTGCCAGAACCAGGACCACCCGCAGCTCACCGTGCAGAACCTCACCTTCGCCGACGGCAACTCCACAGGCGAGAAGGCCGAGGGCGGCGGCGGTGGGGCGATCTTCGTTCGCGGCGGGCGGTTCAAGCTGGTCAACTCGCGCTTTGTCCGCAACCGCTGCGACCGCACCGGCCCCGACCTGGGCGGCGCGGCCATCCGGGTGCTCAGCCAGTTCGAGAACAAGCCGGTGTACGTCGTGAGCAGCACCTTCGGCGGCGCGTCCGGCCAGGGTGGTTCCTGCTCGAACGGGGGCGCGTTGAGCAGCATCGGCGTCTCCTGGGTGGTGCTGAACAGCGTGCTCAGCCACAACGAGGCGATCGGCAGCGGCGCCAACCCGGCCAAGTCCGGCACCCCCGGCGGCGGCAGCGGCGGCGCGATCTACTGCGACGGCAACGAGTTCACCGTACGGATCGCCGGCACGATCATCGAGAACAACAAGGCCAACGAGGGCGGCGGCGCGGTCTTCTTCGTCAGCAACAACCGCACGGGCACGATGAAGATCGAAGGCTCGACCCTGCGCCGCAATCCCAGCGGACAGTTCGAGACCCGAGGCTTCCCCGGCATCTTCTTCCTGGGCGCCCAGAACCCCACGGTGACCAACTCCAAGCTCTCCTGACCGAAAGGGGTCAGTAGGGGTTCCCCTCGCCGGGCGGGCGGGCGTGCAGGAGAGCGGCGGGGCGGCCGGGCAGGTCCCGTGCGCCGGACATCGGTGGGCTCGGCGTGTGGTCGCCGTCGGCCATCCCGGCGAAGAGTTCCTTGAGCGCCGTCAGCGCACTGATCTTGGGCTGCCAGCCCAGCTCGGTCTCCGCGCGCTCGCTGGACATCAGCGGGGCGTTCAGACCCAGCTCCACCCAGCCCGCGTCCACCGGTTGCAGCCGCGCCCGCCAGGTCAGCGCCGCCGCCACCCGCAGCACCGGCGCGGCGACCGGCACCGTCCAACCGTGGAAGTGCCGAGCCACCAGCTCCGGGGTGAGCACCGGGTCCGCCGCGACGTTGAAAGCGCCGCGCACATCACTCATGACCGCCCGGGCGTACGCGTCGGCCACGTCGTCGGCGTGCACCGCCTGCATCCGCAACCGGCGGTTCGTCGGGACCAGCGGGATCCGGCCGAAACGCAACAGCCGCACCGGCGCCAGCGGGCCGAGAAAGTAGCGGGTGATCTCCGCACCGGCGGCCCGCTGGAAGATCAGCCCGGGTCGCATCCGCACCACCCGCAACGTCGGGTGATCACGCTCGATCCGGTTCAGCACCGCCTCCACCTCGGCCTTGTGCTCGCTGTACGACGAGCCGGGCACCCCGGTGGCCGGCCACCGCTCACTGATCGGGTGGTCCTTCGGGCCAGGGGCGTAGGTGCCCACCGACGAGGCGTACACCAACGCCGGCACACCGGCCCGGATCACCGCGTCGAACACCGCCTGGCTGCCCTCGACGTTGGTTCGCCGCAGCACCCGCTGATCGTGGCTGGGCTGGATCTGCCAGGCCAGGTGCACCACCGCGTCCGCACCCGCGAACACCTCGGCGAGCTGCCCCGCCGCGCCCGGCGCACCAATGTCGCAGGAGTGCCATTGGACCTGGTCGTACGGCTCACCGGCATCCGGGCCGGGCAACCGCCGGACCACCCCGGCCAGTTCCACGTCCCGCTCCTGGCGCAGACGCCGCAGCACCGCCGTGCCGACATTGCCGCTCGCACCCACCACCACGATCCGCATGCTCGACCCCGTACCCGCCCAGCGGCCGCTCAATCGCCCACGCCGCCCTCGCGGACGGCCGCGCGGGCGACGAGCTCCCGATCCGCGCCTCGCCGGCGGCCCCGCGGCTTGATCCACGGCCCCACGCGGTTTGATCCACGGCCCCACGCGGCTTGATCCACTCGGCTTCCGGAAAGTCGCGGTGTCACCGCGGGCAGGACAGCCCGGTTTCCGGCATCCCGAGTCGATCAAGGGCGAGCGCTACCCTGCCGACGCGTCGCTCGCCGCACTGGACCGGAAAGCACGCGAGGTGGCGCTGCTCTCCACGAGGATCAGACGAGCGGCTGCCGACCTGCCTCCGGAGGACGCGCCGTCGCCACGCCGATCGAACCAACCGTCCGCACACACCCCAGGAGACGACGACGATGATTCCCGACGACGATCCCACCCGCTCGCTGACCGTGGCGAACCCCGACGATCCCGACACGACCTACATCTCCCTGGTGGGCAACACCTACGGCATGTTGATCACGGGCGAGCAGACCAACGGCGCGTACTGCCTGATCGACATGCGCATCCCCGACGGCGGCGGCCCGCCGCCGCATCGGCACGACTTCGAGGAGATGTTCACGATCCTCGAGGGCGAGATCGAGTTCACCTTCCGCGGCGAGAAGCACGTCGTGCGGGCCGGCTCCACGATCAACATCCCGGCCAACGCGCCGCACAACTTCCGCAACACCTCCGGCGCGCCGGCCCACATGCTCTGTATGTGCACCCCGGCCGGGCAGGACGAGTACTTCACCCGCATCGGCGACGTCGTCGCGGGCAAGGACGCACCGCCGCCGCAGCTCTCACCGGACGAACTCGCCGAACGCCGCCGCCGCTCCGTCGAGCTGGCCTCGGCCTACCGCAGCGAGTTCCTGTGACCAGCCAACCGCCGGCGCTCTGACGATATCGAGCCGGGAAGCAGCCGTCGTACTGACTGCGGAAGGGGTCCGAGCCGCCTGTGCGCGGCTGGGACCCCTCGCTGGACGGCCTGCGCCTTCCCCGTGGTAGGCCGCCTGGGACTCGAACCCAGAACCTAAGGATTAAAAGTGGCCAGGGAACGACAAAACGCTATGAAGTCTTTTTGCCGTCGTGACCTTGGCTTGCCGTCCGAGTAACGGCAGTGCTGTCCCGTTGTGTCCGCGCTGGTCCAGGGCCTGGTTGCGGTGCACGACGCGGCGGTGTGGGGCCCGCCTCGTGGTGATGTCCGGGGTTGCGTGATGGGTCCGTCCTGGGTTGGGGACGTCCGAGCACCCGGGGAGCGGCCCATCGGCGGTACGACACGGTTCCGCCCGTCTCCTTGAACCGATCGCCTGCTCCTGTGGCGAGCCCAAGGGGGCCGACAGGACTGGGAAGAAATTGGGGCGCGGCGTTGATCTTCGCTGGCCATACTGGTGCCCATGAAGCTTGCTGAGGCCCTGGCGCTGCGCGCGGAAGCGGCGCGACGCGCCGAACAACTCCGTGCCCGCATCACGGCCAATGCCCGCTACCAGGAGGGCGAGGCACCCGCGGAAGACGCCTCGGCTCTCCTGACCGAGGTGGGCGAGGCCCTCGGTGAGTTGGAGTCGCTGATCCGGCGAATCAATCGCACCAACGCCGCAACCACCGTCGATGGCGCCACGCTTACTGACGCCCTGGCGCGTCGCGACGTGCTCCGTCTGCGGCACAGCGTGGTCAACTCGGCGGCGGACGCCGCCGCGGGTGAAGGTCAGCGCGGGTATCGACAGTTGCGGTCGGAGTTGAAGATGATCCCGGCGCTGCCGGTGGCCGAACTTCGCGGGCAGGCGGACGACCTCGCCCGGCAGCTTCGCGAGGTGGACACGCTGATCCAGCGGACGAACTGGGAGGTCGAGCTGCTGGACTGAGGTGTTGCGGAGCAGGTAGCCGACGTGGAGGCGTGCACGAACCCGCGAGCCGGCGGGCAATCCGGCTCCCTCCTGGCGCGCCGAGGGCAGGCGCTGGGGTTCGATTCCCCGGCACACATCGCATGCCCAGCACAGCACACAGGTGACGGCGCACAGGGCACGGCACACTACCGGGTGCAGATCCACGACGGTGAGGGTGGGACAGGGGACTTCCGCAACCTCTTGCAGCAGGCTCAAAGGTGGCACCTGACGGCTGTCGATCGCGTCGCCGCCACCCCTGCCGTCCGAGGAGCGCGTTCAGGCGCTGCTCGTCTACAGCAGCAGCCGTGCGCTCCCGACGGCGTCAGGCTCGACGACAACGGTCATGAAGCTCGGCAATGACTTCTTTCTCAGGCGCGGTGATGTCGCCATCGACCGTGGCCACCCGGCTGGCGACGTCAAGGAGCTCGGTCAGGTCTCCGGGCTCGGCGTCCAGACGCCTCCACACCTCGTTGGGGTCAATTTCGACAACGTCAGCTAGTTGATCATCGACTACCCCGTGCAGTTCGCGGACGGTGCGCGCCAGGTGCTTCATCAGCAGCGCTTCATCGTGGCCGATCTTGTTGTCCGCTGTGATGACGAGCCACGCGACCCACAGCAACAGCCTCGGGTGCTGACTCCGGCTGCTCAGCCTCTCGGCGAGCTCAGTCACCCGCGCCTCGTTACGGAAGACGGTTCGCGCGTGCCGGCCCGCGAACAGCGTCGTGTAGCGGTTCAGCACGACGGTGAGGGGAATGCCGACCAGGGGGATGCCGACCTTGATGACGTTGCGCTGCAGGAGGTGCTTCCCGACGACGGGAAGCCCTTTCGCCGCGGTCAGGACGCTCTTGGAGTAGAACCGCTTGACCAACGGGCGCACCACGAGCGGGACCGACTTGGTCAGGCTCTCCCGCGCGAGCTCCCCGCCTTTGATCGTGAAGGCCACACGGATGAGCTTCCACATGTCGTCTGGGTCGTCCAGGTCGAGCGGGACCCGATAAAGCACGGAGATGTCGTAGGCCAGGCGCAGCTGAAGCTGGGTGATGTAGGTGAGGTCGACCATGAGGGTCACCGCGGCGGCCGGCAGAGTCAGCGGTGAGGCTCCGCCGGCGCTGCCGATAGTGGCGGCGACGGCCGCTGAGTATGCCCCGGCCGAGAGTCCGCCTTCAAGCGCGGCATACCGTGATGCCATCGTGATCCGCTGTTCGACGATGCTATCCGCCGGCACGCCCTTGTACTTCTCCTGGAAGTACAGCCAGTCGACCTTGTTAGTGTAGGAAGTTAGGGCCTGCGCGACCAATTTCGTGAACCAGTTGCCTGACTTGACGTCGTCCGGGTTCAAGCCCTTAATGAACTCCCGCAGCTCGGTCCGCTCCCGCTCGACAGCCTCCCGGGCAGCACCGTCGTCGGAGTCGCCGGCGTCGTTCGGAGCTTCGGTCATAGCTATTTCTCCCAGGATGTTCAGCGTTGATCTTCTCGATGGTCGACAGATGGGTTTCAATCGGCGATGACCCTGCTCGGCTGCGACTGTCGAGTCGCGTCATTGTGCCGGCGAGTGGCACGACTGGGTAGTCGGTCGTGGTCTACGTCGTGGTGGCTGCGGGCTTTCGCACCATTCAGCCCGGCGGCGGAGCTGTGTGTAGACGCCCGTGAGGCCCATATCCTTGCGTGCTTCGTACACGGACTGCTGGATCTCGCGCCGGGTGCGTTCCGTGTCCTTGATGATCAGTTGGTCGACAGGCCGGTATCGGCTTCGTAGCGGTCGCGTCGTTCGAGTATGGGATCGAGGATCGCGGCTAGATCCAGTAGTCGGCTTCGTCTGCCTTGACCACGAAGGCGACGCTGTGCCTGGCTCGCGTGACGGCAACGTAGAGCCGGTCGGGTGCTTTGAGGGCTGAGTGGTCGGCCGTCCGTAGATAGCTGAGCATCGGCTTGGTGGGGAAGATCAACACGCGGTCGTAGGTGCTGCCCTTGGAGACACCGATATTGAGGGCTGCTAGTCCGAGCGTTGGCGTCTTGACCGAATCACGCAGCACTCGGGGAGAATATTTCGCCATGTAGGCGGGCACGCCCTCTCCGGTGATCTTGAAGATGCCGTCGTGTCCCGTCTCAGCAAGGTTCCGGGACGTCGTGGTTGGCATCTGGGGGTAAAGCCGGTCGGACCAGTCGCAGATGAGCTGGTGGCAACGCCAGCTTTCGGTACGCATCTCCACCGAGCAGGCCGCTCGTCGGCGCTGGAACCAGTCCAGGATCCCGGCTCCGCGGTACTTCTTGTTACGTGGTCCGTTGTTCGTGGCGAGGGTGTGCTGACGGGGATCGCCCACGACGGTGACGCCCATGCTCGACCCGAAGAGCTTGTCGACGAAGTCGAGGTCGTAACCTACGAGGTCTTGGAACTCGTCGATGTAAATGTGGTCGTACATCGCTTCCAGTCGGTGCATCACGGCACCGTCGGAGGCGCTGTCGGCGCAGCAGACAAAGTCGGAGACTCCGTCGCGGTACATGTCGCCGTTGCGGTCGAAGTAGTACGCGAGAGGTTTGTCGCGCCGGCTGAACTGTGGCCGCCGACCGCTGAAGTTAAGCGACCGGATGTGGTCAATCCTGCCGGTGACGCAGGCCTGGAACGGTTTCGCGCCCTGACGAATGAGGAACTGAAACCAGGTGATGGTGGTGATATGGGCGGGAATCACTCCCGTGACCTCGACCAGGCGCCGGCGGATCTGGGCGAGGTTCTCCTGGGTGTAGGTGGTGATGAGCACGCGCTGCGATGGATCGGCGAGCGCGGCGTCGATGATCAGCTGGGTCTTACGTGACCCGGCGGCAGCGATCACCGCGCGGTTACCGGCGGACGGCATCACGGATGTACTCCGGCATGGTGATGGTCTGCTCGGACTCGAAGACCGCGAGCGCCCAGCCAGTCTTGTTGGCTGCCATGTGGGTGAGCAACTCTTCGTCGGTCGTGAAGTTCTTGCCGAGGATCTCGTTCAGGCGCGTGAGACCGTTGGCGGCCAGTATCTGGGGTTCCAAGGTCTTGGCGTCGCCGGTGCCGACGTGAATGGAGATGAAGTCGTATCCGGCGAACTCCGCGTAGCGCTGATGCATCTTGGCGGCGTCGCCGTCGTTGTCGTTGACAACGGCGACGGGCTTGGCCAGTGGCACGGCGAGGTCCAGGAAACGGGCGGCCGACAGGCCACGGACGTTGATGATGTCGACGCCGTCGGCGATGGGTTCGCGTCCATGTTCATCGAGGTACGCGCGCGTCAGGATTAGTTCGTCCGAGGGCCCTTCCACCAGGATTGCGCGTTTGGCCAAGACCAGGCGCAGGGTGTCGTAGCCGGAAAGCTTCTTGAAGTAGTCGACGGTGTCCCTGCGCAGATCGGTGATGCGCTGCCCGCCCGCGTTCGTCAGCAGGATCAGCTCGTCGAGGCCGAGCTTGTTGAGGATGAAGGCGCTGTGAGTGGTCGCTAGGACCTGCTTGCCGGCGCACTTCTCGTTGATCTTGTGAACCAGCTGATTCAGTGATGAGAACGAGAGGTGGTTCTCCGGTTCTTCGATGAGCACGACGTGCGTGTCGGCGATTTTTTCGGTCAATGCCAGGAGGATCTTGAGTGAACTCTGTTCGCCCTTGCCGACGTAGGGGAAAGGCAGTTCGTCGAGATGCGGTACGAGGCTGCGCTCCCAGCCTGCCCGTTGGGAGATGTCGATGGACAGTGTCAGCTCACGATCGCTGATCTCACCGCGTTCCCCGGCAAGCCTAGTGTTGATCTCCTTGACCGCTGCGATGTCGCCGAAGGCCTCCCGCAGACTGCGATAGGCCAGCGACAGCTCGACCCGCTGACGGGGCCCCAGGGAGTCAGCGATGATCGACTGCAGGTAGGCGTCCGCCCCGTTCGGAAGTCGGATCGCGGTCGCGTCAATCAGCGTTGCCGTCGCCGGAACCCCGCGCGCCGTGATGGCGTCACCAGCGAAGTTGGTCCAGTGGACCTGGTAGTACTCCGTTGGCACCCAGGCGATGCGGCCCGGCTCGGCAATGTACGTGGCGTACTCATCGATGAAATCGAGATTGAAGGCTATCCGGATCTTGACGCCGGGCGTGAACTCCCGCAGCGAGTTGTTCGCGCCTCTGAGCGGGGCCAGGTTGTCGGCGTCGTCGAAATAGAGCTCGATCAGAATTTCCGGTGGCTCCGCCGGGCCGCGTGCGCGCAGCGCTGCTACGTACTCACGGGTCGCTTGCAGATTCATCAGGAACGGCGACAGTTCCGCGGCCGCCGGATTGCCACGCAGCCTGCCGGTCAACGCAAGGTTGATGGCCTCTAGCAGGTTCGACTTGCCTGCGTCGTTGTCGCCGACGATCACGTTCACGCCGGGGTTGAGGTCCAGCGCGAAGTTTCGGAACACTTTGTAGTTCTTGATCGTGATCTTCTTCAGCATGCGTGGCCATAGAAGTCGCGTGGCTGTTCCGCCTGGTACGGATTGGTCAAGGCCGTCTCCTCACGTCACGGGACGTGTCGATGATGGTTGGCGGCGTACCTATATCCAATCCGCTGTCGCGTAGTTGACCATGGTTGTGGCCGGTCAGAGGATGCGGACCGACCGGAACGTGGCGACGAAGGCGGCGGTGTCGCGGTGCGTACCAGGACGGACGTGTAACGGTCGTCGTCTGGCAGGAGCCCGCTTCACTCCGTGAGGGTGACTTGCCACGCCGTGGCCAGTCGTGCTACCTCGGGGTGTCGATCTCCGGGTGCCGTGCGGGTGGCGTGGGTGGCTGGCTGGCTGGCTGGCTGGCTGGCTGGCTGGCTGGTGCCAGCGTGTTCGCTGCTGAGATGTAGCGAGGCTCGTATGCCGTGGAACTTGGAGGCTTCGGCAACGATCTCGTTGATCTTGGTTGCTATTCGTGAGGTCGCCGGGAGATTCCAGGCGACAAAGTTCACGTCGATCCAGCCGTCGATGAAGTCGCCACGGGCGGCCGATCCGCATAGGCCTACGCCCGCTTCCGGATGCCGGCGATGGCAGCCTGAGCCTCCGTTGCCACCTCAGTGACGAGTTGGCTGAGGCTACGACTGAATGGAAGTGGCCCTGCCGAATGCCAAGCGATGATGGCGAGGGCGCGGTCCAGGACCCGCCGGAACTCAACGTGAGTGGCCGCCTGTCGGGCGGCGAGGGCGTCAAGCCAACGAGCTTGGACGAAGCCCTCGTCTCTGGCAGGCGTTGCGGCGGTGGTCGCGGTTGTGAAGAGGAACCAGTCGACGGCCTTCGCCGCAGGCGAGCCGTCGTTGTCGGTGAAGACGTACTTCTCCTGTCCGAGGTACGCGCCGTACTGAGTACCGGTCAGGCCGGCCTCCTCGGCCACTTCCCGCACGGCTGCCTGCAACGGCGCCTCGCTCGGCTCGAGGCGACCCTTCGGGGCTACGGTCTGTCGTTCGCCGTTACCCCGGACCTGATCGAGAAGCAGGATCGAAGGAGCGCCCAGCTCGTTGGTCGTGACGCCGGCGCCGGCGGAGGAGTATCGACGAATCACGGCTGGGCTCCTTCGAGGGCTGCCTGGATGGATTCAAGCGCGTCGCGGGGCCGAGCTAAACGATCCTGCGCCCTGAGGCGGTCATCCCAACTCGCGGGCTTCTACTCAGGCGGGACGATGGTCGAGGCCATAGGTGTTCCACCACGACGGCCGGTGCCTTCGAAGGGCTCCTGCGACTCGGGTCAGTAGCAGCCAGTTACCGTTCAGTGTCAGTGCCGCGTCCTCCGGCCTGCTGGCGAGCAGCCGGTCGACGGCCGCGACCATGTCGGGGACCGCCCTGCCGGACGTGTCGTCCTTGAGCATGTGGAAGACGATGTTGACGTACGTGTCGGGTTCCCATTCCCATTGGGAGCCGTCGTCGTCCTCGGCGTCGTAGTAACCGTTTCTGCCCGCATAGATGCTGACGGTGTAGCCGGACTCGTCACCGAGGTCAGCGCCGAGTAGTCGGGGGTATCCGGGCAGAGTCGACTCCTCGACGTTCCCAGGAGCCACGATTTCGGCCACATGTTCCAACGGGATGTCGCCCGCCAGCGTCAGTCGGTACTCGATACCCACGTGCTGCCTGCCTTCTCAGTCTCGTCGGACGATCTGAATGATCTCACCGCTGCGGGTCAGCGCTGTGAGTTCTTTCAGGTGCTGGATGGGCCAGTCGTCGAACTGCTTCTGCAGGGTGCCGAGGTCGCCACGCCAGTCCTGCAGGTTGAGCATGATCCGTTGGGTCTGCTGGCTCGCCACCTTTCCCGACACTTCCGTCCAGACGCCGCGCACCGCTTTGGCGGGGGTCGGTGAGTAGCAGTCGAAGACATGGCCTTCGATCAGGTAGTCCGGGTCCTTGTCCGGCTTCCCGGCGTCGCCCGTGTTCCGCCGCGCCTCGGCGAGCTCCTGCCTGGTCGGGTTCTGGTGCAAGCGGTAACCCTTGCCAGCGACCGTGTCGGCACACGCGTTCTCCAACTCCAACGCACGCTGCACCCTCTGATCCGCCCGGGGCGGGATCCTGGTTCGGGGCCCGGTAGGTGATCCGCCGAGGACGCCGGTCGGGTGCCGGCTCCACGGCGCGGGGTTCCGGTCGCCGGAGGCGTCGCCACCGGAGGCGGGAGGCGGCGGGTTCGGATTGCTGGTGGCAAGAGGGGGCGGGCTGGCCGGTCTGGGACTGCCAGCCCCGATCAGTTTCCCGAGGACCCGATATGCCGTGCTTCAGTGATCGCGGCTTCGATGAGTTGCCGAGTGGTGCTGGTGCGCTGGACTACCAGTACCAGGACCTGCTTGATGCTTTCCAGCGCCTGCAGCAGCGGTCCGGGCTGCCCGCCCTGCAGGATCATGGTGACAAGCCGCTGTGCCTCACCAACCTGAGCGATCGTCGCTGCCGTCGCGTCTCGGGTGCTGTCTACCGCCGCGTGGACGGGTGTCAGTCCGGAGATCGTCTCCTGCGGAGTCGCTTCGTGCGGAACGGCCGCGGTTGCCTTCGTCGCCTCACTGATCGAACCGCCGAGGCTGCCCAGGCCACCTTGGATATCGGTGATCGCACTCCGCACTCGCGTTACGCCCACCGCCACTGCGGCGAAGCCAGCGCCCGCGGCCCGCAGGGCCACCTCCTGTGCCTGACTGTCGGCCGCGGCTGCCAGTCCCTGCGCGCGCTCGACGCCTGTCGCCAGGGCCCGGAGCTCAGCGGTGATCTTCTCGATGTGCGACACGTGGTCGACTCCCCAATCGAAGACTGTAATGGCGTCCGGCAGCCGAAACTACCGGGGTATCCGGGAGGCCCACCAGACATCAGCAGTCGAAGACCTGAGGTCCCGAGCATGACGTGGATCGGCGGTGGAACCACCACCTACTTGTGTACTCGCGGAAGCGAGCCCCAACGTGACGCCGGAAACGGGTGGGCGTCCAATCAGTTGGGCACGGCTGGGTGTAGGCCATGGTGGAGCGCCGCGAGGACGGCTCGGCAGCTATCCTCGACTGAGGCGAAAGAGCTCACTCGCTGCGTTGGCAGCCCTGGCCAATCAGGCCCGACCCGCATCTCCTCCGCGAACGTCCGTAGGTACCTCAGGTACCGCGGAGTTACGGGCTGAACTTTTTCGAGGCGTGGCAGGGCGGCCCCGAGCGCATCTTCGGCACCAAGTTCAACCGCCGTGCACGGCTGAGTTTCCTGAAGCGCGCGGACGGCGTTGGCGAGAAGTTCCCGCAGGTCGCCGAGTTTCGCGTGATGTCCTCCGGCCTGTGCGAGAGCAGAGGCGTAGACGGTCTTTGGCCCTCGATCAACGAGATGCACGCTGGTTTGCTTTTCGCTGCCCCGCCGCAGGCCGTCGATCCGACCGATCATCGCTCTCACCAGCGCTATGGCCACCTCTGTCCCGCTGCTGCTGGTGACCCAGGGGCCGAACTGTTCGGGAGCGGTGATCGGCGTGAGGTGCTGCCAAAGCGGCTCAGCGACGTGTGTGTCGATGTCTGCGGAGTTGAGTGCCTCGTGAAGGTGGCGGACAAGGGTTGTCTTGCCGCTGCCGTCGATGCCGTCGACGAAGAGGATCATCGCTGTGAGAGCTCTTCGGCGAGTCGCTGTGATTCCATGAGCACGCTGGGAACGCGCGCGGCGAGCTGTTCTGCCTGGTCGATGTTGCCCGCGCCAGCGCGTCGGTAGGCGTTGTAGTCGTGCAGCAACGCGCGGAGCTGATCACCGGGCCAGTCATGCAGGGCGTCTGCGACGTCGGGAGGTCGCAGGGGCGCATCCGGGCGCCGGTGTGTCACAAGCAGCCGGGCGGCGCTTGAGAGTACGGACAGCACCCGGCGCGCCGCGTCCTCGCGCTCCGGAACACTGTCGCGGCTCCTGCTGAGACGTAGGAGAGCAAATTTGTGCAGCACACCGATGTCACCGGCGAGGTCGGTTTCTTCCGGTAGTGCGTGAGTAGGCGCGGTGCCCGCGATCACGGCGGTGTCGATTCCGACACGACGCAGTACGGCGCGCATTTTCATGTCGTACAGGTCGCCAAGGCGACGTGCGTCGCGCCCCTTGTCGTCGGCAAGGTGCAGTGATGCCCGCAGGCCGAGGCGGTGGGCGGCTCGGGTGACGGTTCCCTCGAGCTCGGTTGTCGCGCTCGATGCACCGGACAGGTTCCAGGCGATGAAGTCGACGTCGCTCCACCCGCCGACAAAGTCGCCACGTGCGGCAGATCCGCACAACCCGACTCCGGCTTCCGGATGCTCGGCAACGGCCGCTTGTGCCCCCGCTGCCACCTCCGCGATCAGGCGACTGAGATCCTTGCTGAAAGGTAGAGGCCGTGCGGAACGCCAGGCGATGATGGCGAGGGCGCGGTCCAGTATCTGCTGGAATTGCGGATGACTGGCAGCCTGGCGGGCGGAGTCGGCGTCGAGCCAGCGGGCTTCCACGAAGCCTTCGTCTCGGTTCGGGATTGTTGCCGTGGATGACGCCCTGAAGAGGAACCAGTCGACCGTTTTTGCGGCGGTTGTGCCGTCGTTGTCGACGAAGGTGTAGCCCTCCTGTCCGAGGTACGCGCTGTAGTGCGTGTCGGTCAAGCCAGCTTCCTCGGTCACCTCCCGCGTGGCTGCCTGTAGCGGGGCCTCGCCCGGCTCCAGGCGACCCTTCGGGGCCACGGTCTGTCGTTCGCCGGTCTTCCGAATCTGGTCGAGGAGCAGGACGGACGGGGCGTTCAGGTCATCGGTCGTGACGACGGCGCCGGCCGAGGAGTAGCGACGGATCATGAGGGGGTGCCTCCCGGGGGTGTCTGGATGGCCTCGAGCGCGCCACGTAAGCGAGCCCTGAAGCTGGTGATGTCGGCGCTGTTGTCGATCCAATGATCGGCAACAGCGCGCCAGGTCGGTAACTGTTCGTGAACTCGCTTGCGGTCGTCCTTGCGACGGACGATCTGTTGCGCCTGCTTGGTGCTCATTCCTCGAGCCGCTGCCAAGCGTCTGATGCGCAGGGCCTGCGGCGCGGTGATAAAGATGATGTCGCACGGCGCTGGCCATGCCCGCTTCAGTTCGGCCGTGAGAGCGGCGTCGATGAAGCTCTCGACTACCAACGGGGCCTCACTGGCAATCGACAGTTCGATGAGCTTCGCGATGAACTCCTCGTACGCGAAGTCTTCCCGCGTTTCCGTGCCTTCGTGGTAGGCCTCCCGGCCCGTGGTGAGTTGCACCAGGATTGTTCGGATCTTGATGCGTCGAGCGCCGAGAGCGCCCAGGTATTCGCCCGCGCTCGATTTTCCGGCCTCGCTGGTGCCCGCGAGGAGGAGCATCGGTGGTGGCGTGGGCAGCATCGGCATCAGGTGCCTCCCACTATCCGGCGGCTGACCGCCATGACGCTCGCGGGCAGGTCGTGTGGCCTGCCGATGCCGGCACGGACGATCGAAACGGCGCTCAGCGCATCGATCATCCTCTCGTCCCGGCCGGCTCCGCAGAGATTGCGGCCGATGCTGACGTCGTCGGGTGAGTCGAAAATCGAGACGTGGTCAAGCCTCGGGTTGCGGAGCTTGGCCTCGTGGTCGGTCACCGCGGCGTGTAGCAGGTCGCGGCCCGCTGGGGCGGGCGCCTCCCGCAGTTCGCCCGCCGGCAGTCCGTGGTCCGGGATGACGATGAGGCTCAACGGCACCGGCCGGTGCTCGGCTAACGCCCCGGCGGGCAGATCCACCGGGTAGAGAAGCCGCTCTGCGGCCCCAGGGACCAGCAGTGCCGCCATGTCGGCTCGGAGGTGCCAGGGCATGGTCGGCATCGGCACGATGCACGGCTGGCCGTGGCGGACGACGGTGAATGCGAACTCGTCGACAAGTAGGCTTCCGCCGCGCGCGGCGAGGCCCAGCGCGAGGGAGGTCTTACCCTGCCCGCGACCGCCGTCCAGCACCGCCACGGCCGACTTTCCTTCGTCGGTGGTAATCGCGCTGCCGTGAAGGAGCGCCAGGTCGCCATTGCCCAAAACGGCCATGGAACGAGCGGCGGCCTGGAGTATCCCGATCTCGAGAGTGGCCTGGCCACCGGGCAGATTTGCGGCGAGTTCGAGCAGGACTTCGTTTTTGCATGTGTCGACGATCAACCGGGTCCGGTCGCCACCGCACACGTGCATGGACTGGGTTGCCTGCCCGGTCGGGCGTTCCGCGCGGGTGATCCGGGTGACGAAGTGCCGCAGCGATGGCGGTGCCGACTTCGCGACGCGCAGCTCCAGTGAACGGTTGCCGATGGTCAGGAGACTCATGGCTGCTCCGGGGACTTGCTGAGGACCAGCCACATGGAGTAGCGACGGTGTCTGCTGCGAATCGGGGGCGAAGGTGTCGACAAGACACCAGCTTCGGAGGTCACGCTCGCGTGCTGACGAATGCCGCAGGCCGAGGCCAGGAGGTACAGCTCGGTTGCGGTGGTGAGGTGGGCGTAGCCGGGCGCGGCACCGCTGGCCTTGTTGGCCAGATAGATGATGTCGCGCGCGGGCAGTGGCCTAGAGCCAGCACGGCGTTGGCCCTGCCAACGGACGGCGCGTGCGGCCATGTCCAGGACGTTGGCGATGCGGACAAGCCCGAAGCGGCCGGCATAGTGCCAGTTGAACGTCTCCACCAGGACGCGGCCTCCCGGGGCGCACACTCGCCACAGCTCGTGCAGGGTTTCCAGCCGTTCGGCTTCGGTTGCGAGAGCGTTGAAGGAGAAACGCAGGCACCAAACCTGGTCGAAGCTGGCCGTAGGTAGCGGCAGGGCGCTCATGCTGCCGTGCACGAATGTGCCGTGCGGGCACGCGAGTCGGGCTGCGGTCAGAGCTGCTTCGTTGATGTCGACGCCGACGACGTTGCCGCCGAGCGCGGTGATCGCCCGGGTCACACGACCTGCTCCGCACCCGACATCGAGGATCCGCGCCTCGGTGCCGAGCCCGTGGTAGAGCGCCTCCTCGCATGTACGCAGCGGCGCTGTGTCGTAGAACGAGGTTTCACCCGCGTAGTGCGCCTGATTCAAGGAGCTGATCATCGCCCCGTAGTCGATCTCGGTGATATCGCCATGGGTAGTCGTCATCGCAGGCCCCAACCTCCATCGACGTGCGGCGTGGTGCCGGTATCTCCACACTCACCTTTCGAATCCTCTGGGTGAACGCCGGGCATGCGGACGAAGTGGTTGTCCGCATCCGCGTGCCCAACGTGTGGGGCTGTCAATCGGCGGCGATTCAGGCGATCCTGGTTGCATCCCGCCAGACGGTGAGCGACCCTATGTGCGATGTCCACGCCGCTCGATTTCGCTTGGTTCGGAGTGGTCTGAGGAGGCGGTGTCATGGGTCAGGCCCCGCGGGCGCTACAGCCGTCCTTGTCCGAGCGGCATTTCTTCGGTGCCGAACTCCGACGGCGGCGGGAGCGGGCCGATCTCTCCCAGGCTCGCTTGGGCTCCATGATCCGATTTAGCGCTGATCTGATTCGTCGAGTCGAGACCGCGGACCGATTCCCCTCTCGGGAATTCGTCGAGGCATGTGACAAGGCGCTGGCGGCCGACGGAGCCCTGATTCGACTGCTACCGCTGCTTGAGAAGACGCGGAACGAGGAGGGCCCGCCGCCGGCCGGCCCTGCGGGCGGCACCAAGTTGCTGCCCACCTACTCGGCGCAGCCGTCGGTGATATCTGAGATGGTCGTCCGGGTCCCATTCCAACCGGGGGTCCTTGATCGTGCCGCCCTGGACTGGCTGAATGCCCCATCCGGCCCTCCTCTGCCCATGCACACGCGACCCGGCTCGTCTGATCAGGTCTGCGATGAGGACCTCTTTTCCGCCGAGACCGCCCTGGAGATGTTCCGACAGTTGGACCACACGCACGGCGCTGGACGGATCCACGCCCAGGTGCAGCGATACGTCGAGGACGAGCTGAACCGGTTACTGGCGAACAGTCCCGCCTCGAAAGCGATCGGTCGGCGTCTGTACACGCTGGCGGCTGGCTTCTTCGAGCTGTGCGGCTACCAGGCGGTCGATACCGGTGCCCATGGTCTCGCACAGCGCCGCTACCTACGTGCACTGCGGCTGACGCAGGCCGCCGAGGACCGCCTCTACGGCAGCTACCTGCTGGCTGTGAACATCGGCCACCTCGCGCTGCATTGCGGTCACCCCGAGCCGGCCCTGCGAATGGCGCTCACGGCGGTGCGAGGCGGTGAAGGTCTGGCGACGCCAGCCGTGAAGGCAGGGCTGCATGCCGTGGTGGCACGCTCGCACGCCCGGCTCGGTCGTGAGGGTGAGTGCCTCAGCCACCTAGACATCGCGGAAAGACATCTGGCCCGCAGCCGGCCCGAGGACGAGCCGACGTGGATTCGGTACTTCACCTCGGCGTATCTGGCGGACGAGATGGCCCATTGCTTCCATGACCTGGGCAGACCGCAGCAGACTCAACAGCACCTGGGTGACGCTCTTGCCGCGTTGAGTCCCACTCACGTCCGTCGTCTTGCCATCGACACCGCGCTACTGGCCTCGTCGTTGGCCGCCGCCGGCCGCATTGACGAAGCCTGCGTTGCCGCCCGGGAGGCGGTAGATCATGCGGCGAAGACCGCCTCGCACCGTTGCCTGCAGCGCGTCGTCGAGGTCCAGGCGGACCTCGAGCCCTACCGATGCGAGCTGGAGGTTCGTGAGCTCGGCGAATACGTTCGCCATCAGCTGCCGCTCGCGGCAGTGTGACCGTCTCGACTGGTCAGGGGAGCTGCTATCGCTGCGCGGTAGTGGGCCAATTCCGCCTCCAGTGCCGCACCCGCCCGCTTGGATGTTGCCACGTAGTGTCCGATGCCGGGGAGGAGCAGCAGCTCGTGAGAGACACCGCGAGCCTCCAGTTGATCGGCAAGTTCCCGTACGTCCTCGGCCACGGCCACTTCATCGGCAGTGCCGTGAATGAACAGCACAGGTCGCTGAACGGCGGCGGCATCGACTCGCCCGGCACCGCCGCGAAGCCGCATGGCATGCGCACGTTGGAATCGGGGCACAGTCTTCGTCCAACGGTCAGGATCCACGATCGCTGAAACGGCGGTGGCAGCAGCGAACGGACCATCCTGCGCCACCGCGTGCAGCGCCGTGTATCCGCCAGCGCTGGCACCCCGGATGAAGACCTGTCCTGGGACGGCTTGCCCTGCCGCCAGGAGTTGGTTCGCCACTGCTGCGCAGTCATCGACGTCGACTAAGCCCCACAGGCCATACAGAGATTCCCGGAAGACACGGCCGTACCCCGTGCTGCCGAGGTAGTCCACGTCTACGACAGCGAATCCGCGACTGGTGAAGAACTGCGCCTGCCAGTCCAGGCGCAGCAGGCAGGATGCTGTTGGCCCAGGGTGCGCCCGAACGATCACGGGAGCCCGCCAGGACGCCGGTGAGCCCGTCGGTGGATACACCAGTGCCAAGACCTCACGACCATCTGTGACGCGGACACGCAGCTCAGTCGGCGTCGACACCTGAACCCGGGCAAGCCCAGCGTGCTCCGATCGGGCAAGCACCTCCACCTTTGGATCGTCACCCGCTAGGTGAACGAGCGCGATCTGGGGCGCCGCCGTTGGTGACGAACCGATCAACGCCACCGTCGTACCCAGCGCGGCGAGGTAGGGCTTGATCGACGTGTACGGCAGATTCACCTGGCGGACGGTGCCGAGAGTGTCGATGACAACGAGTCGGTGTCGCGGCCCGTCCTGCACTGCCACGACGATTCGACCGTCGTCGAGGAAGTCGTATGACGCGTAACCCAGCTCCCACGGCTCTGCGGCGCACTCGCCGGCGATGGATGCCACCGCCTCGACCCTGTCTCCATCCCAGCGGAACAGATTCCACCAGCCGCTGCGGTCTGACATGAAGTACAACGCGCCATCGGGTCCCCACCGAGGCTCGATCGCTGACTCCTCGGCACCGCCGGCGACCCTGACCGGTGCCTTAATGTGACCGTGCGATGAATAGGGCGCCACCCATACCTCGCAGGCATCCCAAGGCATGTCGCGCTCGCTCCAAGCAGACCAGGCCAGGGAACTCGGACCTGGCCGAGGTGCGCTCAGGAAACCTCTGCCCGCGACGAGGGTCCTCAGCTGTCGTGCGCCCGTGAGTGGAAACGCGATCAGCTCGTCGCCGTGGTCCGACTCTCGCACCGCCAGCAACTCGCCGTCGCCGAGCGTCAGATCTCCCAAGGATGCCCGGCTGACCAGGTCGAGTTCCTCGCCTTGACGGCCCTCGTACAGGCCACCTTCGCCGACACACCACAACGACTCCCCGGCGATGGCGAAAGACCCGCCACCGTACGCGTGAACGTTGTTGGTGACGTCGAACCCCGCAGGGCTGGCATCGAACTTGCCCTCGCCGGCCCGCCAGCGCGTCAATGTCGTGACCCCGCCAGCGTCCGGACGGGTTTCCAACCAATAGAGCGTGCCGTCAGAGACACGAAGCTGGTCGTAGCTGACAGACGCGCTGACAGCGTCGGCCAACGAGACGGCGGCGACCGAATCCGCCACTTGCACGGCCCTCCTCGAACAACTCTGGCATGCCCCCGCCCGCCGCCGGACCGGCCGGGGCGAGTGTCCCTCGGACACCGGCGACTCTACGCCGGACTTGTCTGTCCTGGCCGCCGGACTTCTTGTGCCGAACTGGCCGCTGGCCGGTCGTCGCGTCATAGCTCCCTACATGCGGACAACTTCTCTGTCCGCATTTCCGGTATCGACCCGGCTATTCGTTCCGAGCGACCCTTTCGACTGGGAGAGGCCCGCAGGTCGGACCGGTAATGGCTGCCCTGCCCAGACAAACGCGAGCTGATCGAAAGGGCTGCGATGCAATTTAAAGACGAATTGAAGCGTTACGGCTACCGGCAAGAATTGAGCCGCCAACTACGGTTCCGGGATCTAATTGCCTACGGGTTGGTGTACATGGTGCCGATCGCGCCGATCGCGATCTTCGGCAGCGTCTACGCCGGCTCCGGCGGGATGGTGGCCCTGGCTTACGCGGTCGGTGTGGTGGCCTTGGTGTTCACGGCGTTCTCGTACGCGCAGATGGTGAAGGCGTTCCCGATGTCGGGCAGCGTCTACAACTACGCAGGGCGCGGCATCAGCCCACCGGTCGGGTTCCTCGCCGGCTGGGTGATCCTTCTCGACTACGTCCTCGTGCCGGGGCTGTTGTATCTGGTGGCGTCGGTGGCGATGCAGGCCACGGTCCCGTCGGTGCCGGTGTGGCTGTGGCTGCTCGGGTTCGTCGCAGTGAACACGATCGTCAATTCGGTGGGGATCCGCATGACGGCGGCCGTCACCCGGGTGATGCTCGTCGGCGAGCTGATCGTCTTGGCGGTCTTCTTGGCCGTCGCCGGCTGGGCACTCGCCTCGGGCAGGGGCCGGTTCAGCTGGGACGCCTTCTACAACTCCGACACGTTCACCTGGTCGGTGGTGGCGGGGGCGGTGTCGATCGCGGTGCTTTCCTTCCTCGGCTTCGACGGGATCTCCATGCTGGCCGAGGAGACCAAGGGTGGTTCCCGGCAGATCGGCCGCGCGATGGCTGCCGTCTTGATCCTGGCCGGGGTGCTGTTCGTCGCGCAGACGTGGCTGGCGGCGATGCTCGTCCCTGACCCGGGCGGGCTTCTCGCCGAGGGTGATCCGAACGGGACCGCGTTCTATGACGCCGCTGCCGTGGCTGGTGGAGGTTGGCTGGCGACGGTGTGCGCGGTGGCGACGGCGATTGCGTGGGGGTTGCCGAACTCGATGGTCGCGCAGGTCGCGACGTCTCGGCTGTTGTATGCGATGGCTCGGGACCGGCAGTTGCCGGCGTTTTTGGCGAAGGTGTCGATCCGGCGCAGCGTGCCGATCAACGCGACGTTGCTCACCGGGGCGGTGTCCCTGGCGCTGGGCCTGTACATGGCGACCCGTGCGGATGGGATCACCCTGCTGTCGTCGCTGATCAACTTTGGGGCGATGGTCGCGTTCCTCGTCCTGCACGTCTCGGTCGTGGTGCATCACCTCATCCGGGAGCGCAGCGGGAACTGGTGGGCGCACCTGGTCATGCCCGGCATTGGCTTCGCCATCTTGGTGTGGGTGGTGGTCAACGCCAACATCGCCGCCCAGCGCCTCGGCCTGGCGTGGCTCGCCCTCGGGATGGTCGTTCTGGCTGGTCTGTACCTGTCCGGCCGTCGACCTGCCCTGTCGGGGTTGGCGCCCGCGCAGCCGCAGGCGCGTCACGTGGAGCGGGTGTGACCGGCATGGACACGTTCACCTACCGGCCCGCCCGCGACGAGCTGGCGTACACCTTCGGCGGTCGGATGCCGGTGGCGCACGTGCGCGGCGGTGACGTGTTCAGTGTCGTGACGGAGGACTGCTTCGGTGGTCTCGTTCGGGGTCCGGCGGACCTGCCGTCGCAGGTGTGCCGCATGCCGTACCTCAACCCGGTGTCCGGGCCGTTCTTCGTCGAGGACGCCGAACCCGGCGACACCCTCGCCATCCACCTCGCCGCAATATCCCCGGCGCGGGACTGGGGTGTCTCATCGACGTTCCCGCACTTCGGGGCACTGACGTCCACCTCCCACACCGCCACCCTGCAGCCTCCGCTGGAGGAGCGGGTGTGGGTGTACGGCATCGACCGACAGGCCGGGACCGTAAGGTTCGAGGCCACCCGCAGCGACCATAGCGTGGACCTGCCGCTGGACCCGATGATCGGAACGATCGGTGTCGCCCCCGGCGGGTTCGAAGCCCGCTCCACACTCGTGCCCGACACCCACGGCGGGAACCTCGACACCCCACACCTGCGCGCCGGCACCACCCTCTACCTCGGTGTGAACGTTCACGGGGCGATGCTGGCCCTCGGCGACGGACACGCCCGCCAGGGCGAGGGCGAGGCCTGCGGCGTCGGCGTGGAGATCGCCACGACCACCACCCTCGCCATCGACGTCATCAAAGGCGTCAGCACTCGGTGGCCGCGGTTGGAGACCGACCGGGACATCCTGACGATCGGGTGCGCCCGTCCGTTGGAGGACGCGTACCGCATCGCCCAGCACGACCTTGTCGGCTGGGCCAGCGCCCTGACCGGCCTGGAAACCCTGGACTCCTACCAGCTCGTGTCGCAGGCGGGACGGGCGCCGATCGGCAACGTGTGCGACCCCAACTACACCGTCCTCGCCGCCATCGACAAAACCCTGCTCCCCGCCCCCGGACCCGCGTATGGCGGGGCACACGAGCGGCTGCGGCGGCTCACCGCCGAACTGCGGTAGGAGCCCCGACGATGACCGCGTCGATCCCACGCCTGCCGCTGCGCGATGAGCTGTTTCTCCTCGGCCACGACGACGACACCGGACACCTCCACGTGCACCGGCAGGCCCTCGCGCTCGGGCTCGCGGGCGCGGTCCTGATCGACCTGTACCTGGCCGGGCGGGTGATCCTCGACCCGAACGACGACACCCGCCCGGTCAGCCACCTGCGGATATACCCGCACATCGACCGGCCAGTCGGAGACCTGATCGCCGACGCCGCGACCGCCACCATCCGCCACACCCACCCGCTAATGCGGGGGTGGCTGCGCGGGTTCTCCGCCGACCTCTACGACCGCACCCGCGCTGGCCTCGTCGCGGGCGGAATCCTGCGCCACCACACCCGACGGCGCCTCGGCGGCCTTATACGCGCCGACACCTACCTACCCACCGACAGCAAATGGGCCGTCATCGCCCGCTCTCGCCTGCGCTACCTCGCCTCCGGCCGCGAACAACCCGACAACCACACCGCCGCCCTCGCCGGCCTCGTCGCCGGCCTCGGCCTCACGCACCACCTCTACCTCGACGACGACACCACCGTCCTGGCCGCTCGCCTGAAGGCCATCGCCGCCCAGCATTACCAGCCGGTGCGCCACATCACCGCCGCCGTAGACGCCGCCGTGGGTGACCTCGCCACCGCCGCCTACCGCTAGCCCTTAGCCACCCCACCTCGAGAAAGCTGACCGTGAACAACCTGCCCCACGTGCGACCCGCGACCGAGACGCCCCACCCGGTGGGCCGCCGAGCCGTAAAGGTCACTGCCGCCGCCTGCGCGCTCGGCCTCCTCGCCACCGCCACCGCTATCCCGAACTGGACGGGTGCCGCCGGGCCAGCCCAATCCCCACCCTCGCCCTCCACCACTGCCGCGTCCCAGTCGGCCGTGTCGCCGTGTCCGTCACCCGCCGCCCTGACCGCGGCACAGCTCAAGGCACGCGCACAGCAGAAACTCGACCCATCGCCGACGCATCTGACGGAGTCGACCCCGGCGCGGCAGGCTCTGGAAGCGGTCACGGCGGGGCCGTCCGGCTGCGATTCCATCCCGGGCCGGTTCGCCTACGTCCACCTACTCCAATGGGCCACGGACACCACCATCGCAGGCAACAGCACCACCACGCGGATCGTGCTGTTCGAAGAACAACGCTGGCGCGCCGACGACGCCTCCGGACGCGTCATCCGCAGCCGCTACCCCGGCGGCAACCAGCCCACCGACGACAGCACCTACCACCCCGGCGAGCTGGACGGACCCATCGGGCCAATCGCCGCCGACCCAAAAGCGCTCACCGCGCACATCGACGCCACCCAGCCCCGATTCCTCGGACCCACCGCCGTCATCCGCGGCCTCGCCAGCCTGCTCGGCTGGCGTACCCCCAACCAAGCCGCCCGCACCGCGATCCTCACCGTCCTGCGCGGCACCCCCGGCATCGCGTACCACGGATCGGTGACCGACCGGGCAGGCCGAACCGGCGTTGGCATCAGCGCCACCTCCGACGACATCCGCTTCCTGCTGATCCTCAACCCCAACACCGGCGAACTACTCGCCTACGAAAGAGCCGCGCTCACACCGCCACCGGGCAGCGACCGGACCGGCCCCCTGGTCGACGACTACCACCTGTTCCTCGTCCACACCCGTGCCACCAGCAGCGCCAACTCCTGACCTGCACAACCGACAAGCTCGAAGGGAAATCTCGCCATGGACACTGCAACGCGCATCCGCGCCGCCCGCTGGGCGGACAAAGACCACGTCGCCGCGCTCATCGCCGACGCACTGCATCCCAGCCCTCTCGCCACATGGCTGATCCCCGACCCAGGCCCACGCCGCCGGATCCTCACCGACGTCCTCGGCATCTGGATCGAACACGCCATGTTCTACGGCGACATTCACCTCACCGACGACGCCACAGCCGCCACCGTCGGCTTCCACCGATACCGCAGCATCCCGCCACCGGCGAACTATCAGATGCGGCTGGCCGACGCGGCAGGCCCGCACACCGACCGCTTCGACATCCTCGATCGGCTGGTCGCCAAGGCTCGGCCCACCGAGCCCCACTATGAGCTCGCGTTCCTGGCGGTACGGCCCAGTGACCAGGGCACCGGTCACGGATCGGCGATGCTCGCCCATCACCGCAGCCGCCTCGACCACGTGAACCTGCCGTCCCGGACCAGCACCACCTCTGCACGCGGCCTCTACGGCCGGCACGGCTACACCGCCCGCCCGCCGATCGTCTTGCCGGGCGGTCCAACTCTGCACCCGATGCGCCGCAACTCCGAGTCAGCCGGCGAGCAGCTGGCGGTCATCACCGCTCGGGAGTCGTGGTCGGCGTAGATCAGCATCGCTCGTCTGCAACGGGGGGCGGACATCAACCTGGGCGCAGGTGGTCGGGTAACCTGAGGCGCAGAGGGCTGTTAGCTCAATGGTAGAGCTGAGGACTTTTAATCCTTAGGTTCTGGGTTCGAGTCCCAGGCGGCCCACTTACCGCGCACATGACGTGGCCCCGCCACCTCGACGAGGGCCACGTCGACTTGCGGGCGCTGGCTTGGTCGCGTTGCCGGCTGTATCCGCCGGACATTCGTGACGGGCAGCCGATGGGCGATGAGGAACGGGAACGACTGTTGGACGGCTTCGCGCCAGCCGATGACACGCTCGCCAGGTCGCTGGCCGACATGTTCCTGGGTTACGGCGACGGCTACTTGACCAGCGGCCCGCCCTGGTGGAGCCAGGGGCAGGTCGGCTTGTTCCTGGCCGACTGGCTGCCGCGCAAGGCGCGAACAACGCGCCGCGCTGCCGGAGGTGCTGCGGCGCTGGATCCGGTACAGCCTGGAACATCGTGCGGTCGACCCGGAATGGATCAGTCCGGTGGTCGAGGTCGTCAACACCTTCCTTCCCGCGTTCGAGGAGGCGTTCGAGGACACGGCGGTGTGGGGGTCCGGCCAGGCAGATCGCTGCGGAGTTGGCGGCCCGTGGTATCGATCTCTTCGACGTGGAAGGCGTCGAGGACGCGATGCGAGGGCTGACGCTGAATGCCTCGCTCGAAATCTGACCGACTGATCACCTGAGCGGGGTATCCGGTGACGACGTGGCTCTGACAGCTCGTAGGTCCGGCGGCATGTCACCCATCGACTACGAACGCTTCATGGCCGAAGCCAGGAGGGCCGAAGCCGCAAAACAGGACCCTCCAGGTTCCGGGGATTGAGATACCCGTGACGGACAAGGAGGAGGAGTCGCCGCGGGCGCTGCGTGGTGAAGCCGGTTGCTGCGGTGGGAGTTGTTGCGGCGGTGCCATGCCATGGGCAGAGCCAGCCGGGGAGGGGGCGGACCGGCGGGAACCTAGTCGCCGCCGCCGAGAATCGCTGGGCCGCCGGTGGTGATCGGCACCAGGGTCTTCTCAGGTAGTGCTGCGCGGGTGACCTACGCTCGGGAAGCGTGCTGTTGACATTGGATATTGCCGGCTTCGCAATCGAGGCTGACTGGGTCGAGGCGTGTGCCACGGTGGCTGCGGCGTTTGGCACCATCGGCGCCTTTTTCTGGCAGGCACGCGCGCTGGCAGAGGAACGAGAGACTCGCCGTGACGAGATCGAGCGCCTTGAGGCCGACCAGCATGACACGCAGGCAGCTCAAGCAGCCGCAGTCGTGCTTCACAGCCCAGCTATAGGGGGCGCCGACGGGCTGGGAATCCTGAAGTTCAACGTAACTGTTGAGAACTTCGGCAGCGCGCCGATCATCAACGCCAAGATACACCTACAGCTCTTGGGGTGGCCTACTGAAAAAGTGAGCGAATGGCACCTTCTGACCGTTCTGCCAGGTGGTAATTCTGAACGCGTGAGTTGGGATCTCCGGAAGTTCAACCTCGAGTGGCCCGAGGACCTTGACCCGGACGAGGCCGCCAAAGAGCTCTTCCTGCCAGTGGCCTACTTCATCGATGTCCATGGCGTGACCTGGGAACGCCCGTTCTTCGGTCATGTGAAGCGATTTACGGTCGTGGGACACGGGCGGGTGCGCCGTGAACGTTCGCGGTTCCATCTCTTCAGACGGCCAGGCCAATGGCGCCGCGGACCAAGGGCCGCCAAGGCACCCCGGAGGTCTTGATCGCGTACCGGCTGGCGTCACGTCGCCGAGGTTAACCGGCTTGTCTGCACCCGGAGTGCGGCTTTTTCGTCCCCGACCTATCTGCCCGAACAGGCCTGGGGCCTGTTTGCGCGTGGGGCGCGGCGGCGTCGGCTGCTGGTCAAGGGTGAGGTCAGCGTGGTGCGGCGGCGTACTCGGCTGTCAGGTACGAGCGGTAGGCGATCATTGCGGGGATAGTCACGTTCAGCTTCCCCGCCGTGGTGGTCAGCACCTCCTCGTATCCCAACAGCGCACCCGAGCGTGGGTCGACGATCATGGTGTATTGGGTAGGCAGGCCGTGAGCGTCGGTGGTGATGGAGAAGGCTTCCCCGGTACGTCCGGCGCGGTCGGCCCCGGTGACGGTCCCGGTGACCGTGATGCCCGGGAGGTCGGCAAGGAGTGTGAGCACCGCTGCGCGCTGAGCCGGGTTCAGCAGCCGCACCCCAGCAAGTTGAGCGGCGTCCTCCAAGTGTCTTCACCGGGCCACCTGGAATGCTGGCGCTGGCCGCTCGGCCACGGCCGGTGGCGATGCAGCCCCGCCGCCGAGTTCGGCGGCAGGGCCGCATTCCGGGACTACCGCCCCCGCCTGGCGGGTGTTGACTGTCTACGCGGCGCGCTTGCGTCGCCGGGGGAGCAGTTCAGCGGCGGCTTCGGCTTTGGCGCGTTCGACGTCGAGTTCGGCGATGACCGAGGTGTAGACGTCGGTCATGGCGGCCGAGGAGTGGCCGAGGAGTTCCTGGATGTCTTTGAGGTCGGCGCCGGCGGCTTTGAGGTAGGTGGCCGCGCAGTGTCGTAGGTCGTGTAGCCGGATCGGGGGTAGGTCGGCGTCGCGGACGAGTGCTTCGAAGCGGTCGGTGACGGCGTTGGGGTGCCAGGGCTTTCCGTCGGGTTGGACGAAGAACAGTCCGGTGTCGGGCCAGGTGTGGTCGGCGGCGAGTTTCCACTGGGCGCGGCGGGCGTGGTGGGCGCGCAGGACGACGCGGGTGATGCTGGCCATGGCCATGATCCGGTTGCCGGACTCGGACTTGACCTTCTTGACCACGGGTGTGTAGCCGTGGGTGGCCATCTGTTGGGTGACGCTGATCATCGAGCTGTCGAGGTCGACGGCGGCGTCGGGAAGTCCGACGGCCTCGCCGCGGCGCAGCCCGCGGTGCAGGATGAGCGCGAACAGCGGGTAGAGGGCGATGTCGTGCTCTTCGGCGTGGTCGAGGAACGCGCCGGCCTGCTGCGGGGTCCACACCATCACTGGGCTGGGCCGCTCGCCGGTGTCGCGCCACCGTTGTACGGCTTTGGCGGTCCATACCCGGGCTTTGGGGCGCGCCCCGGATGGCAGCTCGATGTGGGCGGCGGGGTTGAAGTCGATGAGCCGGTTGTTGCCACGGCGGATGGCGTCGTTGAGTGCCTTGCGCAGGGTGGCGCGGATGCGGTGCATGCTGGCCGGTTTGGTGGTGCGCAGGCCGCGGACGCTGGCGCGGATGGCGGGGTCGTCGCTCTGGCGGGCGATCTCGATGGCGGTGCTCCGGTCGCCGATGGCGGCGAACATAGCTTCGACGTGCTCCACCCGCAGTTTCACCAGGGCGATGGCGCCCAGGTGCGGGACCAGGTGGACGCGGATGTGCGACTCGTAGGCCAGCAGGGTGCTGGGTTGGACGCTGCTGAGGCTGCGTCGTGACGCCAGCCACGACTGCAGGTACTCGCCGACGGTGGTCGTGACGGTGGCGGGCAGTCCGGCGCGAACCCGGCGGGCGATGGTGTCACGGTCCGGCAGTGGCGCCCCGGCCGCGACGGCGAGGAGCATGTCGGCGATCTCGGCGGCGACGGCCGGCTCGTCGCTGGCGAGGGCGAGCAGGGCTTTGGCGTGGTCGCGGTCGCCGGTGGCGGCGTCGCGGCTGTCGAAGGTGCTGCGGCGTAGCTGCCGGCGCGCCTGGCCGGGGTGGGTGGGCAGTTCCAGTTGGTAGGCCCATCGGCCGTGGGTGGGATTCCATACTCCGTTCGCCCGGCGCAGCTGCGGGCAGTGGTTGCCGAGTTTGCGCCGGTTGCCGTCGCGGCACGAGCAGCGTTTGAAGACGGATCCTTCCGCCATGATCAGTTGTCTCCCTCGGGTGGGGTGTTCGGCACCCGGTGGCTGCGGATTGCGTACGGGGTGATCCACGCGTGCCTTCCGAAGACGATCAAGTCGTCCCCCGGCGGCGGGGTGGCTGATGGCTGTCGTCGCCGGTCGGCAGGTGCAGGGCGTGGAGGATGGCGGCGACCGGCACCCGGTAACGGCTGCCGAAGCGCAGCACGGCGACCGGGAACTCGCCGCGCTTGGCCAGGTCGTAGGCGACGGAACGGGATAGCCCGAAGATCCGGGCCGCGGTGCTCAGGTCGGTGACCATGCCCAGGGCGCGGATCCGCTCGGTAGTCCATGTGCCAGGTGGGAGGTCCTCAACGGTGCGGACGGGCTGTGGTTGCTCGAGGTGAGGTTCAGGGGTGCTCATCGCGATGGTCCTTCGCAGTGGGAGAAGGCGACGGTGTCGCCGGGATGGTTTCGGGACGGTGGGGGTGAGGCGGCAGGCGACGTGGCGTCGACCCGATAGCGACGATCGGGCCTGCGGCGTTGGTGGCGTCAGGTAGCGCCCGGACGCCGGTGGCCGGTCAGGGAACGACCGAGCCGAAACGAGGCGGGCAGGGGTCGTGGTGGTGCGACGTGGAGCTCGCTCGAGTCGAAGCCGACTCTGCGCCGGCCGGATCGGGCTCTGACACCCTCAAACCCGTGTTTGTGTGCTCTGGCGAACGCCTGCCGAACTCACAACCGCTCACAGCGACTCACATAGTCACGCGGTCGATGTCCGTTCTCAGGCAATCTGCTCCGTTCTCAATATTTCTGCTCCGAGCGCCCCCGGTCTGCTGACCCGCTCGCCGCGTTCTTACCGTTCTGGGGAGAGCGTGAACCGGCTCTACCAGGGACAATGCTGAGGAAGAGGTTCGCGATGAGGTCCCACTCGCGGACGCGGTCAGACTGAGCGACCCGCCGCAGAACGTGGCTGCGGGGCAGATCGACTGAGAATCATGCCGAGTTGGCCTTCTCAATCAAGCTGCTCCGCCCAGCTCAGCGCACCCCACCCGGAGCAACTTCGCTCAGAACGGACGGCCAGCGCCGATCCGACGCGGATGCGCCACCGCCTCGGCGCCAACCACCCGGACAGTGGCAGAAGTTGATGACACGGTGGGTGGTGTGACGGTTCACGAATGCCGTGGCAGCGTGTCCGCCGACGGCTCGGCCGCGGTGTCAACGTGTCACACGCAGCAGCGGCGACGACCGGTCGGGCACTCATGTGGGTCGATGACATGGTGTCCGCAGGCATGCCCTTACCCGACAGGTGCGGACACGGCCTGCGGGCGGTTGACACGCCCGTCCATGCGGCGCAGGGATGTCATGCCGGTTTGACCACCGCCAACACGGGAGGGGCAATCGCCCAACGTAGTCAGTGTCACTCAGGTCGAGAATGCGCACGTGACTGAGCTGTCCCGGCCCTGCTCAGCGACCGCGCCGGACACTTTGTCAACGACAAGCATTGATGACATGCGTGATGCCGCGGACGCTCGGCCGGACGCGGAGGACACCTTCTGCCCCACCTCGGGGCCACGGCCGCGCGCCCGAAACCGGTCGACATCTCTTGACATCATTTGACCGCCGCCGATCGCATGCCCGGACATGGTGACACAGCACTCCTGCTGACGTTCCTGTCCTCTCGGGCGCGGTCGCCGCTGCCTGTATGGACAAGATGTCCATCGATCGTCCTCGTTGACAGCGGTTCGCTCGTTCCCGCGCAAGGCGGCCGGTACGGAGGGTTCCTCATCACTGGGTGCTTCCACCGGCGACCGACACGGGGGAGGCGCAAGGCACGATGCCCCGGCCCGGGGGACGCGGGCAGGTGGTCAGGATGCGCGCCACCACCACCGGCGTCGTCGCCGGCGTTTTGGGCGTGCCGGCGGCGGATGCCACGCCGCTGTGAGTCGCTGTGAGTCTTTGTGAGCGGCTGTGAGTCGCTGTGAGTGAGAGGGTGTAAGGCCCGAAGGCCTCTTGTCGGGCACTCCTCGCGCGGCCCTCTGCTCTCACAGCCCTGCTCAGAACCCTCTTACGAGGGGACGCCGGCGCGAACGCCAGCTCAGCGCCAGACCGGACGGGTTGCGTCAGCGGCTGTGAGCGCCTGTGAGTCGCTGTGAGTGACTGTGAGCGGTGGGCGCGGCCCGACGATCGCGGTCTCGTCGCGGAGCCGTTTGGGTGCCGCGCTTGACGTGTGTCGGGTGGCTCACAGCCCTGCTCAGCGGTACCGCGGCCCATCCGAATCGTCCGCCTGGTGCCGGCCTCGGGTCCGGAGTTCGGGCGAGGCACCGCAGCGGCCCGCTGGGCGCGAAAGCCGGCTTGACCTGCGCTGTGAGTGCCTGTGAGTCGGTCGTGGCGTAATCGGCATTCCAGCGTCGCCAGAACACGGCGGCGACGCCCGATGGTCTCTGACCGAGGAGTACTGATCATGAGTGTGTCCGACACGATCTGGCCCGCCGCGCCCCTGGACGCCGTCGACGTCGCGTTCGCGGCGCTGACCAGCGACCCGGCGCCCCTGTCCCTCGACCTCGACATGTTCGGTCCGGATGACGGCCTGCCAAGGGGTGTCGTGGCGCTGCCGGCGCTGCGGGACTGGCTGCTGGCGAACCCGCGCGCCTACACGGCCCGCGACGCGGTGTGGCGGGAGTTGATCCGTCGTGCCCGTCTGGACGGACCGCAGTGGGTCATCGCTGCGGTCGGCATGGCGATGCCGGCGCTGCGCCGCTACGCCAGGCGCTTGTCTGACGGCTACGGCGGTGACCCCGACGACATCGACGCGGAGATCCTCGCGGGTTTCCTGGCGGCGCTCCGCGACCACGTGGACGTGGCCCGCCGGGCGCCGTACGCGTCGTTGTGCCGGGCCGGGTGGCGCGCCGGGCACGCGCTGCGCCAGCAGGCCAGCGAGTTCACTGCGGTCGAGGACGTGGAGCGCGTCACGGGACCGCGGACCCCGCAGGTGCCCTACGGGCATCCGGACGTGCTGGTCCGCCGCGCGGTGCGCCTGGGGATCCTCGACGCCGACGACGAGCAGCCCTACATCGACGTGCGGCTGGGCCGGCGGGCCATGGATCCGATCGCGGCCCGGATGGGCATCAGCACCGACGCCCTGCGCATGCGGTTGGGTCGCATCGACACCCGCCTCGCCGAAGCCCTCGCCAGCGGCATGCTGACCGGCGCGGCGTCCCCACAGGCCGCCGAGGCGTTGGCGGCGCGAGCCGAACGCCGTGCCAGTCTGCGCGCCGCCAGCCGCCGTCGCCTCTCCACCACTGCCGCCACGTCGACGGCAGTCGCGTAGGTCGGCTCCCTCTTCTCGCGGCGCCGTCACTTCACCCGGTGAGGCCTCCTGGGACGGATCATCTCAACTGGGGAAAACCCCTCGTTGTGAGTGGCTGTGAGTGGCTGTGAGTGGGGCAGGCGTTCGCCAGAGCACACAAGCGGCGGTTCCTTAATGACGGCGCCACAAGCCGCGCTCGGATTCTCGCCGTACCGCATGACCGGCCGGTGATCCGGCCGCGCGGACCGGCCGGTTCCGTGCCCGGGCTGCCGTCCGGGCACGGAACCGCCGAGCCGTTGCCCTGTCACCCACCGCGACGCACGACCGCGGTGGCGTGATCCGCCCGAGGTGCGCCGCACCGACGCGGTCGCACGGGCATTCATCCACCCCTGCCACCCCTACCCGGGGACGGCCCCATCTTGGAGGTACCGGTCGTGTCGACCACCTACCATCCCCAGTTCACTGTCCCGTCCACCCGACCGATCCCGGTGGAGCTGCTCCTGGCTGAGAGCGGCCGCATGCGCCTGCCCGACTGGTGGGCCGTCGAGATGCTCGCCGAGCACCGCGTCCTGACCGCCGCGCAGCTCACCGCACTCGGTTTCGCCACCACCACGGCGTCTGCCACCCGACGTCTGGCGATCCTCGCCCGCCGCGGCTGGATCGACCGCCTCTGGAACACCGGCGCCGCGGCCACCGCCGACACCTCGTGGTGCCTCGGCCCGATCGGCGCCCAACTCACCCCACTCGGCGAAGACGACGATGTCACACCGGCGCAGGTGTACCGGGTCCGCGACCGGCTCCGCGAACACGCGGAGCTGCCCGGCCTGCTGCAGGCCAACGACTTCTTCGTCGACCTCGCCACCCATGCGCTCACCGAACCCGGGAGTGACCTACGCACCTGGTGGTCACCGCGCACCTGCCGACAAGTCACCGCGGCGCGACATGCCGCCTGGCACGGCGAGTACATCCACGACCGCGACCGCCACGCGTTCTGGTACCAGCCCGACCCCGGCGAGATCCGTCCCGCCGACCTCGCCGACCGCATCCACGGCTACCGGCCACTGGCCGAACGGACCGGCCTGGCGACCCTGCTGTTCCACGCCGCCGACCCCCGGCGAGAGCAGGACCTGCGCCGCTACCTCGAGCGCCGCAACACGCGGCACCTCACCGTCGTCACCAGCAACCCCGAGCACGGCCACCCGGCCGACCCGGTCTGGCAGCCGATCGGCGAGACACACCGCCTCGCCCTGACCGACCTTCCCCACACCCCCGATCAGTGGCCGCCCGACACCGTGACCTTCAAGGAGGTACGGCCCCGAGCCCCACACCCCATCTACGACCCCGAACGCCCCTACGAAGAATCCGTCGCCGACGGCGAGTACCACTACCCGCCGCGCCCCTGACCAACCGACCACTGCTCCTCGACCGGCCCACCCGGGCCGGTCGAGGAGCAGGCCAGGGCGACCCACGGAAGCGACCACCCGGTCACTGTCAGGAGGACTACCGGAGGTTGCCGTTCGCTTCGAACCCGAACGGCAACGCCGACGGCTCTCGCACCGCAGGTCACAGCCGCTGTGACCAACTTCGATCGACAGGCGACTGTCACCGGAAGTTCGTCACACGCGCGAGACCAGACAGGTTGGCATGTCCAATCAGGCTTCCGGACAGCGACTGCGGACCTCCGGTTGCTCCCGCCCGCTGCGGCCACGGGGCGCACCAACCTCACACCCACTCGCACCTCTGACCTTGGAGCACCAACGATGATCACCCCGCACCGCGAACCTCACCAGCGTCACCGGCCCGACTCACACCCACCCTCACCACACCGTCTGGCCGAACCCGTTCCGCCCGGCGCTTCAGCGGTCAGTGCCGATCTCCGTTCTACCGTCCGTCTTGATCCTGACCCCCAACCTGACCCCTCACGGCCGCTCACAGCCCAGGTCAACCCCGCTGTCAGGAGTCCGGGACCGCTCCAGACAGACCCTCCAGTCTCGGGTCTCTCCCCCAGGGCTGGTGCCCATGGGTAAACACCTACCGACCGCGGACCCACTGCTGCGTCTGCAGGCCAGCATCACCGCCCGCGACGACCGGCTGCTGGGCTGGCTCTACGACCACGGCGTGCTCACCACCGACCAGATCGCCGCCGCCCTGTTCCCATCCCTGGACTTCACCCAACGCCGGCTACGCCGCCTCACCGCCCTGCGGGCAGTCGACCGGTTCCGGCCCAACAAAGCCGACGGAGGCTCGCACCCCTACCACTACGTCCTGGACCAACTCGGCTACGACCACGTCCACGCCCAACGCGGACTCCCACGAGGCCGCCGGGACCAGTCCCGCCGCCGCAAACACTCCCTGACCAACCGACCGGACCTGCCGCACCTGCTCGGCGGCAACCAGGTCTTCATCGACCTCGCCGCCCACGCCCGCACCCACCCCGACAGCGACCTCGTCCGCTGGCAGCCCGCGTCGGCCTACCACGAACCCGGCACCCTCTACCGCAAAGGCGCCAACCCGCACCTCATCCTTGCCGGAGCGACGGGCCTCCCCCGCCCGGACGGCGCCGGGATATGGACAGAGCACGAACGGTCCGTGCCGTTCTTCCTCGAGTACGACACCAGCGGTGAGAACCTGCAGGTCCTCATCGACAAAATCATCAAATACGAGCGGCTCTACCTCCTGAGCACTTGGGCGTGGCCGGTGCTGTTGCACCTCCCCTCCGCCCGCCGCGAGGCGAACCTGCACCACCGGATCGCCGGCGCCGGCCCGGAGGCGGCCATCGCCACCACCACCGCCGAACTACGCACCGCACTCGCCGCCAGCCCCGCCCACCAGATCTGGCAACTACCCGGCTGTACCGGCCGTCACCGCCTCATCGACCTGCCCTACACCGACACCCACCACGACGACCAATACCCCACCCACGACCAGCCCACCCCGGACGAGCGGGCCGCCTAATGAGGGGGAGCGGAACACACGGCGCGTGCGGCGGCCTGCTGGCCGCCGCACGCCGACGGACCGTGGACGGCCTGCGCCACCGCCTGGACCGTTGGGCATGGCCTGCGCGCCGTAGTCACGGTCGAGGCGGGCGAGAGCTCCGGACGGGGCACCCCAATGTCGCGGAGTGGACTACGAATCCACGCAGCGTAACCGCGTAAACTTCAGCTCTGCGTTCGGCGGCAGGCTGGTAGTTTCTGCATCTAAAACTCTGGACCTCGGCTTCTGGCTTCTCAAGTCCGAGCGCGCTGGGTTGTCGACCATCTCGAACGCCCAAGCTCAGCCGGGGATTTGTGGGCGGCGGCACTTGATGTTGACGATCCGTTCGGTACCGTAGCAAGCGGTAAACTACATAGCTGTGGTTCGCCATGGGTCTGCAGTTTCACACGAGCGAGAGATCAGGTCACAAACATGGCGCAGCGCAAGGCGGTAGTCCTCCTGAGCGGCGGCTTGGACTCGGCGACGGTGCTGGCGATCGCCCGGAACGAAGGGTACGAGACCTTCGCGCTGAGCTTCAGGTACGGACAACGCCACACGGTCGAGTTGCAGGCGGCAGAGCGCGTCGCCGCCGCACTGGGAGCGACCAAGCATGTGGTAGCCGACATTGACCTGCGGGTCTTCGGTGGATCGGCGCTCACCGACGCGTCGATCGCAGTGCCACATCACGACAGCGTTGACGACCTCACAGCCGATGACATTCCCGTCACCTATGTCCCAGCACGCAACACGATCTTCTTGTCGTTCGCCCTGGCATGGGCCGAGACGCTTGACGCGTCGGACGTTTTCATTGGGGTCAGCGCACTCGACTACAGCGGCTACCCGGACTGCCGCCCGGAGTACATCAAGGCCTACGAGGAGATGGCGAACCTGGCTACTAGGGCTGGGGTCGAGGGCCGCCAGAGACTGAAGATCCACACTCCTCTGATTCAGTTGACCAAGGCAGACACCATCCGGCGAGGCCTCGAACTAAGTGTGGACTACGCCCTCACCCACAGTTGCTACGACCCGGTCGGCGACCGCGCCTGCGGCACGTGCGACTCGTGCCTCCTCCGCAACCGCGGCTTTGCCGAGCTGGGAATGACCGATCCGGCCCTGACGACGTCACAGAGCTGAACAGGGCTATGTACAAGATCAAGGAGATCTTTTACACCCTGCAGGGTGAAGGCAGCCACGCTGGCCGACCCGCCGTCTTCTGCCGGTTCGCGTCCTGCAACCTGTGGACCGGACGCGAGACCGACCGGCACCGCGCGATCTGCCAGTTCTGTGACACCGATTTCGTCGGCACCGACGGGCCTGGCGGGGGCCGTTTCGCCAGCGCCGCAGACCTCGCGACAGCGGTAGCGAAGACATGGCAGGGCCTGCCGCACTCCCGTAGCAAGCCCTACGTGGTATGCACCGGCGGGGAGCCGCTACTGCAGCTCGACGATGACGCCGTGGCGGCGCTGCACGCCGAGGGCTTCGAGGTCGCGGTGGAAACCAACGGCACCAAACCGGCGCCCACTGGCCTCGACTGGATCTGTGTCAGCCCCAAGGCCGGCGCCGATCTGGTGTTGACCGCCGGCGACGAACTGAAACTCGTCTACCCCCAGCCCGCCGCGATGCCTGAGCTCTTCGAGGACCTCGCGTTCACGTTCATGCGGTTGCAGCCGATGGACGGCCCAGAGCAGGAGGCCAACACCCGCGCGGCGGTGGCCTACTGCCTGGCTCACCCGCAGTGGCAACTGAGCCTGCAGACCCACAAATATTTAGGAATAGCCTGATGGAGATTTATCGCGAGTTCACCTTCGAGGCCGCCCACCGGCTTCCTCGCGTGCCCGACGGGCACAAGTGCGCCCGCCTCCACGGCCACTCCTACAAAGTGCAGGTACACGTCCGCGGGGACGTCGATCCGGCGACGGGTTGGGTGATGGACTTCGCCGAGATCAAGAAGGCGTTCCGCCCACTGCACGACCAACTCGACCACTACTACCTCAACGATGTCCCCGGGTTGGACAACCCCACCAGCGAAAACCTTGCCCGCTGGATCTGGGAACGACTCATCGATCAACTGCCGCTGTCAGAGATCCTCGTCCGGGAAACCTGCACGTCAGGCTGCGTCTACCGAGGCGACGCATGACGATCAGTGAGATCAAGGGCGAAAGCTTGCAAGACGTTCAGGCCCTGCCGGACACTCGGGGCATCGCCCTCGACGAGGTCGGTGTCGAGGGCCTTCGCTACCCCCTGCTCATCTCCGACGCGCGTGGCAACAAACGCGAGACCGTCGCGACAGTCGCTATGTCGGTGAGCCTCGCCGACCACGTCAAAGGCGCCCACCTGAGCCGCTTCGTCGATGTGCTGCACACCTGGCGCGACCGACTCAGTAGCCAAGCCGTCACCTTGATGGCCGACGACCTGCGCCAACGCATGGGCTGTGCCACCGCCCGCGTCGCTCTCACCTTCCCGTACTTCCTGGAACGCCTCGCCCCAGTCACTGGCATCGCCTCGTTCATGGACTACACCTGCACCCTGACCGCCGCCGCCAGCGACCGTGGGGACGAGGTGGTGCTCGCCGTGAAGGTGCCGGTCACCAGCGTGTGCCCGTGCAGCAAAGCGATCAGCGACCGCGGCGCCCACAACCAACGCGGCTGGGTCACCATCGACGCCCGCCCACACACCCCCGCCACCGGCCTGTGGTTCGACCACCTTATTGACATCGCCGAGGCAGCTGGATCATCGCCGGTGTACGCGCTACTCAAACGTCCGGACGAACGCCACGTGACCATGGCCGGCTACGACAACCCCGTCTTCGTTGAGGACATGATCCGCACCGTTGCCGGGGCACTGAACCACGACGTCCGCATCGCCGAGTACCGGATCCGCGTGGTCAACGACGAAAGCATCCACAACCACGCCGCCTACGCGCAGATCCCCTGGACGCTGACCGCAACGAGTCGGGACTCCACCGATGGCTAGCAGCGGTCACTCCGGCCCGGCCAACGTGCACGTTGTGGTCACCTGCAGCAACCGGAAACGACACACAGTGCCAGATCGGTTACGTGTGGGTAACCTCCATGAAAGCAGTCCAGGTCAGCGGTTCGCCACCTGGACAGACCGACTGTTGACCAGTTCTGCCAACAGCTTCCCTGCCGTTGATCTGTACGCCGGTGAGCATTGGCAGATTGCCCGGACCCTGCCCGACCAGATCGCACCGCGGGCCGCGACGTTATGGGTCTGCTCAGCAGGCTACGGGCTCATCGCCGCATCGGCGGCGATCCGACCGTATGCGGCAACGTTCGCCTCGGGCGGGGTCGATTCGGTCGGTGAGGATAAATCCGCCGCCCGCGACTGGTGGACAAGGCTGACCGAGTGGCCTGGCCCTGACGCAGACCAACCGCGGTCATTCGCGGACCTAGCCCGTCGTGATCCACATGCCACGATCATCGCGGTGCTCTCTGACGCCTACCAGCGAGCCTGCGCCACGGACGTCACCGTTGCGGCCAGTCTGTTGCACGACACGCAGCAACTATCCGTTGTCGGGCCATCCACTAATGACCTTGAAGACCTCGTCGTACCGGTGACCGCCAGGCTGCAACCTCACCTCGGCGGCAGCCTGCTATCGCTCAACGCCCGCGTCGCAGCGTTCCTGCTGCGCTCGTCGGTCGATGACGATCACGACCTACGGCGCGAACGACTGCGCGAGCGTGTGGAACAGACAACGCAGGCAACGCCGGTTCCCGCAACTCGCACCGCTGGACAGCGTCTTACCGACGAAGAGGTGCGCGCCTTCATCCGTGGGCATGCGGGCGAACGGGCAGCCACCGCGACGGGCTTGCTGCGACGCCTTCGCCTGTCAGGACGGTCATGTGAGCAGGCCCGCTTCGGGCAACTCTTCGCCGAGGTAATGGCATGGGGGGCGCGCCCCTGATGCCTGCCTCACCGCCTCCCAACAGCATGGTCCGTCGGGCCTTGTGCATCGCGCAGAGCACCGAATATCCCCTCTATGTCTTCACCCTCCGGGCCGAGGAGATTTTGCAGGTCGCGGACATCTCCCGGGTCAGTCGTGACCATGCCGGCAAGCTCATCGGCTACCAACGCCCTGAGGTGCGCAAACATATCCAGGAGATCGTCGAGTACCTCAACAGCGATGCTGCGGTCTTCCCCAACCCGATCATCATGGCGTTGTCGTCGAGAGTGCACTTCAAGAAGATCCGCGGCGACCGGCTCCCGGGAGATGAGCTCGGCATTACCGGCACGCTCACCATCCCCATGGCGGAAAACGGTCGGCCGAAACCCGCGTGGATTGTCGACGGGCAGCAACGCGCGGTGGCGCTGTCCCGCACACGGCGCAAAGACTTCCCCGTCCCAATCACCGCGTTCGTCGCCGACGCCGTGAAGGTCCAACGCGATCAGTTCCTGCGCATCAACAACACCCGGCCGTTGCCACGCGGCTTGGTGACGGAGTTGCTCCCCGCGGTCGACAGCCCACTGCCGACACGGCTGGCCATTCGCCGGGCTCCGTCGGAGCTATGCGACGTGCTCAACACCGACGAACGCTCACCGCTGCGTGGGATGATCAAACGGGCGTCGACGGACAAGTCACAGACCGCTCTCGCGGTGATCACCGACACAGGGTTCGTCGAACTAATCAAAGACAGTTTGACATCGGCCGGGTGCCTGTTCCCGTATCGGGACGTGGGCCGCAACGAGACCGACTTCGACGGCGTCCTGCACGCCCTCTACACCTACTGGGGTGCCGTGCGGGACACCTTCCCCGACGCCTGGGGGAAACCGGCCACCAAGAGCCGGTTGATGCACGGCGCAGGGATACGCGCCATGGGTCACCTCATGGGCCGGGTGCTCGGCATCGTCGATCCCCGCGCAGCGGACGCGCCTCGCCTGATCCGCGAGCACCTTGCGTTGATCGCCCCGTACTGTCGCTGGACTTCGGGCACCTGGGACGAGCTCAACATGCGGTGGAACGAGGTCGAGAACACCCCCCGCGACATCCAGGCATTGTCCAACTACCTCATCCGGGTGCACCGCAACGCCCAGGCGGAGCAGCGATGAAATTCTTCTTTCCTGACAGCCAGGACCAGGTCGATCCGAGCTTCGACTTCATCACTGAAGAACGGGACCCGTTCCGCGTCCGGCAACGCGACGACCTGTACGCGCACGAGGTCCTGACCCAAGCGCCGTTCGACGGACTGCTGGTGTCCAAGGCCATCGTGGATGGGCTGGCCAGCGGCACCACGGGCAAGTACACCGGAGCACAACGCCACCGCCTCTATCGTGAAGGCGCCGCGAAGTTCTTCCGGCTCGACAACGGCCATACCCCGTTGGAGATCATGGGCGACTGCGGTGCCTTCTCCTACGTCGGCGAAGAGTGGCCGCCGTACACCGTTGATGAAGTCATCGATTTCTACGACGGATGCGGCTTCAACTACGGCATCGCCGTCGACCACGTGATCTTTCAGTACGAGCCCGCTACGTCACGCGACGATCCCAAGGCACAGGAATGGGTCCGCCGCCAGAAGATCACCCTCGATTTGGCCCAGGAGTTCTGGGATCGGTGCGACGCCCGCAACGTCAGCTTCGCCCCTGTCGGCGTTGCCCAGGGCTGGAGCCCGCAGTCCTACGCGGACGCGATCGCGGAACTGCAGCGCATCGGCTACTCCCGCATCGCGCTCGGCGGCATGGTGCCGCTGAAGACCAATGAAATCCTCGCCTGCCTACGAGCGATCGACCAGGTCCGAGAGCACTCCACCCAACTGCACCTTCTCGGTGTGAGCCGCGTCGGCGACGTGCCGACGTTCGCCAGCCACGGCGTCACCAGCTTCGACAGCACCTCACCGTTCCGCCAGGCATTCAAGGACGACCGGGACAACTACTACACCCCCACCCGTACCCATGTCGCCCTGCGCGTTCCGCAGGTGGACGGCAACGCGAAGCTCAAGGCCCGGATCCGCTCTGGCGAGATCGGCCAAGGCGAGGCGATGGCGCTCGAGCGGACTGCCCTCACCCTTTTGCGCGAGTACGACGCTGACAAGACTGACCTCGAGCCGGTCTTGGAGGCACTCGTCGCCTACAGCGCGCTGTGGGACGGCGGCAAGTCCGACCGCAGCGAGCAGTACCGTGCGACGTTGGCGGCTCGGCCGTGGCGCGACTGTCGTTGCGATCTCTGTGTCGCCGTTGGGATTGAGATCGTGGTGTTTCGGGGCTCCGAGCGCAACAAACGGCGCGGCTTCCACAACCTGTACGTGTTCGAACAGCGTCTCCGCGCACAACGAGGAAGGACCACCGCGTGACCAAGACCCGGACCGAGGCGTCCGCTGACTCCGCTGTCACCCAGGAGTTACGCCTGCCCGCCTTGGAGATCCAGCAAGGCCTCGGGCGCCTTCTGTACACCTTCGCCATGGACGGTAAGCTCGTACCCAAGATCGCTACGGTCTCCCGCATCCGCCGCGACGAGGACTCCCTGCTGCACGGCTACCAACGGCCAGAGGTCCTCGCCCATGTCGCGGCGATCCGCCGATACATCGAAACCGACGCCAGCCCTCTGCTCCCCAACGCCATCGTCATCGCGTTCGACGAACGGGTGCGCTTCGAGCCAGGCCAGACGGAATCCGACAGCCCCGGCTACGTGCGCAGCGGAACTTTGATCATCCCGATCACCGAAGGCCCTGATCACGACAGGCCCGGCTTCATTGTGGATGGCCAGCAGCGCAGCGCCGCCATCCGCGACGCCAGGGTCGATGCTTTTCCAGTGAGCATCAGCGCCTTCATCACGAACGAGACCGCAGATCAGCGCTCACAGTTCATCCTCGTCAACTCCACCAAGGCCCTGCCGAAGGGGCTCATCCACGAACTCCTGCCTGGAGCCTCGGGCGCGCTGCCAACTCCGCTGCGGGTACGTCAACTGCCGGCAACCCTGCTCGAGGGGCTCAACTTCGACGCCCGGTCTCCACTCAACCGGATGATCCAGACCCCGACCAACCCGTCCGGCGTCATCAAGGACAACTCGGTCTTGAGGATGCTGGAGACCAGTTTGAGCGACGGCGCCCTCTACCGGTTCCGCAACGACGAGGCGCTGCCGACCACCGGCTATATGTTGACCGTCCTGTTCAATTTCTGGACCGCTGTCAGCCAGGTCTTCCCCGAAGCGTGGGGCAAGCCGCCCCGCAAGTCGCGCCTCATGCACGGCGTCGGAATCATCAGTATGGGCTACCTCATGGACGCCATTAGCCATGCGCGTGAGGAGGGCGACGGGATCGTCGAGGTTGAGGAGTTCGCCGCCCACCTCAAGTCGATCGCCGATGACTGCCGCTGGACTGACGGTGAGTGGGACTTCGGCAACGGCATCGTTCGCAGGTGGAACGACATCCAGAACACGCCTCGCGACATCAAGCGCGTCGCGGATTTCCTGCAGGTCAGGTACCGGAATAGGTAGTCAGCATCGAGTGCGTGGGGCTACTGGGTGTCGCGCTGGGCTGAGGCGAATTCGGGTCGGCCCTACGTCGCAGCCGCAGCCGCCAGGCGTCGCCGGCAGCCGGACGGTGGTGGGGCAGCGGCGTCGTGGCCTCCTGAGGGACAGGCGCCGCCGCGCCGGGTCCTAACCGCGCCTGCGTGGGAAGCGATGGGCGCCCTAGATGAGAACGTGAATCCAGCTCAGGAGTTGGGTTGGTCTTTTGGGCTTTTCGGCTGATCAAGGTGGGCACTGCTGCTGCTGCCACATCTCAGAGGTAGTCGATACCCTGCGTTGGTGCGTTTAGGTGCCGATCCGTCCGCAGGGCGGCGCGCAGGGACGGGGACCAGTCCGATCATGCTGCTGCCGACCGGTCAATTCGTTGAGCACCCACAGGTTCCAGGTATCGGACGTGTGGGAGAACGTCGCGGCGGCGACGTGCGAATTGATGCCTTCGAGTCCATTGCGAGGCCGGTCGCGCAGAGCTATTGGGTCCCGGCCGACGAGTGCCGTCTGGCGCAGCTGCTACCCCAGACGAGGGTCTACTGGCAGGACCCTGATACGGGACGGTGGCGGGCGGGCCGGATCATCGGCGGTGGCCCTGGTGTCTACTTCGTGCGCCTACCCAACAAGGACCTCGACTTTCAGGTTCCACAGCAGCATCTGCGGGTGCGCTGGGACAGGCCGATCGCCTCTCCGGTCGAGGTCCTCGCAGCGGGCGCCAACGAGTCGCCGTACTTTCGGGATGCCCGGCTTCCGATGCTCACAAGCCTCGTGGCCCAACGGGCCGCCTGCGCCGACCTTCCCGCGCTGCTGTCGGCGGCGATCGAAATTTATCCGCATCAGGTGCAAGCTGCGCTGACCGTGCTCAGCGACCCTGTGCAGCGATACCTCTTGGCCGACGAGGTCGGCCTCGGGAAGACCATTGAGGCTGGACTGGTCATCCGGCAGCGCCTCCTCGATCAGCCGACCGCTCGGATCGTCGTCCTCGCGCCGGACATGCTGCGGCAGCAATGGAGCCGTGAACTGCAGGGAAAGTTTTTCACCGAGGACTTCCCGGCAGCAACGATAAAGATCACCCGCCATGAAACCCCAGACAAGTGGGAGGAATACCACGGCTTCGACCTGGTTGTGGTGGACGAGGCGCATCGCCTGACCGATGCGGCCGACCCAACGGAAGCCCGATATCGGGAACTGACTCAGTTGGCGCACTCCACGCCCCGGTTGCTGCTCCTGTCGGCTACACCGCCGATGTCGCGGCCGCAGGCGCACCTCGGCATGCTGCATTTGCTCGATCCCACGCTCTACCGCTGGGAGGACCTGCCGCAGTTCACCCAGCGATTCCAGGCACGGCGCGTGCTGGCCAACGCCGTCTTCGCGCTCGACGCGGACTTCGAGCCTCTGCTTCCGAGCGCCATCGCGGAGATCTCGGACCTCCTCCCCGGCGACATAACGTTCCGCGATCTTGCCGGTCGCGTTTCGGACCTGCTGACTGCCGATGGCGACCTGATCGACGAAGGCGAGCGCGAGATCCTCCGGTCACACGTCGATGCCTTGCGGGCTCACATCAGTGAGACGTACCGCATGCATCGCAGAATCATCCGCCATCGCCGGCACAACGTCCTTACGTCGGCATGCGACGACTCCTTGGACGCACTGCCCTTCGAGGTCACTGGCCGACAGCGACCTACCGTACTGAGCGTCGCCGCCAATGACGAACTGGTCAGCGAGTCGCTGGTGACGTGGCAGCAACACGTCTCGCACTGGCTGCTCGACCACAACGCCGACGACCGCACCGGAGCGTACGGCCTCGTCCTGGCGGTGCTGTCGTCGCGCAGTGACGGTCTCTCCGGGGATCTGCAGGACGCTCTCCGGTGGCGCATCCACCGTGACGACGCGGCTGCTCGGCGCGCTGGCCTGAGTGAGTACGAGCGTGAGGTGCTTGCTGCGGCAACTGTGTTGGCTGACGACGAGGACCTTCTGCGCAAACTCGACGACAACGATGCTGCAGAGCCCGACATGCGTGACTACCTTCAGGTGCTCGGACAGCACAAACGCGCTGTGATGTTCTGCGGCGCGGGCAGCCTGGCAGGCTTGATCGCCGACGTCCTGACACCGAATGCGCGAGTCCGGATCACCGAGCACACCCATCGTCGAGGTGCTGCGGCGAGCGCAATGGACGTGGATCGCTGGCGGGCCGAGGGCGGCCTCCTCATTGCAGACGACAGCGCCGAGGACGGCGTCAATCTGCAAGAGGCCGATGCCGTCATCCATCTACGGCTGCCGTGGTCACCCAACCAGTGTGAGCAACGGCTGGGACGAGTAGACCGGTTCGCCGGCGCGTTCGGTGCCGGACACCGGGCAGCCATGCAGTACGTCGCCCCTGGCGGTCACACCGACAACTCCTTCGCCGCCGTTTGGACGACGCTGCTCACGAGTGCGGTACGCATCTTCGACGACTCTGTGTCGGCGCTGCAGTACGCCCTCAATAGTTTGACCACGACAATCTGGGAGACCGGCCTGCGGGATGGACCTGCGGCGATGCTGGAGATGGCCGATATGGTCGCCGACGTCCTCAGAAAAGAGCGTCGGGAGATCGACGGGATGGACACTGTCGAGGCCGTGCACGAGGGCTCGCTCGGCCTCACCGTCGCTGAGGCGATGACCACTACCGAGATTCGCTGGGGCGCCCACGAAAAGGCGATGCGGCTCTACGCCGGCGCCGAAGCCGGTGGGCTGCGGTTTGCTGTCCATCCCGAGGGATCGATTCGGCACGTCATGCGCTTCGAACGCGCCCATGCAAACCCGTTGGTGTCCCCGCGGCTCCTCGCTATCTCCGGACGGTCCGTCCCACCGGCAGCCATGCAAGGCACCTTCAACAGGAACACCGCTCTGCGTACACCGAACACCCGGCTCTTCCGGCTGGGTAACCCTTTTGTCGACCTGCTCGCGAACGTTGTGGCGATCGACGATCGCGGCCAAGCGTGCGTGTTCTGGCGCCCGGGCGTCCGCGGTCGAGAGCTCCGCTCCTACTTCGGCTTTGACTTCCTGGTCGAGCCCGACATCGAGCCGGCTCTAGAACTCGTCAGAGACGCGGCGGACGCTGTACACGCCCTCCGACGTCAGGCCAGCGTCATCCTCCCGCCCATCATGCGGCGGATCTGGCTTCCGTCGCAGGCAGACCAGGCCGTGCAGGATCCCGATCTCCTGCGGTGGCTGGAAGCCCCGTACGCGCAGGATCGTGGCGACCTCAACCTCAATGACGAGCGAATATCTGCTCTATGGCAATACTTCGGCGACATCGAAGGGCTGGCGACGGCCGCCCGCAGCGCCGAAGCAACCGCACGCGACGAGTTGACCCGTTCCGCGCAGCTCGTACGGCGCGCGGAGCAGGCGCAGCATGAAGCAGGCCGGGCGTGGGCAGTCCGTCGCGCCCAAGCCGAGGCGCGCCGGAACGCCGGCCGGTTGTTGTCCGATACTGATAGTTACCTCACCGATGTCCGCGTGGCGGCTGCTCTCATCGACGCGCTGAAGGAGCCAAAGGTCCGGCTAATGGCCGTGACCTGCGTGACCGGCGGCGAACTGGGGGTGCCACAAGATGGCAACTGATGGCTGGTCATCCGCCCAGGAGCTTTGGGCTAGCTGGCCCAAGGTTCCAGCCACGTTCCCTGCCTCGGGCAGCTGTGCGCGACTGCGTGATGCGCTCGTTGGCCTAACCGCCGGTGGTGCAGGATGGCGTGATGTGGTCGGGCTGACCCGTCAGATCCTGCTCGAGAACGAGGCACGCCAGGGTGGCGACTGGCCCCTCATTGTGCCCAACAGCCCAGCCCTCCCGAGCCGCCAACAGTGGGAGGACGTGGGCTGCGAGGCGTTGTCAGTGGCTGCGGGCTTCTCGGTGACGGCACGGATCTGGCATCCTCGCACCGACGCCCCTCTGTCGGAGGGCGCCGCCAAGCAGGAGGTTCTCGAGGTCTACGGCGGGGACGCCACCCCTAGGTCAGCTCATCCGGCGGATCCGTTTTGGAGCCGGGCACTCGGCACCGGCTTTCAGCATTACACCTCACTGGGACAGCGGCAGGCAGCTCGCGCGATCGTGACGGCACCGGCCGGCAGCACGACCATCGTGTGTCTGCCGACCGGCCAGGGGAAGACCGAGGTGGCGTGGGCTGCCGTCCTGCCCGCGACACGGCAGCGCGGTGTCGCAGTCGTCGTGGTCCCCACGGTCGTACTGGCCATGGACATGGAACGTCGTCTGCGTGCGCTGCTCACATCGCTCGGGGAGCAGCAAAGTCCCAGCGGCTATTACGCATACACCGGCGGAACTTCGGAAGACGTCAAAAAGGCCATCCGCAAGGATATCCGTGATGGTCGCCAACGCGTCGTCATCGCGGCTCCCGAGGCCATCCTGACCGGGCTCAGCCAGGCACTGGACGACGCGACACGGCAGGGCTACCTCACTCACCTGATCATCGACGAGGCGCACCTGGTCGAACAATGGGGCAATGAATTCCGTCCAGAGTTTCAGGCGATGAGCGGGCAGCGTCGCTCCTGGCTCGCCATCGCACCGCCTGGCCGGGAATTGATCACACTAGCCATGAGCGCCACGCTGACCGAACACCAGATCCAGACGCTGGTGGAGCTGTTCAGTTCGCCCGGTCGCGTCGAATTGGTCTGGGCGTCGCAAACACGCCGCGAACCGTCCTACTTCGTCGAACGCTTCAGAACCGAAGCCGACCGATGCGCCGCCGTTTTGCAAGCGGTCAGCACCCTGCCCCGCCCGCTCATCCTGTACACGTCCCTAAAGAAAGATGCGCGGGACTGGACTCGCCGACTCAAGACTGCCGGGCTCCTTCGCGTCGCGGAGGTCACGGGCGACATGTCCGATGCCGAGCGCAGAGCCGCCGTGATGGGATGGCGCGGAGAGAGCGACGAAGGCAAAGCGGCGCCCACCGAACACGACATCGTCGTCGGGACGTCAGCCTTTGGCCTCGGGCTAGACATGTCCAATGTGCGCACCGTTGTGCACGCCTGCCTGCCCGAAACCTTGGACCGGTACTACCAAGAAGTAGGACGCAGTGGGCGCGACGGCCGCCCCGCAGCCGTCTACCTGACTATCGCACCCGGCGACGACGAGACGGCGAAGCGGCTCAACGCCTCCATCGTCATCAGCCCCGAGAAAGGCTGGGACCGGTGGCGCACCATGTCTCGAGCCGCTTCTGATCTCGGGGACGGCCGCCACGAGACAAGTCTTGATGTGGTTCCGCCGCACGTCCTCGCCGAGTCACGGCACAACCGCCAGTGGAACGTCCGCACCTTGAACCTGATGTCACGCGCCGGCCTCATCACACTTGAAGAATCACAAGCCCCTGAACGGCTACCGGACGAGCCCGATGGCCTGTGGCAGGCCAGGCTGGACCAGTACTTCAGCGGCCTCGATGCCCGGGTGGTCTTTCGGCTGCAGGATGGTCAGACAAATGACCGATCACATTGGGGGCGAGCATTCGGCACACAACGGGCACTTGTCGCGCAGCAGCAAACCGCTGCGCTCGATCGCCTGCAGGCATTGATAAAGGGTGACCGATGCGTCGGCGACGTCCTCGGCGACTACTACCGCATACCATGGCGAGGCGGGCTGTTGGGCACCGCCGTGAGCTGTCGAGGATGCCCTCACTGCCGGCGATGGCCCGACATGCGAGGCGACGATCCTCTTTACCGCGACGGCGGCGAACCCCATCCCGCAATTCCTCACTGGGAGGGAGGCCGTGATCCCCTCGCACTGATCCGCGGTGACCATCCGTGGTTGAGCATTTGGTGGCGGACGCCAATTGCACGTGATGATCTTCTGCCTGAACTGCTGTCGCAGCTCGCACGGCGCGGTCTGGGGGTGCTTGCTGGCCCCGGAATTACCGCACGTCTCGCGAACCGCATACAGCGCGAAGCGTGGCCCCACCCGGTCATCGTGGACCACGACGGCAACCTCACCGAATCCTTCTCCGGGCCGCTAGTCTGGGTCGCCGACGACCTGCCCGCCCTGCCGACCGCCGTACGTCTGCGCCTGCAGGACGACGTTCCGACCTACCTCGTGCACTCCCAGGACCTGCCCGATCCCGAACGGCCGACCATTAGTCTGCGGCAGATGTGCGACGCTTCACTCTCGCTCGAGACCGCCCTTGGAGCGCTGTGACATGACGCTGTTGAACGAGCCTGCGTCCTTTCCTACTGCCATGTGGGTGGTTGCCAGGTACCTAGCGTCCGCGCCTGGCCGGCGCCAAACCCACGACGCTGTACGGGCCGCGCTGAGGCCAGGCAGCCTGCTGCCACCTGACAAGGCTGACGCCGACAAGACCTTCGACAACGCGGTCAGAACGCTTCAGGACCTGAATCTGATCGCCCTAGAAGACGATCGCCTCACTTTGCGCGACGACGGCCGACTGAAGTCCCCAGATGACTACCCCGGGTACGCCGATCTGCTGCGCACACGTGTCCTTGAGTCTCACCGCAATGAAGGAATCGCCCACGAAGGCGACCAGGGGCCCAAGGACCTGGTCAGAGCGTTGGCATGTTTCCTCACTCTCGACGCGTTCACGCCAGTCGACGAGGACGCCATGGCTGACCTGCTGCGCAGGACTCTGCCAGAACACATCAGCGACCCCAACTTCAACGACGTCCGCCGGAACCGATTCGGTTACTGGGCCAAAGCCCTCGGTTTCGCGACCGGCCCGCTCCTGCAAACGCCCACCAAGCTGACGCTCCAACCCGATTGCGCGGTCGCTGTCCAGCGTGCGGCTCGGATGCTTTGGCCAGCGGGCGCGCGGCTCGCAGCGCGAGACGCGATCGCGGCTCTCCTTGAGGTTCTGCCTGTCCTACCTGGCGGCCGCTACAGCCTCGCGCTCGACCTCAAGGAAACCTCGATAGACGTGTCCTCCGCCTTATCATTCGCACTCTTCTGCGGCGAGGAGCGAGGCTGGCTCAAGTTCGACCGCCGCTCCGACGCCGACGATGAGGTGTTGCTCGTCGATCCCGACCGGGCTAACGGGACGCACCGGATCACCCACCTTGACATCCTGGAGCCACTCGATGGCTGAGTTCCGCCAGTTCCTCTGTTGGTCACCGATCGAGGCCGCGACGACCATCAGCACGGAAGCCGTCAGCCCGTCACCGTCCGTCTTCTTCGCCACCCATGCGCCACTGCGCATCAGGCGCCGACACCCCGAGGCCAAAACCGACGACCCCGGCACGGCAGTCACCGAGGAGGACGTACGGCGAGACTTCCTGGGGCGGGACACCCCGAACGGGGTCCTGTTGATGCCCGTGACCGGCGAGTCCGGAACCGGAAAATCGCATCTGGTCCGCTGGGTGCACGAGTTAACGCCGTCGACCGACAAGCGGGTGGTGATCTACCTGCCGAAGACCAGCACGAGCCTGCGGGCCGTCGTCCGGACGCTGCTCGATCAACCCGGAGTCGACAGCCCTGAATTGGCGCAACTACGCGCCGACGTCGACCGCATGAGCTCGGAACTGGACGTCGAAAGTCTGGAACGCCGCCTCATCAACGAGCTGTCCGAGGCCGTTGCGGTCGCTGACGCCAGACCAGGCCAAGGACGCGTCCTCGCCGGGCCAGGCAATCTCGCTCTTCTCCTGCTTGACCCCCATGTCCGCGACCATCTGCTGCAGAAGGGCAAGCTGATCCCGCGGCTTGCCGCCAGCCTCCTCTCCGACCGACGGGATGGCGAAGACGATCGACCGACCGCCTTCTCGATCACCGACCTGCCACTAGACATCGCCGATGTCAACAAGGCATCCGACAAAGCAAGACGCCTGCTGAGTCTCATCACGAACAGGCCGGAACTGCAAACCGCCGCGATCGACATCCTCACCGAGCAGTTACCGGTCGCCATCACCGCCGCCTGGAACATAGGCGGTGGCCGCCTACAGCAAGCGATGTTGGAGATTCGCCGCCAGTACGCAGCCCAGGGCAAAGAAATCGTCCTACTGATCGAGGACTTCGTCGTCCTCCAGGGTGTTCAGCGTGACCTGCTCGACGCCCTGATCGAGGCGGGGGTGCGCAGTGGCAAGGTCGAACTGGCTCCTGTCCGAACGCTAATGGCCGTGACTACCGGCTATTTCGCGCGGCTGGCCGAGACGGTGCTCACCCGCGCGAAGGCGGCTACGCCGTACCTCTACGACCTGGATGCTGGGTTCGACACCGGCGAGCAGGGCCGATCTGACATCACGGCTTTCGCCGGCCGGTACCTCAACGCCGCGCGCGTCGGCCGAGATGCCTTAGACAATGCCAATATCGCGAACGGGGCAGACGTGCCCAACCGATGCGTCACGTGCGAGTTCCAAGAGACATGCCATTCCACCTTCGGTGCGTCGGTCGACGGGCATGGGCTCTACCCGTTTAACTGGCCAACCTTGCGACGGGCCATCCGAGCACGACCGGCACACAATAATCCCAACTCGTTCAACCCGCGGGCGGTGATCGGCGAGGTCATCCGGCCCGTCCTGGTCGATCACGCTCATGCCCTCCGTGATGGATCCTTCCCGGATCAACGCTTCAGCGAGGACTACCGCACTCCTGCTGGTGAGGATTACATGCTCGGCGCAGTGCAACGGGAGATCGAGGAACGCGACCACGCCGACGCTAGCCGCCGAAAAGCCTTCCTTGAGTTCTGGGGCGACGCCCCAGACCAAATAACCAACCTTGATCCGGCGATGCACGCCGCATTCGGCATTGGCCTTCTCGATCTCAACGATCTCGCCAGCGGACCCGGCCAGACAACGACACGCGCAACGGAAGACACCACCTCCGGGAGGAGGAAGCCGGCCAGCGCCAACGCGCAAGAACTTCCTCGCGCCCTGGCCATGATGATCGATCATGTCGAAGAATGGCAGGGACGACACAGTCAACTGCCGCAAACTACCGCTGCTCACCTTCGAGGGACGATCAGACAGGCCGTGATCAACAGATGCATGTGGATCGATCCGGTCGTGGCGGACCCCCAGTCTGCTGAACTCGACAGGGCATGGCCATCGAACTCCACCGTCGTGTCGATCGAAGGTGCGGCGAGCGAGCGGTTGCCCGGAACGGCAGACGCCCCGATTCGGTTCAAGCGCAATCCGAGCAACGCCACGTTCTTCCGACAGATACTCCTGGCGAGCGTGGGTGTGGCAGGTAACGCGGCAGCGATACGACGCCTCCACGAGATCGCGGAGCATCACCAACCCGACCTCCAGCGTGCCGTACAACGCCACCGTGGCTTCTCAAACCGGGAACTCATCCTCGGGTTCCGCGCCTCGCTGCTGGGCGCCGCGCTTGCCGGCCACGCCTGGCCGGGCATGAAGGACACAGAATTGCTGAACGCGGCGCTTGCCGACGGGAGCGGGTGGGAACGAGCGGATGGACTGAGCCGCACACCGCAATGGAATCGGCTCTGGGAGGCTCACCGCAGCGGCCGTGGCGAACTGGTCGCCAGGCTACGAGACAGTGTGGGCTTCACGCGAGGGGTGCGAGGCAACGTCCGCATCGTCGACGGCACACGGGCCTTGCCCTTGGTTGGTGAGGCATCCCAAGAGTGGGCCTGGGAGCGCCCCGACAAGCTTCCCTCGTGGGCCACCAAGGCAGTGTCCGGACTCAATCAGTTTGCTGTCGTGGCCGATGCGCAGTTTGCCGACCTGCAGCACACCCTCGAGAAGGTTCGCGCTCTGCTACCCGCAGGAGTCAGCGGCGCCGAGACGGTGCTGGCGGTTGACCAGGCTCTTCGTGCCGCGGTCGACGAGGGCCTTGGCCCGGTGGACCTGCCAACATTCCGATCCTTGCTGGCTGACGTTCGGCAACGCGACTGGAAATCCATCGATCGGCTGGAGCGTGACATAGGGCGCGTCGCGGCTGCCGAGGACGACGACAGCCGGTTCCGCGCGGTCCTGGCGACATGCGCGGCAGACCGAGGGGCGGACTTGGCCGCGATTGAACGCTTCCTCGTCGCTGGTAACGCTTGGTTGACCGAGCGACTGGACCAGGCCAGGTTGAAAACTGGCGGTTCTGGCGAGTCGGCGGCACTACGGGTTCAAGAAGTTTTGCGGCAGTGGACAGAGGTGGGGCCATGACAGCGATGTCTGTTCTAGACAAGGCGAGGGCGCTCACGGCTGAGGCGAACCGGCTACGCGAAGGGTCTGTCGCGGAAGACAACGCCAAGCGGGTCTTCACGCAGGCCGATGGCCTCGGCAGCGCGCTTGAGCAACTGCGCCGGTTGCTTGAAGCGGGTCGCGCTCTGCAGGAACAAGGCGCCGATGTGCCGGTGGGTCAGGTCGATGAGGGACGCGAGAGATTCGCGCAACTTGCCGCGGACGGACTGCCATCAGTTCGCGCCATCACCGCGGCCCGCCAGAAGGTAGAGGGCGTCCTTGAGCGGGTGCAGGCCACGCTGACAGGGGCGTGGCTGAGGTGGACCAGCGAGCAGTTGGCCGAACTCCCGATTCAACGTTTGGCAGTGTTGCCCGCTGCCGCCCAGCGCGACCAGCAGACATGGTTCACCGAACTGAAGAGACTTGGCAAGATCGAAGTGCCTCACGTACGGGAGATCTCCTCCTTCGTGACGACACATGCCGGCCTGAAGGAGTCGCTGAGCTACCTGCGGGAACCCGAGCCGGAGCTTGAGGCGTTACTGTTTCGCCTTGGCCGACGGGTGTCACTCGATCGAGTCTCAGACGCAGAGATCGCGATGCTACGGGAGTACGGTCTGGCCGACCAGATTGAACTCCATAGGAGGGGTTTGTGACTCAGGGGCTCGACGGACGCACCCTGTCTGGCGTCCTCGATCATCTGGAGGATCTCGAACTGCCCCTCCTGGTTTGGGGCGTGACCACGGGCACCCTCTCGCACGAGGAGGTGCTCGAGACGATTAATGAGCGACTCCTGCAGTCCCCGACCTCGGCAAACGTGGACCCCGACGACGTCCTCACGGCCCTCCTCGATGGCGCACTGCTGATGCGCATCCCGGCGACGTCACCGCCCCGCTACCGCACACGCATGGGCGAGACCGTGCGTCTCACCGCCCGACTGCGACAGCTATTCGGCCCCCGCGACCTCACGTCGCCCCCAGCGCGTTGGTGGGAGCAAGGCAAAACGCTCGTCGCCGATTACCGCCTCCACACAGCACCGCGTCGCTACCCTAAGATCAACGTCCTCATCGAGGACGCCCTGCAGGAACTCGCCGTCACCGAGGCGTGGACGGCCGGGCATGAGTCAACCGCCCGAGCGCTGCTCAGACATCCAACTGTGGCGAGATTCCAGGTGGACGCGACGCGAGCGATCACCACGGCGCTGAATGCGCGCCAGAGCGCGGGCGTCATCGTCGGTGCCGGCACCGGCAGCGGAAAGACGCTGGGTTTCTACCTCCCCGCATTCGCCGCCATGGCTGCGCACATGCGGACGGGCGGAACCGGTGTGCATACGCTGGCTCTTTACCCTCGGATCGAACTGCTGCGTGACCAGTTGCGGGAGGCGGTCGCCACCTCATTGCGGGTGAATGGGGAGGCCGGCGCCGGGACGAGCCGCCGGCTCAGGATCGGAGTGTTGTACGGCGACACGCCGCACAACGCCCAGCGTCTACGCGCACAGACATCTCACCTGACCCGTGCGTGGCGCAGTCGCGGCGCCGATGTCGTGTGCCCCTACCTGTCGTGTCCCCAGTGCCGCCAGGAACTGATCTGGTCTCGCCAAGATCAGAACGAGAATCGGGATCGCCTGCACTGCACTCAGGCCACCTGTGGGCTTGTCATCGACGATGTCGTTTTGACCCGTGACTCGCTACGCGACAATCCACCGGACCTTCTATTCACCACGACGGAGATGCTCAACCGCAACGCCACCGACCCTGGGCTCGGTCAACTCCTCGGCTGGCGCGGCCCACGCCGGCCGTCGCTGGTGCTCCTGGACGAGGCTCACACCTACACCGGCATGCACGGCGCCCAGGTGGGACTCGTACTCCGGCGATGGCGCCACGCCGTGCGAAACCCGGTGACCTTCGTCGGCCTGAGCGCCACCCTGCGCGACGCCGCTGCATTCTTCGCACAGCTCACAGGCCTGTCGGACGCGTCGGTGGAGCACGTCACGCCCCAGCCGCAAGACCTGGAGAACAAAGGCCGGGAGTACGCCATTGCTCTACGCGCCGACCCGGTCTCCGGCGCGAGCCAGCTGTCGACGTCCATTCAGACCGCCATGCTGTACGGCCGAATCCTCGACCTCCCCGGCCATGAGATGCTTTACGGCTCGCGTGGTTTTCTATTCACTGATGACCTGGACGTCACGAACCGTTTCTACGACGACCTGTGTGACGCCGAAGGAGGAGGCACTAGACGCGGACCTCGACGAGCCGGGCGAGTCTTGGCCGGGCTCCGGTCACCGGAAGCGCCGTTCCGGGCTGAACGCTTCATCGACGGTCAGTCGTGGGATCTGGTACGTCAGATTGGACGTGACATAGACCCTCGCGCTCTGATGGGACAGTTAGCCGTAGGACGTACGTCATCGCAGGACGTCGGTGTGGACAATGATGCCGATCTCATCGTTGCAACGGCGTCGCTGGAGGTGGGCTACGACGACGACCGCGTGGGTCTCGTCCTTCAGCACAAGGCGCCACACGACGCGGCTGCCTTCATTCAACGCCGCGGTCGCGCCGGACGTCGCCGAGGAACCCGCCCCTGGACCGTCATCACCCTGTCGGACTACGGCCGCGACAGGCTGGCATACCAGGCCTACGACTCCCTGTTCTCGCCCGAGTTGACCGCGCGCCGCCTCCCGGTCCGTAACCGCTTCGTACTCAAGATCCAAGGCGCGCAGGCTCTGCTGGACTGGCTATCCACGACGCTACGGGACAACCGGATCGACCCACGCCGGCTGCTGTCCGCGCCACGCCCGACTGCCCGCCCGCCGTCTCCAGCACAGGGGCAGGCACTCGCCGATTTGCTGGAAAAACTCATCATCGACCCAACATTGCAGGACAGCCTGATCGTCCACCTGCGTCGCGCGCTGGACATCAGCGCCGATGAGGCTCAGGCATTGCTCTGGGAACAGCCGCGTGCCCTCCTGCTCGGCGTGGTGCCCACCGCCCTGCGCCGGCTGCGGTCCGGGTGGCGACCCGTCGACCCGGACCCAGGCGCGCATCCCGGAAGCCTGCTACCCGAGTTCCTCACCACGGCCTTGTACGAGCCGCTGAACGTGCCGGAGGTCAACTTCCGGCTGCCATTCGCAGAGGATTGGGAAGCCCTTCCCATCGAGCGGGCGCTCCGCGAGGCAGTGCCCGGACGCGTCAGCCGCCGCTATGGCCACCGCCGCAGCAATCACCGCACGTGGCTGCCGCTGCCAGATGTCCAGGCCAACGGCACTCTAGAGATCGACAGTTTCGTCGAGACCTATACACCACAGGGCACGTGGTCACCGACGGGACACCAGCCGGTTCAGGTCTTCCGGCCCCACGTCGTCGCTCTGCAGCAGCCACCGGACGAGGTCGCCGATCGATCGCAGGGCATTCCGGTGTGGGCGTCTGAAATCCTTGAACCCAGCAGCGGCCTCTACATGGCGGACATCCCCAAGCCGTCCAACTGGACCGACCGCATCACCGCCGTTGGTTTCGCCACGAGCGCCGCCGGCAACCCGGCTGAGGTCCGCCGAATGACGCTCGGGGCCGAATGCGACACGACCTATGACCGCGGCACCGCAGGCACCGTCACCAGCAGCGTCCGCTACAGCTTGGACGGCCAGCCGGCCGCGCTGGGCTTTCGCCTAAACGTCGACGCAGTCCGGTTCGACCTCGCACCGCTTAACCTCACTCGGCCGACCGTCGCCGAACACCTGAAATCGCCAGAGTGGCGATCGCTGGCGTTCGCCACCGCCGTCGCGGAGGACCCGGCGCTCGACGGTGTAGCGAATCCATTCCAGCGGAACTGGCTGACCACCGTGTATACGGCCGCATATGCCCTGGCCGCGATCCAGCCCAACAACGCGACCTTCGGCGAACGCCTTCACGCCCAATTGAGTCGTGGCGCCTGGCGCAACGACGTCCAACAGATCCTGCGTGCCCTCTACCGCGACGCCGGATCCGTCGCGACCGCCGCACCTGAGCGGCTCGTCGCCGGTCTGACTGAACTCAGCAACGACGCGCGGCTCACTGACTGCCTCGACCGCCACGCACGGCTGCTCTGGACCGATCAAGTCGTAAGCCTCACGGAAGACCTCGCCCAACGGACGTACCGCGAGACCGTGGCAGCCGCGATTCTGGCCGCTGCCCAACGCGCGTGCCCCGACGCTCAAGACCGCGACCTGATCGTCGACGTCGTTTCGCCGCCTGGGACCGGAGGCCCCGCCGCGGTCTGGCTGAGCGAAACATCGCTGGGCGGTATCGGAATCATCGAGCAACTGACGCACTACTATGCCGAGAATCCGCGCCGCTTTTGGAACCTCGTCGACAGCGCTTTAGGCCCCAGCGACCACGACTACATTCACAGTACCGTCGTGCAACTGCTCGACCATGTCGTGTCCCAGCCATCAGGGCCCGCCGCGCAGGCAATGTCCACGCTCCGTGACCCGCGCTCGGCCCATGCCGCTGAGAGCGCGCTGCAACAACTTCGATCAGCATGGGCGAAACTTACCGGCCACCCACGCCATCAAGCCGTGGCAGCGCTCTCCACCCGCCTGCTAAGACCAGGAACCACCAACGCCACCGACGCCGCAGCGCTCGGACTCGTCCACGCCTGGGACGCCCTCCAGCAACGCCTCGGCTTCGAGGTCGAGGCAGCAGTGTTCGCATATCTCATCGGCAGCGGACAAGTCGCCGTGCCGAATGCGGGCAACACCAGCCTTACACCGGACCAGATGTTCAGCTTGCTGTGGCCCCGGGGCAACAAGGCCCGAGTCCAACACCTGCAGCACTACCAGCCATACGCCCCCACGCCGATCCTCGATCGGCTCTTGGCGCAGGCAGCACACGACGAACGGCTGCCTGTGGTCAACGTCGACGACGTCGACTGGCTCGACAACTATCGAACGGCAGTACGCGACCGCGGCGCCGTCGTGCTCGTCGCCCCGGCACAGCGGATGCGAGCCTTCAGCACAGCCCTCAGGACCGTGCCGGCGGTCGCCGTCGATCGCGACGTGCTGCGGGTCTACGGCGACGTTCGCACCATCACACGTGACGGCGACAATCTACGCGCGACGATCGAAGTTCGTGAGGCTACACAGTGACGTTGGAACGAGTGGTCCGGACCGGCCGGGCGACCGGCCTTCGCATCGACACAGTGCTGGCAACCGTGCTCACCGCTGAACTGGTGGCGCCGAGCAGCCAACTCTGGCTCGTGTCTCCCTGGATCAGCGACGTACCGGCCATCGACAACACCAGCGGCAGCTTCGACAGCGTGTTCGTCGACCCCTCGAACCGGATGTACACCCTTTCCGAAGTCCTATCCCTACTTACCTACAACCAGGCCCGAGTGACAGTCGTCTCGCGTCCCGACCGGCACAACTCGACGTTCTTGGACCGCCTTCGCCGCAGCGCCGACGGCGAGAATCTGCAGATCAAGCAACACGAAGACGTACATGAGAAGACTTTCTGCGGAGACGATTGGCTCCTCACGGGGTCCATGAACCTCACCCTTCGCGGCATGCAGATCAACGACGAAGCCGTCACGTACAAGGTGAGCAGTGAAGCTGCCGCTACCGCCCGCCTCGACTTCCGGCACCGTTTTGGAGGACTCGAATGACCGGGCGCCGCACCGAGAGCAGCTACGCCACTCGGGCGGACCAGCTCATCGAAGCGTTCTTCGGTCCAGCAAATCCTGTGTGGCCGGACCGCGATCCGGGCTCGCCTGTCGGACGCCGCCTCGTTCCTTACCTCCAAGTCCTTCACGAGGCATCTGACGTCCCCATCATCCTGCCGCGCCAGGACCCCGAGACCCGGCAATGGGTGGCATACGTCATCCCCCACGATGAACGACATGCGGCGACGGTTGGTGAACTGCTTCAGGCGTTCATCGGCACCAGCTTCGCCAGATTTCACGGACTGCCCGCACGCCTCAACCCGAATGATCCGATAGATCGGGCTGTCCTTGAGTTCGCCGGCCACAGTTCAATCTTCGTCATCGCGAGCCCACGCTCGAAAGAGAAAGACATGTGGGACGCTGTACGGCTACTCCAGCAAGCCATACGAGCACGCCCACGACGGTCCTGGCATACGCCGACTCCCGTCGGCCGGCTGCTCAGCCAGTTTGACATCGCCATGGCCGCAGGCGACAACTCCGCGTCAGCATCGATCCTCGACCAACTCTCGGCCACCGGCGGGCTCAGCGCCACAAACGTCGCTCACCTGCGCATCAAGCGCTTATCCCGCCTCGGCCGGAACGGCGAACTGCTCCGGCTCGCAGAACTGCCAGATGTCGCCATCACGCACCCACCCATCCCTGTACGCGACGCCATCCTCGCAGCGATCTTTGCCACCGCACTGGCGGAACCCCTAGCAAACGGCGACCTCGACCTTGCGCGGACCCGCCTCATCGAGGCCGGAACTCTGGTCCCCGCCCTCATGAACGGCGAACTTTCCGAACTGAGCCCTGAAGCGCTCACTGTCCTCGCGCTAGCTGCAATCGTCGTAAACAGCACACCCATCTTAGACCTCCTACGCAACCAACCCGATGTCCTCGAAGCGGTCGAACGGTTGGCACCTGAACTGGCCGCGAAATACCGCAACACCCGCCCCGAACCGCATGGGGGAGGCAATGTCCCAGAACCGACCGAACGCAGATCCAGCCCGCCGGCAGCAGCACCAGCGTCATGGCTCCAGTTGGTACAAGCCGTCGCAGTCCGGTCACCCGTCACTGAGGTCCTTGCCGGCGAGCAGTGGCGCCAATGGTCACAAGCAGCCGAGCACGACGACCAGATCGCTGCCGTCCTCGGTCAACTCGACGATGCAGCGGCGGACCGAATTTGGTCACTTGTTGGCCCATTTGTCGATTCGGACCGCTACCTGACCCCAGCGGCGAAATCAGCACGTGAGTTCCTCCTTAACGCGCTCACCCATGACCGTTTCAGCCCTGGTGACCTGGCCGGCGTCGTCGCTCTCACAGAAATCGTCCTTCGGTCCGCACCGGACGCCCCCGCATACGCACACCTCCTGGACGACCTGACGGCTGAAGCACCGCGATGGGCCGGCCCCGATCGTGCCCCAGTCGTCCTCGACCTCGTCGACCTCGTCGCACGGTCGGCGTGTCCAGACTCCGACGCCCGGCTTCGACTGGGTTACCGCCTACTTCGACCGCTGAGCGATCACAGCACCCGCCTCGACCCCGATCAGGCCACTTTTGCCGCTCAACTGAGTGCCGAAATCGCCGTTGAACTCCCGTGGCCTGAGCCCGAACCGAAATCATCAGCAGAGGCATGGTCGTTAGTGATGGCTCAGGATCTGCTCCTGTACTCACTGGACGAAAAGGTCCTCGACCGGGTAGCCGCGACCTTCAATGCCGTCGCACCCCAGGTCAACGTCATCACAAGCCATGATTACGTCGGCAGCACGCAACTAAGACAGTGGGCTCGGCGTGCCGACGTCGTGGTCATGGCCACACGCTGCGCGACTCACGCCGCGACTGGCTTCATCCGTGCGAACTGTCGGCCGGGAACACCTGTCCGTGAAGCTGATGGAAGTGGCTCGGCCTCACTCCTGCGCGCCGCGACAGCAGCGCTGATGCGTCGGCAGCCGATTTGAGCGGTGCCCCCAACTCGCGGTCGCTGGAGGACGCCCAACGACGCCCTAGTGCTGCTGTTGCATCCCGGCGGTGCAGGTGTTTCGTCCTCCAGGTCCACTTCTCCAGGTAAGAGCCGCGTTCCGCGGACGCGCCGAGGGGCAACTCGTCGCCGGACTCCGTCGTCAACCCACCCCGCCACACCACGCGAGGAGTACGACCAGTTCCGCGTCATCCCGTGCGGCCCCCTCACATGAAGAATAGAATAGGAAGGCGCAGGTCATTGCCTGCGTGCACAGATAGAGCATCGCCTTAGGGGAAACCGGTACCCCATTTCCTGAGCTCAACCCGCGCCGTGTGCCTGTCACAGGTGGCGGGCACGTCCCGTATGGCAAGCGAGCAACCCGCGAGCATCACGGATCCACAGTGGATTAAGCGCGCGGCATTCGCGCAGGTCGTTGCATGATCGTCTCAGTGCTGGCAGACATTGCTATGGATTAAAAGTCCTCAGCTCTGCCATTGAGCTAACGGCCCTCTGCGCCTCAGGCTACCCGACCACCTGTGCCCGGGTTGATGTCCGCCCCCGCCCTGACGAGCGATGCTGATCTACGCCCGCCACGACTCTTGAGAGGTGCTGATCGGCGGCTGAGGTTAGGCCTACTCGCTGCCGGACGCCAGCCAGGTGACGATGAACGGCGCGGCGGCAGCCACCAGACCGCCGAAGAAGGCGACCACACTGGCGGCGACCCCGATCCGGCGTCGCCACGAGCGTCGGTCCGAAGTCCACCGCAGGTAGGCGAGCGCCGCAGCACCGAACAGAACTCCTCCGAGCATGAACCAGGGACCCCAGAACATCGCGTACCAGCGGAGTTCGGTGGTCATCGTCTCGCCCTTGATCAGGGCGCTCAGTCCGAAGCCGACGAACGTGCCGCCGTGCGCCAGCAGCAGAGCAGAGGCGCCCGAGCTGGGTACGAGCAGCAGCCAGTTCGGCACCCGCCGCTTCGCCACCACCGGCACCCACTGCGGAAACACCAGGCCGAACGGACGCACGAGCGCCAGACCCAGAACGACGCCGAACAGCTCCAGCACCACTGTCATCCACAGAGCCGCGAAGAGCATCCGGTCGCCCTGCGCGTGCAGGTCCTTGATCCCCTCGGAGAGGGTCGCGAGTCCGACGCTGCCGCCGAGGGCCCAGTAGATGCCGCGGATGGCGAACAGCAGTGCCCAGATCGCGGCGGCGTAACCCGCCCAGACCGGTCTACGGCGAGTAGGAGTCTCAGTGCCAGCCATCAACTGAGTCATCGACCAGGTACCGACCTTCCGTCCGCGCTTTCATCCTCGTGGCTCCGACAACGGGCAGCACGATCGATCACCGCAGATGCGCTCATCGTGATTCGATCACCGAGCATACGGAGAACGTCACTCATCGTGGTGCCGGTCGATCCGCTCCACCGCCAGCAGGGCGGCGACCTGTCGGACCGGTCTCTCATGACCGGTCGGCGGCCGGGGCCGAGGTCTCGGCAGCCCGCGTCTGCCGGGGCCAGATGGTGTGGCTTCCATCCACCGAGGTAGCTGGGCCAGGCCGGTTGGCGGCGTACGCCTTCCGGCCAGGAGTCACGCGCCGTCGGTGGCGGGCAGCACACTCGTCGCCGCGTCCCGTGCCGGGGCTGACGCAGTTATCCTCGTCAGGTGCTCGTCCGCGTGCGGCGCGTTGACACGAGTCCGGCATTTCGAAGGGACTATCGACATGCCCCGTGTGGTATCGGCGGTCATCCGCGCACTCGACATCCTCGAACTGTTCCTGGACCATCCCCAACTGTCGGCCCGCCAGGTGATGGAGCGGCTCGACCTGCCCCGCACCACCGTCCACGAACTGCTCGTCACGCTGGAGGCCCGCTCGTACCTGATCTCCGTCCCGGGCCAGCCGGTGCAGTATCGGCTCGGCATGCCGCTTTTTCAGCTCGGCGCGGCGTTCTCCGGCCGTCTTGACCTGGTCCGCGAGGCGCAGTGCGTCGCGCGGGACGTGGCCGCCGCGTGCGACGAGGCGGTCCACGTGGCCGTGCTCGACGGCGCCAATGTCATCTACCTCGTCAAGTTCGACAGCACGCACCCGGTCCGGATGGTCTCCGCGGTCGGGCGGCGGCTGCCGGCGCACTGCACCGCGGTCGGCAAGATCCTGCTGTCGGGCCTCGACCAGGCGGCTCTGGACGAAGTCCTGAAGGGTGACCTGCCGGGCATGACGCCGGACAGCATCACCGACCCGGACCGCCTGCGCGCCCACCTCGACCAGGTCCGGGCGGAGAGCGTCGCGGTCGACGTCGGCGAGTCGGACAGCGCCATGCGCTGCGTCGCCGCGGCCATCCGAGATCATTCCGGTACGACCATCGCCGGGATGAGCCTGTCCGCGCCGATCATCCGCTGGACGCCCCAGGCGCACGTGCGGTGGACCGGGCTGGTTCGTGAGGGTGCCGCCGCGCTGTCCGCCCGGATGGGCTACCGGGCTCAGCCTCGATAGCCAGCCTCGCGCTTTCGGTTCGAAACACCATCGAAACATTGACACTCGTCACAATCCTGCTCTAGCGTCGCGACCACTCGATGCGGTATCTCGAACTCAGTTCGAAATCTCGAACGGTGGTGGTCCCGTGGCCCGGCCGAACGTGAACGTCAGCGCCACCTCCTCGGCCCGGTCGCCGATCACCTCCACTTCGGCGCGTCACCCGGCGAGCGGCATGCGACATCTCTCCCGCGGTCGCCGACCAGAGACACACCTTGGAGCACGAGCATCGCACTGTTCGCCATGAGCTCCTTCGGCGTCCGGCGGTGCCGAAAACGAAGGAGGCGAACGTCCATGCAGGACAACCCGGCGTGGTCCCGGCGCGGCTTTCTCGGGATGGGGGTGGGGGTGCTCGGCGCGGCCGGCCTGGCCGCCTGTGGAGGCACCTCCGAGTCACCAAGCAAGGTGCAGCCGGAGGTTCCGCAGGAGCTGATCGACGCCGCGGCGGCGATGAAGGGCTCCTCGATGGGGATGCTGTCGCAGAAGTTGTATTCGACGGCGGCGAACGAAGCTCTCGACAGCTCGATCAAGAAGTTCGCCGACAGCACCGGGACGAAGATCGAGAACAGTCTGGTCCAGGCCGACGCCGGCGACGTGGTGGCCAAGATCGATGCCGAGGTCAAGGGCGGGGTCGCCCGTGACCTGGCGTTCATGACCGACTCCCGGTTCGTCGCGCAGTTCCAGGCGCTGGGCGACCTGGAGGACGTGACGGACGTCGTCCAGGCGCTGACCGCGAAGTACGGCGAACCCTGCGCCGAGGCCAAGAACTTCTGCGTCTTCGACGGCAAGTGGTTCGCCATCCCGTACCACTTCATCGGGATCGGGTCGTTCCTGCGCAAGGACTGGATGCAGGACAAGGGCATCTCCCCCAAGGACATCTACAGCTGGGAGGAGCTGCGAGACCTGTGCCTGGAGATCTCCGATCCGGCCAAGCGCCGGTTCGGCTGGGGCATGACGGTGAACCGGTCCGGTGACGGCAACGGCATGATCGAGGCACTGATCAACGCCTACGGCGGGTCGATCGCCGCCAATGACGGCCGGAAGGTCACGTTCGACTCCCCCGAGACAGTGCAGGCAGTCACCTTCCTGGGCGACATCTACACCAATGCCAAGTACAAGCCGATGTTGCCGCCCGGGGTGGCCAGCTGGACCGACACCAGCAACAACGAGAACTGGCTCGCCGGGGTCCTCGGTTACACCCGCAACCAGTTCAGCGTCTACGCGGACTCCCGGACCAAGAAGAACCCGGTGCACGCGAACACCCACGTGTTCTCCGACTGCATCGGGCCGGCGACCGACAATCCGCTGCTGCTCGGCCAGTCGCAGGGCTTCGTCGTCTTCAAGGGTGCCAAGAATCCGGCGCTCGCCAAGCTCCTGGCGCAGTACCTGGTCAGCGCTCCCGCGCTGCTCGGGGTGGCGAAGGAAGCGCCCGGCCTGGTGATGCCCGCCTGGCAGAAGGTCTGGGATGCCGACCCGTTCTTCACGAGCGGCGACCCGGCGTTCCCCATGCTGCGCAGGATCACCGAACTGAAGCTGCCGCTGAACACGAAGAACGGCCTGGCCTTCCCGCAGAAGGCCAGCGCGGGCCAGCAGGCGGTGGGGTCGGCCTACGTCCTCACCGACATGATGCAGCAGGTCGTGCAGGGAGCGGCGCCGGCGCAGGCCGTGACGGCCGCCCACGCGAAGATGGTGCAGATCTTCAACCAGCAGGGGCTGCCGCAGTGAGGTCGGTCCGTCCTGCGCGGGTCCCGGCGGCGACGAATACCCGGCCGCCGGGATCCGGCTCTCTCACCGCGACCCAGCGGCGGCTGGGTCGTGACTGGCGGCTGGGTGCGCTGTTCCTGGCACCCATGGCCGTACTGGTCGGCGGTCTCGTTCTCGTGCCGATCGTCCGGTCGATCATCACCAGCACCACGGAACGGCACGGGCAGGACTCCGTGTTCGTCGGCCTGGACAACTACCTCGCCCTCGCCAGCGACGAGCAGTTCCACACCGGCGTGGTGAACTCGTTCGTCTTCACCGCGTATGCCGAGGTCTTCAAGGTCGTGCTGGGGTTGGCCGCGGCCCTGCTGCTGCACCATCGACGCCGCGGGCGGGCCGTGCTCGCCGGGCTGCTCCTGCTGCCGTGGGTGGTGCCGACGGTGGTGACGGCGTTCAGTTGGCGCGCGCTGCTCGACCCGATCTTCGGCAGCGTCAACATTCTGCTCACCGCCTCGGGGATCGGGCCGCTGCTGGCCAGCGCGCACCTGGTCGACAGCTGGCCGGCGGGCTGGTTGTCCGACCCGTCGCTGGCCATGCCGTCGGTCATCCTCGTCAACGTCTGGAAGGGGGTGCCGTTCTTCACCGTCTGTTTCCTGGCGGGGTTGAAGGCGATCCCGGCGGACCTGTACGAGGCGGCGACCATCGACGGCGCCTCGGCGTGGCAGCGGTTCCGAAACGTGACGCTGCCCGGACTGCGCCACGTGATCACGGTGACGGTGACCCTGTCGTCGATCTGGACGTTCAACAACTTCGACCTCGTCTGGTTGCTGACGCAGGGTGGCCCGGGCGACGTGACCGCGCCGTACGTGCTCGTCGCCTACTCGAAGGCGATCCTGCAACTCCAGTACGGCGCGGGTGCGGCGGTCACGCTCGTCATGCTGCCGATCATCGGCGGGCTGGTGTTCGTCCTGGTCCGGTTGCTGCGCCAGGACACCAACATCAAACTGCCCCGGCGACGCCGGACAGCGCGGTGGATCGGGACACAACGGTGGGCTCCGACGGCGCGCAAGGCCCTGCCGTGGGTCGTCGCCGCGCTGGTCACCGGTCTGCTGGCCTGGGCGTCACCGAAGATCTTCTGGAAGGCGGCGGTGGTCCTCGGGGTGATCCTGCTGATCGCTGCGGCGGTCGGCCGGGTGGTCTCGACCCTCCAGTCCCGAGGCGGTCGCCGGTCGTCGTCAGTGGTGTCGGGCCTGGGTTCCTGGGTCGCGCTGGCCGGGTTGCTCTTCTTCGTGCTGGGTCCGCTGTACTGGATCGCCGTCACGGCCTTCAAGTCCGAGGGCCAGGTCGTCATGCGTACCGACGATTTGTGGCCCACGCCGTGGACGCTCGAGCAGTTCGGCGCCCTGTTCGACAACCAGCCGTTCGGCCGCTGGTACCTCAACACCCTGCTGGTGTCCGTGGCGTCCACCGCGGTGGCACTTGTCTGCGCCGCACTGGCGGGGTACGCGCTGGCTCGGCTGCGGTTCCGGGGGGCGCAGGGCTTCACCGTCACGGTGCTGCTCACCTATGTGATGCCGGGCGCGCTGCTGTTCATCCCGCTGTACCAGATGCTCATCGGCGTGCGGCTCACCGACTCGCTGTGGTCCCTGGTGCTGACGTACCCGACCTTCACGCTTCCGTTCGCCACCTGGCTGCTGGTGGGCTACTTCTCGTCGATCCCCATCGAGTTGGAGGAGGCCGCGCTCGTGGACGGCTGCACCCGCGTCCAGGCGTTCGGCCGGGTGGTGCTGCCGCTGGCCAAGCCAGGGTTGCTGGCGGTCGCGCTCTTCACCCTGACCAATGCCTGGAACGAGTTCCTCTTCGCCTTCGTGTTCATCACGAAGGACGAGTACAAGACGCTCCCCGTGGGGATGCAGTCGATGATCGCCGGAGACGTGGTGCCGCAAGGACAGCTCGCCGCCGCGTCGCTGCTCGTCAGCATCCCCGTGGTGATCATGTACGCCTTCGGGCAACGCTTCCTCACCGAAGGGCTCACCGCCGGCGCGGTGAAGGGCTGATCGAGCGGACCAACGGGCCGCTGGTGTCGATCGGGCACCAGCGGCCCGGCATCGGGAACCAACGACGTGCCCCGTCGGCATCGGATCAGGCAGTGGCGTCGGCCGGTTCGACATCTGTCGCGATCATCGAGAAAACGGCCAGGTCATGCGCCTTCTCGCCATCCCAGTCGGCCAGCCGTAGGGTGCCCTCGCGCTGGTATCCGGCCTTCTCCGCGACCCGCAGGGACGCAGTGTTGTCGAGCCGGGCGCGCAACTGGACACGTCGCATGCCGCCGTCGGTGAGCGCCCATCGACCGACCACGCGACCCGCCGTGGTCGCATGGCCTCGGCCGCGACGACTGGCCCGCACCCCGTAGCCGATTTCGCCGCGTCCGGCCTTCCAGTCGATGTCCCGCAGCCCAATGCTGCCGACGATCTCACCATCGGCCGCGTCCACGAGAGCCAGGAGCAGCCCCTCGCCGTCCATTCGTCGGCGCACCGTCCCGGTCAGCCACTCGTTCACATCCGTGACGGTTTGCGGTGAGCCTGGCGGCAGCGCCGTCCGGTCGCCGGCCGCCACGAGCGCCGCCACCTGGGCGGCGTCCTGCGGCCCGAACTCACGAATCTCCAGACCACCCGAGGTGATCGTCACTGGTGGGAACATGGTGCGGAGCGTAGAGCCCGGTCCCCGGGTCGTCGAAGACCTTTATCCCGCCCGGGGCCGCATGGCCGCCACTCACTGCCAGGCCATGTTGATGGCCCGTTCGAAGTTGACATAGCCGGCGCGGGTGAACGCGGCCGCCATGGGCACGTTGCCCAGGTCGGTGGCGGCGCGAATGCGGGGGACGTCCTCGGCGGCGAGGATTCGGGTGCCTTCGGCGAGGAGGCCGTCGACGTACCCGTGCCCCCGGTGTTCGGGTACGACGCCGAGATAGGCGATCACCGGGTGGTAGGCGTTGCGCGCCGGGATGACGAACCCGGCCGGCTCACCGTCCTCACCCACCGTGCCGATCCGCCACCATTCGCGAGGGCTGGAGTACGTGGCGAGTTCCTCCTCGTAGTGCTTGACGGCAGCCTCGTGCGGCGACATCCGCGCCAGGTCGGTACGGCTGTGCGCATCCAGGGTGCCGTCCAGGGCGCGGGTCATCAGGGCGATCAGCTCGTCGGTGTCGAGAGCCGAACGGAAGGCCAGACGCGGATCGGGCGCGGGCAGACCGCCGTCGGGCTGCCACTGAAGGCGCAGTCGTTCGACGGTCAGGCGTGCGCCGGTGCTCTCCAGGACGCTCATCCTCGTGCGCACCGCCCGGTACGCGTCCGGGTCCTCGCGCCAGTTCGCCGGGATGAAGCGGCCGTACTCCGGTGGGTTGGCACCCGCTGGCAGGACCTGCTTCGCGGCCGTCTCGTACAGCGTCCGTGCCACCTCGGTCAGGTCGTCGGCGCCGTCGTCGACGTCGAGGATGTCCAGGAGCAGCGGGCTGCCGTCGTCGCCGCGGCCCCACCAGGCCACCCTGGCGAGCAGGCGATCCCCGTCCAGCGCCACCCACATCCACTCCGGTCGGCGGCGGTGCGCGGCCAGGTCGTCGGCGAGTTCGTGGTTGATGGTGTACGGCAGAAGGTTGAACAGCGCCACCTCGTCCGGCCCGGTGATGGGACGGATCGTGACGGTGGCGGGGGTTGTGCTCATGCGGACTCGTTTCCGGTCTGGGCGTGGGTGTAGGTGAGGAACAGCGCGCCGCTGTCCAGGACGGTGTGGTCGGTCAGACGCCAGGTACGCGGTGCGAAGACGGCGTCGCGACCGAAGAGCGGGATACCGGCGCCGATGGTCAACGGGGCCAGCTTGACGATCAACTGGTCGATCTCGGGGTAGAGGGCACCGGCCAGGGCGCCGCCGCCGATCACCCAGACGTCCTTGCCGTCGTGCCGCTTCAGCTCTCGTACCGTGGCGATGGGGTCGGTGGCCAGGACCTCGACGGCCGGGTCCGGGCTGTCGCCAAGCGTGCGGGAGAACACCAGGTGGCGCAGGTGCGGGTACGCGTCGGTCACGCCGGCCCGCAGACCCACCTCGTAGGAGTGCCGCCCCTCCAGGACGGTGTCGAACCGGCTGCCCTCGTCGGTGATGCCGAACGCCTGCCGGGCCGGGCCGGGCAGGGTCTCCGGATACTCGGCGACGAGGTGGTGCAGGTAGTCGTCCGGGACGGGCCAGAATCCGTCCGGTCCGGTGGGGTCGGCACCGTCGGGACCGGCGATGAAGCCGTCCAGGGTGGCGGCGATGTAGTAGACGAGCTTGCGCACGAGCATCTCCTTGGCTGAGGCGTGTTCCTCGCTCCGACGCCGATCAGCGTGCGCGTTGACCGGCCCGTCCACAAGATCACATCTGGTAACGTGCCATAACCCTTCACTAATTCACGAACGGGATCAGCGGTGGAGCTCCGGGACGTCGAAATCTTCCTCACCCTGGCGGAGGAGCTGCATTTCACCCGCACCGCGCAACGACTGCACGTGACCCAGGCCCGGGTCAGCCAGGCGATCAAGAAGCAGGAACGGCGGATCGGCGCCGCCCTGTTCGAGCGGAACAACCGACGCGTGGCGCTGACACCGATCGGTCAACGGCTCTTCGACGACATCCAGCCCATGTACCGGGGACTGTGCGAGGGTATCGACCGGGCCAGGCTCGCCGCCCGCGGCAAGACCGGGGTGCTGCGGGTCGGGTCGATCGCCGTCAACCTCCACGACTTCCGCGAGCTGTTCACCGCGTTCGCGCAGGGCCACCCCGAGTGCGAGGTGCAACTGCGGCACGTCGACTTCGGCGACCCCTTCGGTCAGCTGCGCGCCGGCGACATCGACGTACAGATCGTGTGGTTGCCCGTCAGGGAGCCGGACCTCACCGTCGGGCCGGTCATCTACACCGAACCCATCGTGCTGGCGGTTGGCGCGAGCCACCCGCTCGCCACTCGGGAGTCGGTCTGCTACGAGGATCTGGCAGACGTGACGGTGATGGGCGGCGCCCGGCCGGACTACTGGCGGGAGATCCTGGTGCCCCTGCGCACACCCAGCGGGCGTCTGATCCGCATCGGCCCGTCCGTCTCCAACTTCCAGGAGATGATCCCCATCCTCGTCACCGGCGAAGCCGTCTCGCCGGTCCATGCCCAGGCCGCCCGCTACTACGCGCGCCCGGACATCGCGTACGTGCCGATCCGTGACGCCCCGCCGGGCCGGTGGGGGCTGATCTGGCGCACCGGCAACGAGACGGAACTCATCCGCTCGTTCGCCGACACCGCACAACGCCTCAGTTAGCTGAAGGCCAGCCACACCACGAAGCCGAGCCCGATGAGCAGGGCGGTCACCCAGCTCAAGCGGGACAGTGACAGGTCCCCCTCCACCTCGCGGGCCACCGTCGCCAACGTTCCGGGGAGTTCGGGAAGCGACGAAGGCCGATACACCACAGCGGTGACCTGACCCTCCGCCACCGAGAAGGAGCCGTCGACCTGCCGCCCGGACCGGCCGATGCGCATCGGCAGCCAGGTCGCCACCTCGACGGTCCCGGCGAGGGCCGGGATGTCGTACGGGTCCCAGCCGGGCAACCGATGCTCGACCTCGTCGACGACGACGACCGGGGTGGTGTCGTCGCCGTAGGCATCGGGGTCGAGCCACAACAGGGGCTTGACGGCGAGGATCCGCAGCACCCCGTGCCCGGCGGTGATCGGCACCGTGGCGGGCGCTTCCCGCATCGCCGTCAGCTCACGCTCGACCTCGGGAGTAATGGCCTTGTCGCGTACGAGGAACAGTTTTGCGAACAGGTCCGCGCCCAGCAGGGAGACGAGAAGGCAGAAGGCGCAGAGCATCACTCCGGCGTAGGCGACTTGGATCCCGATCAGGCGCAGGATGGCACCGAGAAGTATTACCCCGTCCAGATACGCGCCGAGAAACAGCAGGCCGAGGGACGACACCCCGCAGACAGCGGCGACGGCCAGAGCGGCGCCGAACCCCAGGGCACGATCTCGCCACTGACCGGGACCAGCCTCCTCTGCCACCCCTCCGACCGTAGCGATGCCCGGCAATGTCTTACGCCCTGTGGACGGGATGCCGCAGCGTCGCAATTGTCGGCGGCCGCCTGTTATTCGACGCTGGCGAGGATCGCCCCGCCGACGGTGTCCACATACCACCGCTGGTACTGCTCGATCTCCCATCCGCGTTGCCGGACGAGCCAGTCGAAGTTGCGGACGTCCTGGGCCAACCAGAGGATGTCGGCCACCTGATCGACGCCCAGGTCAGGGCGTACGCCTCCGGTGCCGACGAGTTCGGCGGCGAACATGGCCATGCCGCGGCGGCGGTCGTCGACGTTCTTGCGCCAGATCTCGGCGACGTCTGGGTCGGCCGTGGCCGCGCCGGCCAGCGCGAGCATCACCTGGGCCTGCCGGGCGTTGACCTCGGCCAGGTGGCGGGCGTAGCGGACGAGCTTGGCCCGGGGGTCGGCGAGTGCGCGGATCTCGGCGACGAAGGGCCGGTCCGGCAGGGCCACCGGTTCGTCGTCGCCGGCCAGGGTGACGTCGACCAACTGGGAGAGCAGGTGCCGCTTGCTGCCGAACACCGCGTACAGGGTCTGGACCGCGACGCCGGCTTCCACGGCGACAGCGGTCAGCGGTGTGGCCGCGTAGCCCGGGTCGACGAACAGCCGGCCGGCCGCTTCGAGGATCGCTCGCCGGGTCTGTCGGGCCTGCTCCTGTCGGCGAGAAGACTCGTAACGTCTCTTGACAACCACGCTTCGAGTGTAGTGCTCTATTGGATAGAGTCTCACTCTATCGAGAGGTGGTGGCCATGCCGTTCGGTGTGTTGCAAGAGATGCCCGGCGTCAGCGAGGCGGAATACCGGCAGGTGGAGCGACACCTTGGACCGGATCGACCGCCAGGTCTGCTCGCCCATGTCGCCGGGCCGACCGAGGACGGCTGGCGGATCATCAACGTCTGGCAGGACGAGGCGGCATTCCGTCGGTTCCAGTCCGAACGACTGGTCCGGGCTGCCGGCCTGGCGGCACAGGAGGACGGCTTCGACCCGACGAAGGCGGCTCACTTCCGCTCGATGAGCGTCGACGGCGCCGAGATGCCGTTCTGATGGCCGACACCGCCAGCCTGCGGGCCCGCAGCGCCGCTTTCTGGGCGGGAGCGGCGGCTGGCTGGATTCGGCACGCGGATCGGCAGGACGAGACCGGTCGACCGCTGGGAGCGGCGGCCCTGGATCGACTGGCCGCACGACCCGCCGAACGGATCCTCGATGTGGGCTGCGGCTGCGGCGGCACCACGGCCGAGATCGCCGCCGCGGTCGGCGCGGCCGGCGCGGCGACAGGTGTCGACATCGACGAGACGATGGTGACCGCCGCTCGACGCCGGTTCCCCACCGACCGGCACCCGGGCATCCAGTTCCACGTGGCCGACATCGAGACTCTCGATGTCGTGCCGGGTGCTCCGTTCGACGCGGCGTACTCACGAATGACCCTGATGCTGTTGGCGGACCCGGTGGCCGGCTGCCGCGCGATCCGGCGGTCACTGCGCCCGGGAGGGCGCCTCGCCGCGACCGTCTTCCGCGACAGCGGCGTCAATCCGTGGCTGTCCGCGGCGATGCTCGGCGCCGCACCGCATCTCGGACCGTTGCCACCGCTCCCGGTCGGTGACGAGCCCGGTCCGTTCGCGTTCGCCGACCCGGCGCGGCTCGACCGGATCCTCACCGAGGCCGGCTTCACCGCCGTCACGATCACACCGTGCGACGTCGCCCTGGAAACTCCGGACGACGCCGACGCGGTGGCCGAATGGCTTGTCGAGGTCGGCCCGGCCGGTGCCGCGTACCGGGCGGCTCCGCCGGCTGGGCAGGCATCGGCTCGGGCGGGGGCCGCCCGGCTGCTCGACCGTTTCCGTGCGCCCGGCGTCGGCTACCGGCTGCCCGCCGGCCTCTGGCTCGTCGCCGCGAACTCCGTCGAGGACTGACAACCCATCCCGCAGTCGCTAACCACCAACAACCACGTCAGGACGAAACCCGATGAGAACGATCCGTTTGCTCGCGCCGGTCGTCTGCGTTGCCCTAGCCGCGACGGCGTGCACCGACACCGACACGCCCGGCCCCGGGGCTGCGGCGCCGAACAACCCCACCGCAACCGCCGCCGCGTCCAGCGCGGCCGGATCCGCTCCGCAGGGCGACTCCACGCCGGTGTCGGCGAAGGCGGTGTGCGCCTACCTGGACGGCCAGTTGCCGACCCTGAAGGGCATCGGGTCCGAGACGGGCGCGATGGCCAACCTCACCGTGAATCTCTATTCCTGGTACGAGTTGCAGGGTCCCGTGCCGACCGGCCGTCAGATCGACGACCAGACCCGACAGGAGTGCCCGGCGACCCGTACCGAGGTGCTGAAACTCGCCGGCATGGAGAGCTTCGAGCGGCTGTAGTAGTCCCGATGCGGCCCTCACCGCTCCAACCGCTTGCCGAACCAGTGGTGGGCGTAGTGCTCGGTGTTGTACGGCTCGATCTCCACATAACCGGCCGCGCGGTACATGGCGATCGCCTCGGTGAGGTTGCGGTTGGTGTCCAGCCGGACGGCCGTCGCGCCACGCTCCGCGGCGTACCGCTCCAACTCGCCCAGCAGCCGCCAGCCGATGCCGAGCCCGCGCACGGCGTCGGCCACCCAGACGCGTTTGAGCTCGGCCTGGCCGTCCGGGAGGAGTTTGACCGCGCCGCAGCCGATCGGTTCGGCGTTGAGGGTGGCGAGCAGGAGCACACCGGCGGGCGGGACCAGCGCCTCGTCCGGGACCGGGTTGCTCAGCTCCGGGTCGAACCCGTCGTCGAACCGTCGCCCGATCTCCCGGGCGTACGCGCGCAGGCAGGCACGGGCCCGCGGGTCGCTCGGCGGGCACGCCTCGATGACGACCATCGAGCCGATGAGCAGCCGTTCGACCTCCGCCATGGCCGCGACGAGTCGTTCCCGACGGTGCTCGGTGAGCGGTTCGAGGATCGAGGCGGCGAGGTCGTCCGACCGCTGGTCGAGATCGGCCCACGCCGTACGACCGGCGGCGGTGAGCGTGGCGGTGCGGACCCGGCCGTCGCCCCCGGCCTGATCGGCCGGTCCCACGGTGACCAGGCCGTCGTTCTCCAGAGCGCGCAGGAGCCGGCTGAGGTGGCCGGAGTCCAGGTTGAGCCGGGCCCGTAGCGCGGCGACCTCGGCGCCGGAGGGGCCGATCTCCCAGAGCACACGCGCCTGCCCGAGGGGTCGCCCCTGTGCCATGTACTCGTCGTCGAGCGCACCCACGCGCTGGGTGACCGTCCGGTTGAACCGCCGCACGGCGGCGATGAGCGCGGAGTCCATACGTCTGACTTTAGTCAGGGATTTTTGACGCGGCGATAGGAGCGGATGCCCGCGTGGTCCAGGACGACCACCGTGAGCACCACCCCGGTGGCGACCGCGCTGACCGCCAGCAGCGGCAGTCGCAGAACGGCCGCCGCACCGGACATCACGAACAGGGCGGCGACCCGGGGCCAGGAGAGTCGCCGGTGGATCGCCACCGAGAACAGGGTCCGCCCGAGGAGGAACAGCGTCGGACCTCCCAGGATGACGACGGCCGCGGTCAGGTCACTCGCCTTCGTGGGGTGGGCGATGCTCAGTTCGGCCCCGACGGCGGTGACCACCAACCCGGCGATCATCACGAGGTGCAGGTAGCCGATGATGACACCGAGCCGGCCTGGGTCGGCGCGCTCGATGGCCGGGCCGAGGCGCTGACCGGCGGGCGTCACGTAGAGCAGACCGATCAGCACGGCGGTGGCGAAGACCAGCAGGAAGGCAGCGGTCTGCGGAAGGTCCAGGTGGGTGCCGGCGTACGAGAGACCGGCGACCAGGACGAGTTCGCCGAGCGCGATGATCATGATCTGCTGGTACCGCTCGGCGAAGTGTTCGCTGGCGAGGCGTAGTTCCTGCCGGGACGTCCGTCCCAGCCGGGGAGTGGGCCAGCCGATTCGTGGACCGGTGAAGTCGATCGCGAGAGCGAACAGCCAGAGCGGCACCCGCCACTCCGGCAGGAACCCACCGACCAGCCACGGCACGGCGGACACGCTGAACCAACAGAGGATCCGCAGCGCCCTCCTCTGTCGAGGGTGACCGCGCAGCGCGAACGCGGTCACCGCGCCGCGGGCGATGTGGACCGCGACGTACGCACCGGCGAAGAGCAGGCCCCGCCCGTCCAACGCCTGCGGAATCGCCACCCCGGCCAGCAGGCTGCCCAGCGCGGCAGCGACCAGCAGCCACCGGACCCACGGGCTGTCCGGGTCGTACCAGTCGGCGAACCAGGTGGTGGTCACCCAGATCCACCACACGCCGGCCAACAGCAGGGCGGTACGCAGTGCCCCGGGCAGAGTGAGGTCGTGCAGCAGGTGCCCCGCGAGTTGACTGAGGGCGAGCACGAACGCCAGGTCGAAGAAGAGCTCCAGGAACGAGGCGCTCAGCGGTGCGTCATCGCCCCGCAGCAGCCGTTCGGGCCTGCTCGCCATCGGCGCTCCTCCCGGTGGCCCGCACGTCAGGCCTCCGTCGTACCACCCGGGGCCGGCCACCGGAGGCGGAAACGGGTCAACGGCCGACCCCCTCGACGACGACCCGTCGACCCCTCGAGTCGTTGATCCGGCAGCGCCGAAGGTCGTCGGTGACCACGGTGGGGGCACCGACTCAACGAGAGGGGACGACGATGACCGCTCAGCGGGAGACCGTGCCTGTCGACCACGACCTGTTCCGCGCCGTGTACGACTCGCCCGCGGCACTGCCCGGCCGACACCGCTGGACCACCCCGGAGGCGGACGTCCGGCGGCTGGAGAAGCTGCTCGGCATGCCGGCGCGCAGCATCGGCGCCCCGCTCTGGGTCAGCGGCGACGAACCCGACTGCCCGAAGTGTGGCCGACGCGTCACCTGGTACGACATCGTGTCGTCGGCACTCTCCGGCGTGCACGACAAGGTCATGATCGCCACCGTCATCCTCGGCGAGCGCAAGTACGTCAACACCGGGATTCCGGCAGCCATCGCCGGTGTGCGCTGCGCCGACTGCCACACCGCGATCGACGGCCTGCGCAGCTTCAAATGCCACAACTGGGCGTACGCCTTCGAGGCGCTGGAGGCCGTCCGCGAGCGCATGGCCGGCCGCCCCGGACCGACCTGAGCCGTGCCGCGCGAACCGCGGGCTGGCTGCCCGTGGCTCAGTCGGCCGAGCGGCGGGCGGGGCGGCGGCCGGGCGGGGAGTGCGGCTCCGGCCCGGGGTCGGGCACCGCCGGCATCGGCCGGGTGACCGGTTCGGCCTCCGTGATCCGCAGCGACTCACCGTGGTGCCACAGCTCGACCTCGGCGTCCGGGCCGGCGCCGGGCAACTCGTAGCGGGCTTCGGTCGGAGTCACCGTGACGCGCAGCCGGTGGCCACGCCAGTGCAGGCTGAACGCCAGCCGGTCGATCCGGCGCGGCAGCCGGGGGTCGAAGGAGAGCACACCCCGGTCGTCGCGCAGCCCGCCGAAGCCCTGCACCAGCGCCAACCACGCACCGGCCAGTGACGCCAGGTGCAGCCCGTCGGCGGTCTTGTCCCCCAGGTCCGCCAGATCCTGCAGGACCGACTCGGCGAACAGGTCGTACGCCAGATCCAGGTGCCCGACCTCGGCGGCCAGCACCCCCTGCGGGGCCGCCGACAGCGACGAGTCACGGACGGTGCGAGCCTCGTAGTAGGCCAGGTTGCGGGCCTTCTCGGCGGCGGTGAACTCGCCGGGGCAGAGCTGCATGGCGAGCACCAGGTCGGCCTGCTTCACCACCTGCTTGCGGTACAACTCCAGGTAGGGGAAGTGCAGGAGCAGGGGATAGTCGTCGTCGCCCGTGTTCGCGAAGTCCCACTCGGGCTGCTCGGTGAACCCGGCGGCCTGCTGGTGCACACCGCGCTCGTGGTCGTACGGGACGAACATCGCGTCGGCCGCGGCCCGCCAGCCGGCCACCTCGTCGTGCTCCACGCCGAGCCGACCGGCCACGTCGGGGTGGCGCTCGGCGGCGTCCGCCGCTCCCCGCAGGTTGCGCCGGGCCATCAGGTTGGTGAAGACGTTGTCATCGACAAGGGCGGCGTACTCGTCCGGGCCGGTCACCCCGTGCAGGTGGAAGGCATCCTCGCCGGACCAGTGCCCGAAGCCGTGCCAGAGCCGGGCCGTCTCCACGAGCAACTCCAGCCCCGCCTCGGCGAGGAACCGCTCGTCGTCCGTGGCGGCCAGGTAGCGCAGCACCGCGTCGGCGATGTCGGCGTTGACGTGCAACGCGGCGGTGCCGGCCGGCCAGTAGCCGGAGCACTCCCGGCCGCCGATGGTGCGCCACGGGAACGCCGCGCCGGTCAGCCGCAGTTCCGTGGCCCGCTCGCGGGCCTCGGGCAGGTGGGTGTGCCGCCACCTGAGCGCCGAACGGGCCACCGCCGGGGCCAGGTAGGTGAGCACCGGCAGAACGTAGGTCTCGGTGTCCCACAGGACGTGCCCGTCGTAGCCGTTGCCGGTCAGCCCCTTCGCCGCGATGGTCCGGTCGGAGTCCGGGCGGCCGGCCTGGATCAGGTGGAACATCGCGAACCGGATCGCCTGTTGCAGCTCCGGGTCACCGTCGAGCTGCACGTCGGCGACCTGCCAGGCCGCGTCCAGGGCGGCCCGCTGGTCGGTGAGCAGGGCGTCGAAACCGTCCGCGCGCGCCGCGTCCGCCTCGGCGGTGACCAGGGCCGCCAACTCGTCGACCGACGTGCCGTCGATCATCGCCCATTCGTAGGCCGCGAACTTCGTCAGCCGCAGCCGCTCCCCGAGGTGCAGCCGATCCGCCACGGTCAGCCGTACCCGGTCCGGGGTGCAGTCACCGGTGACCGTGACCGTGTCCGGCCCCTCCACCAGGTGACTGACCGCGACCGCGACACGCTGACCGCTGCGCTCGGTGCGGTGTACCAGCACCCCGTCGAGGTCAGCCGCGCGGTACGCCTCGGCGGTCAGCGGGTTGTCGGGCACCGAGGCGGCCCGGGGGTCGTCCGAGCGCTCCGGCACCGTCTCGTTGGCCAGCAGATCCGAGCAGACCCGCACCTCCACGGGGGCGTCCAGCGGCTCGACCTCGTACTGGACGGCGGCCACCGGGCGGCGCGGCAGGGACACCAACCGGGTGCTGCGGATGCGCACTCCCCGCCCGCCCGGCGAGATCCACTCGGTTTCCCGGCGCAGCACGCCGGCGCGCAGGTCGAGCACCTGTTCGTGGCCGCGTAGCGTCCCGGTGCGGATGTCCAGCGGCTCGTCGTCGACCCAGAGCCGGATCAGCGCGGCGTTCGGCGCGCTGATGACGGTGTCGCTGGCCTGCGGAAACGCGTACCCCTCCTCGGGGTAGCTCAGCTCGCGCCGCTCGTGGAAGCCATTGACGTAGCTGCCGGGCATCCCGCACGGCGCACCCTCGTCGAGCACGCCACGCCAACCGACCCACCCGTTGCCCACCGCGAAGATCGACTCGGTCTCGCCGAGCCGGTCCAGGTCGGCCTTCGTACGCCGGATCCGCCAGGCCTCGTCGTCCACCGTCCCGCTGGCGGGCGGCGGTTGGTCGGTGGCCGAACTGGTCTGCACAAAGCCTCCCGTGAATGCCGACGTCCTCGACCAGCCAAGCAGAGCCGCCTGAACGAATCCTGGACGAAGGTCAGGGTGCCCGACCGACCTTCGACTGCTCCGCTACCCGCTGCGGCGTTCCTAGGGTGTCCCCCAGGTGAACAGGGTATGAACGAGAGGTGAGGTGATGCATGGCCGCCAACGGCAGCGTGGACGTTCCGGAGATCAGTGCTGAGTGGTATCGCGATGTCGTCGACGCCGCTGCCAGCAGTCCGGAGCCGGTGCAGTGGTTCGTCGGGCACGCCACCGAGGGGGTGATCCTGCTGCTCGGCGCGCTGCTGGTGCTGGCCGCGCTGACCCGATGGTCCGGTGGTCCGCACGACCGGGCCCTCGCCCTGGTCGCGCCGCTACCGGCCATCCTCGCGTACGTCGGCAGCGAATGGTTCAAGACAGTGGTGGACGAGGACCGCCCCTGTCGGACGGTCGGCCGGGCGATCATCGCGGGCACCTGCCCACCCCCGGGCGACTGGTCGTTCCCCAGCAACCACGCCACGATCGCCGGCGCGCTGGCGGTGACCACGCTCCTGCTCTCCCGTCGACTCGGCCTGGTCGCGCTGCCGCTTGCCGCACTGGGTGCCTTCTCCCGGGTCTTCGTGGGCGTGCACTACCCGCACGACGTGATCGCGGGCGTGCTGTTCGGTGCGCTGGTCGCCGTGGTGGCAGCCCCACTGCTGGCCCGCCCGGCCGCCGAGGCGCTCCGCCGTCGAGGCGACCGCGCCGACCCCCCGGTCCCGAAGCTGGCGAGCCGCACCCGCCAGTGACCTCCGCGTCGGAGAAGATCACGCTCGATCCTGGTTGTAGTGGTCTGCCAGCCCGCGCGATGCCACTAGATCCAGGATCGAGCACGATCTTGGCGAGGGGCGGGCGCGGGCAGCGGCGGCGGGCGGCGGGCAGCGGCGGCGGGCGGCGTCAGCCGGCCAGCAGGAGCGCGCCGACCGTGCCGAGCAGCAGGAACGGGCCGAACGGCAGGTGTGTGCTCCAGTTGACTCGGCGCGCGGCCAGCAGGCCCACACTCACCAGCGCGGACAACCCGAAGGCGAGCAGCAGCCCGAGCAGCAGCACCGGCCAGCCGTACCAGCCGAGCAGCGCTCCCACACCGAGCGCCAGCTTGGCGTCTCCCAGCCCGAAGCCGCGGTTGCCCAGCAGCAACGTGGTGGTGGCGAAGAACAGCGCCAGCCCCGTGCCGCCGACGGCAGCCCGCAGCCACGGCCCCGGCTCGCCGGCAAGGGCGGCGGCGACGCCGAGCAGCAACCACGTCCCGGCCGCCGCCGGCAGGGTGAGCCGATCCGGCAGGCGGTGCACGGCCAGGTCGACGAAGACCGCCGGGATCGTCCAGCCGAACCACCAGGCCAGCGCCGGCAGCGCCCCGCCCGATGGGCCGACCAGGGCCAGCAGCAGCACCGCGGCGAGCCCGGCCAGCTCGACCGTTCCCGGCGGTGGGCCGACACGTGCGCGGCAGCGACCGCACCGGGCCGCCGGACCCAGCGCGGGCCAGGGCCGGGTCAGGCCGACCGCCGCGCCGCAGGCGTCGCAGCCGGTCCGGTTCGGCAGACCCGGGGGTACGGCGTAGCGCAGCGCGGCCATCCGCATCAGCGGGCCGACCGTGAGGAACGCGAGCACGGTCGGGACCCGGACGTGAGCCACGGCTGCGCGTGCCGTCGAAGGGGTCCGACGCCCCGGGGACGAGGAGGTCGTGTGCGCCGAGCCGCCGGATGTCGTCGTGCTTTTCCCGGGTGCGGCTGCCGGCGGGCGGGCGGGTGCGGTCGGGCCACCGGACGACCGGGGCGCCGGGCTCCGATCGGGTGGGTTTCCCCGACCAGGGAGGGCGGCAGGGGGGCCGGTCAGTGCCATGTCACCGCCAAGGAGCCCCGATGCACCGCCGGGACGGCGCACACGGATAGTGACTGGACGATCGCTACGGTGTGGCGGATGGCGCAGAAAGCGACCTCCCCCGCCGACCATCGGCGGGTGCCTCCGGCGAGATCGGGGCCGGGCGCTCCGCCGGACGCGGCGGATCGTCGACCGGTCGACAACTCCGCCCGGATGCCGGGATGAGGCCGCGATGTCCCACTCCCGGGACCGCCGACGAGACGCCGCTGGCCCCAGGCGGTCCGCCGACGCCGGGTCATGGACGACCTTCCGCCGGGCCATTGCGCGGGACGCGGCACGGACACCCGCCACCACCACCCTTCATCACTCAGAGTATTCGCTTGAATTGCCTCTGTTGCATCGGCGAACGTCAGCCTATGCTCGCCCCTTGGGTGTGACGCAAGCCTCACCTTAACCACCCGACGGCATGGGACCTGCATTTGTAGAAGATCCGTAACGGTGAATGCAGAGGCGCAATGATCGTTCCGGGATGTGCTGATCCGGGCGCGCTTCCGCATGCCCTGCGGCGGTGATCCTTCACCCCGCCGGGCGACCACGAGGAGGCTCGACGGTGCGCGGACGGCAGCTCAGACGAGCGGCGATCTGCCTGCTGGCGGTCGTGGCGGCGGTGCCGGTCACCGCCTGCGCCAGTGGGCGGGAGGCCGCCGAATGGCCGGCGGCAGCCCAGGACGACGGGCAACCGGTGGCTCCCGACGTCGACCGACGCGCTGCGGAAAAGGCGGCGCTTGACGCGTACTCCGGTTATTTGGCGGCCTCGCGGACGGCGAGTGGACGCAGTGATCCGCGTGCGCCGGAACTGTCCCGTTTTCTCGCTGATCCACTTCTGACCCGGGTGCAATTGTCCATTCGAGACGCTAAGGAGCACGGTGCTGTGCGTACCGGGACGTTGAAGTCGGACCCGACCGTGACCGCCGTCAGTCTGGACGCGAACCCGGCCACCGTCGAGATCCAGGACTGCCTGGACCTGACCGGCTACCGGCTGGTCTACGCCAAGGACAAGCGCGTCGTCCCGGGCAGCGGCGGCGGCCGGCACCTCTCCACCGCCACCGCGACGCGGTATCCCGACGGCCGTTGGCTGATCAACTCCGGCACGCTGCACCGGGACCAGCCATGCTGACCCGGGCCGGAGCGGACGCTCCGACGCGTACTCCCGGGGTCTCGGCGGCTCGGCGGACCCTCGCCGGGATCGGGCTCGCGCTCCTCCTGGTGGCCGGCACGACCCTGCCGGCAGCCGCAGCTCGGCGCGCCGGTCCGGGGGCCAGTTGCCCGCCCGACCAGCCCGACTGCAGCGTCTGGGACGACGAACCCGGCAAGCCGGGCGGCGGCGGCAACAACGGCGGCGGCGATGACGAAGACGACGGTGGCGGTGACGGTGACGGCGTCTGCAAGTGGGACGGGCGGACCGTGCCCTGCTACGACGATCTCAAAGGCTGGTTCAACAGCGGCGACGGCTGCTACTACGAGCTGGCCGAGCCGCAGAACGAGGCACCCGAGGGCCAGCACTGGTACGTGCAGACCTGCAACGACGGCACGGACGTCGGCAACGTCACCGTGGTGTTGCGGGAGGCGCCGCCCGGCTTCGGCGCGCCCCCGAACCCGGCGGAGTTGGCCCGACGCGCCCTGGCGAAGATCACGCTGAAGCGGGCGCCGCTGGCTGTCGCACCCCGCAAGGACAACGGCCCCGGCCTGGTCGGCCTGCCGGTCTGGATGTGGTCCGACAACAAGGACCGCGGCCACTTCGGCCCGCTCCACGCCGACGAGACCGATCGGGACGTGACCGTCGAGATCACGGCGGAGGTTAGCGAGATCGTCTGGGACATGGGCAACGGCGATCGCGTGTCCTGCCCCGACGCCGCCACCCCGTACGTCGCAACGGACCAGAACCTCGCCGGCCGCACCTCCCCGACCTGCGGCTACGACAAGGGCTACCAGAAGGCCGGCAAATACGACGTCACCGCCACCACGCACTGGAAGGTGACCTGGAACGGCGGTGGGCAGAGCGGAGAGATCCTGGTGACCCGGAACAGCGGCGTCGTGCAGATCCAGATCAACGAACTCCAGGTGGTGACCCGATGAGTCTCGCGACGCACAACGGAACGGGGTCGGTCGACGCACCGGTCAGCCCGCCCAAGGTGGTCCGGCAGCGTCGGGTCCGCCCGGGGTTGCTCGGTCTCGCCGTACTCCTGATCGCCCTGGGTGGGCTGGGCGCGGCGTTCGCGGTCACCTCGGTCCGGGCCACCGGCAGCTATCTCGCGGTCGCCCGGCCGGTGGAGGTGGGTCGGGAGGTCAGCGCCGCCGATCTGATCACCGTGCAGGTAGCTGGCGGTCAGGGGTTGCGTCCGGTGCCCGCCGGCCGGCTCGACGAGGTGGTCGGCAAACGGGCCGCGGTGAAGCTGGTCCCGGGCACCCTGCTCACCCTGGGGCACGTCACCGACGATCCGCTGCTCGGTCCCGACCAGCAGCAGATCGCGCTCGGCCTGAAGACCGCCCAGGTGCCGGCCCGGCAACTGCACCCCGGGGACAAGGTGCTGCTGATCAGCACCCCGGACCGCGGCGCCAACGGGGACCCGGCCGCCGCCGGCACCAGGTTCCCGGCCATCGTGATCGACATGGTCAGTCCGGCCAACAACGACAAGGTGCTGTACCTGGCGCTGCCCACCCGGGACGTGCCCGCGGTGGTGGCTCTCACCGCGCAGTCGCGCGTCGCCGTCGTGCTGACCGAAGCGGCCTGAGCATGGCGATCATCGCGCTGGTGTCCGCGAAGGGTTCGCCCGGCGTCACGACGTCCGCGCTGGCCTGCACACTGGCGTGGCACCGACGGCTGGTCCTCGCCGAGTGCGACCCGGCTGGCGGGTCGATCCTCGCCGGCTATCTCGGCGGCCAGTTGGACGGCCCTCGCGGCATCGGCGAACTGGCCGTCGGGGAACTGCGCGACGGCAACCTGGAGACCGCGTTCTGGTCGCAACTGGTCGACCTGGACGCACCCCACCGGGAGCGACTGCTGCTGCCCGGCCTCGTCGACCCGGCCCAGGGCGGCAGCGTCACCCCGCTCTGGCAGCGGTTCGCCGACTACTTCAACGCCCTCGATCGCGGCATCCCCGGCTACGACGTGCTCGTCGACTGCGGCCGGCTGCACGTGGCCGCACCCCCGTGGCCGGTGCTGCGGGCGGCCTCGGTGGTGCTGCTGGTGACCCGGGCGCACCTGCCGGACCTCTCCGGCACCCGGGCGGTGGTCACCGCGATCGAACGGGACTTCGCCGAGCACCGGGTTCCACCCGGCACCCTGCGGCTGCTGCTGGTCGGCGGCGGACACGGGCGAGCCGAGATCAGCCGAGCCCTGAAACTGCCGGTCGTCGCGCGGCTGCCCCACGATCCGCGTACCGCCGGGGTGCTCACCCTGGGCGGGACCGTGCGGACCGGACGGCCGCTGATGCGCGCGGCCGCCGCGTTGGAGGTGCCGATCGGCGCGCTCCTGGAGCGGCGGCAGGCCCGGCTGGCGTGGCCCGTGCAGCAGGGGGTTCCAGATGCGGTTTGAGCCGGTCTCCGCGGATCCTCGTCAACAGCCGCCGGGCGTGACCTCCACCGAGCCGCCGCTGGCCGGGCCGAACGGCCGGCACCAACAGTCCGCGCCGACGCCGCAGCCGGTGCCCACGGCCGCAGCGCCAACGGCATCGACGCCGCGACCCCGGATGGACTTCCAGGTGGTCCGGGAGTTGCGCCGGGAACTCACCGAACGGCTCACCCTGTGGCAGCGCGGCCGGGAGTTCACCGCCGACGAGGAGGACACCGAACGGGCCCGGCTGGCCGTCACGGTGGTCGCCCAGTACGCGGACTTCGTCCGCCGGGCCGGCACCCCGATGGCTGCCGGCGAGGAGCGCCTGCTGCTCGACCAGGTGACCGCCGAACTGGTGGGGCTCGGTCGGCTACAGACGCTGCTGGTCGACGACACCATCGAGGAGGTGCACATCCTCGGCTGCGACCAGGTGCGCATCACCAGGCACGGCGGTGGGGTGGACTGGGCCGAGCCGATCGCCGACAGCGACGCCGAACTCGTGGAGATCCTCCAGGCGGCGGCCCGCCGGGCGGGCGCGACCGAGCGGTCGCTGTCCACCGTGAAGCCCACCCTCGACCTGCAACTGCCCGACGGCAGCCGGCTGGCGGCGGTGTTCCTGGTCAGCCACCGCCCGTACGCGGTGATCCGCAAGCACAACACACTGGACGTGAGCCTCGACGACATCGCGGGCACCCGTGGCGACCTCGACGAGATGATCGACCCGCTGCTGCGCGACTTCCTGCGCGCGGCGATGCGCGCCGGGTTGAACATCATGGTCGCCGGGTTGGCCGGTGCCGGTAAGACCACGATCATCCGGGCGTTGATGAACGAGATCCCGCCGGACGAGCCGTACGTGCTGCTGGAGGAGAGCCGCGAACTGCTGCCGGCCCGCCGCCGGGAGCGGCACCGGGCGGTGATGAGCTTCGAGGCCCGGGAGGGGCACGGCGAGCGCGGCTTCGACGGCCGTCCGGCCGGTGAGGTGACGATCGCCGACCTGATCCCCCTGTCGCTGCGGATGGGCGTGCTGCGGATCATCGTCGGTGAGGTGCGGTCCCGGGAGATCGTGCCGATGCTCCAGGCGATGACCACCAGCCGGGGCTCGATGTGCACCATCCACGCCCGTACGGCCGCCGGGGTGGGCGAACGGATCGTCGAGCTGGCGTTGGCACACGGCCGCGAGATGACAGTCGACCAGGCCCGCCGGATGGCCGGCAACGCCCTCGACCTGATCGTCTACGTCACCATCGAGGACGAGACCGCCATCGGCGGACGGAAACACCGGTTCGTCTCCCATGTGGAGGAGGTGATCGGGGCCGGCGAAGCCGGTCGGATCACCACCACCACGGTGTTCGGTCCCGGCCCGGACGGTCGGGCGGTCCCCCGGCACCTGCCGGAACGGGTCCGCGACCAGTTGCTGCGGGTGGGTTACGACGCGCGGTTGCTGACCCGGTGGGTCGAGGCCGGCGCCGGTGCCTGGCGACGGCCCCGGCAGACCCGACTGGCCCGGCGGTGACCTGATGCTGGCCAGCGTCGAGTTGATCGCCGTGGTCTCCGGGGCGGCCTGTGTGGCCGGGCTGCTGTTGGCCGTGGTCGCGCTCGTCGGCACCCGCCGGCCACCCGGACCTCGTCCGGGAGCCGGGCCGGGTCTGTCTCGACTGTGGCGCGGACCGGGCGCCACGCCGACCGAGCAGCGGGCCTACCAGGCGCTGCTGGTCGCCGCGCTGGGTGCCGGCGCACTGGCGTTCCTGCTGACCGGGCTGCCGGTGGTGGGCCTGCTGGTGGCGGTGGCGGTGCCCGGCACCCCGTGGCTGTTCGGGGTGGGCAGGGCCGAGCAGCGGGCGATCGCCCGGATCGAGGCGGTGGGCGAGTGGACCCGTCGACTCAAGGACGTCTCCGGCACCGGGCAGGGCCTCCAACAGTCGATCATCGGCACGATCGGCAGCGTGCCACCCGGCATCGAGGAAGAGGTACGGCTGCTCGCCGCCCGCCTACAGGCCGGCTGGCTGGCCCGATCGGCGTTGCTGGCGTTCGCCGACGAGATCGCCGACCCGGTCGGTGACCAGGTGGTCGCGGCGCTGATCCTGCACCTGTCGGACCGGGGCGAACGGCTGGGTGACGTGCTGGGCTCCATCGCCGGCGCGGCATCCGCGGAGGTGGCCACCCGCCGAGAGATCGAGGCCAAGCGGACCCAACCCCGGTTCGCGGTCCGCTTCCTCACCGCCATGACCCTGGCCACCCTGGCGTACGGGCTGCTCAACGCCGAGTACATCAAGCCGTACGGCACACCGGTGGGTCAGGTGGTGATGGCCGCCCTGGGCGCCGCCTTCGTCGGCCTGTTGGCGTGGGTGCGGTCGATGAGCCAGCCACAGCGGCCGTCCCGGTTCCTGCCGGCGCCCGACCCCGCCGAGGTGATCGCATGATGCTGAACTGGCAGCTCACCATGGCCGTCTGCGGTGGTGCCGGCGTCGGGTTGGGCGTGTTCCTGGTGGTCCGGGAGTTGGTGCCGGCGACCCCGGCGCTGGGGCCGGCGCTGCGTCGGCTGCACCAGCCACCGGGCACCGGCCGGCTCGCCACACCCGCCTCCCGGCGACTGGACTCGTTGACCGGCTTGGCCCGCTGGCTGCGACCGCCGCACCGGCAGCTCGCCCTGATCGGCCAGACCCCCGAGCAGTACGCGCTGTCGGTGCTGCTCTCCGCACTTGTCGGGCTGGCCACGCCGACCCTGCTCGGGGTGGCGTTGCTGGTGCTCGGCGTCTCGTTTCCGCTCGTCGTACCGGTGCTCGGCAGCCTCGGCCTGGCACTGATCGGCGGGCTGCTGGCGCACCGGGCCGTACTGACCAAGGCCGAGGCCGCGCGGGCCGAGTTCCGCGCCGCCGTCTGCACCTACCTCGACCTGGTGGCGTTGCAGCTCTCCGCCGCGCACGGGCCGGTGCAGTCGTTGGAGCGCGCCGCGGCGGTCTGCGACGGCTGGGTGTTCGACCGGCTCCAGGAGTCGCTGCGGATCGCCCAGATGCAGATGCACGCGCCCTGGGACGAGTTGCGCGACCTCGCCGACAAGATCGGCATTCCGGAGCTGGGTGACGTCGGCGCGATCATGCGCTCCTCCGGCAGCGAGGGCGCACAGGTGCACGAGACCCTGCGCAGCCGGGCCGACTCGCTCCGCGACCAGATCCGCACCGACAACCTCGCGCACGCCGAGGGGGTGACCAGCCGACTCGACATCCCGGGCGCGCTGCTCGTCTTCGTGTTGCTCGGCTTCGTCCTCTACCCGTTCGTCGCCCGTCTCTGAAGCCCTCCCCCTGAAGGAGTTACGCCATGTCCATCCTCAGCTACCTGCACGTCGTGCTGACGACGCGCCTGGCCGAGCTGCGCCGCCACGGTGAGCGCGGTGACAGCCCGGTGCCCACCGCGGTGATCATCGCCGGCCTGGTCGCCGTCGCCATCGCCGTCACCGCGTTGGCCCTGACCAAGGCCGAAAACTGGATGAACGACATCCCGGAACCCCCGGGCGCAGGCACCGGCGGCGAAGGCGAGTAGCCGGGATGCGCCGAGCCCTGTTTCCCAGGTGGCGCTGGGCGGTCAGCGCCACCCGGCGCCGCCTCGCCGGCGGCGAGCGGGATCGGGGCGCGAATCCGGTGGAGCTGGCCGTGATGATGCCGCTGATCCTGGTGCTGCTCTTCGCCTCGGTCCAGATCGCGGCCGTCTTCCTCGCCCGTTCGACCGCCTTGCACGCCGCACAGAGCGGTGTCAACGCGCAACGGCCGTACCAGGCGCCCAACGGTGCCGGTGTGGACAGCGCGACCAGCTTCCTCGAGGCCGCCGGCGGCTGGCTGGTGGGCTGGGACAGCACCGACCTGACCTGCGTGATCATCGACGAGGCCGAGGTCACCTGCACGGTGAGCGGCCGGTCCCTGTCGGTGGTGCCGGGCGTGGACTTCGCGGTGCGGCAGAGCGCCCACGGAACGGTGGAGAGGTTGACCGAGCCATGAGCCGCACCGCCGAGCGGGGCTCGGTCTCCATCGAGGTGGCGGTGCTCGCCCCCGCGTTCATCGCGCTGATGGTGCTGGCCGGCGTCGCCGGACGTACGGCGGTGGCGGCGGAGGCGATCGAGGCCGCGGCCCACGATGCCGCCCGGGCCGCCTCGATCTCCCGGGACTCGACCACGGCCCGAGCAGCGGCGCTGAAGGCCGTCCAGGATCAGCTGGACTGGCGCGGGTTGGCCTGCGCCAACGAACTGAATCCGGAACTCACCGCCACGGTGGCTGGCCAATCGAGAAACTTCGACGATGCCTTCAGCAGCACGGCCGGTACGGACGCGACGGTGACGGTGACGGTGGTCTGCCTGGTGTCGCTCCAGGACATCTCACTCGATGTCCTGCCCGGAATGCCGGGCGAGAAGCAGGTCAGCGCGACGTTCACCTCGCCACTTGACCGCTACCGGAGTCGGGAATGACCGCGGACGTCCGCCGCCCCCTCGCCGGCGACCACGGCCGGGTGAGCATCTTCCTGGCGGTGGCGATGATCGGCGTACTGGCCATCGTGGGTCTCTCCTTCGACGGCGCCGGCCAGCTACGCAGCCTGCAACGTGCCGAGAACCTGGCCGCCGAGGCCGCCCGCGCCGGCGGTCAGGCCATCGACCGGGGGGCCGCGATCGACGGCCGGCCGACGCGGATCGACAGGGACGCGGCGCTCGTGGCGGTCACCAACTATCTGGAGGCCGCCGAGGGCACCAGCGGCCACACCGTGAGCTTCCCCGAGGTCGCCGGGGAGACCCTGATCCGGGTCACCGTCACGATCACCTACGACCGCACGATGATCGGGCCCTTCGTCCAGGACAAGACGGTCACCGTCACCGGCGATGCGACCGCGCGCGCCATCACCGCAGCAGCACCGTAGGAAGGAAGGCAGCCATGCCCGTATCGGCTGGGTCCGTCGCACGGCGGACCGGACGCGTCCTCACCGGCCTCGGCGCACTGGCCGTGCTGTGTGCGCTGCTGGTTGGCGCGCCGATCGCACTGCTGGCCTTCGCCGGCAATCCCCTGCCTGATCACCTTCCCACCGTCGCCGAGATCGGCACCGCGCTGACCAGCAGGGACGACGGCCAACTCTTCCTGCGGGCACTGGCGGTGGCCGGCTGGTTCGGCTGGGCCACGTTCGCCTTCTCCGTCCTCGTGGAGTTGGGGGCGCAGACCCTGCGCCGCCCGGCGCCGAAGCTGCCCGGGATGAGTCGCCAGCAGAAGGCCGCCGCCGCGCTTGTCGGCTCGGTCGCGCTGATCCTCGCGGCCAGTCCGGCCGCCGCCAGCGCCGCGGCGGTCTACGGCGCTCCGGCGTACGCGAGCACCAACGCACCGGCCGCCGCCACCCTGGCCGCGCCGACCCGGGTGGGCGCGACGCCCGACACGGCGGCTCCGCTGGCGCAGGGCGGGCTGGCGGGCCGGGCCGCCGCTCCCGGTGGCACGAGCGTCAACCACGAGGCCGCGCCCGTGTACCGGGTCGCGCGGGGCGACTACCTCGGCGAGGTGGCTGACCGTTACCTGGACGAGTTCGGCGACTACCGACAGCTCGCCAAGCTGAACAAGCTCGACGACCCGGACCGCATCCGCCCTGGTCAGCTGCTCCGGCTGCCCGCGGAGGCCGCCGACCAGGGCAACCGGAAGCACGCCACCGGACGGCTCGTCGACCGGCCGGCGGCACCGAAGCCGACCGCGCCCCGGCCGGCGCCCGAACGGGCCGCACCGGAGCAGCCGGCCCCGCCACCATCCAGCGGTACGGAGTCGGCGGGCCAGCCACCCGCGATGACTGTCGGGGCAGCCCGGGCCGGCACCGAGGACCGGGTGAACCGGCCTCTCGCCGTCTCGGCCGTACTGGCGGTGGCCAGCATTGTCGGCGCACAGATCGGCGCGGTCCTGGGGCTGCGCCGCCGTCCGGCCGTCGCCGGAGCGGCTCCCCGTCTGGCCGCGGCCCGCACGCCCCGGGGCGGTACGGCCCGGAGCATCGGCGGGAGCACGAGCAGCAGCGCGGGGCGGACCGGTGGTGGGGCGGCGGGAAGTGGTGCCGCCTGGGCCGCCAGCCGGGCGGCGGCGGCCCTCGAAGCGCCGGCAACACGCGACGGCGGCACGGCGCCGACCGGTGGTGGTGGCATGGCGTCTCGCGGCGGCGGTACCGCGCCGTACGGCAGCGGGATCGCACCTCCGGGCAGCGGAACGGCGCACACCGGTGCGTCCGCCTGGGGTGGCGACGACGGTTGGGCTGGCGACGGGGCTGACGGCGGGTTGTTCGATGGTGGGCACGGCCTGGACTCGATGCCGGAGGGGCCGTCGGTCGGTCGACACCGACGCAGCTGACGTCCCGGCGGGCGGGTCTGGAGACGCGGTCAGGGCAGGCGGGTCTGGAGCACGCCGTTCTGGATCCGGGTGGGCAGGATCTGCTGGTCGTTGCCGGAGGGACCCTGCATGACCTCGCCACCGTTGAGCCGGAACGCGCTGCCGTGCCACGGGCAGACCACGCAGGCGTGGCCGTCGATCTCCTGCACCTCGCCCTCGCCGAGCGGCCCGCTCTGGTGCGGGCAACGCTCCAACATCACGGTCACCTCGTCACCGTGCCGGTAGAGGATCACCGAGATGTCGTCGTCCACCTCTCGGGTGATCAGGGTGCGCTGCGGCAACGTCGCCATGTCGGCGAGCGAGTGCCAGCCGTCGGTCATCCGATGCAGCTCGGAGACGCTCTGGTTGACCTGCGCCCCCTGCTTGTACGCGAGGTGACCCCCGATGTACGCCCCGAGGCTCACGGTCGAGAGCCCGAGGAACCCGAGCGCGCGGCCGATGCCGTGCCGACCGGACAGCCGCGCGGCCAGCGAGCCGGCGTACAGCGTCAGGCCGACGGTGTTGGCGGCGGCGTGCACGAGGCCGACCCGGCGCTGGTCCCGGGCGAGTGCCGCCCAGTCGTTCAGTCCGGCGACCGCCGCCGGCACCGCGCTGACCGTGCCCAGGCCGACGAGCACGGTGGCGGGTCGACGCTGTCCGGGCATGAGGTCCAGCACGGCGGCGCTGATCCACGCGCCGACCGGCACCTGCACCATCGCCGGGTGCAGTGGATGCCCGAGCGTCACCCCGTGCAGCAGGTCCCGCAGCCGCCGCGGACGCAGCGTTCCCAGGACGACCTTCTGCAACCGGTCACCCGCGCGGTCCAGCCGGGATTCCTGCTCAACTTTCGTCAAAAGTGCTCGCACGAGTACCGACTTCCCGGCGATCGCCGTCGCAAACCGGTCGGCGACGACAAACCTGCCGCCCCGCCCACGCCGCCGATCTTGCACTTTCTGCCCCGACAACTCGGGACACAGGCCGCGAACCGGCGACCGAAAGTGCAAGATCGACGGGGATTGTGGGGTGGGGGTGGGGCGGGCATGCTGGCGGGATGGGTGTGCGGGTGACGCGGGTTGGGGCGGTTTGCACTGTGGTGCTGGATCGCCCGGACGTTCGGAACGCCGTCGACGGTCCTACGGCTCGGGCGCTCGCCGACGCGTTCCGGGCCTTCGACGCCGATCCGGACGCGTCGGTGGCTGTGCTCTGGGGGGCCGGTGGCACGTTCTGCGCCGGCGCCGACCTGAAGGCCCTCGGCACGCCGAGCGGCAACCGGGTCGAGCCGGAGGGGGACGGCCCGATGGGTCCGACGCGGATGACGCTCAGCAAACCGGTGATCGCGGCGATCTCCGGGTACGCGGTGGCGGGTGGGCTCGAGTTGGCGCTCTGGTGCGACCTGCGGGTCGCCGAGTCCGACGCGACGCTCGGGGTGTTCTGCCGCCGCTGGGGGGTGCCGTTGATCGACGGTGGCACCGTGCGGTTGCCCCGGTTGATCGGCGAGAGCCGGGCCATGGATCTGATCCTCACCGGCCGCCCGGTGCCGGCGGATGAGGCGTACTCGATGGGGTTGGTCAACCGGTTGGTGCCACCCGGCCAGGCGCGGGCCGCGGCCGAGGAGCTGGCGGCGGCGATCGCCCGGCACCCGCAGACCTGCCTGCGCAACGACCGGGCGGCGGTCCTGGCCGGTGCCGGACGGCCCGAGCCGGAGGCGCTGGCGACCGAGCTGGCGTACGGGATGGATTCGCTGGCCACGGACGCGGCCAGCGGCGCGGCCCGGTTCGCGGCCGGCGAGGGTCGGCACGGCACGATGCCGCCGGGAGGGGTGAACCTCCCGGCGGCATCCGGTGCCGGCTGGATCAGTTGCGGTTGATGGTGAAGGTCGTCGTGGGGTTCTGGATGTCCACCGCGTTGTTGCTCAGCCGCAGGTTGTTGAAGGTGACCGACCCGACGGCCGGCCCCTGCCCGGCCTCCGGCATCGGGTTGGCCCAGATGGCGAAGCCGGACTTGGCGTCGTAGGCGTCACCACTCTTGCGCGCCCCGCTGATCGAGACGTTCGTGAAGACCGTGTCGGTGATCGGGTTCTGCGGCTGCCCGCCGACGTAGTTGGTCTGGAACATGATGCCGCTGTAGGTCGGATCGACGATGTCGACATCGCTGACCCGGATGCCCTGGAACACCTTCGAGGCGGAGAAGACCCAGATGGCCGGGAAGGTCTGCGAGCCCCAGAAGTGCCCGCCGGCCCGCACGATCGAGATGTTCTCGAACCGGGTCGGCGGGCTGGCACCGAAGCCGTTCATCGGGTAGCCGAAGTCGAGCGAGCTGATGGTGATGCCGGAGTAGACCAACGTGTCCGCGATGTAGATGTTGCGGAACGTGTTGCCGTAGCCGCCGTAGACGGCCACACCGGCGGCCCGCCAGGTGAGGGTCGAGGTCAGGTTCTCGTAGACGTTGTCCCTCATGTCGGCGCCGCCCGCGTCGATCGCCGAGAACAGCGCGAAGCTGTCGTCACCGGTGGCCCGGGCGTCGTTGTTGCTGACCAGGTTGTTGGTGCTCCCGTTGGTCATGTTGATGCCGTCGGCGAACATGTTGCGGATCCGGGAGTTCTTGATCGTCATGTAGTCGGTGTTCGCGCCCCAGTAGAGGCACACCATGTGCTCGTTCCAGATGTTGTCGATCACGATGTTCGACACGTTGGAGAAGTCGAACACCTTGCCCGGACCGTCGATCCGCGAGGTGTAGTTGCCGAAGTAGGCGAAGTTCTTGAAGGACGAGTTCGCCGCCGAGTTCTCGGCCCGGAAGCCGATGTCGGTGTTGTCCTGGCCCGACGGGGCGTTGAACCGGGTGTACCAGGGGCCGGCACCGGTCACCTGGACCGCCTTGCCGTACACCTGGAACTTCGACGAGGTGGAGTAGTTACCGGCCGGCAGGTACACCCCGATCAGGTTGCCGGTGGTGTCCATCCGCACCCGGTCCAGGGCGTTCTGCACGTCCTGGTGGGTGAAGCCGCCCGGCGTGGTGTAGCGGGTCGGGTCCGGGTTGGCGATCGGCGACACCTGCTCGGTGTTGATGAAGTCGATCGCGTAGTTGGTGGTGTTGGCCGAGTCCTTCTGGAGGCGGATCTTGCTGCCGGCCGGGACCGTCGAGTTGAGCATGACGTTGGCTTCGTCGTAGATGTGCCGCGGCCCGCCCGCGCTCGGCGAGTTGCCCGGGCTGGTCTCGTTGCCGTAGAGCCAGGCGTACCGGGACGTCAGGTCGATGGCCTTGTGGAACGTGCCGTTGACGTAGACGTTCAGCGTGGAGTTGATCCCACCGCCGCCCGGGGCGTCCGGGATGGAGAAGCGGGTGACGAGCGTGTTGGTGCTGGCCCGGGTGGTGAACTCGACGTAGCTGCCGGTCGAGTTGAGGGTCACCGCACGCCGACCGGACGCCTCGCCGGCCAGGTCGCCGACCTCCCGGTTCGGCCCGACGACGCTGGCGCCGCCGCCGACCGCGCCGTCCTCGGCCTCGTACATGTCGTACGGCATGTTGGCGCCGCGACCGACGAAGAGCGGACGGTCGCTGGTGTTGTTGGCCTGCTTGACCGGCAGCTCGTTGCCGTCGGCCGCGAGCACCACCCGGACGGTGTACTTGCCGTTCGCGGCGGTCCAGGTGCCCAGGTTGACCGGGCCGACCGTGGCGCCGGCGTTGATCACACCGGAGTACGAGCCGGTCAGGGTACGGACCACGGTGCCGGACTCGTTGAGCACGGTGAGCGTGATGCCGTGCGAGCCGGACGCGGACGCCACAGTGCCGGCGTTGCGCACCGACACCGAGAAGGTGACCGTGTTGCCGGCCGACGGGTTGCCCGGCGACCAGGCCACCGACGAGGCGACCAGGTCCGACGTGGCGACCGCGCTGACCACCAGCGGGCTGGGGTTGGAGTAACTGTTGTTGGTGTCGTCGGACTCGACGACGGTGTTCGACTCGTCGACCTTCGCGCTGAGCGGGTAGCTGCCCGCGTCCCGGGTGCCGATGCTGGCGCTGACCGTGGTCGAGGCGCCGGCCGCGAGGCTACCGACCGACGCGGTGCCGACCCGGGTGGAGCCCAGGTAGAAGTTGACTCCTGTCGCGCCGGAGGCCGCCGAGCCCGCGTTGCGCACGGTCGCGGAGAGCGTGATGGTGCTGGTCTCCACGGGTGCCGACGGGCTGAACGACATGCCGGTCACGGTCAGGTCGGGGTTCGGCGCGGGGGTGCCGAAGACCTGGAACTCGGCGACCTGTCCGGCCGGGGCGCCGGTGTTCGAGGCGATCGAGAGCCGGACGTCGGCCGCCGCACCGGAGACCGGGATGGTCACCGTGTTGCCGCTGCCCGGGTTGAAGCTGTAGTTCGCCGCACCGGCCAGAGTGGTGAAGGACGACGAGCCCTGGTCCCGACCGAGCACCGCGATGTTCTGCGTACGGGCACCCCAGGCCGAGTCCGGGTTCAGTTTCACCACGACCTGGCTGAGGCTGGCGTTCGCGCCGAGCTGCACGGTCAACGTGCTCGGGTTGCCGTTGCCCTCCCAGTAGGTCGCCACGTTGTTGTCGTTGGCGTTGGTGGCCACGAACGTGTGCACGTACCCGGAGGCGGAGATCGGCTTGCCGATCGCCAGGTTGCTCCCGGTCGGCGGGTTGCCGGTGCCGGTCCGGGTCACCGTGTTGCTGTTCGACGACTGGTTGCCGGCGGCGTCCTTGGCCCGCACGTAGTACGAGACGGTGGCGCTGTCGGACTGGCTGTCGGTGTAGGTGAGCGTCGAGCCGTTGACGCTGCCGCGCAGCGCGCCGCCCGCGTACACGTCGTAGCCGGTCACCCCGACGTTGTCGGAGGACGCCGACCAGGTGAGCCGGATCTGCCCGCTGGCGGGCTGGGTGTACGCCAGGTTGCCGGGGGCGCTGGGAGCCTGGGTGTCGGTGCTGCCGGTGGCGCCGTACACCTCGACCTCGGAGAGCTGCGCGGCCGGCCAGCCGGTGTTGCCGGTGACCTGCACCCGTACGTAGCGGGTGCTGGCGGCGGTGAAGCTGACGGTCGCGGTGTTGCCGCTGCTCGGGTTGAAGGTGTAGCCGGCGGACGCCTTCAGGGTGGTGAAGGACGAGCCGTTGGTGGAGCCGAGCACCGACAGCGTCTGGGTGCGGGTCTGCCAGTCCGACGCGGGCGGCAGCTTGAGCACCACCCGGTCGACGCTGACCGTGGCACCCAGGTCCGCCTGGATCCACTGCGGGAACGCGTTGTTGTTGCTCTCCCAGTAGGTCGAGGCGTTGCCGTCGTTGGCGTTGCCCGCCACGTAGTTCTGGTTGTAGCTGCTGGCGGTCATGGTGGCCGAGAGCCCGGCGAGCATCGCCATGCGCGCGGCGGCCGCGGACGGGTCGGCCGCCGGTGCCGCGGTCGCTGCGGGGGTGACGACCGGGGCGGTGGCGAGGAGCATCCCGGCGAGTGCGCCGGCGAGGAGCCGCCGACTGCGGGCGGTGCGGGGGACGGGATTGGGCGCGCCGCTCGGCGGCGTGCCTCGTCTGGTGCCGTTACTGGACATGGGGTCGCTACACCTCTTTCGGGGGTGGGTGCGGGTGCGTTGCCCGGCGACGGGTGCAGGGGTACGCCCGTCGTTCCGCGACAGGTGGGGGACGGTGCGGGTGGGACGGGGTCGGCGGGCCGGGGCCGCGTCGCCCCGGAGCGCCGGATCGGGTGGCCCCCGCCCGGATCGGACGGGGGCACCCGGGCTAGCTGGAATAGACCTCGAACTCGCTGAGCTGACCCGCTGGCCAGCCGGTGTTGCCGGTGACGGTCAGCCGCAGGTACCGCTGGCTGGTCGCCGTGAAGGTCACGGTGACCGTGTTGCCGCTGGCCGGGTTGAAGGTGTAGCCGGCGGACGCCTTCAGGGTGCTGAAGGACGAGCCGTTCGTGGAGCCGAGCACCGACAGCGTCTGCGTACGCGTCTGCCAGGCCGACGACGGTGGGAGTTTCAGCACGACCCGGGACACCGTCCGGTTGGTGCCCAGGTCCACCGTCAGCGACTGCGGGAAGGCGTTGTTGGCGCTCTCCCAGTAGGTGTTCGGGTTGCCGTCCACGGTGTTGGCGGCGGCGTACACGTCGGAGTGGCTGGTCTCGGTGACCGACCTCCCGGCCGCCAGGTTGCCGCTGGGCGGCGGGGTGGTCGGTGGGGCCGTGGTCGGTGGGGCCGTGGTCGGTGGGGCCGTGGTGGGCGGGGCCGTGGTGGGCGGCGGGGTGGTCTGGGTGCCGCCGTACACCTCGACCTCGGAGAGTTGCGCGGCCGGCCAGCCGGTGTTGCCGGTGACCGTCACCCGGAGGTAACGGCGGTCACCGGAGGGCAGACCGATCGACACGGCGTTACCCGAGCCGGGGGCGAACACCCGACCGGCGGACGACGCCAGGGTGGCGTACGACGAGCCGTCGGTGGAGCCGAGCACCGACAGCGTCTCGGTGCGTTGCTCCCAACCGCTGGGTAGCTTGAGCACCACCCGGTCGACCGATCGGGCCGAGCCCAGGTCGACGGTGATCGACTGCGGGAAGGCGTTGTTGGCGCTCTCCCAGTAGCTGGCCGCGTTGCCGTCCACCACGTTGGTCGCCGTGTAGCTCTGGTTGGTGCTGGTCGCGGTCGCCGACCGGTTCAGCGCCAGGTTCCCCCCGCTGGTGGGCGGCGGCGTGGTGGGCGGCGGCGTGGTCGGCGCCGGGGTGGTGGGTGCCGGGGTGGTGGGCCCCGGGGTGGTCGGCGGCGGCGTGGTGGGTCCGCCGCCCCACTGCGGGTTCGGCCACGGGCCGCAGTACGGAGTCGACGTGTACCAGCCGGAGTTGCCGCTGCCCTGGGTGATCTGGAAGCCACCGCCCACGCAGTTGTGCATCGGGTTGCTCTGCGCGATGTTGGTGGCCCGCACGTTCGTGAAGGACACCTGGCTGGGTGCCTGCACCTGGAGCGCGTACGTGCCGGCGCCGTCGATCCGCACGTTGCTCAGGTTGATGCCGCTGGTCTGGCCCTCGATCCAGTGCAGCGCCGCGTACGAGCTGTCCAGGATGTCGGTGTCGGTGATGTTGATGGTGGCCTGCTGGAACGACTCGTTCAGTGCGGAGAACCAGATCGCCCCGACGCCGAAGTTCCAGTTGTAGTCCGAGTTGCCGTTGCGGATCAACGTGTTCCGGGCGACCGTCCAGGTGCCCCGGACCGCGGTGTCGCCCTGCACACCCGGATAGCGGTTCGCGACGTGGATGCCGCCGCCGTTGGTGAGCGAGTCGGCAGTCACGTTGTCGGTGATCTTGATGTCCCGACCGCCGTAGCTGACCAGGTGGTTCGCCAGCAGGGTCACGCCGATGGTGTTGTGCGTGAAGGAGTTGTTGACGTTCGGCACGCTCTGCGCCCACATCGCCAACGCGTCGTCCCCGGTGTTCCGGACGAAGGTGTTGGTCACCGTCGAGTTGGTCACGCCGGTGTGGAAGTTCACCCCGTCCGCGGTCTGGTCCAGGATGCGACTGTTGCGGATCGTGAAGTTGTCCATCGGGCCGTCCATCCACGCCCCGACCTTGGTGTTCTCCAGCCACAGGTTGTCGACCACCGAGTTGGTCATCGCCCCACCCAGGGCGTTGACCTGGTCGTCGTCGATCCGCTCGCGGATGTCGCCGATGATGGCGAAGTCCCGCAGCGTCACGTTGCGGCTCGGCCCGTTCGCCTCGTGCGAGCGGACCGGGCCGGTGTAGCCGCCACCGGGGACGTACTTGCCGTAGATGCCGACGGACCGGTTCCGGTCCGTGGGATGCCGGCCGCCGAGCACCGAGTACCAGGGGCCGGCGCCGCGCAGGGTCACCCCGTCGACCACCACGTGGTCCCAGAGGGTGAAGGTGCCGGTCGGAATCCAGACCGCCCGGCCCTGGGCCTTACCGGCGTCGACAGCCGCCTGGAACTTCGCGGTCGAGTCGGTCGCGCCGCTCGGGTCCGCGCCGAAGTCGGTGACCACGTCGAGCACACCGGAGGGTTTGGTGATCGCCGGGGCGACCAGCTCGAAGTCGGCCAGGTCGATGGTGAACGAGGGCGACTGGGCGGTCGAGGAGACCTGGAACCGGATCTTCGTGCCGGCCGGCTGGGTGCTGCCGAACATCGCCCGGGTCTCGTCGTAGAAGTGGTGCGGGTTGGTGTCACCCGGGTTGTTGTTGAACGGGTATCCGCCGTAGTACCAGCCGTACCTGGACGTCACCGGGACCGACTTCAGCAGCGACCCGTTGGCCCGCAGATCGATGGCGGCGTCCCGGCCGGTGCCGGACGGGCTGTCCGGCAGGCTGTACCGGAAGGTGACCGCGTTGGCCGGCGCGGTGAGGGTGAACTCGACGTACTCACCGACGGCGTCGAGGGTGACCGCCTCCCGGCCGGACGCCTCGGACGGCAGCGTGCCGTAGCGCCGGTCCGGGCCGATCTTCGAGCCGTTGTGGGCGGCCTCCTCCGCCTCCTGCTCGAGAAACGGGACGGTGGCGCCCCGGCCGGAGATGTCGAAGGGGGACAACCCGGCCGCCGAGGCCGGAGTCGCGGTGCCGGTGACCGCGAGGGCGGTCACCGTTGTGGCGGCGAGCAGGGTGGCGGCGATGGCGGCCAACCCTGCCCGGGCCGGGTGTCGAAGGTGGTGCGGGGTGCCGGTGGTGTGGTTGGCCATGAGCTGCGCTCTCCCTTTCGTCAGGCAGGCCAGATCCCCCCGTGTCGGTGCGGTGTCGCGCGTCTCCCTCGTACCTCCTTCCTGGTGGCGTGGGGGGGGGGGGGGGGGGGGGGGGCCCCCCCCCCCCCCCCGGGGGGGGGGGGGGGGGGGGGGGCGGCCCCCCCCCCCCCCCCCCCGGGGGGGGGGGGGGGGGGGGGGGGCGGGCCCCCCCCCCCCCCCCCCACGGCGAGCGGAGTCAGGTCAGGCCGGGCCGTCCGCCCCGCGCGGCCCGTCGGTGGATTCGGCGGTACGCAGCCAGACCGCGGTGTCGGACGGCAGCAACCCGTCGTCGAGCGGTCCGCTGGCCAGCAGCAACTCCCCCTGCACTGGCATCGACACCGCCTCGGCGGACAGGTTGACCACACAGCTGAAGCCACGGCCGCGGCTGAAGGCGAGCACCCCGTCCGGGGCGGGCAGCCAGGTCAGCTCGCCGTCACCGAGCGCCGGTTCGGCCCTGCGGGCCTGGATCGCCGCCCGGTACAGCTCCAGCATCGAGGTCGAGTCGCCGGTCTGGGCGCTGGCCGTCCGGTCCTTCCAGTCGGCCGGCTGGGGCAGCCAGGGCGTCGCGGCACCGGCGGGGCTGAACTCGAACGGCGGCTGGTCACCGGCCCACGGCAGCGGTACGCGGCAGCCGTCCCGGCCCGGGTCGATCCGGCCGGACCGTTCCCACATCGGGTCCTGCCGCAGCGCGTACGGGATGTCCTCGACCTCGTAGAGGCCCAGTTCCTCGCCCTGGTAGACGTAGGCGGCACCGGGCAGCGACAGCGAGAGCAGTGCGGCGGCGCGCGCCCGACGGGTGCCCAGCTCCAGGTCGGTGGGGGTCCCCTCGCGCTTGGCGGCGAAACTGAACCGGGTGTCGGCCCGACCGTAGCGGGTGACGTGTCGGGTGACGTCGTGGTTGGAGAGCACCCAGGTGGCCGGTGCGCCGACCGGCGCGTGTGCGCTCAGCGTCCCGTCGATGCTCTCGCGAAGCGCCGAGGCGTCCCACGCGCAGCCGAGGAAGTCGAAGTTGAACGCGGCGTGCAGCTCGTCCGGGCGCAGGTAGTTGGCGAACCGCTGCCGGTCCGGCAGCCACACCTCACCGATCAGCGCCCGCTCACCCGGGTAGGAGTCGGCGACCCGCCGCCAGCCCCGGTAGATGTCGTGCACCCCGTCGAGATCGTGGAACGGGTGCGGGTGGTCGGGTCGGACCTCGGGCAGCTCCCCGTCCTTGACCAGGAGCCCGGCCGAGTCGATCCGGATGCCGTCCACGCCCCGGTCGAACCAGAACCGCAGGATGTCCTCGAACTCCGCCCGTACCCGGGGGTGGTCCCAGTTGAAGTCCGGCTGCTGCGGGGCGAACAGGTGCAGGTACCAGTCGCCGGGGGTGCCGTCCGGGTTGGTGGTGCGGGTCCAGGTCTCGCCGCCGAACTCGCCGATCCAGTCGGTGGGCCGCTGGTCACCGTTGGGACCCCGGCCGGGCCGGAACCAGAACAGGTCGCGCTCCGGCGCGCCGGGTCCACCGGCGAGGGCCGCCTGGAACCAGGGGTGCGCGTCGGAGCAGTGGTTCGGCACCACGTCGACGATGGTCCGGATGCCCAGCTCGTGTGCCTCGGCGATCAACGCCTCCGCCTCGGCCAGGCTGCCGAAGACCGGGTCGATGTCGCGGTAGTCGGACACGTCGTAGCCGGCGTCGGCCATCGGGGAGGGATACCAGGGGCTGAACCAGATCGCGTCGACGCCGAGCGCGGACAGGTGGTTCAGCCGGGACCGGATGCCGGCGATGTCACCGATGCCGTCGCCGTTACCGTCGGCGAAGCTCCGGGGATACACCTGGTAGATCACGGCTCCACGCCACCACGGACTTCTGTCAGCTGTGGACACGAGCACCTGCTTTCTGCGTCAGTACGTCGGCGGGTCAGCCGGACCTGGATATGTGGCGGGCGAACGGTCGTTGTTCGCCGCGCGGGAGGATGCGGTGGTGGCTATCCCTTGATGCTGCCCGTGGTCAGACCGGACATGATGTTCCGTTGGAAGATCAGGAAGATGATGACAGTCGGGATCGCGGCGATGACCGACGCGGCGATCACCACGTTCATCGGCGTGCCACCGGCGAAGGTGTAGATGCCCACGCTGACCGTCCGGGTCTCCGGCGACGGCATGACCAGTTTCGGCCAGAGGAAGTCCTTCCACACCGCCGTCACGGCGAAGATCGAGACGACGCCGAGGATGGGACGCGACAGCGGCAGGATGATCGACCAGAGGGTGCGCAGTGACGACGCCCCGTCCATCAGGGCCGCCGCCATCAACTCCTCGGGAATCGAGTCGAAGAAGCGCTTCAACAGGAAGATGTTGAACGCGTTCGCGACCATCGGCAGCCAGATGGCGAACGGCGAGTCGAGCAGGTTGATGTGCAGGATCGGCAGGTCCAGCACCGTCACGTACTGCGGGACGATGAGGACCATCGCCGGGATCATCAGCGTCCCCAGCATCAGCGCGAGGATCACGTTGCCGAAGATCGGCCTCAGCTTGGACAACGAGTACGCGGCAGCCGCGTCGAAGACGAGTTGGAACAGCACCGCGCCGATCGCGTAGTAGAACGTGTTGAACAGCAGCTTGGCGAGGGCCAGGTTGTTCCACGCGTCGATGTAGTTCTGCGGCTGCGGATCCTTCGGAAACAGCGTCGGTGGGGTCTGGGCGATCTCCTGGCCGGACTTGAGCGCGCCGGTGACCATCCAGTAGAGCGGTCCGAGGAAGACGAGCGTGAACCCCGCCACCACGACGACCAGCAGCGTCCAGTAGATGACCTTGCCGCGCCCCCGGCTGAGCTGGGAGTGGGAGATGAGGGTCCGGGTTCCGGAATCCTGTGCCATTCCTCGCCGTCCTAGTCCTGTTTCGCAGTCAGCCGCACGTACACGGCGGAGAAGCCGGCCAGCACCACGAGCATGATCACGCCCAGGGCAGCGGCGCCGTTGAGGTCGTTCTGGAAGAACCCGTGCTGGTAGATGAGGTACGCCACCGAGGTCGCGGAGTCCTCCGCGCCCGCGCCGTTGGCGAGGATCAGGGGCTCGATGAAGAGCTGCATCGTGGCGACGATCTGCAACATCGCCAGGAGCGCGAGGATCAGCCGGGTCTGCGGGATCGTCACGTGGACGATGCGCTTCCAGATCCCGGCGCCGTCGAGTTCGGCTGCCTCGTACAGCTCCCCGGGGATGTTCTGCAACGACGCCAGGTAGATGAGCACCGCGCCGCCCATGTTCATCCAGGTCGACGCGACCACCATGGCCGGCATCGTCATCTCCGGCGACTGCATCCACTGCGAGGTGGGCAGGTGCAGCGCCTTGAGGATCGCGTTGAAGAGCCCGGCCTCGCTGGGGTCGTACGCGTAGAACTTGAACAGGAACAGCGCCGAGGCGGGCGGCAGCATCACCGGCAGGTAGACCAGGATCCGCAGGTAACCCTTGGCGTGCCGGAACTCGTTGAGCAGGATCGCCACGAAGAACGGCACCGCGTACCCGACGACGAGCGCGAGCACCGTGAAGTAGAAGGTGTTCTGCCAGGCCGTCCAGAAGCTGGGGTCGGCGATGATGCGGGTGTAGTTGTCCCAGCCCACCCAGGTCGTCTCGCCACGCCGGGTGCGCTGGAAGCTCATCACGACGCCGCGGACCATCGGGTACCAGGAGAAGACGACGAAACAGAGCACCGCGCCGATCAGGAACGCGTGACCGGTGAGGTTGTCCCGTACCTTGCGGCCGAGGCTGGTGCGCTGCGGCCTCGCCGAGTACGGCGACGGCGGGCGGCCCGGTTTCCTCGGGGTCTCCGGGACGGTGGTGATCGCCAAGGCAACTCCTGGTTGAGTCGGTGACGTCGACGAGGTGCGGCGGATGGTGTGGGGGCCGGGTCGGCGTCCCGGCCCCCACACGATCGGTCAGCTCTCTGCGGCGAGGAGCTGGTTGACCTTCTGCTCGGCGGTCTTGAGCAGCGCGTCGATGTTCGCGTTCGGGTTGGTCAGCACGCCGGACATCGCAGCGTCGAGCACCGCGTAGACCGCCTGTGCGTTACGCGGCTCACCCTTGATCGGCACCGGGGTGGCCTCGAAGAGCGCGAAGTTCGCCGTGTCGACGTTCGCGTTCGCCTTGCGCAGTTCCAGCTCCTGCTTCTGCGCCTCACTGCCGTTGGCGAAGAGCAGCGGCTGGGGCAGGCCCACCGGGTAGTTCTGCGGCTTGGCCCGGACGTAGTCGAACTGACCCTTGCCCGGCGTCAGCTTCTGGTACGCGATCCACTTCATGCCGGCCTTGACCTGCTCGGGGGTCAGGTCCTTCTTGAAGAAGTAGCCCTCGCCGCCACCGAGCGTCCCCTTCGCCGGGCCGTCCTGGCCGGGCAGCGGGCTCATCGCCCAGTCCTGGAACTTGCCCTGGAACTGGCTGACGATCGCCTGGGTGGCGTCCGGCGCGCCGATGAACATGCCGACCTTGCCCGCGCCGGCGTTCGTCAGCAGGTCACCCCACTGCAGCAGCTGACGGGAGCCCATGCTGTTGTCGCCGTAGCGCATGTCCTTGATGTTCTGCAGGACCTGCTTGCCCTGGGCGTTGTTGAAGTCGGCCTTCTTGCCGTCCTCGGTCAGCATGCGGCCGCCCTGCGAGTAGAGCAGGGAGGTGAAGTGCCAGCCGCCGGTGTTGCCGGCGCTGTACTCCGAGTAGCCCGCGATGCCGTTGCCGAGTGCCGAGATCTTCTTGGCGGCGGCCCGGACGTCGGCCCAGGTCTTCGGCGGGTTGTTGGCGTCGAGCCCGGCCTGCTGGAACAGGGCCTTGTTGTAGACCAGACCCATCGAGTAGTTCTTGACCGGCACGGCGTAGAGCTTGCCGCCGTCGGTGAAGACCTCCTTGAGCGCCGGGTCGACGCTGTCCCAGGTGGAGATGTTGTCCTTGTTGGCGTACTGGGTGATGTCCATCGCCTGACCCGAGTCCAGCACCTGCTGGAGGTCGGTCATGTAGCCGTAGAACACGTCGGTCACGGTGCCGCCGGCGAGGCGGGCGGTGAAGTCCGGCGGGTTGTTGCACTGCTCCCCGACGCTGACGCTCTTGACGACGATGTCCGGGTTCTGCCGCTGGAACTCGGCGACGTCGTCGTTCCAGTTCTTCAACAGCTCTTTCTGGGCGCCGACCGGCTGGCAGTCGACCGTGATGGTGACCTTGCCGCCGGCGGTCGTGTCCTTGTCGTCGCTCTTCGTGGAGCACGCCGTGAGGCTGAGCCCCAGGCCGGCCACGAGCGCAACCGCCGCAGCCTTTCGGTATTGCGGTACGGACATCTGTCCATCCCTTCGGGAACGGGTGACTCCAATGACCTTCGCTGATCTGCGGTGATACGACCTGACGCCCAGTAGCTGCGTCGGAGCCAGGTGTGAGTGGAGTCACTGTAGCGAGGGGGACTCATTTCGGCAAGGTATCGACCCTGTTCCGAAAGGACACGACGTGATTACGGCAGATGTTGGCAAACTCGTGAAAGCAGCCGGATATGGCGGCCTTTGACCCGTTATGAAGGGCCATTCGGACAGGTCGATGCTGCGCGACGTTCGCAGCGACGAAAACGGCCGCCGACCGCCGGGAGCGGTCGACGGCCGAAGCGTCGGGTGGAGTGGTCGCTAGCGACCGGGCGCGGGAGCGGTCGAGCCGCGGACCACCAGCTCGGGCTCGAACAGCAACTCGTCGTGCAGCACGCCGGCACCCTCGATCTGGGTGACCAGCAGGTCCACGGCAGCCTGCCCCATCGTCTCGATCGGCTGCCGCACCGTGGTCAGCGGCGGGTCGGTGCACGTCATGAACGCGGAGTCGTCGAAGCCCACCACCGACACGTCGGCCGGCACCGAACGCCCCAACCGCCGGGCCGCACGGATCGTGCCCAACGCCAGTACGTCGCTGGCGCAGATGATGCCGGTCACGCCCCGCTCGACCAGTTTCGTCGCGGCGACCCGCGCACCCTCCATCGAGAAGCTGGACCGCTCGACACACTCGGCGTCGGCCTCGTCCCAGCCCGCGGCCTGGATCATCGCGTCCAGCTTGCGGCGGGACGGCACGTGCCCCTCCGGGCCGAGGACCATCCCGATCCGTTCGTGCCCGAGCGAACGCAGGTGCCCGTACGCCTGCTCGACCGCGACCGCGTCGTCGGTGGAGACCCGTGGGAACCCCAGCTCGTCCACGCCCGCGTTGACGAGCACGACCGGAAGGCCCCGGTCGGTCAGTCGACGGTAGTGGTCGTGTCGAGCGTCGGCGAGCGCGTACGAGCCACCGGCGAAGATCACCCCGGACACCTGGTGGTCGAGGAGCATCTCCACGTAGTCCATCTCGGACACCCCGCCGATGGTCCGGGCGCAGAGAGCCGGGGTGTAGCCCCGCTGGGCGAGGGTCCCGGTGACGACCTCGGCCAACGCCGGGAAGATCGGGTTCTGCAACTCGGGCAGCACCAGCCCGACCAGCCGGGCGCGTTCGCCACGCAGCTTGGTCGGCCGCTCGTAACCGAGCACGTCGAGCGCTGTCAGCACGGCGGTCCGGGTCGCCTCGGAAACCCCGTCACGGCCGTTGAGCACCCGACTGACGGTGGCCTCGCTGACGCCCGCCTTCTTGGCAACTTCAGTCAACCGCTTGGTCACGGTCGCAATCGTACGTCACCGCGATGAAAGAAATGAACAGCAAAATGCCCGGCGTTTGCCGTCCGGCTGCCGCATTCTTCCCATCCGCCACCATTCCGGCGGCCCGAATCGGCGCCCGGCGGCAGAGTCCGCGCGCCATCGACACCAGGTCGCACCGCCCGAGCCTTGATCGACTCGGCTTTCATGATGTCGTGGAGTCAACCGGCCACGGACACCGCGACTTTCATGAAGCCGAGTGGATCACGCCCGGCGCACCGCTTCGCGGACCCGGTCAGGACAGGTCGTGTAGCGCGGACTCGATGGCCCGGTGGAAGGTCGGGTACGCGTAGATCATGTGGCGGAGCTGGCTCAGCGGCACCGCCGCGTGCACCGCCACGACCAGGGCGGAGAGCACCTCGCCGCCGGCCGGACCGACCGACGTCGCCCCGATCAGCACTCCCTGGTCGGCGTCCGCGACGAGCTTGATGAAACCGTCGTCGCCGACCCGGTGGATCCACCCCCGGGTCGAGCTGCCGAGCTTCGTGAAACCGACCTGCACGTTGATGCCCCGCTCGCGGGCCTGCCGCTCGGTGAGCCCGACCGCGCCCACCTCGGGATCGGTGAAGGTCACCCGGGGCAGCGCACGGTAGTCGGCTCGCGGAACGGTGCCGGCCGACCCGCTCGACCCGCTGGCGGCCAGCGCGCTGGACGCCCCCATCGCGCCACCGACCACGCTTGAGGTGCCGCTGGCGTCCGCCCCCGCCGCTGTCTGTCGAGCGCGGGCGAGGATGTCGGCGATCACGATCCCCGCCTGGTACATGGCGATGTGGGTGAAGGCGCCCTCACCGGTCAGGTCGCCGACCGCCCAGACCTGGTCGGTGACGTGCAGACGGTCGTCGACCGGCAGGTACCGCTGGCTGGCGTCCACGCCGATCGTGTCCAACCCGAGTTCTTCCAGGTGCGCCTTGCGCCCGGTGACCACCAGCAGCCGGTCGGCGGTGAACTCCGTGCCGCCGCCACCGCGCAGGGTGAACCGGGTGCCGTCGTGCTCGACCCGCTCGGCGCGTACCCCGGTGTGGATCTCCACGCCGTCGGCGCGCAGCGCCGCGGCGGCGACGTCGGACGCCTCCGGCTCCTCGACGGCCAGCACCCGGTCGAGTGCCTCCACCACGGTGACCCGCACCCCGAAGCGGGCGAAGACCTGGGCCAGCTCCAAGCCGATCGCGCCGCCGCCGAGCACCAGCAGCGACTCCGGCAGTTGGTCGGCCTCGATCGCCTGGTGGTTGGTCCAGTACGGGGTGTCGGCGAGGCCGTCGATCGGCGGCACCGAGGGCCGGGTGCCGGTGCCCAACACGATCCCGTGCCGGGCCTGGAACACCTGGTCACCGACGCGGACCCGACCGGGACCGTCGAACCGGCCGCTGCCGCGTACGAGCCGGCCGCCCCTGCCGACGAACCGCTCGGCCGCGACCGTGTCGTCCCAGGTGTCGGTGGCCTCCTCCCGGATGCGCTTCGCCACCGGCGCCCAGTCCGGCTGGACCTGCGCCGTTCCGGCGAGCCCGTCGACCCGGCGCGCCTCGGCGAGCGCGTTGGCTGCCCTGATCATCATCTTGCTCGGGATGCAGCCCCAGTACGGGCACTCCCCACCGACCAGGTCCCGCTCGATGCCGACGACACTCAGGCCGGCCTCGGCGAGTCGCCCGGCGACCTCCTCGCCACCGACCCCGAGCCCCACCACGACCACATCCACCAGCTCCGGCTCCGCCACCGGAACAGCATCCCCCAGCGACACCACCGCGACCACCGGGGTAGGCGAAAAGTCGGCACACTCACCGGTCCGGGGCGCCTACGGTGTCGGGATGCACGCACGCTTCGCTCCGGTCCGGGACTGTTTCCACGACCTGTTCACCACCGGTCGGGAGACCGGTGCCGGCCTGACCATCTGGTACGACGGACAGCCGGTCGTCGACCTGGTCGGCGGTTTCCGCACCGGCGCCGGACCCGACGGTGAACAGTGGCGGACGGACACGCTGGCCAACGTCTACTCCGTTGGCAAGCCGGTGGCCGCGCTCTGTCTGCTGATGCTCGTCGACCGGGAGCGGGTCGACCTCGACTCGCCCGTCGAGCGGTACTGGCCGGAGTTCCGCACCCCCGCCACCGTGCGTCAGGTGCTGTCGCACACCGCCGGGCTGCCGACCTTTCCGGTGCCCCGGCCCGCTGCCGCGATCGCCGACTGGGCGCTGCTCGCCGGCGACCTGGCCGCCGCCGACCCCGAGTGGCCGCCGGGCTCGGTGGCCGGCGAGCACGCCTGGACGTACGGGCACCTGGTGGGCGAGCTGGTTCGCCGCGTGGACGGGCGGTCGGTGGGCCGGTTCCTGGCCGAGGAGATCGCTGGCCCGTGGCGGCTCGACCTCGGTTTCGGGCTGGCCGAGGCGGACCAGCGGCGCTGCGCCGAGATGCGCTACGGCGACCCGGGGTGGCCGGGTCGGAAGCTCGGCGAGCCGGGCTCGCTACGGGCGCGGGCGCTGGGCAACCCGGCCGGTGGACTGGACGTGGCCGTGCTGAACAGCCCGCTGTGGCGGAGCGCCGAGATGCCCGCGGTCAACCTGCACGCCACCGCGGCCGGCCTGGCCCGGCTCTACGCCGGCCTGCTGGCCGGCGGCGTCCTGGACGGCGTCCGGCTGTTCAGCCCGGAACTGGTGGCGGAGGCGACCGGGGTGCAGTACGACGGGCCGGACCTGGTGCTGGACCGCCAGGCCCACTGGACCCTCGGCATGCAGTGGGAGCCGGACGGCAGTTGGGGCATGGGCGGCATCGGCGGCAGCAGCGCGTGGGCCGACCCGCAGCGCGGTTACGTCCTCGCGTACGCCACGGCGCACCTCGCCGAGCACGACCGGGTCGACGAACTGGCCGAGGTGTTGCACTCCTGCCTCTGATCAGCGCAGCCAGACCGGGTCGGTGCCCGGCACCGAGAGCGGCGGCGGATAGTCGAGCGTCTGGCGCAGCGCCTCGGGCAGGCGCCACGGTTGGTGGATGGCCTTGCCCTGCACCGTCGCCAGCTCCGGCACCCACCGGCGCACGTAGTCGCCGTCCGGGTCGTACCGCTCGGCCTGCCGGACGGGGTTGAACCCCCGGTAGGGCTTGGTGTCGTTGCCGGTGCCGGCGACCCACTGCCAGTTGCCGGAGTTGTTTGCCACGTCCCCGTCCAGCAGCCAGCGAAAGAACACCCTCACCCCCGCACGCCAGTCCTGCCCGAGGTGCTTGGTCAGGTAGCCGGCGGTGATCAACCGGGCCCGGTTGTGCATCCAGCCCTGCGCGCGCATCTGCCGCATCCCGGCGTCGACGATCGGCATCCCGGTCCGTCCCTCGGCCCAGGCCGCCAACGCGTCGTCGTCGTAGCGCCACTGCTCGGTGGCACCCCGCCGGTACGCCGCGGTCGAGATCTCCGGAAAGGCGGCGGTGACCTGGTAGTAGAAGTCCCGCCAGCAGACCTGCCGAACGAACGGCCCGGACCGGTCCCCGGCGCGGCTGGCCACCGCCAGCGGGGACACGCAGCCGAAGCGCAGGTACGGGCTGAGTCGGGAGGTGTCGTCGCCGGCCATGTCGTCGTGCTGGTCGCCGTACCGGTCCAGGTCCGGCAGCCAGTCGGTGAGCCGTGCCTGGGCGACCCGCTCGCCGCCGACCGCCGCGTCCGGCGAGTCACCGGCCGGCAGCGCCGGCAGTCGGCCCACGCTCACCCGGTCGGGCAGGGCGATCCGGCGCGGCGCGGCCAACTCCTCGCGCCACCGGCTGGCCGCCCAGGCGCGGTGGTAGGGGCTGAACACCCGGTAGTGGTCGCCGCCACCACCGGGCCGTAGGGCGCCCGGCTCGACCACGGTCAGTCCGGGAAACAGTCGGAGGTGCAGCCGGTGCCGCTCGCACTCCGCGCGCAGTCGCCGCTCCCGGCGTCGGGCGTGGTGGCTGACGTCGGCGGAGAGCGCGACGGCCGAGGCATCGACCTCACCGGCCAGCCGGATCGTCTCGGCGACCGGGTCACCGTGGCGTACCACCAGGTCGCCGCCGCGCTCGCGCAGCTCGGCGCGCAGGTCGGCGAGGGCCTGGTGCAGGAACCGGGTGCGGTTGGCCGACAGGTCGGCCAACTCCGGGTCGAGCACGTACAGCGGCACCACCCGGTCGAAGGCCGCGCAGGTGGTGGCCAGCGCCGGGTGGTCGTGCACCCGCAGGTCGCGGGTGAGGAGCACGATCGCGGTGCCGACGGTCACCGGGCCTCCGGGTCGACCGTCGGCCCGGGGATGGTGACCGGCGTACCAGTCGAGGTGAGCAGTGCGCGCGCGGCCACCGCCATCCGTCGCCGCTGCGGCACCAGAGCGCGCCCGGCGAAGACGTCGTAGTCCAGCGCGGCGACCTCGTCGAGGATGCCGCCGTACAGGGCGTACGCGGTGCGCATGCAGGCCTGCGAGGCCGGCTCCAGCATGGTGATGCCCGGCGCGGCGGCCGCGTAGTGCGCCTGGGCGCGGGTCACCTCGTACTCGATCAGCTCACGGGTCCGGGGCGTGCCGCGGCCCCGGGCCCGGGCCTCGGCCAGCTCGTCGCGGGTGACGCCGAACTTCGCCAGGTCCTCGTCCGGCAGGTAGGTGCGCCCCCGGTCGAGGTCCTCCGCGACGTCCCGGATGAAGTTGGTGAGTTGGAAGGCGAAGCCGAGCTGTCGCGCCGGCTCCCGTGCCGCCACCGGGTCGGAGGTGCCCAGGATCGGCAGCATCATGGTGCCGATCACCGCCGCCGAGCCCTCCATGTAGTCGAGCAGGTGGTCGTAGGTCGGGTACGCGGTGACGGTCAGATCCATCGCCATGCTCTTCAGAAACGACGCAAAGTCGTCCCGGTCGAGATCGAAGACGGCGATCGTGTGCAGCACGGCCGGCAACAGCGGGTCGTCGACGGCGGCGCCACGCAGGCCAGCCATGAACTGGCTGGCCCAGTCGTCCAGGCGGGCGGCCCGCTCGGCCGGCGGCAGGTCCTCGGTGCGATCGACGATCTCGTCGGCGTAGCGGGTGAACCCGTAGAGGGCGTGCACATGTCGCCGTTTCCATGCGGGCAGCAGTCGGGTGGCGAGATAGTAGGTGCGGCCGTGACGTCTGTGCAGCTCACGACTCCGGTCATAGGCAGCGGTGAGATCTGTTTCCACCGGCCCTCCCTCATTTATCGACGCACCAATCGACGCAACTCGTAGCCTAGGGTACGCTCAGCCGCATGGCCAACGACGCAGTTGCGGGCAATGCGACTCGTGTGGCGGCGGCAGAGCCGGTCGACCGGGACGACCCGGTCCAGGCCGTTCTGGCCGCGTACACCCATGAGCTGGTCACGGCCGTCGAGGAGACCCTGACGGCCTTCCTCGCCACCGAGGTCGACTCCCTGAGCGAGATCGACGCCTCGATGGGCGCCTTCGCCGCCTCCGCGCGAGAGGCCGTCCTGGTGGGCGGCAAGCGGATCCGGCCCACGTTCGCCTACTGGGGCTGGCGCGGGGCGGTCGGCGGCGACGAGGCCCTGTCACCCGTGCTGCCCGCGCTGGCCGCGCTGGAGTTGCTGCACACCTTCGCCCTGGTGCACGACGACGTGATGGACGCCTCCACGACCCGTCGCGGCCGGCCCACCGCACACGTCGCCCTCGCCGACCAGCACGTCCAGGCCGGCCACCGCGGTGATCCCGGGCGGTTCGGCGAGGCCGTCGCCGTGCTCATCGGCGACCTCTGCATGGTCTGGGCCGACCAGTTGCTGGCCCACGCCACCGTGCCACCGGCCCGACTGTTCGAGGTGCGCCGCTGCTACGACCAGATGCGGGTGGAGACGGTCGCCGGGCAATACCTCGACGTGCTCGGCGAGAACGATCCGGCCAGTTGGTCGGTCGATCGGGCGCTGCGGGTGGCTCGTTACAAAACCGCCAGCTACACCGTCCAGCGCCCACTGCTCTTCGGTGCCTGCCTGGCCGGGGTGCCCGCGAACGACCCACTGGTCTCCGCGTACACCCGCTACGGCCTCGCCGTCGGCGAGGCGTTCCAGCTCCGCGACGACCTGCTCGGCGTCTACGGCGATCCGGCCGCCACCGGTAAGCCGGCCGGTGACGACCTGCGCACCGGTAAGCCGACCGCGCTGCTCATGCTGGCTCGGGAGTTGGCCACGCCGGCCCAGCTGAGCGCGTTGGAGCGGGCTGGCGACGAACCGGTCGACCGGCTCGCCGAACTGGTGGCCGAGACCGGCGCGGTGGCGCGGGTGGAGCGGATGATCGCCGAGCGGGTGAGCGACGCGCTGGCCACGCTCGACGCCGCACCCGTGGACCGGACGGCGCGGACCGCGCTGACCGGTCTGGCCACCGCCGCCGCCAACCGGCGGGCCTGATGAGCGACTTGAGCAAGGAGGTGGTCACGTGCGGACGGTGACAGGACGGACGGACCGGGTGGTGGTCGTCGGCGCCGGGCTGGGCGGGCTCGCCTGCGCGCTGCACCTGGCCGGCAGCGGTCGACAGGTGACCGTGCTGGAGCGTGAGCCGGTGCCCGGCGGGCGGGCCGGACGCCTCGGCGTGGACGGCTACGAGTTCGACACCGGCCCGACCGTGCTCACCATGCCCGACCTGATCGCCGAGGCGCTCGGCGCGGTCGGCGAGGAGTTGCACGACTGGCTCGACCTGACCCCGCTCGACCCTGCCTACCGGGCGTACTACCCGGACGGCTCAACCCTGGACGTACTCACCGACACCACCCGGATGGCCGCCGAGATCTCCCGGGTCTGCGGGCCGCGCGAGGCCGACGGTTATCTGCGCTTCGTCGAGTACGCCCGCGAGCTGTGGCGGCTGGAGCGGACCGACTTCATCGAGCGCAACCTGGACGCGCCGACCGACCTGATCACCGGCAACCTGCTCAAACTGCTCGGCGGCGGGGCCTTCCGACGACTCCAGACGAAGATCAACCAGTTCTTCCGGGACCCTCGTACCCAGCGGATCTTCTCCTTCCAGGCCATGTACGCCGGCCTCGCACCGCACGACGCGCTCGCCATCTACGCGGTCATCGCGTACCTCGACTCGGTGGCCGGGGTCTACTTCCCACGCGGCGGCATCCACGCGGTCTCCAAAGCCATGGCGGGCGCCGCCGAGAAGCACGGCGTGCAGATCCGGTACGACACCACGGTGACCCGGGTGGAGACCGCGAACGGCCGTGCCACGGGTGTGCTCACCGCCGACGGCGAGCTGGTGCGGGCGGACGTGGTGGTGCTCAACCCCGACCTGCCGGTCGCCTACCGGGACCTGCTCCCCGCCGCGCCACGGCGCCGGCTCACCTACTCGCCGTCCTGCGTGGTTCTGCACGTCGGCTCCCGGCAGGGCTATGCGAAGATCGCCCATCACAACATCCATTTTGGACGCGCGTGGAAGGGCACCTTCGATGAGGTCATCCGGCGGGGAGAGCTGATGACCGACCCGTCGCTGTTGGTGACCAACCCGAGTCGGACCGACCCGTCGGTGGCCCCACCGGAGCGGCACACCTACTACGTGCTCGCCCCGGTGCCCAACCTCCACCGGGCCCCGTTCGACTGGCGCGGCGACCTGACCCAGCGCTACAGCGACCAACTGATCGGCACCCTGGAGGAGCGCGGTTACGTCGGTTTCGGCGCCGGCGTCGAGGTGCTGCGGGCCATCACCCCCGCCGAGTGGGAGGAGCAGGGGATGGCCGCGGGCACCCCGTTCGCCGCCGCGCACACCCTCTTCCAGACCGGCCCGTTCCGCCCGTCGAACCTGCACCGCGACCTGCCGAACGTGGTCTTCGTCGGCTCCGGCACCCAGCCCGGGGTGGGCGTACCGATGGTGCTCATCTCCGGCAAGCTCGCCGCCGGCCGAATCAGTGGGGAGATTCGATGAAGAGTCGAGAGGAACACCTGGTCGAGCTCGTCGACGAGACCGGCAAGGCCCACGGCGAGTTGACCGTCGCAGCCGCACACCAGCCCCCGGGGCAACTACACCGGGCCTTCTCGGTGCTGTTGGTGGACCCGGACGGTCAGGTGCTGCTCCAACGCCGGGCTGCCGTCAAGACCCGCTTCCCGCTGCGCTGGGCCAACTCCTGTTGCGGCCACCCCCAGCCGGGCGAGTCACTCGCCGAGGCGGCCAATCGGCGCCTGCGCGAGGAGTTGGGCGCGGGCCCGGTCGAGTTGACCGAGGTCGGCGTCTACGTCTACTACGCCGAGGACCCCGCCACCGGTCGGGTCGAATTCGAGTACGACCACGTGCTGCGGGGTGATTTCCTGCCCGCGGCCCCCCTACTGCCGGACCCGGACGAGGTTGCCGAGCTGCGGTGGGCCGACCCCGCCGCCCTCGAAGCCGACCTGGATCGCGACCCCCGGTCGTACGCGCCCTGGCTGGGCGGGGTGGTGAGCCGGCTACTGCGCCCCTCGGGCGCACCCGCTCCGGTCGTGCCCCCGCCCGGATCGTCGGCGGATGACACGGCGGAGCGGTCGGGTGGTCGATGAGGCGCTGAGCGCGGGCGCGGTCGCACGCCGGCTGGGGGTGGCGGTGACCACCCTGCGCACCTGGCATCAGCGCTACGGGCTCGGGCCCAGCGAGCACATCCCCGGCCACCACCGCCGGTACACGCCCACCGACCTGGCCCGCCTCGAGATCATGCGACGGCTCACCGCCGAGGGGGTGAGCCCCGCCGAGGCGGCCCGCTGGGCTCGCCAGGCACCGGAACCGGTGCCCACCGACACCGTCGCCCCAAGCCGGATCCATCGAGCGGGCCGGGACGGCGGCGGAACCATCCCGGTGGGCCGCGCCGGCCCGGCAGCCCGTGGGTTGGCCCGCGCCGCCATGCGGCTGGACGCGGCGGCGATCAGCGAGACGATCGCGCACGCCCTGGCGGCTGGCGGTGTCGTCGCCACCTGGGAGGGCCTGCTGCGCCCGGTCCTCGCCGGCATCGGCGAACGCCACGCCGCCAACGCCGGCCTCATCGAGGTGGAACACCTGCTGTCCCGCTGCATCTCGGAGTCGTTCGCGGCGGCCAGTCGGGCCAAGGTTCCCACCGGACCGGCCCGCATCCTGCTCTCCTGCGCGGACGAGGAGCAGCACACCCTGCCGCTGGAGGCGTTGGCCGCCGCTCTCGCCGAGGCCGGGGTCAGCTACCGGACGCTGGGCGCCCGGGTGCCGGTCGCCGCCCTCCTGGAGGCGGTCAACCGGACCGGGCCGGCCGCTGTGGTGCTCTGGTCGCACACCCGGGCCACCGCCGACCCGGGTCAGCTCAGCGCGCTGCTGGCGGCACCGCGCCGCCCGTTGCTGGTGCTCGCCGCCGGGCCCGGTTGGCGAGCCGACACGGTGCCGGCGGGGGTGGTGCGGCCCATCGACCTGGCCGAGGCCGTCTCGCTCGCCGTCGCGGTTCGGGACTCGCTGGACCAGTCGAGGCGTGACTGACCGCACTGTCGCCCATATCTCGGCGTGAACTACCGTCGGGGGTCCGCCCACCCCGACCCCTCCGGGAGCGAGCAGATGCAAGCCCGCGCCGTTCTGGCGTCCGTCCTCGCCATGGCGCTCGTCTTGTCCGGATGCGCCCAGCCGGACCGCACCATCGCAGCCGCCGGCGCACCGCAGCCGGCGACATCGCCCACGCCCACGGCGTCGCCGCACCCGACCGTCGCCAAGCCGCCCAAGCCCCCGTTGCGACCGTTGCCGGCCAAGCTCCCCGCCGGCCTGCGGCGCAACACCGGCGCGCGCCCGGTGGTCCTGACCTTCGATGACGGACCCAGCCCGGCCTGGACACCCAAGGTGCTCGACCAACTGAAGGCCTCCGGCGTGACGGCCACCTTCTGCGTCGTCGGTCGTGAGGTGCAGCGTCACCCGGAGTTGGTCCGTCGGATCGTCCGCGAGGGACACCAACTCTGCAACCACAGTTGGCGGCACGACCTCGACCTGGCTCGGCGACCGGTCGCCGAGATGAAGGCCGACCTGGAACGCACGAACAACGCCATCCGTGCCGCGGTTCCCGGGGCGAAGGTGCCCTTCTACCGGCAGCCGGGCGGCAGGTGGACGGCGGAGGTGCTCGGGGCGGCGAAGGATCTCGGCATGCGCCCCCTGCACTGGTCGGTCGACCCCCAGGACTGGGACAAGCCGAACGCCGCCACGATCGGCAAGCGGGTCCACGCCGCCGCCCGCCCCGGCGCCATCGTGCTGCTGCACGACGGGGGCGGCAATCGGGCTGCGACGCTCGCCGCCTGCCCCCACCTGATCGCGGACCTGAAGCAGCGCTTCGGCATCGCCCGACTCCGCTAGACCACCTTTGACCTGCTGTTATGGCCCGATCCGAGCCCCTGCCGATACCGATTTTGTTCACCGACCAGGCATCACGTATGCTTTCCAAGCCTCCGGCGGGGCCGGATGGGAGCAAGTCTGCTTGAAGTTGCAAATGTGCAATGATGGCGGGGCCGCCCTCATCGTCTAGCGGCCCAGGACGCCGCCCTTTCAAGGCGGTAGCACGGGTTCGAATCCCGTTGGGGGCACGACCGGCGCAAGCCGGAGCAACACAAGCTAGGTCCTGTGGAGCAGTTGGAGTGCTCGCCGCCCTGTCAAGGCGGAGGTCGCGGGTTCAAGTCCCGTCAGGACCGCAGCGCTGACGCCGCGCCTCGCGCGGCGTTCTGCGTATCGGAGCATGTCTCCCTACCGCCGGTTCGTCCGGTTGTTGGGTAACATGGTCCGAGCGACACGGCCAGGTAGCTCAGTTGGTACGAGCGTCCGACTGAAAATCGGAAGGTCGGCGGTTCGACCCCGCCCCTGGCCACATAGCCTTTCGCCGGGCTACAGAGGTCCCCACCAGCGGAAACGCAGGTGGGGATCTTGCTGTTCCGGCGCCTTTCTCGGCGGCCCGCCGGAATGTGATCGACTCGACTGCCCGGAATCGGGGCGTCCGAGTCGGCGGAACACCGCGCGCCAAAATCGATGGGATCATGGGCCGGTGGCGGGGCCGAGCGCACGGCCGTCAGTCGTCGCGGCCCTGCTGGCGGTGCTGCGCCACACCGGTCTGGATCGCCTCCCACACGCTGCGCCCGGCCTGTCGCAGCGTCTCCCCCGCCTGCTCGGCGAGCTGCGCAGCGCTCTGCGCCGCGGCCTGCGCCCCACCCAGAGGACCACCGCCGCCGTCACCGGCTCCGGACGGGCTCGGGCCGGCGGCGGGCGATGTACCGGGTCGGTTGCGCCCCTGCCCGGTCGACGACTCCGCCTCGGTGCCCCGACCCGCTCCGGACGGTCGCTTCCCGTCATCCGAACCTGCCGGCCGTTGCCCTTCCGGGTGGTGCCGCTCCCCGTGTCGCCGGCCGATCGGGTAGTGGCCCGGCATTCCGCCGGACTCCGGTCGTACGTGATCCCCCGGCCGAGGGCCACCGGTTGGGGACCCGGGTCCCCCAGCGCGGGGTCCCGGTCCACCAGCGTGCGGCTCAGAGCTTCCGGCAGGTGGCCCCGAGCCCGGCCGACCCGCTCCCGGCCGATCGACGCCTGGCCGACCCGCTCCCGGCCGACCCATTCCCGGGCGGTCGCCGCGCACTCGGTCGCCGCCCGACTGATCGGCGTCCACCCGACCGGCGCCCTCCCGGACCGGGCCGACGACGGTGCCGGCAGTGCCCCCCTGCTGGTCCGGCCCGCCGAGTACGCCGTCGGAGCGGCGCACCGACGTCTCGACCGCCCCGGCCCCGTGTGCTGCCTGCTGTGCGGCGCGGTCCACGCCGTCGAGGGTGGTGCCAGCCGTCCGAGCGAGCGCCTCGATGATCTGCGGGTTGCGATCGAGGGTGTCGAGTGCTCGTCCGAGAATCGTGGTCAACTGCTCCAACCGCACCCGCAACTGCGCCTCGGCGTGTACCCCGTTGATGTCCAGTTCACCGCTGTTCAGGCGCACACGTACGCCGGCGTCGACCTGGATCAGGTTGGCCACCCGGGCTCGCAGCGACAGGTCAGCGTCCAAGCCGTCGACCGCCACCCGGATCGAGTCGACGGAGACCTTCGGAATGTCGAGCAGGACGTCCGGGTCGACCCGGTCCGGCTCCCGCTGCTGCGCGCTCTCGCCCATGCTCTCCCGCCCGCCTGCACACCGGCCCGGTCGTCCGGGCCGTTCGGCGCGGTTACCCGCTTTCCGGCCGGGCATCCCGTCCGTGGGGCATCGACCGACGACATGTCCGGAACCGGGCATCGCACGAAGCTGCACACGCGGGCATCAGCCGGTATGGTCCGGGCCTATGGGACAGGAAATGACTGATCCGGCCGACATCCGGCATGACGTCGACCAGTTCTCCTTACGGTGCCGCCTGCATGTCCCGAGTTCCGCCGAGCGCGCGTTCGCGGTCTTCACCGACGAGCTGACCGACTGGTGGGTCACCGAATACACCTGGTCCGGCCCGGACGCGCTGGCCGAGCTGGGCATGGAGCCGCGGGCTGGCGGCATGCTCTACGAGATCGGCCCGTACGGCTTCCGCTCCGACTGGGGTCGGGTGCTCACCTGGGACCCGCCGCGCCGGTTGGTCTTCGTCTGGCAGATCGGCCCCGACCGGGCGCCGGTGCCGGACCCGGCCCGCGCGAGCGAGGTCGAGGTGCTGTTCCACAGCGAGGGGCCGGAGCGCACCCGGGTCGAGCTGGAGCACCGACACTTCGACCGGCACGGCGAGGCTGCCGAGGGATATCGCGAGGCGCTCACGGCCGGCTGGCACGAGTTGCTCACCCGCTACGTCGCGACGGTGTCACGCCACCAGCCCACCACCCCCGCCTGACCGTCCGCGCCACCAGCCCACCACCCCCACGGCCATCGGGGACCGAGCCTTCACACGGCCTTCAGTGGCCGAGTTGCCGGGCCGGCGTGGTGGCGCCGCCGAGGTCCCGACCACCCAGGTCCGCGTGGCGACCGGCCTCCGCCCCCGACCCGAAGCCGGTGCCGCCCAACCTGCGTGGCGGTGCGGTGCGCAGTCGCGGGTACTGCTCGGCGAGCCGCCGCTGCACCCGGTCGGAGCGGTCGGCCAGCACCAGCGCCACCGACGGGACCCCCGACTCGCTGGCCGCCGCCGTTTCCGCCGCCCAGAGCCGGCCTCCGATCACCTCCGCGAAACCGGCCAGCCAGGATCGGCGGAAGGCGGCGGGATGATCGTCGGCCGGCACCGCGGTGGCGGCCAGGCCGTGCGCCGCCTGCACGAGCAGTGAGGTGAAGAGCAGGTCCACCCGTTCCAGATCACTGGCGAAGCCGAACAGGTGCAGCGCGAAGCCGTTGCCCTGCCGGCGTCGTACGCAGCGGCAGCGCAGTGGTTCGGCGACCGCGGCGAGCAGGCCGACCTTGTCGCGGGCGTAGGGGGCGACGATGTCCAGGACCCGGTCGCCGACCGGGTCGGTGGTCGGGTCACGGGCGGCGAGCAGCGCCCGGTCCACGCCGTAGCGGGCGATCAGCTCGGTCGCCTTGGCGGTGAACGCCTCCGCCTCGGCGGGTGTGCAGGCCGGGTCCTCGGCCTGGGCGAGCAGCTTACGCACCTTGCTCAGCATGGCCTCGGACATGACTAAGAGCTATCACACGGGTCGGATGCCACCGGGGCCGCACCACGATCAATCGATCGTTATCATCGTCACTGATCGATGATCAGTCCAATACGGACGGTCAGCCAACCGTTTCCGGAGGAACGCATGCCATCCCCAACCGCTCGACTGTTCGCCGTCGCCACGGCCACCGCACTGCTCTTCGCCGGCGCGCCCGCACAGGCCGAACCGACCGGATCGGTCGCACCTGTCACCGCCGGGCCGAACGCCTTCGCCCCGCTCGCCACCTGTTACGGCGGGGCGGTCCGGTCCTTCTTCCAGACCGGCCGCTACGGCGGCCAGGCCGGCCAGTTCCGCACCACGACCCGCTGTCGCGACATCAACGTCCGCAACGCGAGCGTGTACGCCACCGAGGCGTGCGTGATCTTCGTCGACAAGACCAGTGGCTGCAACTACTGGACCTACCTCCCGGCCAACTCGGACTGGACCACGGTGGCGACGAACGTCCGGGACGGGGTCAACTTCCAGGTCCGCTTCGAGAACCTGCGGTACGAGTACGAGCCGCTGATCGCCTACCACGCGTTCTGAGCGACCGTGCGGGCGCGGCGTCCGTTCCGCCGGACGTCGCGACCCCACGGCGGTCACCCGGCGCGGCTGCGCAGGGTGGCGATCGTCGAGCCGGCCAGGGTGAGCAGGCAGTCCGGGAGCAGCCCGTCGGCCGCCGCCGCACCGAACAGCGCCTCTCCGGTCGGTTCGTCCCGATTGGCGTACGCGCTGACGAAGCGGGCCACCCAGCGGGTGTCGTAGTCAGCCTGATCGATTCCCGGGAAGTCGAGCGCCGCCCCGCTGGCGGCTGGCGCGTCGCCGACCATCGTCGCGGCCAGGCACCAGGCCACCCCGTACGCGCCGCTCAGGCCGGCCCGGTCGACGACCGCGTCGAATGCTCCCACCACCGCGTCTCCATCTCCGGTCAGCGCCGAGCGGAGCACGGCGGTCGCGTCGTCGAACGTCTGCTGTGGTAGGTCCGTCACGCAGCGCACAGTAGGACTGGCGGTCAAGTGATCCCGACGACCGTCACTGTCCGTGTTCAACGCGAGCTACCTGCGCTTTACGCCACCTCCACGGTCCCGCCGATGGCCTCGGCACGCTAATGTGCGCAGCGGACCTTCGCCGGAGGAAGGACGACCATGTTCGTATCACGCCGCTCGCGGGTAGCCTCACTGGCTGCCTGCGCGACGATCCTGCTCGCCACAAGCGCTTGCGGGGATGACAAGGCCAAGGAGTCAAGCGCCCAACAGGTGCGCCTCTACGGCACGGACGGCAACATGCTCAACTCCTACCCAGCGGAGTTGAAGGAACGAGCGAGTCTGGTCGACGGAATGAAGGGCACCACGCCACTCGTACCGCTGCCCGAGGACTTCAAGAGTCGGCTGAAGACCGTCAATCCGGCGCTGACGGACTATGTGTACTCCGCCGAGACGTACGACGCGGTGGTCGTCGCCGTACTCGCCGCTCAGCTGGCCGGAAGCACCGACCCGGCTGCCATCGCGAAGCAGATCGTCGCCGTGACCAACGACGGGCAGCGCTGCGAGGACCCGGCGACGTGCCTCGCCATGGCCCGTAACGGGCAGGACGTCGAGTACCGCGGTGTCTCGCTGACGCGGGCGGGCTTCACCGACAAGGGTGAGCCGGCCACCGCGAGCTACGCGACCCTGACCTTCGACGGGCAGCAGATCAACGACGGCAAGACCGAGTTCGTCGGCGCGGGTATCGAATCGGCGGCGAGCACCAAGACGCCGCCGAAGCCGAAGAAGCAGCGGCCGACCGTGGACCCCGACCAGCAGCCGCTGATCCTGGGCGGCCTGCTGCCGAAGACCGGTGACCTGTCGATCGCCTACCCGCCGATGGCGGCCGGCGCCGCGCTGGCGATCCGCGAGATCAACGCCGCAGGTGGCGCACTGGGCAAGCCGGTGACGTGGGTGGACGGCGACGACGGCACCAACCCGGCGGTGGCCAAGGCGACGGTGGCCAGGCACGTGACCGAGGGCGTCAGCGTGATCATCGGCGCGGGCGGTTCGGGCATCTCCCGGGCGGTGCTGCCGGACGTGGTGCAGGCCGGGAAGATCCTCTTCTCCCCCTCCAACACCGACAGCAGCCTGACCGACGTGGACGACGGGGGCCTCTACTTCCGCACGGCGCCGCCGGACAGCCTCCAGGGTCGGGCGCTGGCCGACGTCATCCTCCGCGACGGATCGCAGAAGATCGTCATCGTCGCCCGCAAGGACTCCTACGGTGAGGGCCTGCAGGGCACCGTGCGTGACGAGCTGGACAAGGCCGGCATCACCAGCGACCGCCTCAAGCTGCTCACCTACGAGCCGCCCGCCGACGCCAAGGCTCCCCCGGTGGACTTCTCCGGCGGCGCCAAGGAGATCAAGGACTTCGGCGCGGACGCCGTACTGATCATCGGCTTCGGTGAGTCGGCCTCGGTGATCCGTTCGCTGGCCGACAGCGGAGTGCAGATCCGGCAGTAGCACCACCAGAGGCGAGAACGGCCGCACCGATGCGAGCGTCGGTGCGGCCGTTTCGTTTGCGGGAATCACCGCGGCCGACGGCGCTCCAGGAACTCGGTCATCCGCCGGTGCTTCTCCTCGTCCTCGAAGAGCACCGCCTGACTGACCAGGTCGAGGTGAGGGTGCGCGGCGGCCGGCGCGTCCACCGCCAGCTTGGTCAGCCGCAGCGCCAGCGGGGAGCCCAGGGCGATCTCGTCCAGCACCGCGTGCGCCACCGTGAGCAGCTCGTCGGGCTCGTCCACCACCTGGTTCACCAGGCCGATGCGCAGCGCCTCCGCGGCGTCCACCCGCCGGCCGGTGAAGAGCAGCTCCTTGGCCCGGCCCTCACCGATCAACGCCGGCAGCCGGTGAGTCGCGCCCGCGCCGGCCAGGATCCCCAACCGCACCTCCGGCTGACCGAAGACCGCGCGCGCCGTGCACACCCGCAGATCGCAGGCGTACGCCAGTTCGGCGCCACCGCCCAGCGCCGGGCCGTCGACGGCGGCCACCGTGGGCATCGGCAACGCCCGGATCCGCGCGAAGGCGGCGGAATTGATCGCGGCCAGGGCGTCCGTGCGACCCCGCTCCCGGAGCTGGGCGATGTCGGCGCCACCGGCGAAGATGCCCGCCGTCCCACCGGTGAGCAGCAGCAGCCGGGGCCGCGCTTCCAACTCGGCGCAGACCTGGTGCAGCTCGGCGATCAGGTCAGCGTCGATGGCGTTGCGCTTCTCCGGCCGATCCAGGGTCACCACCAGCCGGTCCGGCCGCTCCTCGATTCGCAGCCCGCTCGTCGCGCTCACTGCTTGACCCCGCCGTTCCACTCGTAGAAGCCGTGCCCCGACTTCTTGCCCAGCCGCCCCTCGTCCACCATCTCCACGAGCAGTGGCGGCGGCGCGAAGCGGTCCCCGTACGCGGCCTGGAGGGTGCGGGCGATGTCCAGCCGTACGTCGAGGCCGACCAGGTCGGTGAGCTCCAACGGGCCGATCGGGTGCCGGTAGCCGAGCACCATCGCCTTGTCGATGTCGGCGGGGCTGGCCACCCCGTCGGCGACCATCCGGATCGCCTCCAGCCCGAGGGTGACCCCGAGTCGGGAGGTGGCGAAGCCGGGCAGGTCGCGTACGACGACGGGGTCCTTGCCCAACCGGCCGGCGAGCGCGACGGCCGCGGCGGTGGTCTCCTCGGCGGTGGCCGGGCCGACCACGATCTCCAGGAGGGCCATGGCCCAGACCGGGTTGAAGAAGTGCAGGCCGAGGAAGCGCTCGGGCGCGTCCAACCCGGCGGCCAGGTCACCGATGGCGATGCTTGAGGTGTTGCTGGCCAGCAGTGCCGGGCGCAGCGCCGCGGCGTCGCGCAGCACCGCCCGCTTCAGGTCCAGCCGCTCCGGCACCGCCTCCACGATCACCTCGGGGGCCGGGGCGACCTCGGCGAGCGCCGGCCGCAGCGTGACCCGCTGCCGGTGCGTGGCGGCCTCGTCGGCGCTCAGCTTTCCGCGTTGCACGGCCCGTTCCCACAGCTCGGCGAGCCGGTTCTGCGCGGCCCTGCCCCGCTCCGGGTCCACCTCGACCAGTTCGACCGTGTGCCCGGCCCCGGCCGCCACGTACGCGATGCCGAGCCCCATCGTGCCGGCACCGACGACCACGAAACGTCCGCTCATCACGCCTCCCTGTCCCGCCGGCCGGCGCGCGGGGTCCCCGCCACACCGAGCTGGGTGTTTCGCCTGCTCCGCTCGCTCATGTTGCGACCCTAGACAGCTCGACGATCCGGCCCATGCTTGGGGGAGCGCGGGATCGGGTAATGACGGCCCGTCAATCGAGGGAAGGACCAGTCGACATGAGCCAGGCACCGGAGAGCGTCACCGACTCCGCGATCGTGGAGACCCGGGGCGACGAGCGGGTCGAGCTGCTGCGCGCGGACACCAACAACGACGGCAAGACCGATGTGTGGGTGGTGGACACCGACGGCGACGGCAAGGCCGACCTGTTCCAGTTCGACACCGACGGTGACGGCAAGGTGGACATCACCATGGTCGACATCGACGAGGACGGCCAACCGGACGAGGTGGTCGACGGCGACGGCGGCCTCCCGCCCGAGCAGCTCCCCCCGACCGTCCAGGTCTGAGCGGTACGACGGCCCCTGCGCCCGCCGGCGCAGGGGCCGTCGCTCATTCGGCGAGGCGCAGGGTGGCCAGGTAGTAGGGGGCGTCCCGATCATCCACGTCGGTCAGCCGCCAGCCGGTGCCGTGCACCAGCGCGGCGAACTCGTCGGCCGAACAAACCAGGTAGTCGAACCATTCGGTGCTCAGCTCGCGGTAGCGCAGCCGGAGCCGGAGTTGACCGCCGAGCCGGCCCCGCCGGCGGTTGCGCTCGTGGTAGCTGGTGTGCAGCGGGTCGCGGGTGCCGTACGGGTCGGTGCCGTGCGCGATGATCTGCGCACCCGGTCGGGCCAGCGCGGCGAGCGCGGCCAGGAACTCGGGAGCGCGCTCCCGCCCCTCGAACAGCCCGAGGTTGTTGCCGAGCAGCAGGAACGTGTCGTACCGCCGTCCGTCGGCGACGTGGGTGTCGACGGTGCCGTGCACCAGCCGTCGGACGCCACGACGCCGGCTGACCGCCAGCGCACCCGCGGAGGTGTCCAGCCCGGTGACCGGTACCCCGCGCTCCTGGAGCAGTAGCGCGATCCGGCCGGCGCCGGTGCCGATGTCCAGCGTCTCGCCGCGTACCCGGTCCACGGCCCGGTGGTCGTACGGCTGCCACTCCTGCGGCCCGTCCAGGTAGTGCGCGGCCGGGGCGCCGTTGATCAGACCGTCGTCCCGCTCGATGATCTCGATGACCGGCCGGGGTAGTCGGCCGCCGACAAGCGGTCGCGGACCCACCCCGGTGGCCACGGCAAGCGTGTCCCGCAGCAGTTCGCCGATCACGTCACCGATTTGAGGCTCGCCCGTCACGGCGTTCACGCTATCTGTCCACTCGGCGGCCGGTGGCGGCCGTATCCTGGCGGCGTGACGACGCTGGACCGGCTGTCCGCCGAGAAGTATCTGCTGCTCACGACCTTCCGCAAGGATGGTCGGGCGGTGCCGACCCCGGTCTGGGCGGTCCGCGACGGTGAGGCGCTGGCGGTCTGGACCGGAGCCGACTCGGGCAAGGTCAAACGGATCCGCAACAACGGCAAGGTGACCGTGGCGCCCTGTGACGTGCGGGGGCGTCCACACGGGGCGGAGGTGTCAGCTCACGCCACGATCTACGGCGGCGGTGACACCGGTCGGGTTCGTGATCTGCTCAAGCACAAGTACCGGCTGATCGGCCGGCTGAGCCTGCTGGGCAGCCGCTTGCGCCGCGGCGAGGGCGGCACGGTCGGCATCCGCCTGACGCTGACCGAGGACCCGCGCCGAGGGTGACGCCGGCCTCGGGCGGCGCTGAGGTCGGTCATACCTGGCCCCGGCCATGGAAAGGGGCGGTGGATCGAGATCCACCGCCCCTGACCGGAAAAACTGGAGCCGCTCAGTCGCCCTGCCGTTGCTGCGGGATCTGACCCTGCAGCAACGCCCTGACCTCCGACTCGCGGTATCGACGGTGGCCACCCAGAGTGCGGATGGCGCTGAGCTTGCCCGCCTTGGCCCACCGGGTCACCGTCTTCGGGTCGACACGGAACATCGACGCCACCTCGGCCGGCGTGAGTAGCGGCTCTGGTTCGTGCGTTCGCGATGCCATCGGTCACTCCTCCACATGTATAGACATCGGCCGGGGTCCCGCCGGCCGACGCGTCTCCCATGGTCCGGCTAGTCCCCGATGTCCGACATGGGCCGAACGGATGAAGGTCCCTAGACGGACGGATGAACCATGCCCGATTTTTACGACTTTTACACGGCAGAATCTATCTTAATGGGACTCATGATCACGGTTCGTGATGCGTCGACTACGAGCACACTTCACCTTGGGAGCGCTCCTACGGGCATTTGCCCTAGTTGCACCGCTCCAGCAGCTGCACCGCACGCCACCGGGCCACCAGTTTGTCGTACGCGGCGGACGCCTCCTCCGCCTCACCCCGCGACAGCCCCGCCAGGCCCTCGGCGACCAGCTCGGGCGAGTCGTCCGCCGCGAGAGTCTCGTCGGGAAGCAGGTCGACCAGGCCGCCGTAGTCCAGTTCGACCACCGACCGAGGATGGAACTCCTCCAGCCAACGAGCCGCCTCCTCCACCGCCTCGGTGATCGGCGCCTCGCCCACCGACTTGCGCAGGACGGACAGCGCCCGGGACGACCGACGGCGGGCCTTGGAGATCTCCGTGCGGTAGCGCAGCGCCCGGCGACCGGGCTGGGTGACCAGGTCCCGCTCGGCCGGCTCGAAGAGCACGAACCAGCGCAGCGGCACGCCCCACGTGGCGATCTGCTCGTGCACCCGGGGCACCCCGTGCTCCAGCACCCGGGCACCACTGCGCCAGTCGTCGATCACCGCCCTGGCCTGCCCGGCCAGCACCGGCGGCACGAAGGCGTCGGCGAGCACCGGGGGCACCCCGTCCCGGGCGCTGAGCGCCGCCTCAGCGACCCGGATCCGCAGGTTCCAGGGGCAGACCAGCAGACTGTCGTCCGTCTCCAGGACGTACGCCTCCTCCGGCAGGTCCGGCAGTCGGGTCCAGCCAGCGCCCAGCGCCTCGATCACCGCCGTCCGCTGCCGGCCGGGACCCTCGACCGGAGCCACCGCCCGCCCCTCGGAGACATAGCGACGCCAGTAGCTCTGCCGGTCTCGGTCGAAGGCGGTCAGCGGTTCGTACACGCGCAGGTAAGAAGCGAAGAGCGACGGCACGGCGCGATCCTCCCACGAACCGCACCCGTACGCGGTCAGCGGCCGGACCACGCGCGCCGCAACGTGGGACGGCGGCGGCGCGTCGAGCGCTCGCAGGGCGGCCGATACTAGGCTCGATCACACCGGCAGCATCCCGCCGGCGTCCACCAGGTCCGCGTCCCACAAGGGCGCACACCACTCCAGGAGCCAACAATGGGTGTATTCGCGAGCACCGACGACCCGGTATCGACAGGTCACGAACAGGTCGTGTTCTGCCAGGACAAGCAGAGCGGCCTGAAGGCGATCATCGGGATCTACTCCACCGCGCTGGGGCCGGCGCTCGGCGGCACCCGCTTCTACCCGTACGACAGCGAGGACGACGCCCTCGCCGACGTGCTCGACCTGTCGCGCGGGATGGCGTACAAGAACGCGCTCGCCGGGCTGGACCTGGGCGGCGGCAAGGCCGTCATCTGGGGTGACCCGGAGCAGATCAAGAGCGAGGCGCTGCTGCGCGCGTACGGACGCTTCGTGGAGTCGCTGGGCGGTCGCTACTACACCGCCTGTGACGTCGGCACGTACGTGGCGGACATGGACGTCGTGGCCCGGGAGACCCGCTACGTGACCGGGCGCAGCGTGGAGCACGGTGGTGCCGGCGACTCGTCGATCCTCACCGCCTGGGGTGTCTTCCAGGGCATGCGGGCGGCCGCCGAGCACGTCTGGGGCACTCCGAGCCTGCGGGGCCGCCGGGTCGGGGTGGCCGGGTTGGGCAAGGTCGGCAAGTACCTCACCGGGCACCTGCTCGAAGACGGCGCCGAGGTGGTCGCCACCGACGTCAACCCCAAGGCGCTGGCGTGGGTGCGTACCAACCACCCGCAGGTCACCCTTCTGGACGACGTCAGCGCGCTGGCCGCCGCGGACATCGACGTGTACGCGCCCTGTGCGCTGGGCGGCGCCCTGAACGACGAGAGCGTGCCGGCGCTGCGCGCCAAGGTGGTGGCCGGCGCGGCGAACAACCAGCTCGCCCACCCGGGCATCGAGAAGCTGCTCGCCGACCGGGGCATCCTCTACACCCCGGACTACGTCGTCAACGCGGGCGGCGTCATCCAGGTGGCCGACGAGATCGAGGGCTTCAACTTCGAGCGGGCGAAGCTGCGGGCGACCCGGATCTACGACACCACGCGCGAGATCCTGCGCCTGGCTGACGCCGAGGGCGTGCCGCCGGCGGTGGCCGCGGACCGGCTGGCGGAGCGGCGGATGGCGGACATCGGCCGGCTGCGCGGGATCCACCTGCGCTGAGCGTTCCCGGAGGCGGATCGACGGGATCCGCCTCCGGGCCTCCCTGGCCGGCTCGCCTGGGTAAGCTGACGTCGGGTCAACTTTGATGCGGTTTGTCCGGTGTCACGGGTGCTAACCGATCCGCTCCTTACCCGGTACACTGGGTGACGGCCGGATCGACGCGACGCGCAGAGCCGGCTGACGGTAACCCGAGGTGCCGAACGGTGGCATCCCCATGTACCGTAAGAGCCACGAGAGATGCCTGACGTCATCGGGGCCCGCCTTCGGGCTGCCCCGCATTCTGTGCGAGGGGGTCGAGCCATGGGGCGCGGCCGTGCTAAGGCCAAGCAGACGAAGGTGGCCCGGGAGTTGAAGTACCACTCCCCGAACACCGACCTCACCGCCTTGCAGCGCGAACTGGCGGGTGCTGGTAAGTCTGAGCACCACTTCGACGACAACTCGAAAGAGTCCGTCGACGACGATGATGAGGATCACGCGGACGACGACCCGGATCCCTGGGTCCGTCCGACCCGCTGACCTCTCGACGCAACTGAGCACGCGGTAAGTCCGCGTGCTCACGCACGTTCCGTGCAGGTGTAGTAGCCGACGATCAGGGGCCTGACCCGACCGGAGTGACTCCGGTCGCCCGACAGGCCCCCGATCGTGGCTCACCTCAGCGTGGGCGATTGTTCCAGTTGTAGAACGTCGGGATGTTCTCGAAGTGGTTCCAGGCGCAGACCGCGCTGGCGCCGTCGCTTCCCGAAACCTCGGAGCGCAGCCTCCGCGCGTCTTCGGCCTCCTGCAACAGCGCGACGAGCGCGGGACCCGCCTCCCGCACCCGTTCGGTGACGCCGTCGTCCGCTTCGCGCTCAGGGCGCCGGTGACTGGTGGTCTCGGGCATGCTCCAACACTCCCTCCAATAGGCGGATCTTGCTGTTGCGGCAGTGCTCGGTCTCCGTACCGTCAAAACGCCCCAGCTCGAAGTAACGGTTGGCGGCGTGGCCACCCCCGCAGAAACCGAAGTACGGGCAGGACACCCGGCAGGCCTCCACCCCGGCCAGGAACTCGCCGACCCACGGCGTCGCCGCGGCACCGGCGATGATCTCCGCCAGCGGGGTCCGCAGCACGTTGCCGCTGCTGAAGTCGCCGTAGCGAGGGTCGCTGAAGCCGGCCAACTCCGGGGACAGCACGATCACCGAGCCGTCGTGACCGATCGTCGGGATCGGGTCCAGGTGGCGGGGCAGCACCCCGTCCTCCGAGTTGTCGAGCACGGCCGCGGCGTAGCGCAGCGACCACTCGATCTCGCGCAGGTGGATCCGGGGATCCCGACGCCAGGCCGCGACCAACTCGGCCCAGAAGCCGGTCACCGCAGCCGGGTCGTGGCTGTTGTCGCGGGTGTTGACCCCCTCGGTCTCCTCGATGTTGACGCCCAACACGTCGCAACCCAGGTCGAGGAAGTAGTCGTACAGCTCGGTGGCGAGCCCCGGCTCCGGCCGGGACACCACCGCCAGCGCGGAGAACGGCAGGCCGTGCCGACGCAGCGCGTCGACGCCCCGCAGGATCCGGTCGTACGCCGGCTGGCCGCCCCGGTTGACCCGGTCACCGTTGCGCGACCGGGGACCGTCGACGCTCACGCTCACCCGCATTTCGTGCCTGGTGAAGAAGTCACACCAGTCGTCGTCGATCAGGGTGGCGTTGGTCTGCACGTGATGTTCGACGTCGGGCCCGAACGGTGCCATCAGGTCGGCCAGGTGCTCCCGGCCGGCCGCCAGCGGCTCACCGCCGTGCCAGACCACCGAGAACCGGCCCGCCGCCGCCCAGGGGTTGACCGCCGCCGCGACCGCCGCGGCCACCGTCACCGGCATCCGCCGGTCGGCAGCCCGAAACGGCAGATAGCAGTACGTGCAGTCGAGGTTGCAGAGGGTGGTCGGCTGCATGACGACGTACGACGGGACGGCCGCCAGACCGCGCATCCCGCTGAACGACTGTCCCCGAGCAGCCATCGCCCTCCTCCGCCTAGCCTGAGCCCTTCAGGCTAGGCGGCATTGGCCACTCGGGTGAAGCCCTGATCAGGTGCCCGTACGATCACCAGCGCGTGATCAGCCGCGGGTGTGCTGACCGACCATCTGCACGTTGCCGGTGCCCTCGATGATCTCGCCGGCCTGCCACGCCTCGACCCCACGGCCGGTGAGCGTGGCTAACGCGCGGTCAGCATCCTCCGCCGACACGATCGCGAACATGCCGACACCCATGTTGAAGGTCGACTCCATGTCGTGGTCGTCGATGCGACCCTTCGACTGGATCAGGTCGAAGATCGGCTGCGGCTTCCACGTGGACCGGTTGACCACCGCGTCGACGTGCTCCGGCAGCACCCGGACCAGGTTGCCGGGGATGCCGCCGCCGGTGATGTGGGACAGCGCCCGCACCTCCGCCTCGGCGATCAGCTTGAGGCAGTCCTTGGCGTAGATCTTGGTCGGGGTGAGCAGTTCCTCGCCGAGGGTCCGCTGCCGACCGAAGTCGTCGATCACGATGTCGAGTCGCATCCGGGCCGCACCGAGCAGCACGTGCCGGACCAGCGAGTAGCCGTTGGAGTGCAGGCCGGAGGAGCGCATGGCGATCACCGCGTCGCCCACCTCGACCCGCTCCGGGCTGAGGATGTCGGCTTCCTCGACCACGCCGACACCGGTCGCGGAGATGTCGTACTCGTCCGGGCGGAGCACGCCGGGGTGCTCGGCGGTCTCCCCGCCCAGCAGCGCGCAGCCGGCGTAGCGGCAACCGTCGGCGATGCCCGCGCCGATCTCGGCGACCTTGTCCGGCACGACCTCGCCGGTGGCGATGTAGTCGAGCAGGAACAGCGGCTCGGCACCACAGGCCACCAGGTCGTCGACGACCATCGCGACCAGGTCGATGCCGACGGTGTCGTGGATGTCCATCTGCTGGGCGATAACCAGTTTGGTGCCCACCCCGTCGGTGGAGGACGCCAGGATCGGGCTCTTGTACTTCTTCGTGTCCAGCCGGAACAGGCCGGCGAACCCACCGAGGTCACCCATCACCTCAGGGCGGCGGGTCTGGCGCACCTTCGACTTGAGCAGTTCCACCGCGCGGTCGCCCGCGTCGATGGAAACTCCGGCGTCGGCGTACGAAACCGAGCGTTTGCGGGCCTGCCGGCTGGTGCCGGCAGTCCAGGGCTGTCGGTCGCCGCCGGCGCCGGTCGGGCTGCTTCCTGCGCCGTTGCGCTCGGACACGTGCGTCACGGTTCTCCCCTTTGGTTCTCGGTGCCGCGCCGACGGTGGCCGGGCCGCGCCGGTTGGTGCTACGGGCGGTTTGCGGTAACGCCACCCGGAGTGGCGACGGACGAGCCGTTTGTGTGCGGGGCTTCCGGCGCCGAGTTCGTGACCCGTCGACCCACCCCTTCGAGCACGTGCTTGCCGATCAGGTTGCCGGCCGGCAACTCGATCGGGTACTCCCCATCGAAACATGCCCGACACAGCCGGGTCTTCGGCTGCTCGGTTGCGGCGATCAGGCCGGGAAGGGAAACGTAACCCAGCGTGTCGGCGCCGATGGAGCGCCGGATGCCGTCGTTGTCCAACCCGTTGGCCAGCAGCTCCGCCCGGGTGGCGAAGTCGATGCCGTAGAAGCACGGCCAACTGACGGGCGGGGAGGAGATCCGGACGTGCACCTCCAGCGCCCCCGCCTCACGCAGCATCCGGACGATGGCGCGCTGGGTGTTACCCCGGACGATCGAGTCATCCACGACCACCAGGCGCTTGCCCCGGACGTTCTCCCGCAGCGGGTTGAGCTTGAGGCGGATGCCGAGCTGACGCAGGGTCTGCGACGGCTGGATGAAGGTGCGACCCACGTACGGGTTCTTCATGAGGCCGGCGCCGTAGGTGATGCCGGACGCCTCCGCGTAGCCGATCGCGGCCGGGGTGCCGGACTCCGGCACCGGGATCACCAGGTCGGCCTCGACCGGGTGCTCCTTGGCCAACTGTCGACCGATCTGCACGCGGGCCGCGTGGACGTTGCGCCCGGCGATCGTGGCGTCCGGACGGGCGATGTAGACGTACTCGAAGAGGCAGCCCTTCGGCTCGGGCGCGGCGAACCGGGTGGAGCGCAGCCCGTTCTCGTCGATCGCGATCAGCTCGCCCGGCTCGACCTCACGGACCACACTCGCACCGACGATGTCCAGGGCGGCCGTCTCGCTGGCCACCACCCACCCGCGCTCCAGGCGGCCGAGCACCAGCGGGCGGACGCCGTGCGGATCGCGGGCCGCGTAGAGCGTCGACTCGTCCATGAAGACGAAGCTGAACGCGCCGCGCAGCTGCGGCAGCACCTCCAGGGCGGCCGCCTCGACCGACAGGTCCGGTCGGCCGGCGAGCAGCATCGTCACCAGGGAGGTGTCGTTCGTCGAACCGTCCGCGACGAGGCCGCGCTCGGCGACCTCCTTCTCCAACTCGGCGGTGTTGACCAGGTTGCCGTTGTGGGCCAGCGCGATGGTCGTACCGGAGGTGGTGGACCGGATCGTCGGCTGGGCGTTCTCCCAGTTGGACGCGCCGGTCGTGGAGTATCGGGCGTGCCCGATGGCCAGGTGGCCGCGCAGGCTCGCCAGGGTGGGCTCGTCGAAGACCTGGGCCACCAGGCCGAGGTCCTTGTAGACCACCACGCCGGAGCCATCGCTCACCGCGATGCCCGCCGCCTCCTGGCCGCGGTGTTGCAGGGCGTAGAGGCCGAAATAGGTCAGGTTGGCGACCTCTTCGCCGGGCGCCCAGACGCCGAAGACACCACAGGCGTCTTGGGGGCCAGGTCGTTGGGGGTCAAGGTCGTGGCTCAGCCGGCCGTCGCCTCGGGGCACCTACCGCTCCCTCATGCTGGTCTGGACCGGCTGGGCGGGATCACGGGCGGATCCACACTCGTCTGCCGGGACCACTCTCATCGCCTGACAGTGTACGCGAATCGCCATCGGCACAGATAGTCACGTTTCCCATGCTGAGCGTCACGGTGAGTAGGACATCAGACGATCAGAGGGGAAGATAGGCCGAGAGGTCCGCCCGGACGCCGCTCATCTGGACGCGACCCTCGGTGACCGCCTCCGCCCATCCGATCCGCCCGGTGGCCAACTCCAACCACGTGTCCGCAGCCATCTCGACCACGTTTGACGGGTTTCCCCTGGTGTGTCGAGGGCCGGGTACGCACTGGATCGCACCGTATGGTGGTACGCGCACCTCCACCGATCGGCCGGGGGCGCGCTCCGCGAGGATGGCCAACAACGACCGGACCGCCTCCCGGAACACCGGCCGTTCGGGTGTACGCCCCTCATCGAGCGCCGACAACGCGGCCGCAACGGCAGCGGACTTACTGTGCGGAGAGGACACGAAGGGACGATACGACCCGAAGGCCAGCCACCTGACGTTGGCCCTGGGTCGCGCCAATCCAGTTGGACAAGGCATAGTTGCCGACGGCGTATTCGAACCGTGATGATCCCCGGCCCGGCGCCCCGCCGGTCAGAGGGAAGTCAGCCCGGAAGGCGGTGGACGTGTCAACACACCGACGTGCCTGGAAGCAGCGGGCCGGTGTGGTCGTAGCGCTGGTTGCCGGCGCTCTGCTCGCCGTCCCCGCCACACCAGCAATGGCCGCCAAGATCAGCACAGCTGACAACTCGGCCACGATCGACGCGGGCAAGAGCAGCACCGTCAACGTGCTCGTCCGACCGGACCCGGACGAGAAGTCCGCGGACATCGACATCACCGACCTGCCCGACGGCGTCACCTGCGGGGGCTGCGGGCCGATCAACTTCGACTCGGCCGACCCGAAACCAGTGACGCTGACCCTGACGGCAGCGGGCGACGCGCCTGCGGCCAACGGCGCCTCGGCGAAGATCACGGTGTCGGGAGACGGTGGTTCCCGCACGCTCCGGGTCACCGTCAAGGCGGCCGCCGCGCCGCCGCCGCCGCAGACGCCGACCGTGCAGTCGGTCTCCGGCAAGGTGGTCGTCCAGGCCGACAGCAAGGCAGTGCCGAACGCGGTGGTCATGCTGCTGGACAGCACCGGCAAGCGCTTCGACACCACGAGCGACGGTAGCGGCAACTTCCGCTTCACCGGCACCACGGAGAAGCCGATCGCGCCGGGTCGGATCGACCTGGGTGCCACCTTCGACAACGTGCAGGCCCGCAAGACACTGACCGCCTCTGCCGGACAGGCCATCACCGGGCAACGGATCAGCCTCGCCATCAAGGTCGAGGGGACACCCACCCCCACGCCGTCCACCACCGCCGAGGTCACTCCCTCCGAGGAGCCGGCCGACGAGGGCGCGGGCGACCAGGCCGCCGACGACGCCAGCGCGGGCCCGCCGGCGAACGCCTCGAAGACCGAGGAAGGCGGCAACGGCGCGGGCTCGTACCTGATCATTCTGCTCGGTGGTCTGCTGGTGGCCGCCGGCGTGGGAACGATCGTCCTGCTCTGGATGAAGCGCAAGGAGAACGGCGGCGACGACGACGCCCCGGCTGCGGCTGGTGGCGGCGCTGTGGTGCCGCCGGCACGGGGCGGTTACCGCGGCCCCGACGACCAGGCCCGGATGGCCGGCGGCCGGCCCGTCGGCGGCGCGGACCCGACCATGGTCGGCGGTGCGGCGCTGAGCGAGGCACCGACGATGATGCACCGCCCGGTGGTCGACGACGTTCCACCGGACCCGTACGGCGCCCCGGCGCAGGCGTACGGCGGCGCGGGGCAGCAGGGGTGGGGCGGCGCCGGCTACGGCGACGAGGCCGCGCCCGGCGGGTACGGGGCCGGCGGCTACGGCAACGCTCCCGCGTCCGGTGGCGGCTACGGCTCCCCGGCAGGTGCCGAGGGCGGCTATGGCCCCGCTGACGGCTACGGTGCGGCACCGGGTTCTGGTGCTGGTTACGGCAACGCACCCGCCTCCGGTGGCGGCTACGGCAATGCTCCCGCGTCCGGTGGCGGCTACGGCAACGCGCCGGCTTCCGGCGGTGGCTACGGCAGTCGCGACTACCCGGCCCAGCCCGGGGGGACCGCCGCCTACTCGCCCGCTCCCGCAGGCGGAGCGGCCTACGGCGAGCGGTACGACGAGCCCACCGGCCGGTACACCGGCGACAGCACCCAGTACCCGGCACCGGCCGACCCGTATGCCACGGGCGTCTACCAGCCGGAGCAGGGGCAGGGGTACGGCCAGCCCGATCCGGCTCCGTACGGCGGCGGTCGGGCCGCCGAGCCGACCGGAAGGTACGGCGGCCAGCAGGCCGGCGGGTACGAGCCGGGCGGCTACGGCCAACCGGCCGGCGGCTACGACCAGGGCGGCAGCTACGGCCAGGAGCCCCCGCAGCAGCGCGGCGGCTACGACGACCGAGGCTACGAGCAGGGCGGCTACGGCCAACCGGCCGGCGGCTACGACCAGGGCGGCACCTACGGCCAGGAGCCCCCGCAGCAGCGCGGCGGCTACGACGACCGAGGCTACGAGCAGGGCGGCTACGGCCAACCGACCGCCGGGCGGCCCCGACCGGAGACCCCGCCCCCGACCGACCGGGGTGGCCGACGTCTCGACTGGCTGGACGACTGACCGAACACAGCGCACGGAAGCGGCCACCCGGATCTCCGGGTGGCCGTTTCGCATTCACGATCTACTCGTGGTCAAGAAAGTCGTGGTGTCCCGCCTGCCTGGACCCCGCGGCTTCCCTGCACGCGGAGTGATCACTCAGGTACACGCTCAGGCGGCGGCGAAGACACCCTGGTTGAGCACCGGCACGACGTCCGACACGCCGATCCGGACGGCGACGTTCACGTCCTCGGCGAAGCCGCCCTCGGTCAACTCCCGCCCGGACACGCTCCCCCGCACGGCGGCTGGCACATCCGGGGTGCTCGCCAGCGCGGCGAGTGCCATGGCGGCCTCCACGGACAGCCCGCCCGGTACGCCGGAGAGAGCGTCGAGCACCGAGGCGGCACCGAGTTGGTCCTCCACCGACGGGCGCAGCGACCCGTCCGGCCACCGTTCCCCGGAGGCGATCACGCCGATCGGAGCGTCCACGGTGCCGTACCCCTGGCGTCGTAGCCAACGCCCAACGGCCGGTGCGTTACGCAGGCACGCCGCGACCACCGGCAGGCCGGTGGCGCTGGCGGCGGCGCTGATCGCGGAGCCGTTCGGTGAGGGGAGCACCAGATCCGCCACCACCGGTGCGGTGCTCAGCGCGGCGGGCGAGAGCGACCACGGGTGTTCCGCGCTCACCTGCCGTCTTCCCACCGCCGCGACCGCGCCGACGCGCACCGCGTACTCGGCGGCCTGCTCACCCCAGGGGAACGGGTGCACCCGCATGCCCCGGGCGACCGCCACCTCCACGGCGGTGGTGAACGACAGCACGTCCACCACCACCAGCGCCGCGCAGACCCGGCCGAGCTCGGCCGCCCCGGTCAGCCCCCAGTCGAACCGGGCACCGGAGCCGGGTTGGCCGTAGACAGCGGCCGCCAACGCCTCAGCGCTCGTCAGGCGACGGTTCGGTGACACCGGTGTCAGACTCGGACGACCGGCCAGGCTGTGCCGGACCGATCGGCTCGACAGCGCCGGTCTCCGGGGACGGCCCCGAAGAGGCGATCGGCTCGGAGAGCACCTCAGCCGGGTCGATCCGCTCCGCCGGGGCGACCGGCAGTGGGACGGCCTCGACCGCGCCCGCCACGCCGGTGGCCGGCGCGGGCACCTCGACGGCCGCCGAACCCCCGAAGAGGCGCGGCAACGTCTCGGTGTGCGCCCGGCGCAGCTCGTCCAGCTCGATCCGGAACTGGCCGTGCACCTCAAGGGCGCCGCCGGTCGGGTCGGTGACACCGATCAGCTCGAACGGCACCCCCCGCTCGGCGCAGAGCGCCGCGAACGCCTTGTCGTGGCCGCGCGGCACCGACACCAGCGCCCGCGTGGCGGACTCGCTGAACAGGTAGACGAACGGCATCGAGCCCTCGGCGAACTGCTCCGGCACCGCGATGCGGGCACCGACGCCGCGGCGCAGGCAGGACTCGACCAGGCTCTGGGCGAGGCCGCCGTCGGAGAGGTCGTGCGCGGAGGCCAGGTGACCCACCCGGGCGGCCTCGGCCAGCAGGTCGGCCAGCGCCTTCTCCCGGAGAAGGTCGACCTGCGGCGGGATGCCGCCGAGGTGCTCGTGCGTCACCCAGGCCCACTCCGAGCCGGACAGCTCCACGTTCGTCTCGCCGAGCAGGTAGAGCTGGTCGTGGTCGCCACCGGGCCGCGGGACGAAGCCCATCGGCACCCGGTCGGCGACGTTGTCCAGCACACCCAGCACACCGACCACGGGGGTCGGGTGGATGGCCGCCGCGCCGGTCTGGTTGTAGAAGCTGACGTTGCCGCCGGTCACCGGGATGCCCAGCTCCAGGCAGCCGTCCGCGAGGCCGCGCACGGCCTCGGCGAACTGCCACATCACGCCCGGGTCCTCCGGGGAGCCGAAGTTGAGGCAGTTGGTCACGGCGATCGGCTTCGCGCCGGTCACCGCCACGTTCCGGTACGCCTCGGCCAGCGCCAGCTTGGTGCCGTGGTACGGGTCGAGCCTCGCGTACCGGCCGTTGCCGTCCACCGACAGCGCCACGCCGAGTCCGGTCCGCTCGTCGATCCGGATCACCCCGCCGTCCTCCGGCTGGGCGAGCACGGTGTTGCCCAGCACGTAGCGGTCGTACTGCTCGGTGACCCAGGTCTTGTCGGCCAGGTTCGGCGACGCGATCATGCGCAGCAGGGTCTCCCGCAGCGCCTCCGGGTCGGCCGGGCGGGGCAGCGTCTCGGCCCGGTCGGCCTGGAGCAGGATCAGGTCGGCCGGCTCACGCATCGGCCGGGCGTAGACCGGACCGTCGTCGACAAGCGATCCCGGTGGCACGTCGACGACCAGGTGGTCCTGCCAGGTGATCAGCAGTCGACCGGGGCGGCCGTCCGGCTCCGGTGCGGTGACCTCACCGATCGCGGTGGCGAGCACGCCCCACTTCTCGCAGGTCTTGAGCACCGCGTCCAGCTTGTCCGGCTCGACGACCAGCAGCATCCGCTCCTGCGACTCGCTGGCGAGGATCTCGTGCGGGTCCATCGAGGGCTCGCGCAGCGGCACCCGCTCCAGCCAGACCCGCATGCCGGTGCCGGCAGCGGCGGCGGTCTCGGTGAGCGCGCAGGTCAGCCCGGCACCGCCGAGGTCCTGGATGCCGACGACCAGTTGGCCGTCGTACAGCTCGAGGCACGCCTCGATCAGCAGCTTCTCGGTGAACGGGTCACCGACCTGCACGGCCGGCCGGCGTGCCTCGCTGCCCTCGTCGAAGGTGGCGCTGGCCAGCACCGAGACGCCGCCGATGCCGTCCCGGCCGGTCTTGGCGCCCATCAGGACGACAACGTTGCCCGGGCCGGCGGCAGCCTTGTTCTGCAACCGGTTGACCGGCAGCACACCCAGGCACAGCGCGTTGAGCAGGGGGTTGCCCTGGTAGGAGGGGTCGAAGACCAACTCGCCACCGATGTTGGGCAGGCCGAGGCAGTTGCCGTAGCCGCCGACACCGGCGACCACGCCGGTGAGCACCCGGGCGGTGTCCGGGTGGTCCGCGGCACCGAAGCGCAGCGGGTCCATCACCGCGACCGGGCGGGCGCCCATGGCGAGGATGTCCCGGACGATGCCGCCGACGCCGGTCGCCGCACCCTGGTACGGCTCGACGAAGCTCGGGTGGTTGTGCGACTCGACCTTGAAGGTCACCGCCAGCTCGTCGGAGACCTGCACGACACCGGCGTTCTCACCGATGCCGGCGAGCAGCCGGTCGCTGTGCACGGCCTGCTCGCCGAACTGGCGCAGGTGCACCTTGCTTGACTTGTAGGAGCAGTGCTCGCTCCACATGATCGAGTACATCGCCAGCTCGGACTGCGTGGGCCGGCGGCCGAGGATCTGCCGGATCCGGTCGTACTCGTCGTCGCGCAGACCAAGCTCGGTGTACGGCTGGAGCTCGCCCGGGGTGCCACCGGCGCGCGGCACGGTGTCCACGCCCTCGGTCCACACGGCGGTGTCCAGCGGGGCCGGAGCGGCGGGCTGCGCCGCGCTCGGCTCGGCCGACTGCGCCGGGGCGGAGTACGCCTCGGGCGTGTCGCGTACCGGGTCCGGATGGGTGGTCATGACCTCTCCTCGCTGCGCTCGTGCCCGCCAGACCGACGGTTGAGCAGACCGATGATCGTGTCGCCGGTCATGCCGGCGTCCCCACCAGGTGCTTGAGGGCCGACGTGAAGAAGCCGAGGCCGTCCAGCGAAGGACCGGTGAGCGCCTCCACCGCGTGCTCGGGGTGCGGCATGATGCCGACCACGTTGCCCGCGGCGTTGGTGATCGCGGCGATGTCGCGCTGCGACCCGTTGGGGTTGCCGCCGACGTACCGGGCGACCACCCGGCCCTCGGCTTCGAGCTGGTCCAGCGTCGCGGTGTCCGCGACGTAGCAGCCCTCGCCGTTCTTGACCGGGATGAGCACCTCCTGGCCGGGCTGGAACGCGTTGGTCCACGCGGTGCCGGCCGACTCGATGCGCAGGACCTGGTCCCGGTTGCGGAAGTGCAGGTGCTGGTTGCGGGTGAGCGCGCCGGGCAGCAGGTGCGCCTCGCACAGGATCTGGAAGCCGTTGCAGATGCCGAGCACCGGCAGACCGCCCTGGGCGGCGTCCACGATCGTCTCCATCACCGGGGCGAACCGGGCGATGGCGCCGCAGCGCAGGTAGTCGCCGTAGGAGAAGCCGCCGGGCAGCACCACCGCGTCCACCCCGTACAGACCCGGGTCACCGTGCCAGAGCCGGACCGGCTCGGCACCGGCGATCCGGACGGCCCGGGCCGCGTCCCCGTCGTCGAGCGAGCCGGGGAAGGTGACGACACCGACCCGGGCGGTCACGAGCGGGCGCCCGCGGTCTCGTCGGCCTCGACCAGGCGGATGGTGAAGTCTTCGATCACCGGGTTGGCAAGCAACTTGTCGGCAATCTCCCGAGCGCGGTCCAGGTCCGGTTCACCTGTGAACTCGATCTCGATCCGCCTGCCGATCCGAACCGAGGCGACGTCACCGACGCCGAGCCGGGGCAGCGCGTTTGCGACGGCCTGGCCCTGCGGATCGAGGATCTCGGGCTTGAGCATGACGTCGACGACGACGCGAGGCACTGGGCACTCCTGACTGTGTACGCAGTTGGGTGCCGACCCACAACGGGCGAGCGCAGCCAGCGTACCTGGCAGATATCGCCACGGGCGCACCGGCCGGGTGCAGTTCAGGCAGTGATCGACATTACCGACGCTCAGGATGACCCAGGGAGCGCGACAGGTGGCCCCACCAGGACATATACGGCGCTTTCGGTAGCCGAATCGTTACATTGATCAATCCCGATCAAAATCTTGATAACGGCAGCCCCGAGGCTTATCGTGCATCGATGTAAGTCGATGTAAGCATTGGTGGGAACCCCCGCTGTCGCCCTCCCGCACCCGGCGACCCCGGGTCCGCCCGTCCAAGGAGTCCACCCGATGCGCATCCGCCCCCTGCTCGCCGTCCTCAGCACCGCGCTGGTCGGTGCCCTCGGCGCCGCCTCCGGCGCGTCCGCCGCCCCGCCCGGCCCGCAACCCATCATCGGCGGCAACACCGTCGCGTCCGCGCCCTGGGCCGCCGCGGTGCTGAGCAACGGCTCGTTCACCTGCTCCGGCAGCGTCATCGCCGCGCAGTGGGTGCTCACCGCCCGCCACTGCATCAGCGGCACCATGTCGGTGCGGGTTGGCAGCGTCTACCGCGCCTCGGGCGGAGTCACCCGTACGGTGAGCGCCACCTACACCCGCAACGACCTCGCCCTCATGCGGCTCTCCAGCACAGTCAGCACGTCGACGGTCACCCTGGCCAGCAGCAACCCGCCCATCAACTCGACCAACTCGATCTACGGGTGGGGCATGACCTGCTACAGCGGCTGCTCCGCGTCCAGCCAGCTCAAGACCGCCACCGTGCGGGTGACCAGCAACAGCGTCACCGACGCGTACGGCGGGCAGGCGATCCGCAGCACGGAGATCAGCGGTAACGCCTGGCGGGGCGACTCCGGCGGCCCCCAGTTCTACAACGGCCAGCAGGTCGGCGTCGCCTCCACCGCCGACGGCTACAGCATCCAGAATTACGGCAGCGTTGCGTACAACCGGGCCTGGATCACCTCGGTGGCCGGTGTCTGACGGTTAACGCCACACGCGGCGCGGATGGTCGGCCCCGTGTCGGCCGTCCGCGCCGCGCTGTTTTGCAGCATCCGATCAGGTGAACAATGCGCCCGATCGGGTCAGGCCACTCCTGACAGCATCGGAACCGTGCTGGTCGTGACGACGGAGCAACTGCCCGGCTATGAGATCCGCCAGATTCTGGGCGAGGTCGTGTCCTCGATGGCCAGGACACGCAACCCGTACCGCGAGGGGGTCAAGAACCTGCGCGGCGGCGCGTACGACCCGATGGCCCCGGACAACCTGACCCGGTGGCGCACCGACTCGGTGTCCCGGCTCGGCGAGGAGGCCCTGCGGCTCGGCGCGAACGCGGTGATCGGCATGCGCTTCGACAGCCGCGACTGCGGCGAGATGTGGATGGAGATCTGCGCGTACGGAACGGCGGTGGTCGCCGTACCCAAGATGCCCGAGGTCATGCCGGCCGACCAGCCGGCGGTCGCCGCGGAGACCGCGGAGGTCGCGGGCTTCACGGAATCGCCAGGTGGCATCGCCGAACCGGCAAGCGCCCCCAACCTGAGATCGGCAGCAGAAACCGCAACCGGCGACTAACCCACCCCACCCCACCCACCCCACCCCGCCCGAACCCCACCCCGCCCCCACCCACCCGCATCCCGTCCGGTGATCAAGAGGTTTGCGTCAGGTAGGAGATCAAAGTTGACGTAAACCTCTTGATCACCGAGGCGGGGCGGGGGTGGGGGGCGGGTGGGGTGGGGTGGTGGCTGGGCGGGGTGGGGGTTAGAGGATGGGGGGTGGGGCGTAGGTTGCGGCGTTTGGGTGAGTTTGGACTACCTTGGTGATTCGACGGGTGATCGCTTCGACCTGGGCGGCGGCGGCGCCGACGAAGGCGGATCGGTCCGCGACCAGGGCGTCGATGTCGGTGCGGGACAGGCCGAGCCGGCCGTCGGCCGCCAACCTGTCGAACAGGTCGTTCTCCGGCGAGCCCTGTTCGCGCATGGCCAGGGCCACCGCGACCGAGTGCTCCTTGATCACCTCGTGGGCGACCTCCCGGCCGACACCCCGCCGGACCGCCGCCACCAGGATCTTCGTGGTGGCGAGGAACGGCAGGAACCGCTCCAACTCCCGGTTGATCACCGCCGGGTACGCGCCGAACTCGTCGAGCACGGTGAGGAACGTCTGGAACAACCCGTCGGCGGCGAAGAACGCGTCCGGCAGGGCCACCCGGCGGACCACCGAGCAGGACACGTCCCCCTCGTTCCACTGGTCACCGGCCAGCTCGCCGACCATCGACAGGTAACCCCGGATGATCACCGCGAAGCCGTTAACCCGCTCCGACGAGCGGGTGTTCATCTTGTGCGGCATCGCGCTGGAACCGACCTGACCCGGCTTGAAGCCCTCGGTGGCCAACTCCTGGCCGACCATCAACCGGATCGTGGTGGCCAGCGACGACGGCGCGGCGGCGGTCTGCGCCAGCGCGGCCAGCACGTCGAAGTCGAGCGAACGCGGGTAGACCTGCCCGACGCTGTCCAGCACCCGGGAGAAGCCCAGGTGCTCGGCGACCCGCCGTTCCAACTCGGCCACCTTGTCGGCGTCGCCGTCGAAGAGGTCAAGCTGGTCGGCGGCCGTACCGACCGGTCCCTTGATCCCCCGCAGCGGATAGCGGGCGATCAGGTCCTCCAACCGCTCGTACGCGATGAGCAGCTCCTCCGCCGCCGACGCGAAGCGCTTGCCCAGCGTGGTGGCCTGCGCCGCCACGTTGTGCGAACGGCCGGTCATGACCAGCTCGGAGTGCTCGTACGCCAGCCACGCCAACCGGGCGAGGGCGGCCACCACCCGGTCCCGGATCAGCTCCAGCGAGGCACGCACCTGAAGCTGCTCGACGTTCTCGGTGAGGTCCCGTGAGGTCATCCCCTTGTGCACGTGCTCGTGCCCGGCGAGCGCGCTGAACTCCTCGATCCGGGCCTTCACGTCGTGCCGGGTGACCCGCTCCCGCTCGGCGATCGAGGCGAGGTCGACCTGGTCGAGCACCCGCTCGTACGCCTCGACCACGCCGTCCGGCACGGCCACACCCAGGTCGCGCTGAGCGCGGAGCACGGCGAGCCAGAGCCGCCGCTCCATCCGGACCTTCTCCTCCGGAGACCAGAGGGCGACCAGTTCGGGCGAGGCGTACCGGTTGGCCAGCACGTTGGGGATCGTCGTCACGTACCTCATTGTCCCGCACCCGCCGACCGGCGCCTGGACCGGGCCGGGCTGTCCGGGCTGCTGCGCTCAGCGTTCCAGGATCGCGGTCACACCCTGGCCACCGGCCGCGCAGATGGAGATCAGCCCGCGTCCGCTGCCCTTCTCGGCAAGCAGCTTGGCCAGGGTCGCCACGATCCGCCCGCCGGTGGCGGCGAACGGGTGCCCGGCGGCCAGCGACGAGCCGTTGACGTTGAGCCGGTCGGTGTCGATCGCGCCCAGCGGCGCGTCCAGGCCGAGGCGGTCCTTGCAGAACTCCGGCGACTCCCAGGCGGCGAGGGTGGCCAGCACCTGCGAGGCGAACGCCTCGTGGATCTCGTAGTAGTCGAAGTCCTGCAACGTCAGCCCGGCGCGGGCCAGCATCCGGGGCACCGCGTAGGCGGGGGCCATCAGCAGCCCCTCGTCGCCGTGCACGAAGTCGACGGCTGCCGTCTCCGACCAGCTGAACCAGGCCAGCACCGGCAGGTTGTGCGCGGCCGCCCACTCCTCGCTGGCCAGTAGCACGGTGGAGGCGCCGTCGGTGAGCGGCGACGAGTTGCCGGCGGTCATGGTGGCGTGCTCGGCGTCCGGGCCGCGGGTGCCGAAGGCCGGCTTCAGCGAACCGAGCTTCTCCAGGCTGGTGTCGGGGCGAAGATTCGCATCGCGGGTCAGCCCCAGGTACGGCGTCATCAGGTCGTCGAAGAAGTTCCGGTCGTACGCGGCGGCCAGCCGTTGGTGTGAGCGCAGCGCCAGCTCGTCCTGGGATCGCCTGTCGATCTGCCAGCGCAGGGCGGTGCGGGCGGCGTGGTCGCCCATGGACAGGCCGGTGCGCGGTTCGGCGTTGCGCGGGATCTCCGGTTTGAACGGCTGGAGTGGCCGCAGCTTCGCCGCGACCTTGAGTCGTTCGCCCAGGGTGCGGGCGGAGTTGAGTTTGAGCAGGGTGCGGCGCATCTCCTCGTTGACCGCGAGCGGGGCGTCGGAGGTGGTGTCGACGCCGCCGGCGATGCCCACGTCGAGTTGGCCGAGGGCGATCTTGTTGGCGACCAGGATCGCCGCCTCCAGGCCGGTGCCGCAGGCCTGCTGGATGTCGTACGCCGGGGTGTGCGGGTCGAGCCGGGAACCGAGGACCACCTCGCGGGTGAGGTTGAAGTCGCGGGAGTGTTTGAGCACCGCGCCGGTCACCACCTCGCCGACGCGCTGCCCGGCCAGCCCGTACCTGGCGATCAGGCCGTCCAGCGCGGCACCGAGCAGGTCCGAGTTGGACGCGTCGGCGTAGCGGGAGTTGGATCGGGCGAAGGGGATGCGGTTGCCCCCGATGACCGCGACCCGCCGGATGCTTTGCACGATCCGCCTCCTCGACCTGTGTTGCTCGAACCCTACTCGCCAGTAGGCTACGCCCATGACCGACAGGTACGCGAGCTTCGTCCAATCGGCCGCCGGCCGCGCGCTGGTCAAGCGCCTCGGGCTGCCCGACCCGCCCCGACTGCGCCGGCACCACCCCGGCGACCCGCTGCTGGCCGGGCCGGCCCTGCTCGGCGCGGCCACCGGCGGCCGGCTCGCCGAGCCGCTCGCCAAGATCCTGACCACCGCCGGGGTCGAGCTGCGCGACACCACCACCGCCGCGACAGAGGACCGCTTCGGAGCCCTGGTGTACGACGCCACCGGGATCACCGACTCCGCCCAGCTCCGCCAGCTCTACGACTTCTTCCACCCGCAGGCCCGGACGTTGCTGCCCAGCGGTCGGGTGATCGTGCTCGGCACCCCGCCGCAGGAGTGCGCGACGCCCCGCGAGGCGACCGCCCAGCGCGCCCTGGAGGGGCTGGTCCGCAGCATCGGCAAGGAGTTCGGCCGGGGCACCACCGCGCAGCTCGTCGCCGTCACCCGCGCCGGTGACGACGCCGGCACACTCACCAGCCTCGAATCGACAGTCCGGTTCCTGCTGTCCGGCCGGTCCGCGTACGTCTCGGGCCAGGTCATCCGGGTCGGCGTCGGCGCGGCGAGCGCCCCGGCGGACTGGGACCGCCCGCTGGACGGCCAGGTCGTGCTCGTCACCGGCGCGGCCCGGGGCATCGGTGCGGCGCTCGCGACGGTGCTCGCCCGCGACGGCGCGCAGGTCGTGGCGCTGGACATCCCGGCCGCCGGGGACGCCCTCGCCACGGTGGCGAACGACATCGGCGGTACGGCCGTGCAGCTCGACCTGACCGCGCCGGACGCGCCGACCCGGCTCGCCGACCACCTGGCCAGCAGGCACGGCCGGGTCGACGTGGTGGTGCACAACGCCGGCATCACCCGGGACAAGACGCTCGGCCGGATGGACGCTGACCGGTGGGACCAGGTCATCGACGTCAACCTCTCCAGCCAGGAGCGGATCAACGACGTGCTGCTGGAGCGGGGGCTGATTCCGGCCGGCGGGCGGATCGTCGCGGTCTCGTCGATCGCCGGGATCGCCGGCAACCGGGGGCAGACCAACTACGCGACGAGCAAGGCCGGCGTGATCGGGTTGGTCGACTCGCTCGCCCCGGCCCTGCGCGCGCGGGGGATCAGCGTCAACGCGGTGGCCCCGGGCTTCATCGAGACCCGGCTGACCGCGCGCATCCCGCTCGTGGTCCGCGAGGCGGGCCGACGCATGAACAGCCTGGCCCAGGGCGGATTGCCGGTGGACGTGGCCGAGACGATCGGCTGGCTCGCCTGGCCGGCCAGCGGTGCGGTCAGCGGCAACGTGGTCCGGGTCTGCGGCCAGAGCCTGCTGGGGGCGTGATGGGCCGCCGGAAGGAGCCGGACGACGACCTCTCCCTGCACGAGTTGATCGACGGCCCGACGGAGACGCTGTCGGCGGAGACGCGGGCCGCGGCGCTCCGGCCGGAGTCCGGCGGTCGTACCCCTGTCGAACTGGCTCGGATGCCGGCGGCCGGGGCGCTGCACCGGCGGGCGGTGCTCGGCGCGCTACCGGGTCTCGGTGGCGGGCGGCGACGTGGTCCCGACCTGCCGGCCGTCGAGCTGGCCGTGCGCGGCGTGACCGTCGACCGGGCACAGCTGGCCGACTACGACCGGGTCTGTGGGTTCCGGCTCGCCGACCGTCTGCCCGGCACCTTTCCGCACGTCCTGGGGTTCCCGCTGAGTCTGCGGCTGATGACCATGCCGGAGTTCCCCATTCCACTGATCGGCCTGGTGCACGTGGGCAACCGGATCACCGTGCGCCGCCCGATCAGCGCCGACGAGACCCTCGACTTCACGACGTACGCGGAGAACCTGCGCCCGCACGCCCGGGGACGGCAGGTGGACGTGGTGCTGGTGGGATCGGTCGACGGCGAGACGGTCTGGGAGGGTGTCTCGACGTACCTGGGTCGAGAACGCAAGCCCGGCGGCGGGGGCGACCGCGGTAGGCGTCCCGACGCACCGGCCGCCACGGCCCGTTGGCGGGTGGATCCCCGGGTCGGCACGACGTACGCGCGGGTCTCCGGGGACCACAATCCGATCCACACCTCGCTCCTGGGCGCGCGGCTGTTCGGCTTCCGCCGGCCGATCGCGCACGGCATGTGGAGCAAGGCCCGCTGTCTGGCCGCCCTGGAGAACCGGCTGCCGGACGCCTACACCGTCGAGGTCGCCTTCAAGGCGCCCGTGTCGCTGCCGAGCACGGTGAACTTCACCCTGTTGCCGGACGGCGGGTTCGCCCTGCACGACTCGCGCGGGCGTCCGCACCTGGCGGGTTTCGTGCGCTGACGATTTCCGGGTTGGCAGGGGTGCCCTCGTACGTTAAGTTATTCTCAGAGCGAGATGTTCTCAACCTGAGAGAGACGCGATGAACGAGCAGGAGTTCCTGGCCGCGTACGACCCACGGGCCTACCCGTCGGTCGCGGTGACCGTCGACGTGGTGGCGCTGACCATCCGCGACGGTGCGCTGCACCTGCTGCTGATCCAGCGCGGTCAGCAGCCCTTCGCGGGGCACTGGGCGCTGCCCGGCGGCTTCGTCCAACCCGACGAGGACCTGGCCGCCGGCGCCCGACGGGAGTTGGCCGAGGAGACCGGGCTCGGCGGCGACCGGCTGCGCCGCGTACACCTGGAGCAGTTGGGCAGCTATGGCACCCCCGACCGCGACCCGCGGATGCGTGTCGTCTCGATCGCGCACCTCGCGTTCGCCCCCGACCTGCCGGATCCGGCCGCCGGCACCGACGCCGACGCCGCGATCTGGCTGCCGGTCACCGCGTTGACCAGCCGACAGCTCGCCTTCGACCACGGCCGGATCATCGACGACGGGCTGGAGCGTGCCCGGTCCAAGCTGGAATACACCCCGCTCGCCACGCGCTTCCTCGACGCCGAGTTCACGATCAGCGAGCTACGCACGGTCTACGAGACGGTCTGGGGTCACCCGCTGCACGCCGGCAACTTCCACCGCAAGGTGCTCTCCGTGCCCGGCTTCGTGGAGAGCACCGGCGCCAGCACCGAACGCGGCGGCTCCCGCGGCGGCCCCCGCGCCCGCCTCTACCGGGCCGGCGACGCCCGCCTGCTGCACCCGGCGCTGCTGCGCCCCGCCCGCGAGGAGACGGTGCGATGAGGACGGCGGCGGCCATCGGCCTGGTCGCGGCGGCCCACACCGACGCCGACCTGTTCGGCACGGACCAGCCGGCCCGGCGTTACCGCGAGCTGGTCGCGGCCCTGCACCCCGACCGCCTGCCGGCCGACCCCGCGGTACGCGCCGAGGCCCTCGACGCGTTCGTCCACGTCACCACCCGGTGGCAGGCCCGGCAGGTCACCGTCCTCGGCGACTACCGGCTCGGCGCGCCGGCCCACTCCGGTGACCTGGCCGACCTCTTCGACGTCGGTGCCGACCGTCTGCTCAAGCTCCCCCGACGGCCCACCGACAACGACCTGCTGGCCCGCGAGGCACACGCCCTGCGCACCATCGCCGAGCGCGGCGACCCGCGCTACCTGCCGTACGTGCCCCGGCTCGTCGACGAGTTTCCGCACCGCGACACCGCGTCCGGCGCCGAACGACGGATCAACGTCATCGCCACCGCACCCGGGCTGCACGACCTGGACGAGGTGCGGCGCGCGTACCCCGACGGGTTGGACGCCCGGGACGCGGCCTGGATGTGGCGGCGGCTGCTGGTGGTGCTCGGCCTGGCCCACCGGGCGGGCGTGGTGCACGGCGCGGTCCTGCCCCGACACGTGCTGATCGAGCCGGACGGCCACGGCGTCGTGCTTGTCGACTGGTGTTTCTCCGCCCCCACCGGCACCACCATCCCGGCGCTCGTGCCCGGCCAGGAGGACTGGTATCCGGAGGAGGTCCCCTGCAAGCGGCCCGCCGGACCGGGCACCGACATCGCGATGGCCAGCCGCTGCATGAGCTGGCTGATGGGGTCGCGTGCGCCCCGCGAGCTGCACGCCTTCGCGCGGGGCTGTCGGCAGCGGTCCCTGGACGCCCGGCCCGACGACGCCTGGCGGCTGCTGCGCGAACTCGACCAGGTGCTGGACCGGCTCTACGGGCCACGCACCTTCCGACCCTTCACCCTCACCCCCTAAGGAGCTGTCATGGGCAGTGGAATCTGGTCCACCGACGTGTACGACGCCGCCGACCGCTACCGCCGGTCCACCGGCCGGAGCGCCTTCTCCTACAGCGACAGCGGGGCACGCACCGTGCACACCGCGCTCGATCCCCGCGACGCGATGCGCGAGAGCCGCGACTCCGACGAGCATCCCCGGTCGACCCCCGTCGCCGTGCTCTTCGACGTGACCGGCTCGATGCGCAACGTGCCACGCGTCCTGCAGACCAAGCTGCCGCAGCTGCTCGGACTGCTGCAACGGCAGGGGTACGCCAGCGATCCGCAGATCATGTTCGGCGCGATCGGCGACGCCACCTGCGACCGGGTGCCGTTGCAGGTCGGGCAGTTCGAGTCGGACAACCGGATGGACGACGACCTCGGCCGGATCGTCCTCGAAGGCGGTGGCGGCGGGCAGATGAGCGAGTCGTACGAGCTGGCCATGTACTTCATGGCCCGACACACCGCCACCGACAACTGGGACCGGCGCGGCCGGCGCGGCTACCTGTTCATCATCGGTGACGAACTGGCGTACCAGCAGGTGAAGGCTCGTGAGGTGGCCAAACTGATCGGCGACAACCTGGCCGAGGACGTGCCGCTGCGGCAGGTCGTCGACGAGGTGACCCGCCGCTGGGACACCTACTACCTGCTCCCCGCCGGCAGCCACTACGCCGGCAACGCCAAGGTGCTCGACTTCTGGCGGGATCTGCTCGGGCAGAACGCCGTCGTGCTCGACGACCTCGACGCGGTCTGCGAGACCATCGCGCTCACCATCGGCCTCGGCGAGCAGGCCATCGACCTGGACGAGGGCCTGCGCCACCTGGACCACGCCGGTTCCAGCGCCACCGGCACCGTCTCGAAGGCCCTGGCCCGCCTCGGCCGGGGACGACGGGCCGAGGTGTCGACGCTGCCCGCGTTCACCGACACCGCCGGTGGGGTGAGGAGGCTGTGAGGCATGTGGCGGTGGTCGACCTCGGCTACGGCGACGCCGGCAAGGGCACGGTGGTGGACTGGCTCTGCGCCACCCGGCCCGTGCACACGGTGATCCGCTTCAACGGGGGTGCGCAGGCGGCGCACAACGTCGTGCTGCGCGACGGGCGGCACCACACGTTCGCGCAGTTCGGTGCCGGGACGTTCCACCCCGGTGTCCGTACCCACCTGTCGCGGCACGTCGTGGTGGACCCGCTGGCGCTGGCCGCCGAGGCCGACCATCTCGCCACGCTCGGGGTGACCGACGCGCTCGACCGACTCACCGTCGACGGGGACGCGCTGCTCGCCACCCCGTACCACCGGGCCGCCAACCAGGCCCGGGAGATCGCCCGGGGAGCCGACCGGCACGGCTCCTGCGGGCTGGGGGTGGGCGAGGCTGTCGCGTACGGTCTCGCCCACCCCGACGACGCGCCCCGGGTCGGCGACTGCCGCAGCCCAGCGCTGCTGCGCCGTCGGTTGACCGCCCTGCGGGACCGGCTGACCGCCGAGCTGGGTCCGCTGGACGCGCCGCCGGTCGAGGACTGCCTGCCCGCGTTCACCGGGTTCGCCGGGCGGGTCGCGATCGTGGACGGAAACTGGCTCGCCGGAGCACTGCGCGCGGGGACCTGCGTCTTCGAGGGGGCACAGGGGGTGCTGCTCGACGAGTGGCACGGCTTCCACCCGTACACGACGTGGAGCACCACCACCTTCGCCAACGTGGACGGCCTGCTCGCCGAGGCGGGCCAGTCCGGCGACGCGACCCGGATCGGGGTGCTGCGGATCGTCACCACCCGGCACGGTGCCGGCCCGCTGGTGACCGAGGACCCGAGCCTGTCGTTCACCGACAGGCACAACGCCACGAACCCGTGGCAGGGCCGGTTCCGGTTCGGCCACTTCGATGCGGTCGCCCACCGGTACGCCCTCGCGGCGGCCGGTGGGGTCGACGGCCTGGCGCTGACCCACCTCGATCTGACCGGCCCCGACCTGCGGATCTGCCGCCGCTACGACACCACCGACCGGCTCACCCCCGGCCCACCCGGTGACCTGGACCGGCAGGCCGCGCTCACCGCCCGCCTGCTGCGCTCCCGCCCGCTCTACGACGATCCACCGGCGGACTGGGCGGAGGCGATAAGCACGGAGCTGGCCACCCCGGTGGTGCTGACCTCGCGCGGCCCCACCGCCGACGACAAGACCCCCCACGGCCCACTGCTCGCCCAACCAGCCCTGGTCCACTCGGCCTAACCCGACCCTCCCTATACCGCCGCTTCGGCACCGGGACCGGTCGTGCCCGGCGAGCATGGGGGCATGGACTCCGCGCTCGACCTGCTCCGACAGCTCGTCACCTCACCATGGGTGTACCTGCTGATCTTCGGGCTCACGGCGGTCGACGCGTTCTTTCCAGCCGTACCCGGTGAGGCGGCCGTCATCACCGCCGCCGTGCTCTCCACCAGCGGCAATCCCAACCTGGCGGCGGTGATCGTCGCCGCCGCCGTGGGCGCCTGCGCCGGCGACCACATCTCGTACGCCATCGGGCGCGGTGGCGGCGCGAACCGGCTCGCCAGGTTTCCCGACGGCAGCCGCCGACGGGCCAGCTCGGAATGGGCGAGACGCGCGCTGAACCGGCGCGGCGGGCTGATCCTGACCACCTCCCGCTACCTGCCGGGAGGCCGGACGGCGGTCACCCTCACCATGGGCGCGGTGCGCTATCCCCGCCGGTCGTTCCTGCTCTACGACGCGATCGCGACGGTCACCTGGGCTTTGTACTGCGGGCTGCTCGGCTACTTCGGTGGGCTGGCCTTCGAGCGCCACCCCGTCAAGGGCGTCCTCGCCGGGATCGGCCTGTCGGTGCTCGTCACCTTCGGCATCGAGGGCATCCGTTGGCTGCGACACCGGTCGCGCCACTGACCGGACCGGTGGCGGCGGGACACCCGTCACAGCAGGTCGGCGTCGTACACCAGGATGGCCAACTGCACCCGGTTGCCGGCCTGGAGCTTGGCCAGCGCGCGGCTGACATGTGCCTTCACGGTGGCCTCGCTCATCGTCAACCGCCTGGCGATCTCCGCGTTGCCGTGCCCGCGGGCCACCTCCCGGACGATCTCCAACTCCCGCGTGGTCAGCGGCGCCAGCCGCTCCCGAGCCGCCTCCCGGCGGGCCGGGCCACGCTCGGCGAACGAATTGAGCAGGCGCCTGGTGACCGTCGGGGCGAGCATCGCGTTGCCGGCGGCCACCGTGCGGACGGCTGCCGCCAACTCCCGGGGCGGGGTGTCCTTGAGCAGGAAGCCAACCGCGCCGGCCCGCAGCGCCCGGTGCACGTACTCGTCGAGGTCGAAGGTGGTCAACATGATCACCTTCGGTCCGGCGGCGACCACGTCGGGCGCGATGGTCAGCCCGTCGACGCCCGGCATCCGCACATCGAGCAGCACCACGTCGGGACGTAACCGCTGGGCCTGCTGCAACGCGCCGGCGCCGTCCGCCGCCTCGCCCACCACCGTGATGTCCTCGGCCGCCTCCAGGATCAGCCGCAGCCCGGCGCGGAGCAGGTGCTCGTCGTCGACCACCACCACCCGGATCACGCCGCACCCGCCAGCGGGATCAGGGCGCGGACCAGGAAGCCGCCGTCCACCGGGGTCGCCTCCAGTCGGCCGCCGAGCAACTCCACCCGCTCGCGCAGCCCGAGCAGCCCCTGACCGGAACCGGGCAGGGACTGGCCACCCTCGGACGGACCGTTTTGGACCCGCACCTCCAGCCCGTCGGGCAGGTAGCGCAGGCACACGGTCGTCTCGGCGTCGGCGGCGTGCTTGCGCACGTTCGTCAGCGCCTCCCGGACCACCCGGTACGCCGTGCGCCCCACCGTCGCCGGTAGCGCCGTCGGAACTCCCTCGTCCCGCCGGTGCACCCGCAACCCGGCGACACGGGACTCCCCGATCAACTCGTCCAACGCGTCGAGCCCCCGCTCCGGCAGCACTGCCGGACCGGCCTGCCGCAGCACACCCAGCACCTCGCGCAGGTCGGTGAGCGCCTCCCGCCCGGTCGTCCGGATCAGCGCGGCGGTTTCGACTGTCGCCGGAGCGGTCGCGGTCACCTCCAGCGCCCCGGCGTGCACCACCATCAGCGAGACCCGGTGCGCGACCACGTCGTGCATCTCGCGGGCGATCCGGGTCCGCTCCTCGGCGCGGATCCGGTCGGCGCGGGCCTCCTGTTCACGTTCCAACCGCTCGGCCCGGTCCCGCAGGGCGGCGAGCGTCTCCCGGCGCGCCCGCACCCAGAGGCCGAACACCAACGGAAGCCCGACCAGACCGGCGGCGAGGAAGAACACGTTGCCGGTGGTGGCGGTGGTGATCCGGCGTACGCCGCCCACCGCCAGCCCGACGAGCACCCCACCGGCCAGCACCGTGGCCGCACCGACGAGGTAGGCGGCAAGCCGACGGCCCCGCAGCCGCAGCCCCGCCTGGTACGAGGCGACCACTCCGGCGGCCGCGGCGGCGAGCACCAACCAGCTGGCCGTCGCGGCCAGGAACAACGGCCAGCGACGGGTCCGGACCGTACTGGCGGCCCAGCCCGAGCCCACGGCGATGGCCAGCACGACCGCGCCCGGCAGCGGCGAGCGGACTCCCAGGTCACCTGTCGCGCTGGCCCAGACGGCCACGGCGACCAGGACGGCGAGCAGCAGCGGGGCGTACCGCTGGACGACCCGCCGGAGGGCGACGGCGCTGGTGGCCACGGGGTGAGCGTAGGGCTCCGCCGAAGGCTCGGCTCGCCCCACACCGTCGGATGCGGGTGTCCTGGGGGATGACCCCTACCCGGCCTCCGGGCCGAACCAGACCTAAGTGATGGTGTCCCGCTGACCACTGGCCGATGGCAGGAACCGCCGCCCACACCAGCATCGGGGCATGGATCTGCTCGACCTGCTGCACGAGACGATGTCCTCGCCGTGGGTGTACCTGGCGATCTTCACGATCGCGGTGCTCGACGGCTTCTTTCCGGTGGTGCCGAGCGAGACGGCGGTGATCACCGCCGGGGTGTTCGCGGCCTCCGGCGCGCCGTACCTCCCCGCGGTGATCCTGGTGGCCGCGGCCGGGGCACTGATCGGCGATCACGTCTCGTACGCCATCGGCCGGGGTGGTGGCACCCGGCTACTCGACCGGCTCCCACCCGAGGGTCGGCGTAGGCGGGCCATCGAGTGGGCGCGTCGGGGCATCGCCACGCGGGGAGGACTCATCCTCACCGTGGCCCGCTACGTGCCGGGCGGCCGGACGGCGGTCACCCTCACCATGGGCGCGGTGCACTATCCCCGCCGACGGTTCCTGGTCTTCGACGCGCTCGCCGCCGGCTCGTGGGGGCTCTACTCCGGGTTGGTGGGATACCTCGGCGGGATGGCCTTCGAGCAGGACCCGCTGCGTGGGCTCCTGCTCGGTCTGGGCCTCGCCCTGGGGGTGACGACGATGGTCGAGGTGGTCCGCTGGCTCGGCCGGCGTCGCCGATCCGCGCGATCGGCGACGGCGGACGAGCCGGATGCCGGTGAGCTGATCTCGGGCGGCCAGCCGGCGCGCTGATCTCGGGGCGGCCCGGCCGGTGCGCGGGCTTCGGGGCGGGGTCAGTCGGCGGCCGGGCGCCAGACGACGCCGTGCAGGAGTTGGCCGGCGCCCAGCCAGGCCACGTTCATCATCCGGGTGGCCGTCTTCTCCGAGTCGGCTTCGGGGTGGTCCGCGAGCCAGTCGGCAAGCGACTCGGTGGCGCCGACCAGGGCGTACGCGACGACCTCCAGGTCGACGGCGGCGATCTCCCGACCCTCGGCGCGCAGTGCGTGGTCGAGCATTCCGGCGACGACCTCGACCAGCCGGGCACGCATGGTGGCCAGTTCGCCGGCGAACGGCTGCTCACCCCGAGCCTGCCGGTAGAGCACCGCCCAGCCGTCGCGGTGCGCGCCCACGAAGCCGAAGAACGCCTTCAGCCCTCGCCAGAGCCGAACGTCGGCCGGCAGGTCGGGGGCGGCGGCGCCGGCGATGGCCTGCATCATGCGGGTGCCCTCCCGGTGCAGGCAGGCGACGAAGAGTTCTTCCTTGGTGCCGAGGTACGCGTACACCATGGGCTTGGAGATGCCGGCATCCTCGGCGATCTCGTCCATGCTGGCGGCGTGGAAGCCACGTCGGGAGAAGACCTTGACGGCCGCGTCAAGCATCTGCTGCTCACGAACGGCGCGTGGCAGGCGCTTGAAGGCGGGCGGTGTGGACACCTTGCGAGCATACCTACTCGTGCGTAGGGTTACGCACGAGTAGCCATATCTTGCGGAAGGCGCACCTGATGACTGACTTCGACCCGGCCACCTTCGCCAACGTCGGCCCCAAGGAGTTCGCCCAGCTGGTCAAGTCCACCCCGGACGACAAGATCGCCCAGGTGATGTCCGGTGACCTGCGCGGCAAGGTGCTCGGCGAGGTGTTCGGCCGGATGCCGTCGCTGTTCCGCGCCGACCGGGCCGGCTCCACCAACGCGGTCATCCACTGGGTCATCACCGGTCGCCCCGACGGCGGCAACGACACCTACGAGGTGGTCATCGCCGACGGCACGTGCGTGGTGAACGAGACCCCGCAGCACGACCCGAAGCTGAGCCTGACCATGGGCCCGGTCGAGTTCCTGAAGATCGTCTCCGGTGGCGCCAACCCGGTGATGATGTTCATGACCGGCAAGCTGAAGGCGAAGGGCGACCTCGGCCTCGCCGCCAACATCGCCAACCTGTTCGACATCCCCAAGGCCTGACATGGCCGAGTTCTCGCTCGACCTGAACGAGGAACAGCGGGATCTGCGCGACTGGGTGCACGGCTTCGCCGCCGAGGTCGTGCGCCCGGCCGCCGCCGAGTGGGACGAGCGCGAGGAAACCCCGTGGCCGGTGATCCAGGAGGCCGCGAAGGTCGGCCTCTACGGCTTCGAGTTCCTCGCCACCTGCTGGGCCGACCCGACCGGGCTCTCCCTGCCGATCGCCAGCGAGGAACTCTTCTGGGGTGACGCCGGCATCGGCCTCTCCATCTTCGGCACCTCGCTCGCCGTCGCCGCCATCTACGGCACCGGCACGCCGGACCAGCTGGTCGAGTGGGTGCCGCAGTGCTTCGGCGACGTCGACTCACCCGCCGTCGCCGCGTTCTGCTCCAGCGAGCCGGAGGCCGGCTCCGACGTCGGCGCGATGCGCACCCGGGCCGTCTACGACGAGGCCACCGACGAGTGGGTGCTCAACGGCCAGAAGGCGTACGCCACGAACGGTGGGATCGCCGGCGTGCACGTCGTCACCGCCTCCGTCGACCCCGCGCTCGGCTCCCGCGGCCAGGCCGCATTCGTCGTACCCCCGGGCACCCCCGGCCTGGCCGCCACCCGCAAGCTGCGCAAACTCGGCCTGCGCGCGTCCCACACCGCCGACGTCTTCCTCGACGGGGTACGTGTGCCCGGCCGCTGCCTGCTCGGCGGACGAGACGCCCTGCTGGCACGCCTCGACCGGGCCCGCTCCGGTCAGCGGGCCACCGGGCAGGCCGCGATGCGCACCTTCGAACTGACCCGACCCACCGTCGGCGCGCAGGCGCTCGGTGTGGCGCGGGCCGCCTACGAGTACGCCCTGGACTACGCGAAGGACCGGGTCCAGTTCGGACGGCCGATCATCGAGAACCAGGCCGTCGCGTTCGCACTCGCCGACATGCGGATGGAGATCGACGCAGCCCGGCTGCTGGTCTGGCGTGCCTCGTGGATGGGCCGCAACAACCGCCCGTTCACGGCGGGCGAGGGATCGATGTCCAAGCTCAAGGCCGGCGAGGTCGCGGTGTCGGTCACCGAGAAGGCGGTGCAGCTACTCGGCGGTGCCGGTTTCCTGCGCGATCACCCGGTGGAGCGCTGGTACCGCGACGCCAAGATCTACACCATCTTCGAGGGCACCTCCGAGATCCAGCGACTGGTCATCTCCCGCGCGATCTCCGGGACGCAGATCCGCTGACTCGGCGGAGGCGGGCGTCGAGGCCGCGGGATTCACATACCGCGGCCGCCACCGGATTCCACGATCTGTGCCGTGTTCGTCACCCCACACGGACGTGAACTGGGCCTTCCGCCGGACCCAGTGCATGATCAAGGACGACGCCCTGACGGACGGGGAAGATCCGCTGCCCTGTCCGCGCACCACCCCGAGGAGGTCTGCGGCATGGACCTGCCGTTCATCATCGCCACGCTGACCCGCCGTGGACTGCTCACCCCCGGCAGCCCCGTCCGGGTCGCCGCGCAGCTCAACGCGTTGCGGACGTGGGGATGGAGCCTGGGCGGCGAGTTGCGCCAGGCAGCCGCCCGGGACCCCGGCCGGACGGCGGTCATCGACGAGAACGGCGTCGAGCTGACGTACCACGATCTGCTCGACCGGGCCGAGCGGATGGCCCGCTCGATGCGGGCGGGCCTCGGCGTCCAGGCCGGTGACCGGATCGGTGTGCTCTGCCGCAACCATCACGGGCTGATCGAGACGATCGTCGCGGCCACCCTGCTCGGCGTCGACGCCGTGCTGGTCAACACCGGGCTCTCCGCCGCCCAACTGGGCACCGTCACCGAGGAGCAGCGGCTGCGGCTGCTGGTGCACGACGACGAGTTCGCCGAGCGGGTCCTCGGCCTCCCCGCCGAACTGCCCCGCCTCGACGAACGAGGCCGCGAGGAACTGGTCGCCGGGGCGCTGCCGGGTGACCTACAGCCGCCGGAGCGGGACGGCCGGATCATCGTGCTCACGTCCGGCACGACAGGTGCGCCCAAGGGCGCCCGCCGACCCACGCCGAGCGGCTTCGGCCCGCTGGTGTCCATCATCGACCGCATCCCGCTGCACGCCCGGGACCGGGTGATGATCGCGGCACCGATCTTCCACACCTGGGGGTTCGCCGCCCTCCAGGTCTGTTTCGCGTTGCGGGCCACCATCGTGCTGCACCGGCGCTTCGACCCGGTCGCCACGCTCACCGCCCTGACCGCGCACAGGTGTGACGCGCTGTTCGCCGTACCGGTGATGGTGCAGCGACTCCTGGAGGTGCCCGCGCCCGACCCGCGCCCCCCGCTCAAGGTCGTCGCGGTCAGCGGTTCCGCCCTGCCCGGCGGGCTCGCTCCGAGGTTCATGGACGTCTACGGCGACGTCCTGTTCAACCTCTACGGCTCCACCGAGGTCTCCTGGGCCTCCCTCGCGGCTCCCCAGGATCTGCGCCAGGCACCCACCACGGCCGGCCGACCACCCCACGGCACCCGGCTGGAGTTGCTCGACGACAACGGGCAGCCGGTGCCGCCCGGCCAGGTCGGGCGGATCTTCGTCGGCAACGAGATGCTCTTCGAGGGGTACACCTCCGGTGCCAGCCGGGAGACCCACGACGGCCTGCTCGACACCGGTGACCTCGGCCGACTCAACCCCGACGGGCTGCTCTTCGTCGACGGACGAGCCGACGACATGATCGTCTCCGGTGGCGAGAACGTCTTCCCATCCGAGGTGGAGGACCTGCTCACCCAACTACCCCAGGTCCGCGAGGCGGCGGTGATCGGCGTGCCGGACGCGGAGTACGGCCAGCGGCTGTCCGCGTTCCTCGCCCTGCACCCGGGCGAGACGCTCGACCCCGAGGCGGTACGCGAGTACGTCCGACACTACCTGGCCCGATTCTCCGTTCCCCGGGACGTGATCCTCGTGAAGTACCTGCCCCGTAACGCCACCGGCAAGGTGCTCAGCCGAGAGCTACGCCGCTACTACGGCTGACCGCCCCGGAACCGCCGGCGAGAACCGGTGAGTTCCGGGGCGGTGACCGCGCCCGTCAGTCGACCATCAGCGAGGGCCGCCAGTCCTGCTTGGCCCCGGCGAGGTCGAGGCGCTGGAACAGGCCCTTCGTGCCCTGCTCATCGAGCGTGCCGCGGTGCGCGTCGATGCGGACCACCATCCCCCGCACGTCAATCACATCCAGCCTCTCCAACCCGCTCGGATCAGCGGCAGCGTAGAAGGCCGCCTGATGACCGTCGATGGTGGTGTTCGGCGGCTCGTGCAACAGCTTCCCGTTCAACTCGGCCCGAATCTTGTCGGTCATCTCGACGTACGGGGAGAAGCCGACGTCCAGCGTCTTCGACCACTGCGTACCGGGGCTAGCGGTGGCGGGTTCGGCGCTGTACATGACGTTGGCGTACCACCGCCAGCCGTCCGGGGTCAGTGGCCCCTGAACCGTGGCATTGATCAGCCGCAGGTTCTGCGGCACCCCCCTTACCTGGGCCGGCATCTTCACCCGCTCGGTCGTGCTGAACCTGAGCTTCTGCGCCACGTGCAGGGCGATCTCGCGGGCGTCCTGCCCCTCCGCCCAGGTTGCGACATCGACCTCGGCCCAGCCGTCCGGGGCGTACTGCCAGCGGAGGGAGAGCCGGTCAGTGCCGTCGACGTCGTACTGGGTGAAGGTCGCCGTCGCGCCCCGCACATCGGGCGCGGGCGCCGTGCTCACGACGGGTGCCCGTTGGTCAATGCCCATGACCTGCGGCGCCTGCGGCGTCACCCCCTTCGGGTAGAGATCGACCGAAACTCCCGCCCAGTTCTGCGGATCGCCGCCACTCCCGCTCAGAGAGACACCCAGACCAAGAGGCGACACACCCGCCGAGTAACTCAGCCTGGCCAGGCCCGACGGCAACCAACCGAACCGCATGTACTGAACGGTCGGGTCGATCGTCTCCAAGGCGGCCGGGATCCGGGACGTGTCGGGCGACGGCACCTTCCCGGTGTACGGCTCCAGCGGAGCCAGAGCGCCGAACAGGTTCAGTGACGACGGCGTCGCCGACGGCGACCCGTCCGGCGGCGCGACCAGGCCCGGCACCGTGACGGCACCGACGACCACCGCGACCACCGCCAGTGCGGCGCCCGCACTGCGCACGTACCAGCGCTGCCGCCGCCCGGCGGTCATCGCCCGTTCGATGTTCACCACGGCGGACGGTGTCTCGGCCGCCTCGACCTCGGCGCGCATCAAGCGCGCCACATCCATTTCGTCGATCATTGTCAACTCCCGTGGGCCCACGCGTTGGTCGGCGTGCCACTCGCCTTGCCGGTCTGCATGGCGGTCGGCACGTCGTTTCGGACGGGGGCGAGCAGTCCTCGCAGCGTCGCCAACCCCTTGGCGGTCTGGCTCTTGACGGTGCCCGGCGCGCAGCCCAGCGCCTGTGCCGTCTCCTCCACCGTCAGGTCCTGAAAGAACCGCAGCACCAGGACGGCCCGCTGCCGCGGCGCGACCTGGCGCAGCGCCGCAACCAGATCGAGCCGCTCCGTGGCATCCGGGGCGGTCGGTGCGGGCCGCTCCGGTAGCAGGTCGGTGAGCAGCACCCGAGCCCAGCCGCGTCGCCGCTCGTCGATCAACCGCCGCATCAACATCGTCCGGACCAGCGCATTCAGGCTGTCGGCCCGCCGAGCCCGGGGCCAGTTGCGGTACAGCTCGGTGAGCACCCGCTGCACGATGTCGTCGCCCTGATGCCAGTCACCGCACATCAGGTACGCCGTCCGGCGCCACTGCGGCAGACCAGCGCGAACGCACTCGGTGTAGTCCGCGTCGGCCGCGGACCGTTCGACCGATCTCCGGCTCAGCGGCATCCTCGGACCTGTCCTCCCACCGGCCACCAACAGCACGGTGATCGTCCGCAAACCCGCATCTCCACTCCTCCCGTCGCTGTGCCTCCGACACCGCTAAGTCGTGGCCCGAGCAACGTCGGGTTGCCCCACGGGGGCGACAACCTCACCAGACGGGCTCATCCACCCCTTCGGTCGGCACGCTGGACGAGGAGGGTGGTGTTGGACTGTCGGCGGGCCGGGTGGTGGCAGATCGTGCACGGGCCTCGGGTGTCGTGCGGCGGCACCGGAGCGTGGCGAACATCCTGGCCGCGCGCACGCCGATCCGCTCCGCCGGCACGGAGGCATCGAGCTACGGCCCGGAACCGGGGGTCGGATCCTCCATCAGCCCGACCGCCCCTGCGGACGTTCGCGGTGAGAGGCAGGCACCCGCCCACCGATGCGGGGAGTCAGCTCGGGATCGTGATCCGGCCGTCGATCGCGGCGGCGGCGATGTCGGTGCGGTGCTGCGAGCCGGCCAACTCCACGCCGTCCACCAGCGCGTACGCGGCATCCCGCGCGGCGGCCAGGTCGGGGCCGGTGGCCGTACCGCAGAGGACCCGGCCGCCGGCGGATACCAACGCGCCGTCGCTGGCCCGGCGGGCGGTGCCCGCGTGGATGATGCCCGGTCGGTCCGCGCCGGTGATCACGTCGCCGGTGTGCGGCGCGGCCGGGTAGCCCGGAGCGGCGAGCACCACGGTGACCGCGCTGCCGTCCCGCCACCGCAGCGGCGGATGCTCGGCAAGCGTGCCGGTCGCCGCCGCGCGCAGCAGCCCGCCCAGCGGGGTCTCCAGGAGCGCGAGCACCACCTGCGTCTCCGGGTCACCGAAGCGCGCGTTGAACTCGATCACCCGAGGGCCGGCTGCGGTGATCGCGAGCCCGACGTAGAGCAGGCCGGCGAACGGGGTGCCCCGACGGCGCATCTCGGCCAGGGTCGGGTGGACCACGTCACGCATGACCTCGTCGACCAGGCCGGCGGGGGTCCAGGCCAGCGGTGCGTACGCGCCCATGCCGCCGGTGTTCGGTCCGGTGTCGCCGTCGCCGAGCCGCTTGAAGTCCTGCGCCGGCAGCAGCGGCAGGGCCGCCTCGCCGTCGGTGACCACGAAGAGGCTGACCTCCGGGCCGTCGAGGAACTCCTCGATCACGACCCGTCCGCAGTCGGCGGCGTGCGCCAGGGCGGCGGACCGGTCGTCGGTCACCACCACACCCTTGCCGGCGGCGAGACCGTCGTCCTTCACCACGTACGGGGCACCGAACTCGTCGAGCGCCCGGGCGGTGCTCTCCGCGTCCGTGCAGACGTACGCTCGGGCGGTCGGCACGCCGGCGGCGGTCATCACGTCCTTGGCGAACGCCTTGGAGCCCTCCAACTGGGCGGCCGCACCGGAGGGGCCGAACACGGCGATCCCCTTGGCGCGTAGCGCGTCGGCGACCCCGGCGACCAGCGGCGCCTCCGGGCCGATCACCACCAGGTCGGCGGCTGTCTCCACGGCCAGCGCCGCGACCGCGGCCGGATCCGTCGGAGTCACGGTCCGCAGCTCAGCCACCGCGCCGATCCCCGGGTTGCCCGGCGCAGCAATCAGCGCCGAAACAGCCGGATCGCGCACCAACCCGAGCGCGAGCGCATGCTCCCGCCCGCCACCACCCACCAAAAGAACGCGCACGACCCCGCATCCTACTGCCCACCGCGCCAACCCCCGCGGACCGCCATCCGCCCACCCCCGACCACCCTCCGCCACCCTCCGCCCGCTGGTGATCAAGAGGTTTGCGTCAGGCATCGACCTGTTTCTGACCCAAACCTCTTGATCACGGACGCGAGAGTCGGGCCGCCGTGATCGCCTGGCGGACGGTCCAGGGGATGTAGTCGGGGCGCAGGGTGTCCTGCCAGGTGAAGCGGAGAATCGTCCGGCCGGCGTTGACCATTCGGTTCTGGCGGCGGCGGTCGGCGAAGGCCGCCTCCGGCGTGCCGTGGGCGTCACGACCGTCGGCCTCCGCAATCACTCTCGGGCCACGCCACCCGAGGTCGCCGACTCCGAGCAGGTATCCGTCGTTGTCACGGACCTCCAACTGCAGCGTGTCTGGCGACACCCGCCCGTCCACGCACCGCAATCGTGTGCGGGTCTCGAGCGGCGACTGGGCACGCCCGTCTGCCTCAGCCAGACAGGATCGTGCCGTGACCGCACCTCGTCGCCCCCGAATCAGGTTCGGGATCACGTCCAGGTGCGCCGGGGTGATGCGGCCCCGGTTCAGCGCCGAGTCGAGGATCGAGACGGCCGAAAAACGATCAACCCGGAGAATGGCGTCCGAGACCGTGCGGAGCGGAGCGGTCACGCGAACGCCCGCGACCTCCCCTATCTCGCCGGGGGCGACGGTCACCTGGTGGACGACCAGCCACGGTGCCAGGACGCGCTGAGGCCGCGGTCGATCGACCGGAACCGAGACATGAACGTCTGGACTCCGGCGAAGACCAGCGATGTCGTGCAACTCCAGCGCGGTGTCCAGGACGGCGAAGGCGCCCGGTCCGAGGCTTACGACCGCCGCCCGAATCCGCGCTCGCCGCAGTGTCGAATCACTCGGCTGCGCGTCCGGCAGGAAGCAGCCGCGCAGAAGCCGTTGCCACCTGCCGGACCGATGCAACTGCCGGACTTGGTCCCTGGTCAGTCCGGCGCGCAACGCCTGCGCCAGAGTGACCATCCCGTCCTGCCGGGCCGCGACGTCGCGCAGTAGCTGGTGTGCTCGCACACCAACACCCTGCCCACCGACCCAACCCCATCAAAGCCCCTGTGGACAACCCCCACCACCCTGTGGATAACCCTAGTACCCGACCCCTCCCCCACTCCCTCCCCGCTGCCCCTCGTGATCAAGAGGTTTGCGTCAATTCCGCGCCGAATACTGACGGAAACTTCTTGATCACCGGCGCCAGGGGGGGGTGGGGTGGGTGGTGGGTTGGGTTAGGGGAGGAGGGGGTGGAGGACTACGTTTTCTTCTCGGCCTGGGCCTACGCCTACGACGCTCACCCTCGTGTTGCAGAGTTCTTCGACCCTCGCGATGTAGCGGCGGGCGTTCTCCGGGAGGTCGTCGATGGTGCGGGCCTTGGTGATGTCCTCCCACCAGCCGTCGAACTCCTCGTAGACGGGCGTGGCGTGGTGGAAGTCCGTCTGGCTCATCGGCATGTCGTCGACCCGGACGCCGTTGATCTCGTAGCCGACGCAGAGCGGCACCTTGGGCAGGCCGGTGAGCACGTCCAGCTTGGTGATGACCAGGTCGGTTACACCGTTGAGGCGGCAGGCGTACCGGGCGACGACCGCGTCGAACCACCCGCACCGGCGCTCCCGCCCGGTGGTCGTGCCGTACTCCGCACCGATCTTGCGCAGGTGATCGCCGTTGGCGTCGAACAACTCGGTCGGGAACGGCCCCGCGCCCACCCGGGTGGTGTACGCCTTGCTCACCGCGATCACCTTGTTGATCGCGGTGGGCGGGATGCCGGCACCCACGCAGGCACCACCGGCGGTCGGGTTCGACGAGGTCACGAAGGGGTACGTGCCGTGATCCATGTCGAGCATGGTGGCCTGCGCACCCTCCAGGAGCACCGTGTCGCCGCGGTCCAGGGCGTCCCAGAGCATCGCCCGGGTCTCCGCGATGTACGGCTTGAGCCGCTCGGCGTACGCCAGGTACTCCTCGACGGTCGCCTCGAGGTCGATCGCCTTGCGGTTGTAGACCTTGAACAGGATCTGGTTCTTCTCACGCAGGGCTAGTTCCAGCTTCTTGCGCAGGATGCCCGGGTCGAGCAGGTCCTGCAGCCGGATGCCGATCCGGGCGACCTTGTCGCCGTACGCCGGGCCGATGCCCCGGCCGGTGGTGCCGATGCGCGACGAGCCGAGGTAGCGCTCGATCACCCGGTCCAGTGCCCGGTGGTGCGGCATGATCAGGTGCGCGTCACCGGAGATCCGCAGCCGGGAAACGTCGACGCCGCGCTCGGCCAGGCCGTCGATCTCGGCGAGCAGCACCTTCGGATCGACCACCACACCGTTGCCGATGACGATCATCGCGTTCGGTGAGAGCGCGCCGGACGGCATCAGGTGCAGCGCGTATTTCTGGCCGTCCGGGGTGATCACCGTGTGCCCGGCGTTGTTGCCGCCGGAGTAGCGCACGACGTAGTCGACCCGCTCACCCAGCAGGTCGGTAACCTTGCCCTTGCCCTCGTCGCCCCACTGAGCGCCGATGAGCACGATCGCTGGCATCTTTTCCGCCTCCAGAAGGCTCGGGTGCCAGGTGGCGACCGCTCGGCGAGCCCGGGGTGTCAGGTTAACAAGTAGTGACGGCGTGGCCGGCAGGGGTCGCGTCGAGAGGCAGGAGGCTCCTTCCGTGTACGACGTGGTGCTGCTCACCCTCGGTTCGGAGCGGGACGCTCCCGGGGGCTGTGGCAGCGGTGGGGCCTGCTGCGGCGGCGCGACCGAGTCCGCAACCGACCCGACGAAGCAGACCGACAGCGAGCAGTGCGCCACCGAGCGGCCCCGGGTGCCGGTGCTGGCCTGCTCGGACGCGCTGATCGCCAGGGGTGCCCGGGTGGAGATGGTCACCGCCCGCTCCGACGCGGAGATCGACGCGGTGTTGGCCCGGCTCGACGGTCCGGCCCGCCCGGACGGTCTCACCTGGCCCGACCTGGACGGCAAGACCCGGCTGGTCGTCGCCACGGCGAGCGACGGGCAGTTGCGCGCCGTGCTGCGCCGACTGGTCCGGCGGTACGCGCCGGCGCCGAGCAGAAGACCGGCGGATCTGCCCGGCAACCGGACCCTGCCCGACCTGCCGCCGGTGGCAGTACTCCCGCTTGATCCGGCCCGTGGCGGCACCCACCAGGACCTGGCCGCGCAGCTCGGGCTGCCGCGCGACCCGGCGGCGGTGGCCGAGGCGGTGGTGGATGGCACGGCGCGCCGACTCGATCTGCTGCGCAACGACGGTGGCTCGGTGACCCTGGACGGCGCGTTGCTCGGCGCCGCCGACGACGACGGACGGCCGATGCACTGGCGGGCCCGGGTGGAGGTGGACGACACCGTCCTCACCAACGGCGACGAACCGCTGCTGGCCTGCGTGGTCGGCAACGCCGGCGGGTACGCGACGCTCGACGACGTCGTGCTGCTGACCGCGCCGGACCCGACCGACGGCCAGATCGAGGTCGCGGTGGCCGTGCCGGTGGTCATCCGCTCGGCGTTGGGCCGTAAACGGGTCCGCCTGGAGGTGCGGCGAGCCCGTGGACGGGCCGTTTCGGTGCTGCCCCGGGAGGGGAAGATCCCCTATCTCGACGACGGTGTCGAGGCTGAGCTGACCCGAAAGCGTTCCTGGTGGATCGAGCCGGGTGCCTGGGCGGTCTGGTCGATCTGACCCTGCGGTCGCGCCGAGCGGCGGCGCGGCTGCGCCGACGGCCCCGCCTGGGTGGATGGGCCTATCCTCGCAGGAGGACTGGGAGGGGCCGTAATGGACGAGAATGCCGACCGGGCGCAGGTGCACGGCCAGCAGCCGGTGCCGGAGCGAGACATCGAACCACTCTGGCCACCGGATCCGGCCGACCGCGGCACGGGTAACGCGGTGCCGCCGTGGGCGGCGGGCGCCCAACAGCCGGGCGCCCAACAGCCGGGCGCGCCGGGGCCGGTGACGCCGCCGGTGGACGTGCCGCCGTTCAGCCGGCCGCCGGTGCCCGGGCAGCCCGGGGCCCCGGCCCAGCCGCCGCCTTCGCCGTCCGACTACCCGTCGCTCTCCGGTGCCGTTCCGGCGCCCGGCGGTTGGGGCGCCGGCGGCCCGAACGCCGCCACGTCCGGCTGGGCGCCGCCGCAGCCGGGTTGGCCGCCGCCGGCTGACTCGGCGGCACCGCCGGTCCCGGGCCTTCCACCGAACCCGGGCACGCCGGCGGGACCGGGCACGCCAGTGGCACCCGGCACGCCCGAACCGAGCGCCCCCGGCGCGGCCGGGAGGGCGCAGCCGCCGGTCGCACCGCCGATCCCCCCGGGAGGCGTCGACCTGAACCTGCCGTTCACCCTGGATCACTCCACCGCGGCCCCGACGCCCACCGACCGCCCGAACGGCACAACCCGAACCTCGGCCGACCCGCCAGCGGCCGGACCCGCAGCGGCAGGGCCGGCACCCGAGGTCGACGGGGCCGGCGGCGACGGATCCGTTGGCGGGGTGGGACGACCCACCGAGTCACCCTGGGCCTATCCGCCGCAACGCCCCGCGTCCCACGACGCCACGGCGCCGCCGCCGCCTCCCGCGCCGCCCGTACCGCAGCCGCCGCACCCCGGTCCCGGTCCGGCGTACCCGGCCCCGCCGGTGATCCCCGGTCAGGCCGGTCCCGGGTACATCCCGCCGCCGCCGGACCTGACGCAGTTCGGCAACCCGCCGCAGCAGGGCGGACCGGTGGCCCCACCGCCCGGGCCGTATCCGCCGTCTCCGGGTTGGTACCCACCGCCGTGGCAACAGGGCGCGCCAGGCGTCCAGCCCGGGCAGCCCTATCCGGAGGCCGACGGCGTGACCCGGATGCCCGGCACCGGGTACCCGGACGCGGCCGCGTACCCGGACGCGAGCTGGGCGTCGGAGGACACCGCGGTACCGACCGCCGAGGACTTCAGCCGACGCCGACAGGTCCGGCCCGCCGACCCGATGGCGACGATGGGTGTCCGCGCGGTGGTCAACAAGATGGGGCTGCTCCGGCTCTCTCCCGGACGGCACGAGCAGGAGCTGAAGCGGGACATCGAGATGGTGCGCCGCAACTTCGGCGGGCTGCGGCAGGTGACCGTGGTCAACCCGAAGGGCGGCGCCGGTAAGACGGTGGCCATCCTGCTGCTCGCCATGACGTTCGGTCAGAAGCGCGGTGGCTACGTGCTGGCCTGGGACAACAACGAGACCCAGGGCACCCTGGGGATGCGGGCCCAGCAGGACTTCCACTCTCGCACCGTGCGGGACATGCTGCGGGATCTCGGGCAGTTCCAGGGCGCGCACGGGCGGGTCGGTGACCTGTCGCAGTACGTCCGCTCGCAGGGCGAGGGCATGTTCGACGTGCTGGCCTCGGACGAGTCGGCCACCGGCGGCGAGATGCTGACCGCTGCCGCGTTCGCCGAGATCCGCGAGGTGGTCAGCCGGTTCTACAAGTTGATCTTTGTGGACACCGGCAACAACGTGCGGGCGCAGAACTGGCAGGCGTCGATGGACGCCACCGACCAGTTGGTGGTCACCATGTCGGCCCGTAACGACTCGGCGGAGACGGCCGCCCGGATGCTCGACCACCTGGAGCAGAGCGGCCGGCAGCGGCTGGTCCGCCAGGCCGTGACCGTGGTGTCGATGCCACCGTCCCGCAAGGAGATCGACCTGCCGGCCATCCAGGAGCACTTCGCGGCCCGCACCCGGGCGGTGCTGCTGGCCCCGTACGAGCGGCTCATCGACACGGGTGAGCCGATCCGGTACGGCGGGCTCTCCGCGGCCACCCGGGACGCCTGGTTGAAGATCGCCGCCTCGGTCGCCGAAGGGCTGTGAACCGCCGACGGCCGGCCCGATGTCGGGCCGGCCGTCGGATCGGGTCAGGTGCTCGCGAGCGCGTCCGCCGCTTCCGGGTCGCAGTCACGCAGGAACTGGGCGCAGCGGGCCGCCTCGTCGGCCTCGCCGATCTCGTCCGCGGCTCGGGACAGCACGTAGAGGCAGCGGAGGAAGCCCCGGTTGGGCTCGTGTGACCACGGCACCGGGCCGTGCCCCTTCCACCCGCTGCGGCGCAGCTGGTCGAGGCCACGGTGGTAGCCGGTGCGCGCGTACGCGTACGCCGTCACCACCTGGTCCTGTGCGAACGACCGGGCGGCGAGCTCCGCCCAGGCCGCGCTGTAGGTGGGGAAGCCGGCCGCCACGGTGGCGAGCGCCTCCTCGGTGCCGGCCTCCTCGGCGGCAGCCAGGGCGGCGTCGGCCTCGTCGTTCGCGGGCAGGCGGGTGGCCGGTGGCTCTGGCAAAAGGTTCTGCATCGCCCCATTCAACCCGCTGGACAGGGCGACACGCGAGCGGGTCGGCCGACGCGTTCGGCTGAACGGCTGAGGAGTTGGTCACGCCTGCGGCCTATGCCGCTGCCATGTGTTTTCCACTACAACTAATGGTCCGGAGCCTCCCCAGGAACCGGTAACGCAGGAGCCCGGTGGCCACGGTCACCGGGCTCCTGTCGGTCGCACCCCAGGCCCGAGGTTTGCCCGCCCCCGGCGGACGGGCAGGATGGCCGGGTGCCGACCCCACCTCCCGCGGACGTCATCGAGCCGCACCTGCACGCCGACGAGATCCAGACCCGCGACGAGTTCGACAGTCAGTTGGCCACCGGCCGACTGACCGGGCTGACCGTGCAGGGCCTGCGCCTCGACCTGGCGCCGGTGCCCGATCTCACCGGCATCGAGGTCGCCGGCACGCTCTTCGTGGGCTGCCGGTTCGCCTCCCGGGACGTCGGGGCCGACCTGGTCCGGCGCGGCGCGAACGTGGTGCCGCCGTTTTCCGGGTTGCCGTACCCGACCCAGCCGTCGCACCTCTACACCCCGGAGGAGTTGGCCGCCGGCTTCGCCGAGGGCGGGTTCACCGGCATGTACGACATCCGGGTGTACGACCACTACCGGGCGCACGGCGGCGCGATGCCGGACGTCAAGGAGGCGCTGGGTCAGCGGCTGCACGACCACGGCGTGGACAACGCGTTGACCGACGCCACCCGGGCCTGGCTGACCCGACACGGGCCGCAGTCGGTGGTGGGCATCATGGGTGGGCACGCGGTGCGGCGTGGCAGCCCGCCGTACCGGATGGCTGCCGTGCTGGGTTGGGAGCTGGCGCGGGCCGACCGGCTGGTGGTGACCGGTGGCGGTCCGGGGGTGATGGAGGCGGCGAATCTCGGCGCCTACCTGGCGGACCGGCCGGCGACCGAGTTGACCGAGGCGATCGACCTGCTGGCCGACGCCCCCGACTTCACCGACCACCACCGCTACACGGCCACGGCGTTGGCGGTGCGGCAGCGCTACGCGGGCGTGCCCCGGCAACGTGGTGACGACCTCGCCTGGGCACGGGCCGGCGGCCTGGCCATCCCGACCTGGCTGTACGGGCACGAGCCGGCGAACCTGTTCGCCGGGCGGATCGCCAAGTACTTCTCCAACGCGATCCGGGAGGACACCATCCTGCGACTCGCCCGTGGTGGGATCGTCTTCGCGCCGGGGCGTGCCGGCACGGTGCAGGAGGTGTTCCAGGCGGCCACCAAGACCTACTACGGCACCGACGGCGCCAGCGGCGCGTACATCTTCCTGGACCGCGGCTACTGGACCACCGAGCTGCCGGTGGAGGCGTTGTTGCGTCCACTGCTGGCCGCGTCGCCGTTCGGTGACCTGTCGTCGACGATCCACCTCACCGACGACGTACGCGAGGCCGTCCGCCTGCTCACCGCGTGAACGACGACGGCCGGCTCCCCGCGAGGGGAAGCCGGCCGTTCGTGGATGCGTCGTTACTTGGTCATCGTGGTGCCGGTCGAGCGCAGGTCCTCGCACGCCTGGACGACACGGGCGGCCAGGCCGGCCTCGGCGGCCTTGCCCCACGCGCGCGGGTCGTACTGCTTCTTGTTGCCGACCTCGCCATCGATCTTCAGCACGCCGTCGTAGTTGCGCAGCATGTGGTCCGCGACGGGGCGGGTGAAGGCGTACTGGGTGTCGGTGTCGATGTTCATCTTCACCACGCCGTAGTCGAGAGCCTCACGGATCTCGCTCAGCAGGGAGCCGGAGCCGCCGTGGAAGACCAGGCTGAGCGGCTTGTCCTTGCCGTACTTGGCGCCGACGGCCTCCTGGATCTGGTTGAGGATCTCCGGACGCAGCTTGACGTTGCCCGGCTTGTAGACGCCGTGCACGTTGCCGAAGGTCAGCGCCGCCATGTAGCGGCCCTTCTCGCCGAGGCCGAGCGCCTCGACCATGGCCAGGCCGTCATCGGTGGTGGTGTAGAGCTTGTCGTTGATGGCGTTCTCGACGCCGTCCTCCTCGCCACCGACGACGCCGACCTCGATCTCAAGGACGATCTTGCCCTTGGCGGCCTCGTCGAGGAGCTGGGCGGCGATCTGGAGGTTCTCCGCGACCGGCACGGCCGAGCCGTCCCACATGTGCGACTGGTACAGCGGCTCCTCGCCGCGCTTCACCCGCTCCTGCGAGATGGCCATCAGCGGACGGACGAACCCGTCCAGCTTGTCCTTCGGGCAGTGGTCGGTGTGCAGGGCGATGTTGACCGAGTACTTCTTGGCCACCTCGTGCGCGTACGCGGCGAACGCCACCGCGCCGGTGACCATGTCCTTGATCGAGGGGCCGGAAAGGTACTCGGCGCCACCGGTGGAGACCTGGATGATGCCGTCGCTCTCCGCGTCGGCGAAGCCCTTGAGCGCCGCGTTCAGCGTCTGCGAGGAGGTCACGTTGATCGCGGGGTACGCGTACCGGCCAGCCTTGGCGCGGTCCAGCATCTCCGCGTAGGCCTCGGGGGAAGCGATGGGCATGTGATGCGCTCCTTACTTACCACTCTCGGCCGTGCTGGCCGCTGTTGTTCACCTGTGCGCCGGACCGCGCTGTCCTCCGCCCGGCAGTATCCCGTAGGTGGGGTGTGCCGGAACAACCGACCCGGGTGCTAGCCGTTCATCGGCGGTCCAGGTTGTCCGGCACGATGACGCTGATCAGCCAGGTGACCACTGTCATCACGATGGCGCCCCAGAACGCCGCCCAGAAACCGTCCACCTCGAACGGCAGGTCGAGCCCCCGGGCGATCCGGTCGGTGAGCAGGAACAGCAGGGCGTTGACCACAAGCGCGAACAGGCCCAGGGTCAACAGGTAGAACACGCAGCCGAGCACCCGGATGATCGGTTTGAGCACCGCGTTGACCACACCGAAGATCAGCGCCACCACGATCAGGGTGAGCACGGTGTTGCCACCCGAGCGGCCGTGCACGTCGACCCCGGGCACGATCAGCGTGGTTATCCACAGAGCGACCGCGGTGATCGCCAGTCGGATGAGAAAGCCCACCGCACCATCCTGGCACCGGGTCGCGTCGCCGAGGGCTGATTCCGCCTACTCCGCTTCCGGGCGCGGTGCCCGCCCACCCCGTACGGTGGGTGGGAACCGTGCCCCGAGACCCCCCGGGAGGGACGATGGGTCAGCCCGTTGAGGACTTCACCCCCGGCGACCACCTCGCCCCGGACGAGCGCAACCCCGAGGCGGAGCCGGCGGACGCCGTCGAGCAGGCCACCTCGGCCGTCCCGCTGGACGGTGACGGAGCGCCGCAGCGCGGCCTGGAAGTCGACGACTGGGACGCGATGGAGCAGGCCCGGGTGGTCACCGGGGACGAGGACGACTACCGCTGAGCGTTCAGCGAGCGCCGTCCACCAGCTTCGGGTGGCGGCCCACCCAGTCGCCGAGCCGATCCTCGCGCAGCGCGGTCAGGAACTCCGGGGCGAGCTTCGGGTCCGCCTCCAGATAGTGGCTGGGCCCGGTCGACTCGTTCGCCGGCAGGCTGAGCCCGACCGGTTCCAACGAGCGCAGCGTCGGGATGAGCCTCATCAGGTCCAGCATGGTGGCCTCACCCGGTGACACGGCGAGGTCCGGCCCGACGGTGCTCAGCAGCTTGGCCAGTCGTACCGGATTGGTCAGCAGGCCCTGGTCGGAGGCCGAACGCACCAGCGCGGTGGCGAAGATCCGGGCATTGCGGTCGCGGTCCTGGCTGCCCTCGGGCAGCCCGTAGCGCTGGCGGAGCAGGTCGACCGCGGCGGCGCCGTCGAGACGCTGACACGCGGCCGGGAACACCCGCCGGGTGTGGGCCGACCGCACCTGCTCAGGCAGGCAGACCGGCACCCCGCCCACCTCGTTGGTCAGCGACCGCAGAGCGGAGTACGTCAACACCACACCGGTGTCGATGCGGACACCGGTCAGGTTCGCCACCGTCTGCCGGGTCAGCTCGTAGCCTTTGGCCAGGTCCGTCGACCCATAGCCTGCGCCGAACGCGAACGCCGCGTTCAGTTTGTCGCTGTCGTGACCGGGGATCGGCACCCTCAGGTCGCGGGGCAGTGAGATCAGGTACGGGCGGCTGCGGTCGGCCGGGAGGTGCAGCAGCAGTACCGAGTCGGCCAGCGGCGGAGCCGACGTGCGACTGTCGATGCCGAGCAGCAGGACGGTCACCGGACCCGTCGCCAATGGCCGATCCGACGCTCCGATCAGGTCGGCGGTCGGCGGCGTTCCGGCGCGTTCCGGGGTGAACAGCGGCACCCCGACGCCGAGTACGCCGAGCACGGCCAGGGCCACGCCACCGGCCTGCCAGCGACGCCGACGCTGCCGGCGACGTGCCGCCAGCCGGTCGATCGCGGCCCGCAGTGGGCCGGTCGGCGGGGTCAGCGGCTCGTGCCTGCCGAAGGCGGCACGCAGGTCGTCCTCAATCATGTTCACGCCTCCACGTACTCGGCCCGGAGCGTGGCCAGGGCCCGGGAGATGGACGAACGTACGGTCCCGACGGCACAGCCGAGGATGTCGGCGATCTCCGCGTCGGGTAGGTCCTCGTAGTAGCGCAGCACCAGGGTGGCCCGCTGCCGGCGCGGCAGCCGGGACAGCCAGGACCAGATCTGGTCCCGGTCCACAGCGGTCTGCGTGTGGTCGGTGGGCACCGGCACCGTCGCGTCGGCCTCCCCGCGCAGCAGCACCCGGCGGACCCAGGAGCCGCGCCGCCAGTCGACGTACTGGTTGGTGAGCATCCGGCGCACGTAGTGCTCGGGCGAGTCCGCCCGGGCGACCCGACGCCAGTTCAGTTGGACCCGGACCATGGTCTCCTGGACCAGATCCTGAGCCTGGTGCGGATCACCGGTGAGCATCACCGCGTACCGCAGTAGCGGGGCCAGCCGCGTGTCCGCGAACTCCTCGTACGTCACTGCACCTCCCGGGGCTCCTACCGCAGATGACGGAAGCGGACGGGCAGAACATTGCAGCGAGCGTGGTCAGCCTTTTGGATGATCTTGTTGGCCAGGTGGTTCCGAGGGGCTGCGTCCAGCCTTAACGGCTCCTTAAAATCCGCAGGCTCCACCTGAACCCCCAACTGGAGGAACCCCCTCATGCTCACCCACTCCGCCCGGCGCTGGCTCGCCGGACTGGGCGTAGCAGGCGCGTTCGTCGCAGCCTCCGCCACCCCGGCAGCCGCCGCCAAGGCTTCCTTCGACATCGTCACTCACGATCTGCTCGTCGCGCCCGGCCACCTGACCTACGGCTCCTTCTACGCCCAGTCGACCGGCAGCGAGTCCGAGCCGACGTTCGGTCGAACCTCGGTGGACGTCGACCTCTCCGCAGTCGCCGGCTTTGCCACGGTGGAGCCGACGTGGGGTTGGACCTGCGACGTTTCGCCAACCAAGCTGCACTGCGAGTCCGACATCGAGGATGGCCAGTCGCCCTCGTTCGACTACCTGGTCACGGCTGAGGACGACGCGAAACCAGGGCAGAAGGGCTCGTTGGCGATCAGCCTCACCGCCGGCGGCAAGACCGCCAAGGCGAAGGCCGACGTCAGCATCGCCGAAGGCGTGGACCTGGTGAGCGACCCGACCGTCGAGGCCAGCGGCGCTCCGGGCGGCAGCGCTGGCCTGCCGGGCATCGTTCGCAACGCCGGTGCGACCCGGGTCAGTGGTGCGGTCCTCGTCGTCCAGGCCGAGTACCTCGCCGCCTACGGCGGGGACTTCTCGAACTGCAGGTCGGACGAGTGGGGGATGACCACCTTCTGCACGTTCGACACGAAGATCGAGCCGGGTAGGTCGTACAAGCTCTCCGGGAACCTTCCCATCAAGGTCGCACCGGAGGCGCGTACCGGGGCCAAGTTCCCGGTCCTGCTGGACTGGTGGACCATTGCCGACTGGGAGTTGGCGTTCAAGGACTGGCACCTGGGCGACGTCGCGCCCGGTAAGGGCGGCAGGCTTCGCCTGGTCGAGCAGTCGACGGAGCGCGCGCGGGCGCCGCAGACCGACCTCGAGAAGTGGAACAGCACCACCCTCGGGACCGTTCGGGTGACCGGCGACAACCATGCGGATCTGGCCGCCAACGGCGCGTCCGCGAGCGGCAGGAAGGGTGACGTGGTCACCGTCGCGCCGAGCTTCACCAACCATGGACCGGCCGTCGTCGAGTATCTGGGCCAGAGCACGCCGGGTATCCAGCTCGCGGACCTGCCGGTCCGGATTTCCGTCCCGGCCGACACGACGGTGGTCGAGGCAGATTCCGAGTGCGTGCCATTCGCGCCGGAGAAGGAGTGGGATCCGTGGAACGCGGGTTGGGGTGAGCCGGGCGCCAAGGAGTACGCCTGCGCGGTCCTCGAGACCCCGAACGACAAGGACTTCAAGGGCTCGTACTCGTTCGCGCTCCGAATCGACAAGGTCGTCCCGGACGCCACGGGTGCCATCACTACCGTGCTGGCCGGCGACCCGAACAAGAGCAATGACACCGCCAAGATCATCATCAATCCGACCAGCACCGACGGCGGCGACAACGGCGGCGGTAACGGGAACGGCGGCGGCGACAACGGCGGCGGCAGCAACAACGGCACGGGTGGAAACGGCAACGGCGGCTCGGGCAACAACGGCACGGGCGCCGGCGGTAACGGCGGCACGGGCGGCGGCGACAGCGGTGACGGCGGCGGCCTGCCGGTCACCGGTCAGTCCACCGGACTGATCGCCGGCCTCGGCGCGTTGTTGCTCGCCGCGGGCGTCGGTGGCTATCTGGTGGCCAAGCGCCGCCGGACCCGCTTCGTCGCCTGACCGACTCCGCACCACAGGTGCCCCGCCCACCACCCGGTCGGCGGGGCACCGTCGTACGGACTCCACGACGCGGGCGGGTGGTGCGGGGCCGGTCCGGCGCGGCTGGGACCTTGGGCTTCGGTACCCTTTGTGGCCGTGGACACAGCTGAGAAGACCCGCGCTCTCGTGGAGAGCGTCGCCCTGAACCCGCTCGATCCCAAGGATCTGTTGCAGACCTTCGGCCTGATCGGTGTGTGGGTGATCCTCTTCGCCGAAACTGGCCTGCTGGTGGGCTTCTTCTTCCCGGGCGACTCACTGCTGTTCCTCGCCGGCGTGGCCTCGTCGCCGGTGGCGGACGCGATCTTCGGTGACGGCACCCGTCTTTCCCTTGCCGGCCTGCTGATCGGCGGCCCGATCTGCGCGATCGTCGGCGCCCAGCTGGGGCACTGGCTCGGTTCCCGCTACGGCCGGCCGATGTTCGAGAAGCCGAACTCCCGGCTCTTCAAGAAGGAGTACGTGGAGAAGGCCGAGTACTACTTCCAGAAGTTCGGCCCGGCGAAGGCCGTGGTGCTGGCGCGCTTCATTCCGATCGTCCGGACGTTCCTCAACCCGGTGGCGGGCGCGCTCGGCATGCCGGCCCGGAAGTTCCTGCTCTGGAACATCGTCGGCGCGGTGCTCTGGGTGGACGGCATCCTGCTGATCGGCTACCTGCTGGCCGAGCAGATCTACGACGCCATCGGTGACAAGATCGACCGCTACATCCTGCCGGTGGTGGCCCTGATCATCCTGATCTCGGTGCTGCCGATCTTCTTCGAGTTCCTCCGCGACCGGCGTGCCCGCAAGCGCGGCGAGGCGGTCGCGGTGGTCGCGGCGGCCAGCGCCGCCGGCGCGGTGGAGGCAGCCCGCGAGGCGTTCGACCACGACCGGCACCAGCACGGCCGGCACCGCCCGGAGCACGGCCAAGACCACTGAGCCCACGTACGACGACGACGGCCGGCCCCTGGTGCGGGGGTCGGCCGTCGGCATGTCGGACCCGGCCTCCGGCGGTGCGGCCGGGGACGAGCACAGGTGTTACCCACCGATGGCGCCACCCCTGGCTCGCCACCGGACGCCGTCCCGGCGCGGGACGGCGTTTGCTGCCTACGTCAGCGGGCCTTCTTGGTGGCCCGCTTACGCGGCGGGGTCAGCAGGTCGGCGATCGTCGCGATCGCACTCGGGACCAGGCTGTAGTACGCCCAGACACCGCGCTTCTCCCGCTGCAGCAAGCCCGCCTCGGTGAGGATACGCAGGTGATGACTGACCGTCGGCTGAGAGAGGCCGAGCGGCGCCGTCAGGTCACAGACGCACGCCTCGCCCTCGGGGGCCGACTGGATCAGGCTGAGCAGCCGCAACCGAGCAGGATCCGCAAGGGCCTTGAGGACCCCGGCGAGACGCTCGGCATCGGCACGTTCGATCGGCTCGCCGTTAAGCGGCGAGATCTGAGGCATAGTCATTTCGGCCAACGCAGTTCCCACGTATTCCATCCTTCCACCAGCAGCATCGATCCGCCTGCATATCAGCAGATCCGAATCGGTAAACTTTTACGCCACAAGGCCAAGGTCAGCCAACGTATAGGCCGCCCGGTAAGGCAATCCGGCGGCTCGCACCGCGTCGCCGGCGCCTCGATCAACAATAACCGCCACGCCCACGACTTCCGCCCCGGCCTCGCGAAGCGCCTCGACAGCGGTCATCACACTTCCGCCCGTCGTGGACGTATCCTCCACCGCCAACACCCGGCGGCCGGCCACCTCCGGTCCCTCGATCCGCCGCTGCAGACCGTGTGCCTTGCCCGCCTTGCGCACCACAAAGGCGTCCAGGGCACGGCCAGTCGGAGCAGCGGCGTGCAGCATCGAGACCGCGACGGGATCCGCGCCCAGGGTGAGGCCGCCAACAGCGGCGTAATCCCAGTCGGCGGTGAGGTCGAGCAACACCCGGCCGACCAGAGGAGCGGCCTGGTGATGGAGCGTGACGCGCCGCAGATCCACGTACCAGTCTGCCTCACGCCCCGAGGAGAGCACGACCCGCCCGTGGACCACGGCCAGGTCGGTAATGAATTTACGCAGGTCGTCGTGGTCCCCCATGGCGATAGAGGTTACTGCGCAAGTCTGAACGGTGTGTGCGGGGTCCACCCTGACCAGCCCGGCGAGGCACCGATGGTTGGCGATGTTCGACTACGCTCAGCGACTGTCCTGACAGCGGCGCGCCAACGTCTCCGCACCGGCCACCGGAGGCCGGCGGGTCGGTCGGGGCTCAGTGGTCGTCGCGACCGATCCGGCCGCGGGTGTCCCGGGCGACCGCCTGGAGCAGCCGACGCGGCGCATGCCGCATGCCGGCGACGGCCACCTTGTACTTCCATGCCGGGACACTGACCATCTTGCCTTTGCGCAGGTCACGCAGGGCTTCGTCGACCACATCCTCGGCCCGCAGCCACAGCCACTCGGGCGTCTTCGACATGTTGATGCCGGCCCGCTGGTGGAACTCCGTGCGGGTGTAGCCGGGGCAGAGGGCCATCACCCGGACCCCGAACGGCCGGGCGGACAGGCCAACGGACTCGCTGAAGTTGGTGACCCACGCCTTGCTGGCCGAGTACGTCGAACCGGGCATCGCCGCACCGAACCCAGCAACCGAAGAGACATTTATCACTGCCCCATTTCGGCGTTCGGTCATCGGTCGCAACGCCGCCAGGGTCAGCCGCATGACCGCGTGCACGTTGAGCCGCAACAGGCGCGCCTCGTCCTCCGCGGTGGACCGCAGGAACGATTTGTTCAGGCTGATCCCGGCGTTGTTGACCAGAAGGTGCACGGGACCGCCGTCGGCGAGCCGTTGCTCCACGATGGCGCACCCGTCGTCGGTGGACAGATCCGCGGGGATCGTCTCCACCTCGCGGCCGTGGGCGGAACCCAACTCGCCGGCCACCTCGGCCAACCGGGCCGCGTCGCGGGCGACGAGCACCAGGTGCCAACCATCGGCGGCCAGCCGCCGGGCGAACGCCGCGCCGATACCGGCGGTGGCCCCGGTGATCAGAGCCCGACGCTCGGCAGTCGTGGGGTCGAGCGGCACGGGGGCGGTCCTCACCTGGGCGGGTACGGGGGCGCGGGCGGCGCCGATGGCGGGTGGTACGGGGCGGACGTGAACGCGGGTGGCGCGGATGGTGGCGTCGGCGGCGCGGCCGAGCGGCGGTGACCGAACCAGGCGTTCGCCGCCGGCAGGGCCAGCAGCACGGCTACTACAAGGTAACCGAGCACCTGCCCGACGGAAAGCCCGGCGTTGAGCGGGATCCACCAGGACGGGTAGGCGTCCCCGATCAGGCCCAGCAACTCGGCGAAAGCCTGGTCGTCGGCACCCAGTTGCAGTGGCGCGGCTCGTTCACCGATGAGCACCGCCACGCTGCAACAGCCGCCGAGCACACCGAGCCCACTGACCACCCAGGTGGCCACGCGGGCGCCGTTTCGCGCCGCCAGCAACCCGAGGGCCAGGGCGGCGAGCACCGGCGCGGAGAGCGCCGCCACCACCGCCGACAGCACGGCGGACGCGCGCAGCAGGGTCACCACGTCGTCGATCTGCTCCGGGCTGGCCGAGGTGTCCCGGGCGGCGGAACGGAACGCGTCGACAGTCCCGCCCAACACCACCAGGTCGACCACGGTGTAGACGAGCGCGGTCACCGCCATCACCCACAGCACGGTTGCGGCCGACAGGACGACGGCGGGCCGGCGGGCCGATGCCGATTCGGGGTACGACACGACGAATCCCTCCGGTAGGCGTCGGGTTGCAACCTACTCGGAGGGATCGTCGGCGTCGTGCTTACCGGGCCGTCAACTCGTGGGTGGTGGGTTTGACCCGGGCCGATCCCCGGGCGGCGTGTCGTCCGGCCGGTTCGCCGGCGGCGGGTAGCTCGGCTCGCCACTTGACGGGTAGCCCGGCTCACCGGACGACTGCGGGTAGCCGGGCTGACCCGGGGTCTGCGGGGCACCCGGGTAGCTGGTGCCCGGGGTCGGCGGCTCCCAGGCCGCGGTGGCCTTGCGGAAGAACGGGTGGGCCTTCGGAAGCGCCAGCAGGATCAGCGCGGTGACAAGCGCGATCAGGCTGAGCACACCGAGCAGCAGGCTGACCGGGGTGACCCAGTCGGGCAGGGCCTCGTCCAGGCGGCGCTGGATCTCGTCGGGGCTGGGTCCGTCGCCGGTGTCGCCACCGGTGTTGAAACCGCCGCTCGCGTTGCTGAGCAGGCCACCGCCCACGCAGCAGACCAGGATGCCACCGACGATCCAGGTGGTGATCCGGGCGCCGTTGCGGCCCTGGTTGTTGAACAGGGCCAGGACGCCCAGCACGACCGCGAGCAGCAGCAGCAGGATGCCGCCGCCGATGCCGATGGCGACGAAGACATCGGCCACCTGGTCGCCGTCGACGCTGCTGTCCGCGTACGCGTCACGGAGCGCGTCACGCGTCTTGCCGAAGGTGGTGAGCGAGATGATCAGCGTGATCACCTGGAGCGCCAGGAACAGGTAGATCAGGTAACTGGAGATCGACACAACTGATGGCCGCTGACGGGCCGGCGTGCTCTGGGAATCGACCATGATTCTCCTTCCCTCAGATCGCCCACACCGTATCGGCAACCGGCCGTTTCGGCATGCCGTGGCGGGCCGGCACGCCCACCCGGCCCGGGCTCAGCGCTCGCCGGATCGGGGCAGGATCGTCAGGTCAGCGGGGTCCAGCAGGTCACCGCGGGCCACTCGCCAACCCTCTTCGCCGTACGCCTCGAAGGAGAGCCGCGCCGCGCCGCCGGACTGGTAGTCGTGATAGCGCATCGTCCCTGCCGACGGCAGCCCGACCTCCTCGGTCGCGGTGTAGCGCGCCTGCCCCGTCTCGGCCCAGGTGTAGCGCCGCCGGCCGAGGTCGATGGTCGGGGCACCCGGGGTGACGCTCGCGCCCGGCTCAGCCGTCCAGAGCACCAGCTCCAGTTCGGGGCCGTCCTCCACGGAGAGCCGGTAGCGGGTGCCGGAGTCGTCGTCGAGGAGGTGCTGCACCCAGCTCCAGTCCCCCTCGACGAGGCGGATGGTGCCGCTCACCGCGTACTCCCGATCGCGGATCCGCACGCGGTCGCCCAGGCCCAGGCGAAGGGGGTCGCCGCGCCGCGACTCCGCCGTGGCGTCCGACGACCGCCCGCCCGGCCGGGTAGACCGCCGGGTCCGCACGGCGACGACGATGACGACCGCCGCGAGTACGGCAAGCGCCACCACCAGGTACGTCACTGACCTGCCCACCCGACCATCTCCCCAGGTACCTCGGCGCAGACGGTAACAATCCTCGGCTCCGGTGCGACCCGTACCGTGACCGACAGCTCAGCTACCGAAGGCAGTCGCGGCGTCGCCTGTTGTGCACGATCGCACTGTGGACGGCCGGGTGGGCGGTGGTTCGTCCGTGTCCGCAGATGGATCAAGATGTGGCGAGCCGTTGGCTGGCGTAGTTGCCAAGGGTCTCGCGGTCCATCACACAGCCGACGAATGTGGTGAACTCGCTCGGGTCGTCCCGCAGCGAGGTCCAGGCCGCTCGGGCCGCCGCCGGGTCGACCCGCTCCAGCAGCGTGGCCGCGTACGCCCGGCCGGCGGGTGTGCCGTCGGCCAGCACACGGTCGAGCTGCCGGCGGACCTCGTCGGGGTGGTCGTCGACGGCCGCGGAAACCCGCTCGTACGCCAACGTCACCGGCAGCACCTGACCAGCGAGCCCCACGCCACCAAAGGCGAGCGTGTCAGCCGCGACCAACTCGTCGACGGCCGCGTCAAGCTCCCGCTCCCACTTCTTCCCAATCCCAAACATGCCCCAACCCTTTCCCCGTCCACGCCACCGCCACCCAGTTGACCATGAGGTTATTGCCTCGACACGCCGGCGCGGCGGGCAACAACCTCATGATCAACGTCGATGGGCGGGGGTTAGGCCGGGGTTACCGAGAGGGTGTTGGGCTGGGTGTTCAGGTCTACCTTGACCGTTTGGCCGTCGCGGATCTGGCCGGACAGCAGGGCCTTTGCCAGTTGGTCGCCGATCGCCGTCTGGACCAGCCTGCGCAGCGGGCGGGCTCCGTAGATCGGGTCGTAGCCGTGCTCGGCGAGCCACTGACGGGCGGACTCGGTGATGTCCAGGCCGAGCCTGCGGTCGGCCAGCCGCCGCCGCATCCGGTCCAGCTGGATGTCGACGATGATCCGCAGGTCGTCCCCACGCAGCGAGGCGAAGACCACGATGTCGTCCAGCCGGTTGAGGAACTCCGGCTTGAAGTGCGACCGGACCACGGCCAGGACACCCTCCCGACGCTGCTCGTCGGCGAGCGTCAGGTCACCGATCACCGACGACCCGAGGTTGGACGTGAGGATCAGGATCGCGTTGCGGAAGTCCACCGTGCGGCCCTGACCGTCGGTGAGCCGGCCGTCGTCGAGCACCTGGAGCAGCACGTCGAAGACGTCCGGGTGGGCCTTCTCCACCTCGTCGAGCAGGATCACCGAGTACGGCCGACGACGCACCGCCTCGGTGAGCTGACCACCCTCGTTGTAGCCGACGTAGCCGGGCGGGGCACCCACCAGGCGGGCGACCGAGTGCTTCTCGCCGTACTCGCTCATGTCGATGCGGACCATCGCCCGCTCGTCGTCGAAGAGGAACTCGGCGAGCGCCTTGGCCAGCTCCGTCTTGCCGACGCCGGTGGGGCCGAGGAAGAGGAAGCTGCCGGTCGGGCGGTCCGGGTCGGCGATACCGGCCCGGGCACGGCGTACCGCGTCGGAGACCGCGCCGACGGCCTCGCCCTGGCCGACCACCCGGCCGCCCAGCGACTCCTCCATCCGCAGCAGCTTGGCCGTCTCGCCTTCGAGCAGACGGCCGGCGGGGATGCCGGTCCAGGAGGCGACCACCGCGGCGATGTCGTCCGCGCCGACCTCCTCCTTGAGCATCGCGCCGTCGGCCTGAAGCTGGGCCAGCTCCTCCTCGGCCTGCTTCAGCTCGACCTTGAGGGCGGGAATCCGGCCGTAGCGCAGCTCGGCGGCACGCTCCAACTCACCGTCGCGCTCGGCCCGCTCGGCCTCGCCGCCGAGACGTTCCAGCTCCTCCTTGGCGGTGGAGAGCTTGGTGATGTGGCTCTTCTCCGTCTGCCAGCGCTCGGAGAGCACGGTGAGCTGCTCGCGCTTGTCGGCCAGTTCCTTGCGCAACCGCTCCAACCGCTCGGCTGAGGCCGCGTCCGGCTCCTTGGCCAGCGCCATCTCCTCGATCTCCAGCCGGCGGACCGCCCGCTCGATCTCGTCCACCTCGACCGGCCGGGAGTCGATCTCCATCCGGAGCCGGGACGCGGACTCGTCGACCAGGTCGATCGCCTTGTCCGGCAGGAACCGGTCGGTGATGTAGCGGTCCGACAGGGTGGCGGCGGCGACGAGCGCGGCGTCGGTGATCCGTACGCCGTGGTGCACCTCGTAGCGCTCCTTGAGCCCGCGCAGGATGCCGATGGTGTCCTCGATCGTCGGCTCGCCGACAAGCACCGGCTGGAAACGGCGCTCCAGCGCCGGGTCCTTCTCGATGTGCTCGCGGTACTCGTCGAGCGTGGTCGCGCCCACCATCCGCAGCTCACCACGGGCCAGCATCGGCTTGAGCATGTTGCCGGCGTCCATCGAGCCCTCGCCCTTGCCGGCGCCGACGACCGTGTGCAGCTCGTCGAGGAAGGTGATGACCTGCCCGTTGGAGTTCTTGATCTCCTCCAGGACGGACTTCAGCCGCTCCTCGAACTGGCCGCGGTACTGCGCGCCGGCGACCATCGCGCCGAGGTCCAGGCTGATCAGCTTCTTGTCGCGCAGCGACTCGGGCACGTCGCCGGTGACGATCCGCTGGGCGAGGCCCTCGACGATCGCGGTCTTGCCGACGCCGGGCTCGCCGATCAGCACCGGGTTGTTCTTCGTCCGCCGGGAGAGCACCTGGATGACCCGGCGGATCTCGGCGTCCCGACCGATCACCGGGTCGATCTTGCCGTCCCGGGCGCTGGCGGTGAGGTCGACGCCGTACTTGGTCAGGGCCTGGTAGGTCTGCTCCGGGTCGGCGGTGGTGACCCGGCGGTCGCCACCGCGGACCGTCGGGAACGCCGCGACCAGGGCCTCCTCGGTGGCACCTGCGGTCTTCAGCGCGCCGGAGACCGCGCCACCCACCCGGGCCAGGCCGGCGAGCAGGTGCTCGGTGGACGTGTACTCGTCGCCCAACGGGCGGGCGATCTGCTCGGCGGCGCCGATGGCGTTGACGAACTCGCGAGCCAACGTGGGCTCGGCGATGCTCGAACCGCGGGCGGCCGGCAGGGCGTCGACCGCGCGCTGGGCGGCCCGGCGCAGCTCGGCGGGGTCGGCCCCGACGGCGCGCAACAGACCGGTGGCGGTCGAGCCATCGGTGTCCAGGAGTGACAGCAGCAGGTGCCATGGCTCCACGGTGGCGTGGCCACGCTGGTTGGCCAGCGCGACAGCGCCGGTGATGGTCTCGCGGCTCTTGGTGGTGAGTCTTTCGGTGTTCATGGGCTCCCCCGGATCGGCGTTGTCCACTGAGAAGGACACAACCAGAGTTGAGCGTATTCCACTCAACCTTAGCGCGTGACGCCCATCACCCCCGAGGACGCCACCGCCAGTCGAACTCCCCGGCCGCCGGGGCCGGGCCGGGCAGCGGGTCCGCGTCCGGCACCGACGACAGACCGGCCAGCAGCACCGCGAGCTGACGGCGGCGCAACTGCCCGGTCCGCTCCGGATCGGGTACGCGCACCGCCGCGCACGACTCCAACAGCAACCCCAGATCGTGTACGACCGCGTCGGGGCGCAGCCGCCCGCTGGCGCGGGCCCGTTCGAACAGGGCGGCGGCCAACTCGCCGGCGCGCATCGCGTCCCGACCCATCTCCTCGGTCGGCGTGAAGGTGCCGGCCAGGTGGACGGTGAGCGAGTGCACGTCGGCGTCGACCACCCGGGTCAGGAAGCCGGTGAACGCGGCCCAGCCGTCCGGCTCGGCAAGGGCGGCCTCGGCCTCGGCGACGTACCTGCGCAACCCGTCGTGGCAGAGCTGACGCAGCAGGTCCTCCTTGCCCGCGTACCGCCGGTAGAGCGCGCTGATGCCCACGCCCGCGCGGTCGGCGACGGCGGCGATCGGGGCCTTCGGGTCGTCGAGGAAGACGGCGCGCGCGGCTTCGAGGATGACCTCGTCGTTGCGGGCGGCCTGGGCGCGGCGACCGCCCAGCATCCTGCCGGAAGTCGTTGACATGCCCTCAGCCTAACAGTGGAACGGATCGTTCCGCTCTGCTACTGTGATTGCAGAACGAAACATTCCGTTCCGAAGGAGTTCCGGCATGAGCGACACCTCGATCCGCCCGTTCCGCGTCGAGATCCCGCAGTCCGACCTCGACGACCTGGCCGCCCGGCTCGGCCGCACGATCTGGCCCGCCGAACTGCCTGGCACGGGTGACGCCTACGGGATGAGCACCGACCGGGTGCGCACTCTCGTCGACCGGTGGCGGGGCGGGTTCGACTGGCGGGCCGTCGAGGACCGGTTGAACGCCCACCCCCAGTTCGTCACCGAGATCGACGGCGAGCAGATCCACTTCCTGCACGTCCGGTCGTCCCGCCCGGACGCCACAGCGCTGGTGCTCACCCACGGCTGGCCCGGCTCGATCCTGGAATACCTGGACGTCATCGCCCCGCTCACCGAGCCCAGCGACCCGGCCGCGCCGGCCTTCCACCTGGTCATCCCGTCGCTGCCCGGCTTCGGCTTCTCCGGACCCACCCGCAGCGCCGGCTGGAACCGCTTCCGCACCGCTCGCGCCTGGGCCGAGCTGATGAACCGCCTGGGGTACGACAGCTACGGCGCGGTCGGCAACGACGCCGGCTCGATGGTCGCGCCGGAGGTGGGCCGGATCGACCGCGAACACGTCCTCGGCGTCCACGTCACCCAACTCTTCTCGTTCCCCTCCGGCGACCCGGCCGAGTTCGCCGGCCTCTCCGAGGCGGATCAGGCCGCGCTCGGGCACCTCCAGTGGTTCTACGAGAACAAGTTCTCCTTCAACCAGGTGCACAGCCAGCAGCCGCAGACCCTGGCGTACGCGCTGGGCGACTCCCCGGTGGGGCTGCTCGCCTGGAACGCCCAACTGTTCGACGAGAGCCTGGACGCCGACTTCGTCCTGGCCAACGTGGCCCTCTACTGGTTCACCGGCACGGCCGCCTCGGCGATCCGGCTCTACTGGGAGGACGCGCACGCCGGCGAGCCGCCGACCGAGCCGACCACCGCACCGACCGCGCTCGCGATGTTCCCCGGCGACTTCCAGTCCATCCGCCGCTTCGCCGAGCGGGACCACGCGAACATCGTCAGGTGGACGGCGTACGAGACGGACGTCGAGGGCCGGGGCGACGTCGGCGGTCACTACGCCGCCCACCAGGCCACCGATGTCCTGGTCGCCGACCTCCGCGAGTTCTTCGCCAGCCTCCGCTGACCACGGCGTGCCCAACTGCCCGCGCCCGCGCTGCCGGCGCGGGCACCGGCACGCCTGGCCCCGGCGCCCGGCGGGGTTGATCCACTCGGCTTTCCGGAAGTCGCGGTATCCGGGCCACCAGAACACCGCGACATCATGAAAACCGAGTTGATCACGATCTTGTACGCCCCTAAGGGCCGATTCGCCGGGGCAACCGGGCGGAGCACGGGGTTTCGTGATCGGCGCGGAGCACGCAACGAGGGCCACCATCCAGCCGCCGGTCGCAGAAGACCCAGTGCCGTACCCCCTGATCCTCCTCGGCCGAGACGGTGATCCCGCCAAGGTCGATCCGGGCAAGGAAGGCCAGCGACCGACCGGCGGTCCGCCCCAGCATCTTGGCCCGGGCCAGGTCGGGCGCGGATATTGGCAGGTGAATGACGAACCGCTCGCTCATCGCCGCTGCACCAGGTCGGGCATGGCTGGTGATCCTCTCTCACTGCGGGTCGCTGGCACGGCCGTCCACCCGGGGGAGCGCCCGGCCGTGCCAGCACTATGCGGACGACCCAGGCCGAGAGGCCGGTTGCCTACCAGGCTTTCCGCATCCCGAGTGCCCGCCCGGTCAACATACAATGCAAAGCATTGTAGGACAAGTAGTGACCATGCTTAGCACGCGAAGTGTTGGTCGCCCGGCCAACCGCATGGGAGGATCTTGGGGCCTACCAGGAGTTGCCCATGCCCCGAGTTTCGGACCGCCAACGCATCGCGCAGGACATCCGCGACAAGATCGCTTCCGGCGAGTACGCGCCCGGCGACAAGCTGCCGTCGTTGCGCGAGATGATCGCGCACTATGGCGTTTCCGCCGAGCCGGTCCGCTCGGCCCTGTTGATTCTGCAAGCCGAGGGCCTGATCGAAGGCCACCAAGGCAAGGGCACGTACGTGGCCGAGAAGTAGATCTTGGCGCGAAAGTGCCCCTGGAGGGGCCGGATTCCTCCAAGATCTCTGGGGGTCGTCAGGACCTGTCGAGGATGATCTCCGTCCAGCGGCGCTCGGCGACCTGGCCGACGCCGAGCAGGATGTCACCGTCCCCGCCGGCGGCCACGATCGTGCCGTCGGTGAGCACCGACAGGCTTCGGTCGGGGCCGATCGGCCAGGGCAGCTCGGTGTAGCGACCGTCGCCGACCGTGGCCGTACCCGTACCCGCCGAGCTGGTCACCGCGAGCAGCCCGCCGCCGATCGGCACGACGGATTGGATATGCGGCGGATGCCCCTCGGCCCGGATCGGATCCCACCCTCGGCCCAGTCGCCAGAGCGCCGGAAAGGACCTGCGGTCCGGCCGCTCCCCGACCAGCCATGCCGTCCCGTCCCGATCGACCACGGTCCGCAGGACGCCGACCGGCCCGTCGGGTGCCGGCACCGGGGTCTGCTGCCAGCTCCGCCCCCGGTCGAACGAGACCGCCGCGTACGGCTTCCCGTCCTTCTCCCCGGCCGCGACCACCAGCGGGCCGTCGCCCGCGTCGACCGTGTTCATTGCGGGTAGGCGCGGCTGTGTGGCGAGCGGGCGCAGCCGCTGACCGTCCCACTCGCCGACCTGACCACTGCCCTCGATCAACTGGAATCGACCCTGGGCGCCGAGCCACTGCGGCGGTGGCCCGTCCAGCGTGTGCGTGAACGAGGTACCGCCGTCGGTCGAGGTCCACCAGCCGTGCGGCTCACTCCACAGCGTCAGCACCCCCGGGGCGGCGTAGAGCTGGTGGTTCTCCGCCGCCGGATGGGGATGCCGCAACTCCCGCCAGGACCGTCCGCCGTCATCGGTGGCGAAGATCCACGCCGGGCAGTCGTCGCCGGGCGGCGGCTCGCCGCAGTTGGCGAAGAGGGCGTAGCCGTGCTCGGCGTCGACGAACTCGACGTACGGCGGGTCGTACCGTTGCGGGACGGCGACCCGGACGCGGCGGACCTCTGCGACGGCGGCCGATGGGGACGGCGTGGCGACGGCCGCCCGGGACGATGGTTCGGTCGGCGGATTTCGGCGGATGTCGCCGATCGAACACCCAGCCAGCAGGGGTACGAGCAGCAGCCCCACTGCCCGACCCGACCTCCGTCCGATCATCGGCGTCTCCGAAGCGGTAGCCTTGCCCGGGTGCGAGTACGTGTGGAACAGATTGCCCTACCCGGCATCGGAGTGCGTCACGATCTGGTGACCGAATCCGGCCGTCGGCTCGGCGTGGTCTCCCATCGCAACGGTCGTCGTGACCTTGTGCTCTACGACCCTGACGATCCCGACTCCTGCCAGGCGGACATCCCGCTGACCGACGACGAGGCTGAGGCGCTGGCCGACATCCTCGGCGCGTCGCTGATGCTCGGTCAGCTGTCCGGGCTGCGTGAGCAGGCCGCCGGTCTGCTCACCGAGCAGATCGCCATCACGGCCGGCTCGCCGTACGTCAACCGCAAGCTCGGCGACACCAAGGCGCGTACCCGCACCAGCGCCTCCATCGTGGCGGTCCTGCGCGAAGGCGAAGTGATCGTTTCGCCACTCCCCTCCTTCCGCTTCGCGGCCGGCGACGTGGTGGTCGTTGTCGGGACCCGTAGAGGTCTCGACGGCGTCTCCGCCATCCTCGCCGACAGTGACCCGGACGGCTGAGGCGGATGCACGATTTCACCACGCTGCTCATCGAAGTCGGTGCGCTGCTGCTGCTGCTCGGGCTCCTCAGCCGGCTCAGCCGGCGTTTCGGTCTCTCTCCCATCCCCCTCTACCTGCTCGCCGGGCTCGCGTTCGGGCACGGCGGGCTGCTGCCGTTGGACGCCAGCGAGGAGTTCTTCGCCGTCGGCGCCGAGATCGGCGTGATCCTGCTGCTGGTGATGCTCGGCCTGGAGTACTCGGCCAACGAGTTGGTCGGCAACCTGCGCTCGGCGGCACCGGCAGGGCTGATCGACGGCGTGCTCAACGCGCTACCCGGCGCGGGGTTCGCCCTGCTGCTCGGCTGGGACTGGGTCGCCGCCCTGGTGCTCGGCGGCATCACCTGGGTCTCCTCCTCCGGCGTGATCGCGAAGGTCCTCGCCGACCTGGGCCGGCTCGGTAACCGGGAAACCCCGGTGATCCTCTCGGTGCTGGTCATCGAGGACCTGGCGATGGCCCTCTACCTGCCGCTCGTCACCGCCGTACTGGCCGGCACCGGCCTGCTCGGTGGCGGGATCGCGCTCACCGTCGCGGTGGGCACGGTGCTGATCGTCCTGGTGGTCGCCATCCGGTACGGCCACCTGATCTCGTCCGCCCTGTCGGCGAAGGACCCGGAGGCGCTGCTGCTCGGCGTACTCGGTCTGACCCTGCTGATCGCCGGCCTCGCCGCGTCGCTCCAGGTGTCGGCGGCGGTCGGCGCGTTCCTGGTCGGCATCGCCCTCTCCGGCCCGGTGGCGCACCACGCCACCGAATTGCTCTCGCCCCTGCGGGACCTGTTCGCCGCGGTGTTCTTCGTCTTCTTCGGCCTGACCACCGACCCGCAGGACATTCCGCCGGTGCTGCTGCCGGCACTCGCCCTGGCCGTGGTCACCATGGCGACGAAGACGCTCACCGGCTACCTCGCCGCCCGCCGGGTCGGCATCGCGGAACCCGGTCGATGGCGGGCCGGCCTGGCACTCGTCCCTCGCGGCGAGTTCTCCATCGTCATCGCCGGCCTCGCGGTGGCCGCCGGGAGCGTCGAGCCACGGTTGGCGGCGCTGGCCGCGACGTACGTCCTGATCACGGTGGTGACCGGGCCGATCCTCGCCCGACTGCCGGACTTCCCGTGGTTCAAGCGGTGGCTGCGTACCCGCGCGGCGGCCCAGCGGCGGGAGTCGACCCCGGTCGTCGACTCACTGCACTGAGCTCCACCTGAACGCCGCGGCCGCGTGGGTCGCGCCTTCGCGGAGGTAGAAGCGATGGGCCTCGGTTCGTGCGAGGCCGGACTCCAGGAAGACGTAGTCAGCACCCTGTTCGTGCGCCCAGGCCCGGGCCGCTGCCAGGAGGCGGGAGCCGACACCCCGGGAACGCCACCCGGGGTGCACGGCGAGATCCTCGATCGAAGCCCGACGGCCGAAGCGCACCGAAAGGATGTCCACGTAGACGCTGGCCACGCCGACGAGCTGGCCCTCCTCCGATCGCGCTTCGAGGAGCGCGACGTCGTCGTGGGCGAGTACCTGCGCGGTGCGCTCGACGGCGCGGTCGCGGTCCCAATCAGCGGGACGGCGACCGGGAGGGGCGAAAAGCCACTCCAGCCCCGTGACGAACTCGGCCTCGGCACCCCGCTGTAACCGTCGAACGTGGATTGTCATGCAAGCATCATCGGCAGCGCTGTCGATGCCGTGAACCCGACCATGCCAACGGTTGCGGAATTGCTCCTCGCGGGTACTACCGCAGCAGGCCACGGCGGGTTACCGTTTCGCCCCAGCAGCCACGGTCCCCAGGCAGCGTTGCCACACGCGGCCGAGAGCGGAAGGTTGGCCGGTGAGCGTGCAGGAGTCGACGTTCCACGGCTTCGCCAACCCCGTCGATCCGAGTCCGGCGGAGTTGCGAGCTTGGGCGTACAAGCCCGATTCGGTGCCGTTGGCTTCGATGCCACCCGACTGGGACCTGCTGGTCTCCGGTGACCGGCTGGTGCTGACACTCTTCGAGTTGGCGATGGACCAGACCTGCCCGGCCCGGCGTTTCGCCCTGCACTGCCTCTACATCTATGCGGCCGACGGCATTCGGACGAACTTCCGCGCCCACCCCAAGCGCCGCTTCCGCAAGCTCGTCGAGCAGGCCGAGCGGGACGGCGACGAGCTGATGAAGATCTGGGCGCACAACGGGCGGGTGCTGCTGGCCCGCCCGGACCTCTTCGTCTACCGGGAGTGGTGCGAGGGCGGCCTGGTCCGCGAGAACCGCCGCCTCGGCTGAGCTGCGTCTTCTAAAACGGCGAACGGGCCGGGACCCCCACCCTGGCATCACCGCCTCCCGGCCCGCACTCTGACGGCGAACGGGCCGGGACCCCCCGTGGGTCCCGGCCCGTACGTCGGTCACCGGTCAGTCCTGCTTGCGATCAGTTTCGGCTCGGCTCCGGTCGCCGCCGTGGTCGCCCTGTTCGGCGAACCGGCCCTCGACGATCCGGTCCCGGTAGGTCCCCTCGGTCACCTTGTCGAACTTCTTGCGGACGGTCTCGGCCAGGTCTTCCAACCGATCTTCCGTCTGCTGGGCGACCTTCTTCGCCGGTTCCGCCATCGCTCCCCCTCGCCATGCCGGTAGGTCCGTATTAAGCCGATTGGACCCGTATCAACAGGCTAACCGAAGCGGCCCGGACCGCGCCGGGGAATCCGGTGCGGTCCGGGCCGAGAAGACAGCTCCGGATGTGCGGCAGGTCAACGATCGGGAGTACGACGGGGTCGCCACACCACAAGCGCGGTGGACGTGCGATTGGTCGGCACGAGATCCCGTCCCGGAAAGCGGGCGAGTGATTCCAGCTCGGCCACCCGTCGGTACGCGGCGTCCAGCTCCGCCTCCAGTCGGGCCACCCGCTGCTGCGCCTGCTCCAACAGCCGCTCCAGCCCGATGATCCGCTTGACGCCGGCCAAGTTGATCCCGTCGTCCTGACTGAGCCGCTGCACCTCGCGCAGCAGCACCACGTCACGGACGCTGTACCGACGTCCGCCACCAGCGGCCCGGCCGGGCTGCACCAGCCCCAGCCGGTCGTACTGGCGCAGGGTCTGCGGGTGCATCCCCGCCATTCGAGCCGCAACCGAGATCATCAGCACCTTGGCCTCGTAGGCAGGGTCACCCGAACCGAGGAACTCGCCCGACATCCCGCTCACCTCCGCGTCCCTTCCACCGGACTAACTGACCCGACGCACCCGAGCCTCGAGATGTTCCCGGGCCGCTGGCGGGCTCTGCTCGGCGAACGCCTCCAGTGCGGTGCGCGCCTCGTCGGACAACCGGGCCGGCACCACCACGTCCAGCGTGACCAGCAGGTCGCCGGCCTGCCCGTCGCGGCGGACCACACCCTTGCCCCGGGCGCGCAGCACCCGCCCGCTGGGCGTCCCGGGCGGGACCCGCAGGGTCACCGCGCCGTCGAGCGTGGGCACCCGCAGGTCCGTGCCGAGCACGGCCTCCGCGAAAGTGATCGGCACGCTCAGCGTCAGGTCGTCACCGGTACGCCCGAACAGCTCGTCCGGCCGGACCTTGACGTGCACGAACAGGTCACCGGCCGGGCCGCCGCGCTCGCCCGGCTCACCGCGCCCGGTCAGCCGGATGCGCTGACCGTCGGCCACGCCGGCCGGGAAGCGCACGTTCATGGTGCGCGTCTTGGTGACCCCACCGCTGCCGTGGCACTCGGGGCACTTCTCCTCGACCACCGTGCCGACACCCTGACAGTTGCGGCACGGTTCGGAGAAACTGAACGACCCCTGGTTGCGGGTGGTCACGCCGGCACCGTGGCAGACCGGGCAGGTCCGTGGCTGGGTGCCGGGCTTGGCCCCGTTGCCGTTGCAGGTCTCGCAGACGCCCGGCGCCCGCAGTGTCAGGGGCAGCGTCACCCCGCGCACCGCGTCGCCGAAGTCCAGTGCCACCTCGGTCTCCACGTCCCGGCCACGGCCCGGACCGCGGGGCGCCGCCTGCCCACCGCCCTGGCCGCCACTGAAGATCGAGCTGAACAGGTCCTGGAAGCCGGCGCCGCCGAAGCGACGATCGCCGGCCCCGCCGCCGCCGAACATGTCGGAGACGTCGAAGGGCATGCCGCCCGGCTGACCCGCGCCGCGGGCGTTGCGCCGGAACGCGCCCGAGCCGAACAGCGAGCGCATCTCGTCGTACTCGCGGCGACGGCCGGAGTCCGAGAGCACGTTGTACGCCTCGGACGCGGCCTTGAAGCGCTCCTCCGCCTTGGCGTCGCCCGGGTTGTGGTCCGGGTGCGACTCCCGGGCCACCTTGCGGTACGCCTTCTTGATGTCATCCGCGGAGGAGGCCTTGTCCACGCCGAGCACGGCGTAGAAGTCCTTCTCGATCCAGTCCTTGGAACTCACCGGTCCACCCCCTCTCGACCGTCGCGGCCCGGCCGTCCCGCCCACCGCGGTGCGGTGGGCGGGACGGCCCGGTCACTGCTTCGCACTATTCCGGGTCCGCGACCGCGACCAGCGCGGGGCGCAGCAGCCGCTCACCGAGCTGGTAGCCGCGCCGCATGACCTGCACGCAGGTCGGCTCGGTGACCTCGGCCGAGGTCTGGTGCGCGACCGCCTCGTGGCGCGTCGGGTCGAACGGGTCGCCCTGTTCGCCGAAGGCGTTCAGGCCGAACTTGCCCAGCGCGGTGGTGAGCTGTTCCGCCACCGTGCCGAACGGCCCGACCAGGTCGCCGTGTTCCCGAGCCCGGTCCAGGTCGTCGAGGATCGGCAGCAGCGCGGCAAGCACCGAACCGGTCGCCTGCTCCTGCACCAGGTTGCGGTCGCGGTCGACCCGCTTGCGGTAGTTGGCGTACTCCGCCGACACCCGCTGCACGTCCCGGGTCCGCTCGTCCAACTCGGCCCGGAGCGCCTCCAGCTCGGCGCCGAGCGACGTGCCCGTGCCGGCGCCGTCAACCGGCTGCGCCGGGGCGTCCACCACCGGCGGACCGGACGGCTCCGGACCATCGGTGGAGTTGACCTCGACCTCGATCTCGTCGACCACGACCTCGGCGTCCTCGACCAGACCCTCGGCCGGCACACCGGTCTCCGCGTCGGCGGCGGTGCCCTCCGGCTCCGCCGTGTCGACGAGCTTGCGCTTGTTGCGGATGACGACCCGCTCCCCGTCGCCGGTGGTCGGCTCCGTGGGCGCGGAGCCACCCGGCGTCGACCCGGTGTCGCCCGGGTCGGCGGCTCGTGGCTTCTGCGTCATGCGGCTACCTCATCCCCTTCGCCGTGAACAGGTGTCGGAGGCTGACGGTCACTTCTTGCCGTCCTCGTCCACGATTTCCGCGTCGACCACGTCGTCGGCACCGCCGGACTGCGGGCCGGGCTGTGCGCCGGTCGCACCCGGGCCGGCCTCGCCACCCGGCTGCTGACCCTGCTCGGCCTGCTGCGAGTAGAGCAGCGAACCGGCCTCCTGGGAGACCTTCGCCAGCTTCTCGTGGGCGGACTTGATCTTCTCGATGTCCTGACCGCCGAGGGCGCCGCGCAGCTCGCCGAGGGCCTCGTTGAGCTGCTCCCGGTTCTCACCGGGCAGCTTGTCGCCGCTCTCGGCGAGGAACTTCTCGGTCTGCCACTGGAGCGCCTCGGCCACGTTGCGAGCCTCGGCGTCGTCGCGGCGACGCTTGTCCTCCTCCGCGTGCTCCTCGGCGTCCCGGCGCATCCGCTCGATGTCGTCCTTCGGCAGCGAGGAGCCACCGGTGATCGTCATCTTCTGTTCCTTGCCGGTGCCCAGGTCCTTGGCGTGCACGTTGACGATGCCGTTGGCGTCGATGTCGAAGGCGACCTCGATCTGCGGCACGCCGCGCGGCGCCGGCGGGAGGCCGGTCAGCTCGAAGGTGCCGAGCTTCTTGTTGTAGGCCGCGATCTCCCGCTCACCCTGAAAGACCTGGATCAGCACCGACGGCTGGTTGTCGTCCGCGGTGGTGAAGACCTCGGAGCGCTTGGTGGGGATGGTGGTGTTGCGCTCGATCAGCTTGGTGAAGATGCCACCCTTGGTCTCGATGCCCAGGCTCAGCGGGGTCACGTCGAGCAGCAGGACGTCCTTGACCTCACCCTTGAGCACACCGGCCTGGAGGGCGGCGCCGACGGCGACGACCTCGTCCGGGTTGACGCCCTTGTTGGGGTCGCGACCGGTGAGCTGCTTGACCAGGTCGGTCACGGCGGGCATCCGGGTCGAACCGCCGACCAGGATGACGTGCTCGACGTCGGAGATCTTGATCCCCGCGTCCTTCACGGCCTGCTCGAACGGACCCTTGCAGCGGTCCAGCAGGTCCTGCGTCATCCGCTGGAACTCGGCGCGGCTGAGCGTCACGTCGAGGTGCAGCGGGCCGGCCGCGCCGGCGGTGATGTACGGCAGGTTGATGTTGGTGGTGGTGGCGGCGGACAGCTCGATCTTGGCCTTCTCGGCAGCCTCACGGAGGCGCTGGAGGGCCATCTTGTCCTGACCGAGGTCGATGCCGTGCTCACCACGGAACGTCTTGACCAGGTGGTCGATGATCCGCTGGTCCCAGTCGTCGCCGCCGAGGTGGTTGTCACCGCTCGTCGACTTGACCTCGATGACGCCCTCGGCCAACTCCAGCAGCGACACGTCGAAGGTGCCGCCGCCGAGGTCGAAGACCAGGACGGTCTGCTCCTTGGAGCCCTTGTCCAGCCCGTACGCCAGGGCGGCCGCGGTCGGCTCGTTGACGATCCGCAGCACGTTGAAGCCGGCGATCTCGCCAGCCTCCTTGGTGGCCTGGCGCTGGCTGTCGTTGAAGTAGGCCGGAACGGTGATCACCGCGTCGGTGATCTGCTCGCCCAGGTACGCCTCGGCGTCCCGCTTGAGCTTCATCAGCGTCCGGGCCGAGATCTCCTGGGGGGTGTACTTCTTGCCGTCGATGTCGACGGACCAGTTCGTGCCGACCTCGCGCTTGACCGAGCGGATCGTCCGGTCCGGGTTGGTCACTGCCTGGCGCTTGGCGACCTCACCGACGAGCACCTCACCGTTGCGGGCGAACGCGACGATCGACGGGGTCGTCCGCGAGCCCTCAGCGTTGGCGATGACGGTGGGCTCACCGCCCTCGAGAACGCTGACGCAGGAGTTCGTCGTGCCGAGGTCGATACCGACCGCACGTGCCATCTTCGCTTCCTCGCTTCATAAGGTTGTGCAGGTGACGGGCGTCGCCCGTGGGCTGCTGGCGAGCACCGCCCGCAGCGGGCCCCACCACAAGTTGAGTGAACTTGACTCAATAGTGCCACGCGTTGGCGAATCGTCAAGTCGGGTTGAGTCAACCCGACGCAACCCACCCGTTACTACCGTCCGGTTGTTTTCCCGTGCACCGGTCGGGCACGCTTTAGCGGTGACGACGCACGGCGATTCCGCCACCCGTTCCGGCGCGCCCGCCGTCGCAGCCCGCACCGGTCCGTCGGACGCCGCGGAGGAGCCGCCCGCCACCACCGGGGGCGACGGCCTCCCCGGTGCCCTGTCGGGCCTCCGGGAGGCGATCGGTGCGACCCGGTACCCCCTCGCACTGCCCTCCGCCGGCCCCGCCCGGCACACCGCCACCGCCCTCGCCGACCAGCTCGACGACTACCTGCTGCCCCGGCTCGCCCGGCTGGACGCCCCGCTTCTCGTGGTGGTCGGCGGTTCCACCGGCGCCGGCAAGTCGACACTTGTCAACAGCCTGGTCAAGGCCCGGGTCAGCGCCGCCGGCGTGCTCCGGCCGACCACCCGTTCCCCGGTGCTGGTCTGCAACCCGTCCGACGCGGCATGGTTCCGGCAGGGTGACCTGCTGCCGGGCCTGACCCGCACCACCGAGCCGAGCGACGACCCCCGCGCCCTGCACCTCGTCACCGCCCCCGCCCTCCCCGCCGGGCTGGCTTTCCTCGACGCGCCCGACATCGACTCGGTGGTCGACGCCAACCGGGCGCTCGCCACCCAACTGCTGGCGGCCGCCGATCTCTGGCTCTTCGTCACCACCGCCGCCCGGTACGCCGACGCGGTGCCCTGGGAGCTGCTGCGCAGCGCACGGGCGCGCGGCGCGGTGATCGCCATGGTGTTGGACCGGGTGCCCGCCGAGGCCACCGAGGAGATCGCCGCGCACCTGACCGAGATGCTCGCCGAACAGGATCTCGGCCGGGCGCCGCTGTTCGTGTTGCCGGAGACCTGGGTCGACGGGCAGGGGCTGCTGCCCGAGGGCGCGACCGCGGCACTCGCCGACTGGTTCGCCCGGCTGGCCGGCGACGCGGACGCTCGGGCAGCGGTGGTCCGCCAGACGCTGGACGGTGCGCTGGCCGCGCTGCACCCCACCGTCGAGGAGTTGGCCGACGCCGCCGACGAGCAGGTCACCGCCGCCGACGGACTGGACGACCGGGTCCGTTCCGCGTACCGGGGTGCCGAGCGCACCGTCGAGCAGGGGCTTCAGGACGGCCGACTGCTCCGGGGCGAGGTGCTCGCCCGCTGGCAGGAGTTCGTCGGCACCGGAGAGTTCTTCCGCACGCTGGAGGCACGGATCGGCCGCCTCCGGGACCGGGTCGTCGCCGCCGTCACCGGTCGACCGGCACCCGCCGTCGAGCTGCGCAACGCCATCGAGTCGCAACTGGTCACGCTGCTGCGCGGGGTGGCCTCGGAGGCCGCCGAGTCGGCGTACACGGGTTGGAAGGCGCATCCGGCGGGCAGCGGGCTGCTCGAACCGGCGCTCGCCCACCCGAGCGACGACCTGCCCGAGCGCGCCGAACGGATGGTCCGGGACTGGCAGCGCGGGGTGTTGGAGCTGGTCCGGGTCGAGGGCGGCGACAAGCGGTTCGTGGCCCGCACCGCCGCGTACGCGGTCAACGCCACCGGCCTGGCCGTGATGATCGCCGTCTTCGCCTCCACCGCGTTCATCCCGACCGGGCTGGAGCTGGCCACCGGGGCCGGCACCACGGTCGCCGCGCAGGCCGTACTCCAGGCGATCTTCGGCGACCAGGCGGTGCGTACCCTGGCCGCCAAGGCCCGCACCGACCTGCTGGCCCGGGTGCGGACGCTGCTCGACGCGGAGGCCGACCGGTTCCTCAGCCGCACCGCCGACGCCCGCCCCGCCGCGGACGCCGGCGACGGGCTGCGCCGGGCCGCCGGCCGGGTCGAGCTGGCCCGGCACCGCAGTGGCCTGTCCGCTGGCGGCGACACCCCGCCGGCCCGCGACGAGGAGGGCTTCCGGTGACCAACCTCACCGGCCGGGTACGCGAGGCGTTCCGCGGTGACCAGCGGGTGGACGCCGACGCGCTGATCGCCCGACTGGACGCGGTCCGGCGCTTCCTGACCGCGGTGGACGGCCTGCTGCCCGACGCCGAACTGGTGCCCGCGCACACCCTGGTCGAGCGGGCCGGCACCCGGCTGGCGCTGTCCCGGGACCACACAGTGGTCGCGCTGGCCGGTGCCACCGGCAGCGGCAAGTCGAGCCTCTTCAACGCGTTGGCCCAGTTGGAGCTCTCGCCGGTGGGGGTCCGCCGGCCGACCACCGGCGTCACCCACGCCTGCGTGTGGGGGCCGTTGGCGGGCGCCAACCAGTTGCTCGACTGGATCGGCGTGCTGCCCCGACACCGCTTCGTCCGGGAGAGCGCCCTGGACGCGGACGACGAGACGGCGCTGCACGGGCTGGTCCTGCTCGACCTGCCCGACTTCGACTCGGTGCAGCGTTCCCACCGCCTGGAGGTGGACCGGCTCCTCGGCCTGGTCGACCAGGTGGTCTGGGTGGTCGACCCGCAGAAGTACGCCGATCGGGTCATCCACGACAGCTACCTGCGCGAGTTCCACCGGCACCGCGACGTCACGGTGGTCGTGCTCAACCAGGCCGACCGGCTGTCCCCGGCCGAGGTGCCCCGGGTCCTGGACGACCTGCGTCGACTGCTCGACTCGGACGGGCTGACCGGGGTGCCGCTGCTGTCCACCACCGCCATCGACCCGGCCGGCATGGTGGGGCTGCGCGGCGCGTTGGAGCGGACCGTCGCCGAGCGGCAGGCCGCGCTGCGCCGACTCGCGGGTGACGTCGACACGGTCGTGGCCGGCCTGGACGAGTTGGTCGGCTCGGCCCGCCCCACGGGTGGACCGGGCAACTCGACTGTCGACGGGCTGAACCGGGCGTTGGCCGGAGCGGCCGGCGTACCCGCGGTCACCACCGCCGTGGAGCAGGCGTACCGGCATCGGGCCGGCGCGGCCACCGGCTGGCCCGTGGTCCGGGGTTGGCGGCGGCTGCGACCCGACCCGCTTCGTCGACTGCACCTGCCCGGCCCGACCGGCGGCCGGGACGACCCGGCGGAGAGCCTGGTCGCGGCCACGTCGGTGCCGGAACCATCGGCCGCCCAGCGCTCGGCGCTGAGCCTCGCGATCCGCGCGGTGGCCGACCGGGCCGCCGCCGACCTGCCCGCCGCCTGGCCCGGAGCGGTGACCTCGGCCGCCCGGTCGCGCCTCGGCGACCTGCCCGACGCGCTGGACCGCACGATCGCCGGCACCGACCTCGGCCTGGATCGTCGACCGCTGTGGTGGCGGGCCGTCGGCGGTGTCCAGTGGCTGGTCACCCTCGCCGCGGTGGTCGGGCTCGGCTGGCTGGCGCTCGGGTACGCGCTGCGGGCACTGGGCCTGCCGGCGCTGGACAACCCGATGGTCGGTCAGGTGCCGCTGCCCACCCTGCTGCTGCTCGGCGGCCTGCTGGCCGGGCTGCTGGTGGCGGGGTTGACCCGCCCGGTGGTGCGCTGGGCCGCGCGGCGTGCCCGAGCCCGAGCCGAGCAGCGGCTGACGGCGAAGGTCGCCCTGGTCGGCGAGGAGTACGTGCTGGCACCGGTGCGGACCGTGCTCGACTCGTACGCGCAGGCGCGCGACGCGTTGCGGGACGCCGCCGGCCGCTGACGCCTCGCACGGCTCGCTACCGCTCTCCATCGGCCCCGGGCGGCGTAGGGTCGGAGCATGGCCACGCCTGAGACCCCCTACGACGCGGTGCTGCACGCCGCACGCGACGTGACCAAGCTGGAGTCCGCCCTCGACGCCGAGATGCTCGGCAGCGCGCTGCTGGGCAGTGTCTACGCCATCGCGGAGACCGACCGCGACACCGCCGTACGGGAGTTCGTCACCGGGTTCCTCGCCGCCACCGCCCGTCGCCGGGTCGCGGCGGCGACCACCATCCGGCAGGTCTTCGCCGCGCTCGTCCCGGACGCCGGGGGCACCGATCGGGTCCGTCCGGGCAGCCAGGCGCCCGCCTGGTCCGGGCAGCTCGGCCGGGTGCACCTCACCGGCACCTGGGCGTACGGCGACGTGTACGGCGACCAGACCTCCTACCTCGCCACCTTCGCCTACGACGACGCGTCGGGCGGCACCGAGCACGCGTTGGTGGCCCTGGTGGACCACAACATCGGGATCACCAAGGACATCTTCGTCGGCGGCCCGGCGGAACGGATCCTGGACCAGGTCCGACAGATGTGCGCCGACGACGAGTTGACCTGGTTCCGTACCGAGAATCCGGCCCGGCTCCGGGGCGAGGTGGCCCGCCATCTCGCGGTGACCGACGACCTCAGTGAGCTGCCCGGCGAGGGTTCCCTCGCGACCGACCGGGCGCTCGTCGGTGCCCGGCTGGCGCTGCTGCCCACCGCGGCCGAGCCGACCGGCCCGGCGGCGGTCGAGCCGCTCTCCGCCGCTGAGCGCACCGACCTGGTCCGGCAGTTCCTCGCCGCGCCGGAGGCCGCCCGCTTCGGGTTGGACGCCGTCGACGGCGCGGAGTTGGCCTCACTGCACTTCTGCCTGAGCCTGGTGCTGGACCACTCGGCGAGCTTCCCGGACGGCGACCCGATGCGCTGGAGCCCGGCGGTGTCGGGGCTGTTCCTGCTCGACTGGGTGCACCGCCGTGCGGTCCTGGACATGGACGACGCGGCGATGCTGCCCCGGGTGCTGCGCGCCTGGGCGCGGTACGCGTCCCGCCAGCGCGGGTTGCCGGAGGCGGCCGCGACGCGCACCGACGAGGCGATCGAGGAGATGGTGCCGGAGTTCGCCCGCCTCTACTCGACGGGTGAGCGGCGCAGCCCGGCGACCGCGGCGGTGGCGCAGCTGATGGCCGACGGGGTGGACCCGGACGATCCGGCCGCTCTGGACGCCTGGATCGAGGCGAACCGGCACCGCCTCGCCGACGACGGCGCCTGACGGTCCACCCGGGGCGGGCGACACCCCGTCCGCCCCGGCTCTCGTCCGCCCCGGCGGCGCGCCTCGGTCGGGAGCAGATCGCGGTCAGCGCAGCGCGCCGAAGACCACCGCGGCGATCAGCGCGCCGAGCACGCCACCGGCGAGCACCTGCGACACCGTGTGGTCCCGGAGCCGCACCCTGGACCAGCCGACCACCACCAGCAGCGGCGCGGCGACGACCAGCCGTGTCCCGAAGGTCAGCATCAGGATGACGAGTGTGCCGGCGGCCACCGCCGAGTGGATCGAGATCTTCCACCAGTGGCTCACCGACACGGTGACCACGAGACCGACGAGCCCGGCCACGGCCAGCGCCAGCACCGGGCGGGGTGCGCCGAGCACGACGAGCAGGGCGAGCCCCGCCGTCACCGAGGCGAGGCCGACCAGCAGCGGCGCGCGGCGCTGCTCCCGGCGGCCGACGTGGTGGTCGGTGAGGCGGCCACGGCGTACCCCGCCGACGACGTAGGCGAACGGAATGCCGATGACGAAGAGCGTGGCGAGCAGACCCCAGACCAGGCCCTGACCCGGGCGCCGCGCGCTGTGCCAGCTCACGGTGACGATCAACAACGACACGAGCACGGCCGGCGCACTCACCTCGGTGACCAACCGGGCGACCCGCAGCCCCGGGCCGGGCCGGGCGATGACCGGGCGGAGTCTCGCACCGCCGCCCACGCCACCCCCTCCGGTACGCGCCTGACGCCGGCACACCGCCGGCACCGGATGGGTCACGCCTGAGGGTCACCGTACCGTCGGGGCGGGAACCGTGGGGTGCGTTGGTCAGGCCACCGGGGAACCACCGACCGGGGGCTTCTGCGGAACGACCGGTGGCGTCGGGACCGCTGGGCCGGGCCGGCTGGTCGGTGACGCGGGAGCGGCGGGTGACCCGGGGGTGGTGACCGGCGCCGACGGTGCCCTGGTCGGCGCGGCGGTCGCGGTGGGGACGTCGGTCGGGCTCGGGTCCAGCGTGGGCGTCGGGTCCAGCGTCGGGCTCGGGTCCGGCGTCGGCGACGGGTCCAGCGTAGGGGTGGGGGCGGGATCCGTCGGGTCCGGTTCGGTGGGGTCCGGGTCGACGGGGTCGGTCGGGTCGGGATCCGGGACGTCGGTCGGGTCGGGATCCGGGACGTCGGTCGGCGTACCGGTCGTCGGCGCTGGCGGGCCGGCCGGGGGCATGGCGGGCCAGGTGCCGCGGGGGGGCTTCGGCGCCAGCGGCGGGTAGGTCGCCGGCCGTCCGGGTCCCGGGCCGGTCACGGTCTCCGATCCGGGCCTCTCCGAGGTACGCCGGGGAGCGGCGGGCAGCCAGCCGCTGGTCGGGCCGACGCTGGGTGTGCCGGGTGGCGGCAACGCCGGCTGGCTGGTCATCGGCATCGGGATCACCACCGGCCCCATCGACGGGGTCGGGATGAACGGGGTGCTGCTGTCGGGCAGCGCGGTGCTGCCGGGGGTGGCCGAGCCCGCGCTGATCGCGGCGAGAATCGGCATCGACGCGGTGCCGGCCAGCAGTGCGACGGTCAGTAGGTAACCCCGGGAGGGCCCGCCCGCGCCGGGGGCGCGGTGGACGCCGACCACCCGGCGGTAGCCGCCGGCGGACCGATGCCGGCCGAGTGCTGGCGGGCCGGGACCGTCACCTGGCTCGTACACCGCGCACCCCTTGTCGTCGGCCGTCAGTGGACATGGATGGACGCCGCGTCATCGCTTGGCCGCCACCGCCGCCAGGCTCGCCGCCGTCAGCTACAAAACAGGCATATAACCCGATAAAGATGATCCGGCGGGAATCAGCCTGGCCCAGTCACCCTCCGTCAGCCAACCTCCACCGCGTGTCGACACGCCGGGCTGACCGAACCGTGACGAATCGTCGCCGGAACGTCTCGGAACGGCAGGTCGGCAGGAGGGCGACAAACAGCGGCAAAGGGTGGGCGGTCGGAATACGGGGCGGGCGTACTGTGGGCGCGCTCACCTGCTCTGCGAATATGGAGCACGACGGCAACGCAGCCGTGACCTCCGCGCACCCACGCGGCAGGCGCGGCCCGGGGCCGGCGCTCCCGATCCGGGTTCGGCCAGAACCCGGCTCACGCCGTGCGGCAACCCCCACCGGGGCTAGGCGCGGCCGCCAGGAACCGGTCCGGCAAGAGCCGGACAGGCGCACGAGTTGCGTGGCCGGGTGACCCCCCGGTGCCGACGCAGACACGACAGGGAGAGACCGATGGCAAAGGGCGACCCCGGGGGCACCACCCGCGGCAGGCGGGCGGCACCCCGCTCCAAGAAGGGCACGGCCGGCGACCCCGAGCTGGTGCAGCTGCTCACCCCCGACGGCGAGCGGATCGACAGCGCCACCGGGCCGGACGGCACCGAGTACCGCGTCGACTTCACCGACGAGGAATACCGCGGGCTCTACCGCGACCTGGTGCTCGTCCGCAAGCTGGACGCCGAGGCGACCGCTCTCCAGCGCCAGGGCGAGCTGGGTCTCTGGGCCAGCCTGCTCGGCCAGGAGGCCGCGCAGGTCGGCTCCGGGCGCGCGCTGCGGGCGCAGGACATGGCCTTTCCGACCTACCGGGAGCACGGCGTCCTCTACTGCCGGGGCATCGACCCGATCATGCCGCTCGGCCTGTTCCGCGGTGTCGACCAGGGCGGCTGGGACCCGAACGAGTTCAAGTTCAACATGTACACGATCGTCATCGGCGCGCAGACCCTGCACGCGACCGGGTACGCCATGGGCATCACCATGGACGGCAAGGTCGGCACCGACGACGGCGAGGCGGCGATCGCCTACTTCGGCGACGGGGCCACCAGCCAGGGCGACGTGAACGAGGCGTTCGTCTGGGCCAGCGTGTTCAACGCCCCGCTGGTGTTCTTCTGCCAGAACAACCAGTACGCGATCTCCGAGCCGCTGGAGCGGCAGACCCGCGTCCCGCTCTACCAGCGGGCCGCCGGCTTCGGCTTCCCCGGCGTACGGGTGGACGGCAACGACGTGCTGGCCTCGTACGCGGTCACCCGCACGGCGCTGGACAACGCCCGGCACGGGCAGGGCCCGAGCCTGATCGAGGCGTACACCTACCGGATGGGCGCGCACACCACCTCCGACGACCCGACCCGCTACCGCATCGCCAGTGAGGTCGAGGCGTGGCAGGCCAAGGACCCGATCGCCCGGGTCAAGGCCTTCCTGGAGAAGCAGCAGATCGCCGACGCGGCCTTCTTCGCCGAGGTCGACGAGCAGGCCCGCCGCGAGTCGGTGCACCTACGTGAGCGGGTGCTCGACATGCCCGACCCCGAGCCGGTGACGATGTTCGACCACGTCTACCCGAACGGCTCTCCGCTGCTCGACGAGCAACGTGCGCAGTTCAGCCGCTACATGGAGTCGTTCGAGGGGAGCGCCCACTGATGGCCACGGAGACGCTCACCATCGGCAAGGCCCTCAACACCGGTCTGCGCCGCGCCCTGGAGAACGACCCCAAGGTCATCATCATGGGCGAGGACGTCGGCAAGCTCGGCGGCGTCTTCCGGATCACCGACGGGCTCCAGAAGGACTTCGGCGACCAGCGGGTGATCGACACCCCGCTGGCCGAGTCCGGCATCATCGGCACGGCGGTCGGTCTCGCCATCCGCGGCTACCGGCCGATCTGCGAGATCCAGTTCGACGGCTTCGTCTACCCCGCGTACGACCAGATCGTGTCGCAGGTGGCGAAGATGCACTACCGCTCCGGCGGCCGACTCAGCATCCCGATGGTGATCCGGATCCCGTACGGCGGTGGCATCGGCGCCGTCGAGCACCACTCCGAGTCGCCCGAGGCGTACTTCGCGCACACGGCCGGTCTGAAGGTGGTGACCTGCTCCAACCCGCAGGACGCGTACGTGATGATCCAGCAGGCCATCGCCTCGGATGACCCGATCGTCTTCCTGGAGCCCAAGCGGCGCTACTGGGAGAAGGGGCCTGTCGACCTGGACGCGCCGTTGTCCGAGGCGTACCCGCTGCACTCGGCCCGCGTGGTGCGGCCCGGCACCGACGTGACCGTGCTGGCCTACGGGCCGATGGTGCGGACGTGCCTGGAGGCGGCGACCGCCGCCGCGGAGGACGGCCGGGAGTTGGAGGTCATCGACCTGCGTTCGCTCTCCCCGCTGGACCTGGCGGCGGCGTACGAGTCGGTGAAGCGCACCGGCCGCGCGGTCGTGGTGCACGAGGCGCCGTCGAACATCGGCCTCGGCGCCGAGTTGGCCGCCCGGATCACCGAGGAGTGCTTCTACTCACTGGAGTCGCCCGTGCTGCGGGTGACCGGCTTCGACACCCCCTACCCGGCCTCCCGGGTGGAAGAGGAATACCTGCCCGACCTCGACCGGGTGCTCGACGCCGTCGACCGCACCTTCGGCTGGTGATCGACATGTCCCGGATCAAGACGTTCAACCTGCCCGACCTGGGCGAGGGGCTGACCGAGGGCGAGATCCTGGCCTGGCTGGTCAAGGTCGGCGACACGATCGAGCTGAACCAGCCGATCGTCGAGGTCGAGACGGCCAAGGCGGCCGTGGAGATCCCGGCGAAGTGGGCCGGCCAGGTGCAGGCGATCCACCACCCGGAGGGCACCACGGTCGAGGTCGGTACGCCGATCATCGCGATCGACACCGACCCGGGTGCCGGCCCGCTGGACGCGCCGTCGACCACGGCCACGCCCAGCGCGGACCTGCCCACCCCGTCGGCGGCTTCGCTGGCGGCGGTGGAGGTGGCACCGGCCGAGGGCATGATCGAGCCGGGCCTGATCGGCGGTGCCGCCCCGGGCGGGCGGACGGCGGTGCTGGTGGGCTACGGCCCGCGTACGACCGCCGCGAAGCGCCGCCCGCGCAAGGGCGGTGTCCCGGCGCAGGCCACGGCGGCACCCGCCGCCCCCGCTGGGGTCGATCATGGAGTTGTGGTGGGTGACAAACCAGCCGCGACCTCTACGATTCCGGCACCACAAGTCCATGATCGACGCGGCGAGGCAAGTGGCAGGGCGGCCGGCGGCGTGCTGGCGAAGCCGCCGGTGCGGAAGCTTGCCAAGGATCTTGGGGTCGACCTCGGCACGGTGACCGGGTCGGGGCCGCTCGGCTCGATCACCCGGGAGGACGTGCAGCGGGCGGTGAGCGGCGCCGTCGTGGTGGCGGAACCGCTCGCGGCGACGACGGCTCCCAGCTTCGGCGCGGACCGGGAGCAGCGCATCCCGGTCAAGGGGGTCCGCAAGTTGACCGCCGAGAACATGTCCCGCTCGGCGTTCACCGCCCCGCACGTGACGGAGTTCCTGACCGTCGACGTGACCCGGGCGATGAAGGCACTGGACCGGCTCCGGGGTCGGCGGGAGTGGCGCGACGTGCGCGTCTCGCCGCTGCTGCTGGTGGCGAAGGCGGTGCTGTTGGCGGTACGCCGGCACCCGATGGTCAACTCGACCTGGGCCGGCGACGAGATCGTGGTGAAGGAGTACGTCAACCTCGGCATCGCGGCGGCCACCGAGCGCGGTCTGATCGTGCCGAACGTCAAGGACGCCGGCCGGCTCTCGTTGCGGGAGTTGGCGGACGCGCTGACCGACCTGGTGCAGACGGCGAAGTCCGGGCGTACCTCGCCGGCGGCCATGTCCGGCGGCACCCTGACCATCACCAACGTCGGCGTGTTCGGGGTGGACACCGGCACGCCGATCCTGCCGCCGGGTGAGTCCGCGATCCTGGCCTTCGGCGCGGTGCGGGAGATGCCCTGGGTGCACAAGGGCAAGGTCAAGGTGCGTCAGGTCACCACGCTGGGGCTGAGCTTCGACCACCGGATCATCGACGGTGAGCTGGGTTCGAAGTTCCTCCGCGACGTCGGCGACTTCCTCGCGGATCCGGAGGCGGCGCTGCTCGCCTGGACCTGATCGTTCGAGACGCCAGCCACGGCCGGTGTGCCACGGGTTAACGCCCGGCACACCGGCCGTGTCCGTTGGGCGACGTAACCGTTGGTCGGACGGCTTGTTGACCTTCGATTGTTAGGCAGGTGTCTCAGCTCACCTAATAATCGATGGAAGTTTCCCGGCTTCTGCTGTTGAATAGACACATCAGGGGCTGACAACCGAATAGCTAGGGGGACCCACCAATGAGCATGATCGAGCGAATCCGCAACCACCGCGACGCCACCCGCCGCGCCCGTGCCATCGAGCACGCGCTGCGCTCGGCGAACACGCCGGCAGTTCGCGAGGAACTCCTCGTCATCGCCCAGCGTCACATGAGCTGACGCTCCACGACATTCCGCACCTCCTCCAGATCGATGGCCCACCCGGCCCGCCGGGTGGGCCATCGGCGTTCCCGGCCACCCGCCACCGGGATTCCGCCCTGCCGCAGCGCCCGGTACGGTGGGCTTCGGTCGCCGCCCGCCGACCCGGCTGAGGCCGAGCAAACCGAAGCTGCTCGACACCGACCGGCAACGGGGAGTGACGACCGGGCTCCTTGGACGTGCCGTGCCCGCACCCGATACCGTGCGGGGAGCCGGCACAGCGGTACGCCGGTGACGCCGGCAGCCATGCCGAGGAGACCGATCGGCACCGGCGAGCCGACATGTGATGGAGGAGGCGCACCCATGACGTCCGAGGGCCCGCACCGCACCGGCCAGGAGCCGGACGAGGTGTCACCGGGCGCCGGCGGACCGGCGCCGTACGGCGACCGCCCGGCGCAGCCGGACAACGGCCACAACGCCGCCGGCCCCGACCTGGGCTGGGCACCCCCGCCACCGGCGCGGCCCGACGCGTCGACGCCGGCATGGGCGACTCAGCCCGAGCAACCGCCGGCCCCCGCCTGGGGTGCCGCCGCTGCTCCACAGCCCACCGACCCGCCGCAGCCCGCCTGGGGTGCCGCCCCCGTGGCGCAGCCCAACGACCCGCCGCAGCCGGCGTGGGCGTCCGGCGGTGGCGCGAGCGAGCCGCCGCAACAGCAGCCGGTCGCCTGGCCTGGCAGCGAGGGCGCAGCAGCCCCGGCGCAGCCGGCCTGGGCCGCACCGCAACAGCAGGGCTGGACGCCGGCTGAGCAGAGCCCGCCCGCACCCACCTGGACCGGAAACGCCGCCGAGCAGCCCGACTGGGTGCAGGCCCAGCCGCCCGCGCGGGGCGCCGCACAGGTGCCGCCCGCCACCACCGCCTGGCCCGCCCAGGAAGACCCGGCCACCTCCGGTGGCTGGGCTGGCGCGGCGCAGACCAACCCGCCCACCGCTGAGTGGCGCGGAGCCGAAGCCCCGCAGGCCGAGCCGCCGCAGGCCGCCACCTGGTCCGGCGGCGCCCAGCAGGACGAGGCATCCGGCAACGGTGGCTGGCCCGCCACCGCAGCGGGACGCGACGACCAGCCCGCGTGGACGCCGGCCGAACAGTCGCCGCCGGCCTGGGGTCAGTCCGCCGAACCGGCCGAGCCCGCCCCCGGGTGGGGTCAGGCCGCCCAGCCCACCGCGGCCCGTGGCGCAGCCCAGGTGCCGGCACCGGCGACGAACTGGCCCGGGCAGGACGACCGGGCCCACTCCGGTGGGTGGGCCGCGCAGCAGCAGGCGCAGCCCGCCGGGTGGGGTGACGGCGACGCGCGGCAGGACCAGCCCGCGCAGCCGGCCGCCTGGGGCGATGCCGAGAGCCGCCCGCAGCAGCCCGACTGGGTGCTCTCACCACAGGAGCAGCCCGCCGAGCGGCCGGAGCCGGTCGGGTGGACGCCCCCGGAGCAGAGCGCACTGCCCTCGCGTGCCAGCGCGCCCGGCAAGGACGGCCCGTCGGAGGTCGAGCCCTGGGCACCCGGCGAGGTGTGGGGTCGCGCCGAAGCGGAAGCCTCCGCGCAGGCCCGTGGCGGTTGGGAGGCGGACCGGGGCGACGAGGTTCCGGCCTACCAGCCCGGCCCCGCGCCGGGCATCTCACCGGCGAACGCGGTGCCGCTGCCTCCGCAGGAGCAGCGCGTGCCGGGCGCCAGCCTGGCGGCTGCCCCGCCAGCCGACTACGCGCCCCAGGCCGCCCAGTTCCCCCCGATCCCCGAGCAGCCCGCGTACGCCGAGCGGGAGATTCCGGACGCCGCCGCGCAGTACGAGGCGGACCAGGCCGGTTGGGGCCGCGCTGAGGACGTTCCCGCGAGTGGCGCCGTGGTGCCCGCACCGCGTACCTCTCCGGAGTCCGGAGCGGGCCGCGCGGTGGTGCCGGTGTCGGACGCCGAGTCGGCAGCCGGCGCGGCGGCCCGGGCCACGGCGAGCGCTTCGGTGCCGCTGGCCAGCCGGGTGATGCCCCCGACCGACCAGGCCATCCGTCCGACCGGCACGGCCACACCACAACCCCGCGTGTACGGCCGGCCGGCCCGACCCGAGCCGGAGAACGAGCCGGAGCCGGAGGCGTTCCAGGCCGACCCGGGTGCCGAGCGCCAGGCCGCCCCGGAGTGGCAGAACGACTCCCCGCACCAGGCCGCACCGGAGTGGGCGAACGAACCGTCCCGCCCGGCCACACCCGAATGGGCGAACGAACCGTCCCGCCCGGCCACACCCGAATGGGCGAACGAACCGTCCCGCCCGGCCGCACCCGAGTGGCCGAACGACCCGCAGCGGCAGGTCGGCCCCGGCTGGGGCGGCGAATCCGCCGCTGAGCCGCGCTTCGACGACCGGCAGCCCGCCCCGAACGCGTTCGGCGAGGCCCAGGCACCGCCGCCGGCGTTCCCGCCCGGCGTGCCGTCGTTCGTCGACGCGCCCGGCAACAACCGGCCGGTGAACGGCACGCGGCCGCACGGCGGTGCCGAGCGCCCGGCCGACCAGTTCGGCGGCCCCGGTTCGCCAGCCGCCGGCACTGCCGCGGTCGGCGGCGCCTCGACCTACGGCGCGCCGAACTTCGGCGGACCGGGCTCCGGCGGGCCGGGCTTCGGCGGGCCGGGCTTCGGCGGGCCGGCCATCGACTCGGGGCCGGGCAACAGCTTCCCGCCGGCCTTCCCGCCACCGCAGCAGCCCGTGCCGTCCTGGGGCCAGGAGCCCGGTAAGTCGGATCACGGTCGGTTCGACGCGTTCAAGCCGGACGCCGAGGAGCCCAAGGCGGAGCTGCCGACGCCGAAGGTACGCAACGGTCGGGTGCTGTCCGCCGTACTGATCGCCGCGGTGCTCATCCTGGCGGTGCCGCTCGGCCTGCTGCTGCTCCTCGGGAAGGTCGGCGAGGACGATCCACCGGCCTTCGACCCGGCGGTCGGCAGCTGCGTGAAGCAGTCCGGTCAGGGTGGCGCCTCGGCGGCGACCTGCGGCGAGGCGGGCTCCTTCAGCGTCGTCTCCAAGGTGGATGCGAAGGAGAAGTGCACCGACACGACGCAGCCGCACGTGGTGCTGCCGGGTAGCGGTGCCAACCGGGTGCTCTGCCTCAAGCCGGCCGCGAAGTAACTCCACCGTCGGCGGGGTCACGGGCAACCGTGACCCCGCCGTCGTCGTACCCTCGCGACGACGACGCGGTCTGTCGTCCGGGTCACGGCGGTCGGGACCGGGGCGTGGCAGGCTGACAGGCATGGGAACGACAGCGCGTGTACGTGCGCCCGAGCTGCGGGGCCGCCAGTGGCTCAACACGGGCGGACGGAACCTGACCTTGCAGGACCTTCGCGGCAAGATCGTGATCGCGGACTTTTGGACGTTCTGCTGCATCAACTGCCTCCACGTGCTGGATGAGCTGCGCCCGCTGGAGGAGAAGTACGGCGACGTGCTCGTCGTGATCGGTGTGCACTCGCCGAAGTTCGAGCACGAGAAGGACGCCGACGCGCTCGTCGCGGCCGTCGAGCGGTACGGGGTGCACCACCCCGTTCTCGACGATCCGGACATGGACATGTGGCAGCAGTACGCGGCCCGCGCCTGGCCGACCCTGTCGGTGATCGACCCCGAGGGTTACGTGGTGGCCACCATGGCGGGCGAGGGTCACGCCGAGGGGTTGGCCCGGTTGATCGACGAGCTGGTCGCCACCCACGAGGCCAAGGGCACCCTGCACCGGGGTGACGGGCCGTACGTTCCGCCGCCGGCCCCGGAGACGGCGCTGCGCTTTCCGGGTAAGGCGGTGCTGCTGCCGAACGGCAACCTGCTGGTCTCGGACTCGGCCCGGCACTCCCTGGTCGAGGTGGCCCCGGACGGCGAGACGCCGGTGCGCCGGATCGGCTCGGGCGAGCGGGGCCGGGCCGACGGGCCGGGTGCCGCGGCGACGTTCTCCGAGCCGCAGGGGGTGTGCCTGCTGCCCACCCATGTCGCCGAGGTCGCCGGCTACGACCTGGTGGTGGCCGACACGGTCAACCACCTGCTGCGGGGCGTACGGCTGGAGTCCGGCGAGGTGGTCACCGTGGCCGGCAGCGGCCGGCAGTGGCGTGCCGAGGTCGACGACCACGCCCACGACGCGCTCGCGGTGGATCTCTCCTCCCCGTGGGATCTGGCCTGGTACGACGACAAACTGATCATCGCGATGGCCGGCATCCACCAGCTCTGGTGGTTCGACCCGATCAAGCGGACCGCGGGCATGTACGCCGGCACCACGGTCGAGGCGCTGCGGGACGGCCCGTTGGCCGAGGCGTGGATGGCGCAGCCGTCGGGGCTGTCCGTCTCCACCGACGGCGCCCGGCTCTGGATCGCCGACAGCGAGACCAGCGCCCTCCGGTACGTGGAAAACGGCGTGCTGGGCACCGCCGTCGGGCAGGGCCTGTTCGACTTCGGGCACGTGGACGGTCCGGCGGAGTCGGCGCTGCTGCAACACCCGCTGGGTGTGTGCGCGTTGCCGGACGGCTCGGTGCTGATCGCGGACACGTACAACGGCGCGGTTCGTCGCTTCGACCCGGCCACCAACCAGGTCTCCACCGTGGCGGACGGGTTGGCGGAGCCGAGCGACCTGGTGCTCAGCCCGGCCGGCGAGGTGCTGGTGGTGGAGTCCGCCGCCCACCGGCTGACCCGGCTCGCCCCGGGTGCCCTGTCGGCGGCGGGTGCCAGCACGGTCGACGGTCCCCGGCACCGCACCGAGCGCAAGCCGACCGACGTCGCGGCCGGTGAGGTCACCCTGGACATCGTCTTCACCCCGGCGCCGGGGCAGAAGCTGGACGAGACGTTCGGGCCGTCGACCCGGTTGGTGGTCTCCGCGTCACCGCCGGAGCTGCTGGTGGATGGTGCCGGCACGGGCACCGAGCTGACCCGTCGGCTGGTGCTCAACGGCGACGTCACCGCCGGGGTGCTCCAGGTGACCGCCCAGGCGGCGACCTGCGACGCGGACGTCGAACACGCGGCGTGTCACCTGACCCGGCAGGACTGGGGCGTACCGGTGCGGGTCGTCGACGGCGCCGTGACCCGCCTGCCGCTGGTGCTGCGCGGCCTGGACGCCTGAGGTGATCGGAGGGGTCCGCCCGGACCCCTCCGATCTCACGCGAAGGGTGCCAGGGTGATGTCGGCGTCGATCAGGCTGGCCCGGACCAGTTCGGCGGCGGAGACCGCTCCCGGGGTGTCGCCGTGCACGCAGATCGAATCGACCGAGCAGGGAATGACGGTGCCGTCCACCGCCACCACGATCCGTTCGGTGGCCATCCGCGCCGCGCGTTCGGCCACCTGCTCCGGGTCGGTGATGACCGCGCCGGGTGTGCCGCGCGGCACCAGCGCCCCGTTGGGCAGGTAGGCACGGTCGGCGAAGGCCTCCGCGACGACCGGCAGGCCCGCGCCGACGGCGAGTTGGGCGAGCATCGAGCCGGGTAGGCAGAGGATGGGCAGCTCAGGGTCGTAGCCGGTGACCGCCGCGACCACCGCCGCCGCCTGGGACTCGTTGGTGCTGGCCGCGTGGTAGAGCGCGCCGTGCGGTTTGAGGTAGCGGACCCGGGTGCCGAACAGCCGGCAGAACGCGTCCAGCGCCCCCATCTGGTAGGTCACCTCGTCGCGCAGCTCGGCGAAGTCGTACGCGATGTGCCGTCGACCGAAGCCGGCCAGGTCCCGGTAGCCGACCTGCGCGCCCACCGCGACCCCGCGTCGCGCGGCGCCCTCGCAGACCCGCCGCATGGTGGACGGGTCGCCACCGTGGAAGCCGCAGGCGACGTTGGCGGAGGTGACGAGGCTCAGCAGCGCCTCGTCGTCGCCGAGACGCCAGATGCCGAATCCCTCGCCCAGGTCAGCGTTGAGGTCCATGAAATCTGACGGTAGTACCTGGCCGGGCCTGCGCGAGCGGGGTCACGTCGGTGACCACCCCGATGACGGGGTATCCGCCGGTGGTCGGATGGTCGGCGAGGAAGATCAGCGGCTGTCCGTTCGCGGGCACCTGCACCGCGCCGAGCACGATGCCCTCGCTTGGCAGTTCGCCGGCCACCGCGCGGGGCAGGGTGGCGCCGGCAAGCCGCGCGCCGACCCGGTTGCTCACCGGACTGACGGTGTACGAGGTGCCGAACAGCCGGTCGAACGCGGTAGGCGTGAACCAGTCCTCCCGAGGACCGGGACCCACCATCAGGTGCAGCTCCGACTCCGCCGCGGAGCAGACGGTCAGGTCCACCGGCGCGGGTGGGCCATGCGGCTCGCCGAGGGGCAGCCGGTCGCCGTCGCGCAAGGGAGCCGGGCCGAGCCCGGACAGGGTGTCGGTGGCCCGACTGCCGAGCACCGGCGACACGTCGATGCCACCCGCCACCGCCAACCAACTCCGTACGCCCCGACGGGCCGGGCCGATCCGCAGCACCGTCCCGGCCGGCACGGTGAGCGGTCGTCCGGTGTCACCGGGCCGATCGCCCGCCCGGACCGTCACCTCGGCCCCGGTGACCGCCACCGTGGTGGCCCGGGTCAGCCGCAGCGTGCAGCCGGACAGGGTGACCTCCAGGCCGGCGGCGTGCTCCGGGTTGCCGACCAGCCGATTGGCCAGCCGCAGAGCAGCCGGGTCGAGGGCGCCGGAGCGGGGTACGCCCAGGTGCGCCCAACCGGGCCGGCCCAGATCCTGCACGGTGGTGAGCGCGCCGGCGCGTAGGACCTCGACGACGGCCGGACGGGTCATGCCGCCACCATCCGCACCCGGGCACCCGGTCCGAGCCGGGCCGGCGGGTCGGCGTCCACGTCGAAGAGGACCAGCTCGGTCCGGCCGACCAGTAGCCAACCTCCGGGGGACGCGCTGGGGTAGATGCCGGCGTACGGGCCCGCCAGGGCGACCGACCCGGGCGGCACCCGGGGGCGGGGGGTGGCCAGCCGGGGCAACGCCAGCTCGGCGGGCAGCCCGGTCAGGTAGGGGAACCCGGGGGCGAAGCCGCAGAACGCGACCCGGAACCGGGTGCCGGTCAGCCGGCGCAGCACGGCGGGCACGTCCCCGCCCCAGTGCTCGGCCACCACCGGCAGGTCCGGCCCGTCGAAGGTGACCGGTACGACCACGTCCGCCGCGTCGTCGGCTCGGTCGTCCGCAGGGGCGTCGTGGTCTTCGGCTTCGCCATCGGCGTGGTCGGGGCCGGCGGTCGCGGCGGCGACGCCGGATGCCCACCGGGTCAGCTGCTCGGCCGCGGCGGTCGGGTCGGGCAGCCCGTCGAGCAGGATCGTGCTGGCCGCTGGCACGATCTCCACGGCGGTCAGGTCACCCCGCTCCCGACGCCGCCACAGCTCGGCGCGCCACGCTTCCACGAGCGCGGCTTCGGACGTGTCGGCGGGGGCGGTGCAGTCGAGTAGCAGGGCGTGCGCCCCGACCTGTCGGATCCGCATCCGCTCATCTTCGCCGATGTCGTGCCGGTACGGAGTTCACGAGGACCGTGCCGGGCGTCACCAACACCACTACTTGCAAGTAACCTACGGTGCCGTAACCTGACTGCGTGAGTACCTCCGCCCCGCTTCGCCTGAAGCCGGTCGACATCGGTAAGCCCCGGATGCGCGGCTGGCTGCACACGTACGCCTTCTTCGTGGCCCTGATCTGCGGCGTCGTGCTGTGCTCGATCGCCGCGACCCGGCCGGGGTGGGCACCCCTGGTCAGCTGCCTGATCTACAGCGTCACGGTGTGCGGGCTCTTCGGCACCAGCGCGCTCTACCACCGTCGGGTGTGGTCGGAACGCGGCTACCAGGTCATGCGCCGGATGGACCATTCGATGATCTTCGTGTTCATCGCCGGCACGTACACACCCCTCTGCACGATGCTGCTCACGCCCCGGCCGGCCACGGTGATGCTGGCCCTGGTCTGGGGCGGCGCGCTGGCCGGTGTGGCAGTCAAGGTGGTGTGGCCGCACGCGCCACGCTGGGTGTCCGCGCCGCTCTACCTGGCGCTGGGCTGGGTGGCCGTGGCCATGTTGCCGGACATCCTGCACGGCGGCGGCGTCGCGGCACTGGTGCTGCTGATCGTCGGCGGCGCGATCTACAGCGTCGGGGCGGTCTTCTACGCGCTGCGCCGGCCCAACCCGTGGCCGACCGTCTTCGGTCACCACGAGTTCTTTCACGCCTGCACGCTGCTGGCGGCACTCTGCCACCACATCGCGATCTACTTCGCGCTGTTCGCCTGACCCAGACGGCGCGGCCGAAACGCCACGGGTGGCAGCCGCCATGATCGTGCTGGAAACGCGAGCCGGGGTCCCGCGACGCTGCGGGACCCCGGAGTTCGCGAGCGAGGATCAGACTGGCCGGCCCGGCCGACGCACCTCGCGGTACTCCTGCACGACCTGGTCGCCCTGGACCGGCACGACCCGGTCAGCCACCACGCGCTCCTCGCGGACCGGCGCGGCGACCACGGTGCGACGGCGGCTGTTCCAGAAGTAGAGGGTGGTGATCAGGCCGGCGACACCGGCCAACATCAGCACCCAGCCGACCACGGACAGGTCCAGCCAGCCCAGATCGGCTTCCACGGCGAATGCGAGGATCGCGCCCAGCGCGATCAAGAAGATGCTGCCACCAATGCCCATGTCTCGCTCCTCGGCTCTAACCTGGCGTACGACGCGCCGCGGCCGTCGGTAGGGGTGCGGCATCCATCGACTTACCCAGGCACGGAGATCGCCAATCGGGCAAGCTGGGGGCATGACGGACGCCGACTCCGAGACGCGGACACTTGTGTTGCTCCGGCACGCGAAGGCCGAGCAGGGGAGTGACGCGGCCGATGATGCCCAGCGCCCGCTCAGTGCCCGCGGGACCGCCGACGCGGCAGCGGCCGGCGCCTGGTTGGCGCACCACGGGTTGCTGCCCGACGTGGTGATCTGCTCGACGGCGAGACGTACCCGGCAGACCTGGCACGGCGTGGCGATGGGGATGACCGGCACACCGCCGGAGGGCGGCCCGACCGGTCCCCGGCCGACGGTGCGTTACGAGCCCGGCGCGTACGACGCCCATCCGGAGGAGTTGTTGGCGCTGGTCCGTACGGTTGACGCGGCGGCCGGCACGGCACTGTTGATTGCCCACAACCCGGGCATCTCCCTGCTCGCGGCCCTTCTCGACCCGGAGGGTGCGTCCGACGAGGGGTTACGGACCGCCGAACTGTCGGTGCACCGTGGCCGGTTCGCCTGGACGGAGTTGGGGCGGGCGGGAGCGCCGATCACGGCACGGCACATCGCACGCGGCTGAGCCACCCGTCGATAAGCGACGGGTGGCTCAGGGGCACGTCCCGGCGTCAGGACGGCGGCGCGGTTGGTGGCGGTGGGTCTGGCGGTGGCGGCATCATCGCCGTCGGATGGGAGAGCCGGTTCTCCTCCACGATGAGGGTCCGGGCCCGCTTGCGTCGGTCCTGCCAGAACCAGACCGTGGTCAGCAGTACGGCCAGCCCGGCCAGGATGAACACCCAGCCGACCGCCCGTACGTCGATCCACCAGACGTTGGCCCTCAGTGCGAAGGTCAGGATCGCGCCGATCGCGATGAGAAAAATGCCGCTTCCTACACCCATGTGCGCTGCACTCCCCCGTGCGGTGGCTCTGGGCGTTCCCTTTCGAGGTCACGCGACGGTTACCCGCCACGCCAGCGGCATACCCGACCGGCCCCGCCCAATACGCGGCGACGGCCGGCGGGGCAGCGCCCCACCGGCCGTCGGTGTGTCCGGTCCCGGGTGGTGCGACCCGGAAGGTCAGCCGTGCCGTGGCACGGTCAGAAGGCCTCCTCCGGGAGGTCCATGATGTCGAGGTCGGTGCTCTCGATGATCCGTCGGTCGGCGCCGATGCGGGGCAGCACCTCGCGGGCGAAGAAACGGGCGGCGGCCACCTTACCGGTGTAGAACGCCTTGTCACTGACGGTGACCTCGCCGGCCAGCGCCTTCAGCGCCACCTCGGCCTGCCGCTGGAGCAGCCAGCCGACCACCAGGTCGCCGATCGCGAGCAGGAAGCGCCGGCTGCTCAGCCCGACCTTGTAGAGCGCGCGGGTGTCGCCACCCTGCGCCTCGCCCAGCCAGCCGGTCAGCGCACCGAGGATGGTCTGCACCTCGACGAGCGCCTTGCCGAGCGCCTGCCGTTCCTCCTTGAGCTGGCCGTTGCCCGCCTCGGAGGAGATGAACTCCTGGATCTCGCCGGCGACCGCCATCAGCGCCTTGCCGTTGTCCCGGACGATCTTGCGGAAGATCAGGTCCAGGCTCTGGATGGCGGTGGTGCCCTCGTACAGGGTGTCGATCTTGGCGTCGCGGACGTACTGCTCCAGCGGGTAGTCCTGGAGGAACCCGGAGCCACCGAAGGTCTGTAGTGCCTCGTGCCCGAGCATCTCGTACGCCCGCTCCGAACCGACGCCCTTGACCAGCGGCAACAGCAGGTCGTTGACCCGCTTGGCCAGCTTGGTGGCCTTCTCGTCGCCGGCGGCCTCGGCGATGGCGACCTTGTCCTGCCAGGTGGCGGTGTAGAGGACAAGGGCACGAAGACCCTCGGCGTACGACTTCTGCAGCAGCAGCGAGCGGCGGACGTCCGGGTGGTGGGTGATGGTGACCCGCGGGGCGGTCTTGTCCGCCTGCTGGATCAGGTCGGCGCCCTGCACCCGGCTCTTCGCGTACTCCAGGGCGTTGAGGTAGCCGGTGGAGAGGGTCGCGATGGCCTTGGTGCCGACCAACATCCGGGCGTACTCGATGATCATGAACATCTGCCGGATGCCGTCGTGCTTGTCGCCCAGCAGCCAGCCCTGGGCCGGTACACCGTGCTCGCCGAAGGTCAGCTCGCAGGTGTTGGAGACCTTCAGGCCCATCTTGTGCTCGACGTTCGTGGTGTAGACGCCGTTGCGCTCACCCAGCTCGCCGGTGGTCTCGTCGAAGTGGAACTTCGGCACCACGAAGAGCGACAGGCCCTTGGTGCCGGGGCCACCGACGCCCTCCACGCCGACCGGACGGGCCAGCACGTAGTGCACGATGTTGTCGCTCAGGTCGTGCTCGCCCGAGGTGATGAAGCGCTTCACGCCCTCGATGTGCCAGGAGCCGTCGGGCTGCTGGGTCGCGCGGGCGCGGCCGGCGCCCACGTCCGAGCCGGCGTCCGGCTCGGTGAGGACCATCGTCGAGCCCCACTGCTTGTCGATGAAGAGCTTGGCCCACTTCTTCTGCCGCTCGGTGCCCTCGACGTGCAGCACGTGCGCGAAGGACGGGCCGGAGGCGTACATCCAGATCGGGGCGTTCGAGCCGAGCACCAGCTCGGCCATCGCCCACCAGAGGGCGCGCGGCGCGTTCGTCCCGCCCAGAGCCGGCGGGAGGTCGAGCCGCCAGAACTCGGAGTCCATGAACGCCTGGTAGGACTTCTTGAACGACGCCGGCAGCGGCGCGGTGTGCGTGGCCGGGTCGAACACCGGCGGGTTGCGGTCACTGTCGGTGTAGCTGGCGGCCAGGTCCTCGCGCGCGAGGCGGTCGAGCTCGGCGAGGAAGCTGCGGGCGGTGTCGGTGTCGAGATCCGAGTACGGCTCCTGGCCGAACGACCGGTCGGCACCGAAGACCTCGAACAGGTTGAACTCAAGGTCCCGCAGGTTGCTCTTGTAGTGGGTCATGCTCACTGGCCCCGCTTCCGGACAGGTGTTACCGATCAGTAACCCTGACTGTATTACTCGCGGGTAGGCAGCGACAAGCGGATCACCCAAGTGACAGCGATTACACACAACTCCGTAACCCAGCCCGGTCAGCTCTCGGCGGCACCGACCTCCCAACTCGGGACGGCCGCCGCCGCGCCGGCACGGGCACCGACGTACTCCATCAGGACCAGGGCGATGTCGTCGTCGAGGTGGCCGTGCACCCACTCGGCCAGGGCGGTCTCCAGGGAGGCCAGCCCGTCGGCGACCGTGCCGTGACCGAGCAGCCGCCAGGCGCGGTCGGCGGTGGGGAAGAACTCACCATCCCGCCGCGCCTCGCCGAGGCCGTCGGTGAACAGCAGCAGCCGGTCTCCCGGCTCCAGGCGCTCGACCCGGGGGCGGACCACCGGCATGAACCCGAGCGGGGGTGCCGGCGCCGGCGGTTCCAGCGGGATCACCGCACCCCGGCGCAGCAGCAGCGGTGCCGGATGCCCGCAGTTGACGATGGTGAGCGTGCCGCCGCGCTCCTCGACGAGCGCCGCGGTCACGAAGTCCTCGTCGCCGACGTTGCGGGCCACCGCGCGGTCCAGATCGGCGACGACGGCGCGCAGGTCCGCACGCTCGTAGGCCACGTGCCGGTAGGAGCCGAGAACGATGCTCGCCAGCCGAACCGCGTCCAGGCCCTTGCCGCGCACGTCACCGATGATCATGCGGACGCCGTAGGGCGTGTCGATCGCCTCGTACAGGTCACCACCGATCTCGGCAGTCGCGGTGGAGGAGATGTAGCGTCCCGCGACCGAGAGCGTCCCGACCTGTGGCCCGAGTGGACGCAGTACCGCCTGCTGGGCCACCGAGGCGAGCTTGGTCAGCTCGACGATCTGCTCCGCCTGCCGCTGCCGGACCGACGCCACCGTCACCGCCAGTCCGGTGACGACCGCGACCGAGACCACGCTGACCGGCGTGATCATTGACATCTTCGGCTCGGTCAGGGCGAAGCCGGCCCCGGTCAGGGTCGCCACGACACCCACACCCAGCACCACCGGCCACGACGCCACGGCGGCGGCCAGCAACGGTACGGCCGACAACAGCGCGACGTAGTGGGCGAAACGGCCATCCGCCGCCTCCACCGCCGACACGATCGCGAGCAGGACAAGGGCCGCGCCGAGGCCGGCGCGGGATCCGGGGCTCAGCGGGCGACGGCCCGACTGGAGGAGTCGCGTGGGTACGACTGACAGTTTGCCTGATCCACGTGAACCGGTGAATGAACCTGACCCGTCGTCCGAGAAGGTTCTGTCCGGCCGGCCCGGTCGACCGGCCGAATCGGCGCGACCCGACCCGGTCAGCCGAGGACCTCGTAGCGGACGGTGAGCGCGCCCACGTCGACCGAGGCGATGGTGGCGAACGCCGCCCGGGAGAGGTCGAGGCAGCGGCCGTCGATGAACGGGCCGCGGTCGTTGATCCGCACCACGACCGACTTGCCGTTGGCCGGGTTGGTCACCCGGACCTTGGTGTTGAACGGCAGCGTCTTGTGCGCGGCGGTCAGCGCGCTCGGGTTGAACGACTCACCGTTGGCCGTCAACTGCCCGTCGGAGTAGAACGACGCGCCACACGAGCCGCTCTCCACCACCTTCGGCGCCGGGGTGGTCTTCTTCGCGGTCGGCTTGGGCTTCGGCGGCGCGGTACGGGCCTTGCCCCGGGAGGCCGCCTGCTGCGACCGGATGGCCGACGGGCTGGCGGACACGCTCGGCGAAGGGCTGGCGGTCGGGGAGGTGGCCGGGGAACTGGGGGTGAGGCTGCTCGCCGCGGTGGTCGGGGTGAAGTCGAGGGTCGTCTGCCCCGACTGAGCGGAGCCGGAGGTCAGCTGAACGGCACCGACCGTGCCCCCGACCGCGAGGGCGACGCCGACCGCCGCGGTGGCCACGATGCCCGCCGGGGAGGAGAAGATGCGGGTACGGGAGTGCTTGGCTGCCACCGGCCCGGTCCTTTCGTCGTCTGAACAAACCGGGTCGGACCGTAACGAGAGAAGCACTTCCGACGTCAACGTGATCATGGTGGTATGCCCGTATTTGCACAGGTACGTGTAGCCGATCATCCGACCCCGGGTGGGCCGGCCGGCCCGGGTGCCGACCGGCCGGCCTTGGGTGTCGCAGGATGAGCGGATGCCCGCCGACCTGACCGCACGCCTGGCCGCCCTGTTCCAGTGGATCGACCCCGGGCCGGGCACCAGCCACCTGGTCAGCGACATCTCCGGCTGGTGGCGGGACCCGACGGTGCTGGCGGAGCTGGGACCGGCCCTGGTCGCGCCGTACCGCTCCGCCCGGCCGACGGTGGTGCTCGCCCCAGCGGTCACCGGGTTGCTGCTCGGGCCGTTGGCCGCCACCGCCCTCGGGGTCGGCTTCGTGGCCGCCCACAAGCCCGCCGACGGGCGGTTGCCGGCCGGGCCGCTCACCTGGGCGCAGAGCCCGCCGGACTACCGGGGCCGGCGAGTCGACCTGGCCGTACGGGACCGACACCTCGGCCCCGGCGACCGGGTCCTGGTGGTCGACGACTGGGTGCGTACCGGCGCTCAACTCCACGCCCTGTACGACATCTGTGCCGCACGCGGCGCCGAGGTGCTGGGCACCGCCGTGGTGGCGGTCGACTGCCCACCGGAGGTCGCGGCTGAGCTGCGCGTCACCGGCCTGATCAACGCGGCCGATCTGCCCACGTGACGGCGGTTTGCGGCGGCGGTACGGGGCGCACTGGCCTAGCCTCGGCAGGATGTGGCCTCGGATCGGTGGACTGCGCACCCTCGCCCTCGGCACTCCCGGTGAGCTGCGGGCGACCCTCAACACCCTGGTACTCGCCGGCGTGAAGACCGCGACGGCCGGACGGCTCGCCTACTACGCGGAAGAAGGCGAGGAGTTGGAGCACGTCGGCGAACGGCTGGCGCTTGTCGACGACGACGACGCGCTGGCCGGCGTGGTGGAGGTCACCGGGCTGGAGGTGGTCCGCTTCGCGGACGTGTCCTGGGACTTCGCCCACTCCGAGGGCGAGGGTGACCGGTCGATCGAGGAGTGGCGGGCCGGGCACTCGGCCTACTGGGCGCGGCTTGGCACCCCGGTCGATGACGACACCCCGATCGTCTGCATCCGCCTGCGGCTGGTCTCCGGCGGGGAGGGCGGCGTGGCCAGCGGCGACCTCGGCACCTGAGCCGGTCGCGGCGGCGGCGCGGTCCCTACCGGGGATGCGTGTTCAGCCGCGCAACTGCGGGAGCAGTCGGGTCGCCACGTCCGCCAGGACGGCCTCGTCGCCCGCGTACCAACTGCTGGCCCGCGGCCAGTGCGCCACCACGTCGGTGAAGCCGAGGTCGGCGGCCCGGCCGACCTGATCGGCGAAGAACTGCGCGCTGCTGAGCGAGAAGACCGGTGCGGCGTCCAGCGAGAGATAACGGTCCAGGGTTGCCGGATCGCGGCCGGCCTCGTCCAACGTCCGGTCCATCCGCGCGGACAGGGCGGCCACGCTGTCCCACCAGCCGGCCAGGTCGTTGTCGTCACCGGTGCCGGTGGTCACCCAGCCCTGGCCGAAGCGGGCCACCAGCCGCATCGACCGTGGCCCGTTGGCGGCCACCACGAACGGCACCCGGGGCTGCTGAACGCAGGCGGGGTTGTTGCGGGCGTCCACGGCGGCGAACCAGTCACCACGCCAGGTGGTGCCGTCCTCGCGGAGGATCAGATCCAGCAGCTCGCTGAACTCGGCGAACCGTTCGACCCGCTGGCGCGGCGGCAGCGTCTCGCCGCCCAGCACCGCCGAGTCGAAACCGATGCCGCCCGCGCCGAGGCCGAGGACCAACCGACCAGCGGAGACGTCATCCACGGTGGTGATCTGCCGGACGAACGCGGCCGGGTGCCGGAAGTTCGGCGACGCGACGAGGGTGCCCAGCCGGATGCGGGAGGTCACCGTGGCGGCGGCGGTCAGCGTGGCCATCGAGTCGAACCACGGGCCGTCGACAAGGTCCCGCCAGCCCAGGTGGTCGTACGTCCAGGCGTGGTCGAAGCCCCACTCCTCAACCTGCCGCCAGCGATGCCGCGACTCCGCCCACCGCTGGTCGGGCAGAATCACGATGCCAATCCTCATGATCACCAGCCTAGTCGTGCCCGCCGGAGCTGCCCTAACATCGTGGTGATGCGGAGGATCGGGCCGACGGTACGACCGGCGGGACTGTCAGATGTGCCGGCACTCGTGGATCTGCGCCTGGCGAACGCCGAAGCTCACCTCTCCCTGGCCCCCGACGTCTACCGGCTGCCGCAGCGCGAGGCGGTCGCCCACCATTTCACGGCAGTGCTGACCAAGGGGGCTGGCGGGGACGCGATTCTCGTCGCGGAGTTGGACGGGCAGGTGGTCGGAATGGTCGAGCTGCTGCGCCTGCCCGAGCCGCCGGCGCACCAGATCCTGCGTCCCGAGCCGTCGGCACAGATCCACACGGTGGTGTCCGGCACGGCCCGGGGACGCGGGGTCGATTCGGCCCTGGTCGACGCTGCCGGCCGATGGGCGGCCGAGAACGGGATCACCAGCCTGTCGGCGGGCATCCACCACCGCAACGACGGTGCGGTGCGCTTCTACCGCCGCCACGGCTACGCCCCCTCGGGCACCTTGCTGAACCGGCAACTCGAGGGCTAGCCAAGCCTGCCCGATGTGTCGAGTGCTGCCGAGGAGGTCACCGACGTCGACCGCGCAGGGCACCGCGCGGCGCTGGTTCCCGCTACCGTTCCGGCGTGGACCTACCGGCGCAGCGGGTCGAGACCGTACGAGCACTCGGCACGGTGTCGCTGGTTGCCGGGTTCATGATCTCGCTCATCACCATGGCGTCCGACTACAGCGGGCTTGATCCGCACATCCTCGCCACCTTCCTCATCCTGACCGGCCTCGGTCTGCGGATCGAGGCGGCGATCCGCAACCGCAGGTCGTAGCCGTCCCGGCCGGAGCAACAGGTGACGCGCGTCACACTTCGGCTCGGTAGGGCGCCGGCGTTCGGCTCCGACCCCTCGGGGAGCGACACCCGGGTCGAGGTGTCAGCCGAGGAGAGGACCAGGCGCGATGACGAAGGTGACCGCACAACTGTCCGTGTCGATGGACGGCTTCTACGCCGGCCCCCAGTTCGACGGGAACGGCAACTGGATGGACTCGGCGGAGAGCGCCGGGTTCTTCCGGGTGACCCGCTGGGCGACCGAGGTCGCGGCGTGGCGTGAACGACAGGGCTTCGCCGGCGGGGAGCGGGACGCCAACTCCGAGGTCGTCGCCGAGTCGTTCGGGGCCGCCGGGGCGTACGTGATGGGGCGCCGGATGGCCGACGGCGGTGAGGTGCCGTGGGGCGAGGAGCCGCCGTTTCGCGCGCCGGTCTTCGTCGTCACGCACCGCCCCCGTCCGACTCTGCTGCGCGGCGGAGGCACCAGCTTCACCTACGTCACCGAGGGCGTGGCCAGCGCCGTCGAGCAGGCGCGCGCCGCGGCCGGCGGTAAGAACGTCGCCGTGGCCGGAGGCGGCGCCCTGGTGCGGCAGGTGCTCAGGGCCGGCCTGCTCGACGAGTTGGAGCTGCACGTCGTACCCGTCGTTCTCGGCACCGGACTCCGGCTGTTCGACGCGGACCTCGACCTCGGCGAGAAGGAGGCGATCGAGCTGACGCCGACCCGGGTCATCCACACGCCGCAGGTCACCCACATCCGGTACGAGGTGAACGGTCGGGCGCCCCTCGTGCTCGACGATCGGGGCAGCGGCGGTGGCCCGACGGCGACCACCAACTGAATCCGACACGTCGAACCGAGAGGAGATGGCCATGCCGCAGCTGCTGCGGGTGCAGTGCTTCAACGTTTCGCGGGACGGATTCGGCACCGGAGAGGGACAGAGCCTGGAACGGCCCTTCGGCCACGCGGACCCCACCCCGCTGTTCTCCTGGCGGGCCGCCACCGCCAGCTTCGTGTATCGCACCGAGCCGGGCGGCACTCGCGGCCTGGACGACTACCTGACCCGCGACGCCGAGTGCAACATCGGCGCGGAGATCATGGGTCGCAACAAGTTCGGCCCCCAGCGTGGCCCCTGGGAGAACCATGACTGGCAGGGCTGGTGGGGCGACAACCCGCCGTTCCACACGCCGGTCTTCGTGCTCACCCACCACGAGCGCCCGTCGTTCAGCCTCTCCGACACCACGTTCCACTTCCTCGACGCCAGCCCGGCCGAGGCCCTGGCCCAGGCGAAACAGGCAGCCGACGGTCGGGACGTACGCCTCGGTGGTGGGGTCGACACCATCCGCCAGTTCATCGAGGCCGACCTGGTCGACACGATGCACATCGTGGTCGCGCCCGTCGATCTCGACCGGGGCGAGCGGTTGTGGGACAGCCCGGACGACCTTCTCGACCGCTTCCACCGTGAGTCGGTGCCCAGCCCGAGCGGGGTCACCCACCTGCTGTTCTGGCGACGGTGACGGCAGCCGATCCTAGGACAGGCGGGACAGCACCAGCATGCGGTTGCCGTCGGGGTCGGTGACCCGGGCGGACCGCTCACCCCACGGTTGGTCGACCGGCTCCTCGACGACCGTCGCGCCGGCCGAGCGCAGAGCGGTCACGGCGGCGTCGCAGTCATCGGCGTAGACGCACAACTCCCAGCGGTTCGCATCGGCCGGCCCGCCAGCCTCCGGGTTGGCGGCCAGGCCGAGCTCGCTGTTGCCCAGGCGGAGGGCGACGAACTCCGGAACGCCGTCGGCGGGGAACCGGTACGTCAGCTCGAAGCCGACCACGTCCCGGTAGAACCCGATCAGTCGTGGCAGGTCAGGTGTCGTCACGATCGGAAAGGCTTCGGTGAACACGGACCACCTCCACGCCGGACCCTAGCCGCGCCGAGGCTCCGGTGGAACCACCACTGTCGATACCGGTGGATGGCGTTGTTCGGTGGCCTTCTTGCGCAAAATGGTTTGCGATGCAAACCTATTGGTGATGCAGCAGCGCCAAGCGGCCTGGAGGTCACCGTGTCGGAGCAATCGAGCACCGCGCCGAACAGCAGAGACAACCCCGCGGAACTCCTCGCGACGGTGGCCGCGCTCCGCCGGCGCGCCCGGGTCGCCCGGCACGCCTACTGGTTGCCGCTCCTGCTGTTCGGTCTCCTGATCGCGGCAGCGGCACCCCTGTACGTGGAGTCGGCCGACCCGCTCGCCATGCGCGGGCCGCAGGACAATCCCGCGCTGACCGGCCTCGGTGGGGACTTCCTCGAACGCTCGGCGGGCCTCGGGTGGTACTGGTTGGTGGCACTCGTCGGCGGCTACCTGCTCACCCTCGGGTGGTACCGATGGCACGGCGCGCGGGTGGGCGTACGGACCCCGACCCGGACGTACGTCCTGGCCGGCATCATCGGCACGCTGGGCGGGCTGGTGCTGCCGATCGTGCTGCGGTTCCTGTTGCTCAACTCGGCGAACTCGGTGTCGAGCGCGACCAGCTGGGTGACCACACCACTGTTGGGCGTCTCCAATCGCGGCATGTTTCCGCATCTGGTCATCGCGGTGGGTCTGCTGGTCCTGGCCCGACTGGAACGCAGTCGCGGGCTGACGGTCGTGACCGTCTGCTACGTCGCCGCGGTCGTCCTGGTGAACGTCTACTTCCAGACCGCGGACTTCCAGCCGGGTGACCTGAACCGCTACAGCGTCCTGCTGGCGGCCCTGCTGCCGGCGCCGATCCTGCTCGTCGGTGGCATCATCGCTCTTTTCACCACGGGTAAGAGGTCGACATGAGCACCGGCACCGGCCCCGGCGGGCACCCGACCAACGGGCTCAGCGACACCGTCCACCAGCGCAACCGGCTCGGCATCCTCACCATCGCCGCCGAGGCCGAGCAGGTGGAGGTCGCCTACCTGCGCGAGGCACTCGAACTCACCGCAGGCAACCTCTCCCGACACCTCGCCGTGCTGGAAGAGGCCGACCTGATCCACATCGAGAGGGGCTACCACGGACGCAGGCCCAAGACCTGGATCAGGATCACCGAGCAGGGGCAGGCCGCGTTGACTGCCGAGATCAACGCGCTGCGGGAACTCCTCCAACGCCACCAACAGTCGGGCAGTGCCTCACCATCGGGCGGGCACGAGCAGTGACCTGTCGTACGGGTGGCATAGGTTGCCGGCCATGAATGCGTCGATGCCCGCACCGGATCCGATCACCCGGCGCGTCGAGCGCCAGGAGACACCCGTCCTGTTCATCTCGACCGCCGACGAACAGGACGCGATCACCGAGGCGTGGGATCGCCTGGAGGCGATCGTCGGGTCACTCCACGGGCGGAAGTTCTTCGGGGTCTTCGGCCCGCCCGACGGGTCATACCGGGTCTGTGTGCAGGTCCAGGACGACGACGTTGCCGCGCTGAACGGGCTTGAGTCCGGGTCGATCCCCGGGGGTCACTACCTGTCGACGACCGTGCGGGGCGAGCCGCCCGCGGTCTACTCGCACATCCCCACCCGGTACGCGGAGCTGAAGCAGGTCGCCGACCACGACTCGACGCGTCCCAGCATCGAGTTCTACCGCCGGCGCGATCAGATCGACCTGCTGATCCCGGTGAACGCCCGATAGCGACGCGGCGGTTCACCGGGCTCGCCTATCGCCCCCAGGGCTCGGCGGGTCGGCAGTCCGTTCCCGGCTTGCCGTAGACGATGGTGCCGGCAGAGTCCACGTAACAGTGGTCTGACTCGTCGGACGGCGGAAACAGCGGACGGCGGTCGATCTCGGCCCCGGTGCTGTCATAGCTGACCAACTCGGCGTCCCTGGTGACCTCTGCGTGATCGGTGAGCAGGCCGAACACCCCGTGCGCCAAGCGCGCCGTGGTCGTCTGCCCGTCGCCGTGTTCCAGCACCAGCCGTTGCACCCGAGCGGCGACCCGGCCGCTCACCGCGACGTCGCCCCCGTCGACTTCGGTCGACATGAGCAGGAGCCGCTGGATCGAGCCAGGCAACCAGGCCCGTTGCGGCCAGACGCGTTCACCGGTGGCACCCCCACTGATCTCCTCACCCGGCCGCATCGAGACATTGCAGGTGAAATAGCCGGTGTCCGTGATGAACAGCGCCACGCCGTCGTGGTCCTGTTCGGCGGCCACGGCCAGATCGTCTATTGACAGTGGAATCCGCTCCATCTGCCCGTTCCACTCCAGGCACTTCTCCACCGCCCGGTGCAGCGTCGGGGACAGCTCACCCGAACCCATCGCCAGATGCCGCACCTCGTCTCCCCTCGGCACCGTCGCCACCCCGACCACCACCGCGGCAGCCGTCGCCACGGTGGCGATCCCGAGTCGCACCGCCCTGCGGCGTCGAGGCCGGCGGATCGACGTCATCAGGTCCGCTCGCATCCGCGCCGCCCTGCCCGGCGGCAGATCGCGCTCGGCGGGCGGGTCGAGAATCTCCTTCATCGTTCCTCCTTGTTGCCGTCGGTAACCATTCGTGCCAGCCGAGCCCGTGCACGACTCACGCGCGAACGGAGCGCGCCCTCGCTGATGCCGAGGACCGTCGCCGCCTCGCCGTACGGCACGCCGGACCACAGACACAGGGCCACCGCCTCGCGTTCCGCGCGAGGTAATCGGCGGACCACCGCCAAGACGTCGGTCATCTGCCGTTCGTCATCGAGCCGCGCGACGATGTCGCCGGCCGGGTCCGCGGTCGCCTCCCGCTCCGGTGGCAACCTCCGCAGGGCCGCCAACCACCGGCGGGCCGAGCGCCACTCGGTACGGGTCGTATTGGTGGCGACCACCAGCAGCCACGGCAACGCCGACCCGTCCACCAGGACCGCCGCTTCGCCGCGTCTACGCCACGCGACCAGGAAGGTCGCCTGCGTGACGTCCTCAGCGAGCGTCCACGAGCCGGTGAGCCGGAACACGTGGTTGTAGACCGCCCGGGCGTACCTGTCGAAGAGCCGGCCGAAGGCGACCTCGTCACCGGCCGCGATGGTCGACCACAGATCCTGGTCGGACGGTTGTATCTGGCTCGTCACACCTGACTATTGCCGGTCGCGGTGGATCCGTTGCAGTCCTGCTCGAAGTCGCGGGGCGGGACGAGGTGGGACACCGTGTCAGTGGCCGTGTCACGGTCGCGTCAGGGCGGTGACAGGCCGGCCGCCGATGGTAGCCACATGACGAGTTCAGCGATTGCGGTCTCCGGGCTGCGAAAGGCCTACAAGGACAAGGTCGTGCTCGACGGCATCGATCTGGATGTCCCCGCGGGCACGATCTTCTCCCTGCTCGGCCCGAACGGGGCGGGCAAGACGACGACAGTGAACGTGCTGACCACACTGGTGAAGGCCGACGGCGGGACCGTACGCGTCGCCGGACACGATGCCGCCACCCAGGCCAAGGCGGTACGCGCCGCGATCGGGGTCACCGGTCAGTTCGCGGCCGTGGACGAGCTGCTGACCGGACGCGAGAACCTGCAACTGATGGTGGACCTGAGCCAGGTGCCCGCCAAGGACGGCAGGAGGGTCGTCACGGAACTGCTGGAGCGGTTCGATCTGACGGAGTCCGCGCAGAAGCCGGTGTCGACCTATTCCGGCGGTATGCGCCGCAAGCTGGACCTGGCGATGACGCTCGTCGGCGAGCCGCGGATCATCTTCCTCGACGAGCCGACGACGGGCCTTGATCCACGCAGCCGCCGCACGATGTGGTCGATCATCCGGGACCTGGTGGCCGACGGTGTGACGATCTTCCTCACGACCCAGTACCTCGAGGAAGCCGACCAGCTCGCCGACCGGATCGCCGTCCTCGACCAGGGGCGCGTTGTCGCCCAGGGCACGCCCGACGAGCTCAAGCGCCAGATCCCCGGCACCCACGTCCGACTCCGCTTCACCACCGTCGCCGAACTCGACACCGCCGCCCGGGTGCTCGGCGACGCCACCCGGGACGACGAGGCGCTGACCCTGCGGGTACCCAGTGACGGCGGAACCGCCTCGCTGCGGGCCCTGCTGGACCGGCTCGACGAGTACGCGATCAGCGCCGAAGGGTTCTCCGTGCAGACGCCGGACCTCGATGACGTCTTCCTCGCCCTGACGGGCGCCCGCACCCCGGAGGTTTCCGCGAAATGAGCGCCAAGTCCCACTCGATCGTCATGCTGCGTCGCAACTTCACGCATCTCACCCGCAACCCGACCTCGGTGTTCAACGCGGTCCTGATGCCGATCGTGATCATGTTGATGTTCGTCTACATGTTCGGCGACGCCTTCAACGTCGGCGTCGACTACATCGACTACGCCACTCCGGGACTGATGCTGTTGGCAGTCTGCTACGGGCTGGGGGCCACCGCGACGGCGGTGAACTCCGACATGACGAAGGGCATCATCAACCGGTTCAAAGTCATGCACGTCTCCCGGGGCGCGGTGCTGACCGGTCACGTCGTCGCCAGCGTACTGACCAACCTGGTCGCCATCGCGGCCCTGGTCGGGGTGGCCTTCCTGCTCGGATTCAGTCCGTCGGCGAGCCTCCTCGGCTGGCTCGGCGTGCTCGGCGTCATCGTGCTGCTCGGCTTCGCCGCCGGCTGGCTCACGGTCGCCCTGGGGCTCTCGGCGAAGTCTCCGGAAACGGCGGGGCTGGCTTCCGTACCGCTGGTCATGCTTCCGTTCTTCAGCAGCGCGATCGTCCCGGCGGACAAGATGGGACCCGGGCTGCGGCAGTTCGCGGAATACCAGCCCTTCACGCCGATCATCGAAACGCTGCGCGGCTTCCTCAACGGCACGCCGTCCAGCGGTGACGTGATCCCCGCCCTCGCCTGGTGCGTCGGGATCGCTCTCGTCGGATACCTGTGGGCACGTTCCACGTTCACGAAGCGAGCGTGACCGCGACCAACCGATTCCACTCCGTCCGACCGCCTTCTCGCGCCGCCTCTGCGAATCTCACTTCGCCGAGGCGGCGCCGTACTTCCCGCTCGATCCGGGCCACATCCGGCTGGGAGTGATCCTGCCGTCCCCGCACGCCGGCGCTCGCGGCGAGCAGCCGCGCGGCCAGCTCATGCTGGTCACGGCGCAGCGCCAGGTCCGCGACACCGACGAGTACCCGCGCGATCGAGGGTGCGTGCCCCGTCGCGGCTGCCGCCTCGCAGGCCAGGGAATGGTGTCTGCGCGCCGCATCGAGATCGTCCGCGACATAGCCGAGCAGGTCGTGTGTCAGCACGCGGATGTGCGCCTGTGTCGCCTCGTCGCGCAACAGGCTGGTCGCGACACCGACCTGGTGGGCGACCTCTTCGGCCTGGCCACACCAGCGAGCGAGTTCCGCCTGGGAAAGGGCCAGCATGGCCAACGCACCGGGCCACGTGACCCGCGCCGCGCATCGCCGTGCCTCGGCCATGGCAGCCGCACTGGACTTCTCATCGCCGAGCAACCAGTACAGCTGAGCCTGCCGGGACCGCATCCGGATGATGTCCTCGACGGTGCCGACCTCGGTGACGACCGCGGTCGCCTCCTCGTAGAGCTCGCACGCACGGGCGAACTCCCCGCGTACGGCAATCAGCTCCGCCAACTCGGTCAGGGCGAACGAGATCCCGAACCGTTCGCCGAGTGCCCGGAACTCGGCGAGCGCCGCCACGAGATGCGCTTCCACATCCCGACCGTCCTGGCCGAAGATGATCCGCATCTTGCCCAGCTGCAACCGGGCCAGCGCGCGTACCCAGGGATCCTCGTCGTCCAGCAGCGGTTCCCACGCTTGCAGGATCGCGTCCGGGGCTCGCAGCATGCGTTCCAGCGGGACGACGAGCGCCGTCCCCGGGTGGCTGCCGTTACCACGTTGGCTGAACTCGTACGCCTTGTGGATCCACTCCGCCGCCTGGTGTTCGTCACCCGGTCCCGAGTTGATGAAGAGCACGACGAGCGCGTACACCGTGGCCCGGATCTCGTCGCTGACCTCGCCAGGCGTCTCGGTGGCCGCCGTGATCAACTCCATGCCTTCGGTCCGGTGACCACCCAGCCACCAGTACCAGCCGGCACCCGCGGCCAGCCGCATGGCCGCGTGCGCCTCGCCCGCGGCGAGCGCACCGCGCATCGCGGATCCGATGTTGTCATGTTCGAGCTCGAGAGTGGCGAGCCAGGTCACCTGGTCCGCGCGACGAAGCTGCGGCTCCGCGGTCGCGGTCAGTTCGATGAAGTACGTCAGGTGCGCATGGCGCGCCAGGTCCGATTCCCCCGCCTCAGCGAGGCGGTGTGCGGCGTACTCCTTGATCGTGCCGAGCATCCGGTAGCGCGGAGCCTCATCGCCCTCGGCGACCACCAGCGACTTCTCGGCCAGTGCGGTGACCAACTCGAGCACATCCTCCGGCTCGACCTCGTCGCCGGCGCAGACCCGTTCGGCCGCTTCCAGGCTCGCCCCGCCCGAGAACACCGAGAGCCGGCGCAGGACCGCCCGCTCCGCGTCGGTCAGCAGCTCCCAACTCCAGTCGACCACCGCGCGCAGCGTCCGGTGCCGGGGCAACGCGGTACGGCTGCCGCCGGTCAGCAGGCGGAACCGGTCGTCGAGCCGCCTGGCGAGCTGGTCGATGGACATGGTGCGCAACCTGGCGGCGGCCAGTTCGATGGCCAGCGGCATCCCGTCCAGCGCCCGACAGATCCGCGCCATCGTGGACAGCGTGAGATCGTCGACCGCCAGATCCCTGCGCACCGCGCCCGCTCGGTCCCGCAGCAACCGGACAGCGGGAGAGGTCTCGATCTCACCGGGGCCGGCATCGACGTCCGGCAGGGCCAGCGGCGCGACCGGCCAGAGCGCCTCGCCGGTGATGCCGAGCGGTTCCCTGCTCGTCGCGATGATCCGCAGCCGCCGACACTCCCCGAGCAGCCGGTCCGCGAGCACCGCCGCCGGCTCGATGACGTGCTCGCAGTTGTCCAGGATCAGCAACGCCTCCCGCTCGCGGATCGCGGCGACGAGCCGGTCGATCAACTCCATGCTCGGTGGCTCACCGAGCAGGGCGTCCCGGAGTCCGAGCCCCGCGAGCGTCGCCTGCACCACGTCACCGTCCGCACCGATGGCGGCGAACTCGACGAGCCAGGCGCCGTCCGGCAGGTCGTCGAGCATTCTGCGCGCGGTTTCGGTGGCCAACCGGGTCTTCCCGGAGCCACCCGGCCCGATCAGGGTCGTGAGCCGGTGCTCGGCGACGAGCGCGCCGACCTCGGCGACGGCCTCGTCCTTGCCGACGAAGCTGCTCAACTCGGCACGAAGGTTGGTCTTCCGGTGCTCCTCGCGCCGCTGCTGCACCTCACCCCGCAGGAGCGCGACGTGCAACGCCGAGAGTTCCGGCGAGGGGTCGACGCCCAGCGCGTCGGCCAGCGCCGCACTCGTGCGCTGATACACGAGCAGCGCCTCGTTGTCTCGGCCGCTCGCGGCGAGCGCCCGCATCAACGAGAGGACCAGCCGCTCCCGTACCGGGTGCGCGGCCACCAGATCGGTCAGCTCCGCGATCAACTCCGGACCGTGGCCGACGCCGACCTCCACGTCGAAGCGATCCTCGAGGGCGGTCAGCCGCAGCCTGTCGAACCGGGTGACCGCCGCGTCGAGCGCCGCGCTGTCGGCCAGGCCGACGTCCTGCATCGCCGCACCGCGCCACAGATCGAGGGCCTCGCGCAGCCGCCGTCCCCGCTGCGCGCCCTCGTCATCGCGAGCCAGGCCGACGAGCCGTTCGAACCGTACGGCGTCCACGTCATCGGGTTCGACGATCAACCGGTAGCCGTCCGCCTGCCCCTCGATCGACCCCTCCGGCAGCGCCTTCCGCAACCGGGAAACCAGGCGGTGCAGGGCGTTTGCCGCATCGGAGGGCGGATGTTCACCCCAGATCCAGTCGACGAGGGTCCCCTTCGGGACCACGCGACCCGGGTTGAGCGCGAGGGCGGTCAGCAGCCCGCGCAGCCGCGCGCCCGGCACGTCGATGACGGTGCCGACGTCCGCGCGAACCTCGAATGGACCAAGCATCCTGACCTGCACCTGGCAGATCCTGCCACGAACGTGAGAAGCATCCGTGTCGCCGTGGTGCTCTGCCAACGGCTCTCCGGGCCGAGGTCGACCACGCATTCCTGGTCCTGTGCCACGCCGGTGGCACGCGGGGTCACCCAGCGCGGTTGCGCCGGGTGGCGTTGTCGTACGACTCTCGGGCGTCGAGCAACTGGTCCCAATGCTGCTCGGTCCAGGCGCAGGCAACCGCGATCGGTTCGAGCATGCTGCGGCCCACCGGCGTCAGCTCGTACTCCACGTGCCGGGTGGCCTCGGCCAGGACGGTGCGCTTGACCAGCCCGTCCCGTTCGAGGGAACGCAGCGACTGGGTGAGCACCTTGGGGGTGACGCGGCGCAGCGGCACGCGCAGCTCGGAGAACCGACGAGGCCCCTGCTCAAGACAGCGGACGATCAGCGCCGCCCATTTGTCGCCGAATCGGATCGGGGTGAGCGAGGACGGGCACAGCTCGTCGAACATGTCGGCGGGCAGAGGTTGCCTCATCACCAAACGATAACTGGTATCCCGGTGGTAACCACGACCCTCGATAGCGTCGGCACACCGGCCGGGCGCACGGGCTCCGGCCTCTGGTGAGAGGCGTGACCCATGAGGATCGTGGTCTTCGGCGCGGGCGGTCGGGCCGGACGGCAGGCCGTCGCCGAGGCGCGACGACGCGGCCACCAGGTCACCGCCCTGGTGCGCAACCCCGCTGACCACGGCGACCTGACCGACGTACGGGTGGTGGCAGGCGACGTCACCGACGCCGGAAGCATCGCCCAGGCAGCCGCCGGGCACGACGCCGCCATCAGCGCTGCCGTCGACCTGTCCGTACCGCCGCACGACTTCTTCACCGCATCGGCACGCGCCCTGGCCGCCGGCCTGACCACGGCAGGTGTACGTCGCCTGGTGGTGGTCGGCCTCGCCTCGATCATGCCCGGCGCATCCGGCGCCGCCCTGATGGACCACCCCGGCTACCCGAACGAGTACCGGCCCTTCTACCTGGGGCACGCAGCGGGCCTTGACGAGCTTCGGACCTCCGACCTCGACTGGGCCTACCTGGCCCCCGCCGGTGACTTCGACCACGGCGGCACACGCACCGGCCACTACCGGATCGCCGAACATGGCGACCCGGCCAGTCGGATCAGCTGTGCGGACTTCGCGATCGCACTTGTCGACGAGATCGAGGCACCCCGCCACCACCGCGCCGCCGCAAGTGTCCGGGAGGTGTGATGACCGAGGTCCACGACAGCCCGACGGCCTGGATCGCCGAGCACATCCGCCGGTTCGAGGAAACCGGCGGCCGGCCCCGGCCCGGCGTGAACGACCTGCTCCTGACGACCCGAGGCCGAAAGACCGGTCAACTGCGCCGCACCGCGCTCGTCTACGAACGCGATGGCGACCACTACGTGCTGGCCGCCTCGAACCGCGGCGCGGACCAGCACCCCGCGTGGTACCTCAACCTGCTCGCCGACCCGTACGTCACGGTGCAGGTCGGTACGGAGACCTTCGGCGCGTACGCGCGCCCCGCCGCAGCCGGGGAGCGTCCGCATCTGTGGCGCTTGATGGTTTCGGCCAGGTCGGAGTACGCCGCCTACCAAGAACGGACCACGCGGGAGATCCCCGTGATCCTCCTGGAACCGGTAACGAAATGAGATGCGTACGGACTGGCGTACCTGTTGGATCTCGGCATGACGCATGAGCTTGTTCGTCCTCGGAAGGCCCGACCCGGGGACAAGATCGCGGTTCTCTCGCCGTCCTTCGCCGCGGCCGGCGCCTTTCCCGAAATCCACGAGCAGGCCCTGCGACGGCTCGCCGACCTGACCGGCCTCGTACCGGTCGAGTACCCCACCACCCGGCAGGTCGGTGCGACCGCGGCGGCGCGGGCGGCGGACATCAATGCCGCCTTCGCAGACCCTGAGGTACGCGGCATCCTCGCCGTCGTCGGCGGCGAGGACCAGATCACGGTCATCCCGCACCTGGACGCGGACCTCGCCCGAGCCGATCCCAAGCCGTTCCTCGGCACCAGCGACAACACCAACCTGCACCACTGGCTCTGGGGCCTCGGCGTCGCCAGCTTCTACGGCGGGTCGTCCCAGGTACACCTCGGCCCCGGGCCGGCCGTGGACGACATCCACGTCCAGTCGCTGCGAGCGGCGCTACTCACCGGCGAGCGGTTGGAGATCACCGACCCGGGCGAGTCCGAGGATGTCGGGTTCGACTGGGCCGATCCGCGGGCGTTGACGTCCTTCGGAGAACGCGAACCGACGGAGCCGTGGAGCTGGCACGGGCCGCGTCGCGCGGTTACCGGCCCCACCTGGGGTGGATGCCTGGAAGTCATCCAGTGGATCCTGACGGCGGGACGTTTCCCGTTCACTCCGGAGGCTCTGCGGGGCGGGGTGCTGGTCATCGAGACGTCGGAGGAACTCCTTCCCGCGCGCGAGGTCGGCTGGATCGTCCGCTCCCTGGGTGAACGCGGCCTCCTCAGCGCCGTCGACGCGGTGCTGGTAGCCCGTCCGGCGGTCTCCGACCACACCCGGCGGCCCGCTACCGCGGATCGGGCACGGCTACGCGAGCAGCAACGCGACACGGTCGTCGACGTGGTGGCCCGCTACAACCCGGAGGCAGTCGTCTGCGTCGGCATCCCCTTCGGCCACACCCGACCGCAGTGGATCCTTCCCCACGGCGGCCAGGTCACCGTTGACGGCGTGGAACGGCGAGTGTTCGCCGACTATCGATAGAGCACGCTTACTCGACACGCCTTTGGCTACCGCTGCCCGCTCCTGCATCGAGCGCGCCACGGGCACCTGTCCGCACCCGGATGATTGCTGCCGCCGACAGTTCGGGTCGCACCGGGCATCGCCACCATCAACCCATAAATCAGCCTGAATGAGTGTGGAATTCATTCCTCATCACTCGGACTCTTCCCCGGTCCGGCGCCTTCCGGCTCGTGCCCGAAGCAGCAGCACGGCTGAAACCAGGTGGCCAACGGCAAGCAGTGCTGCCAGCGCGGCGATGAATATCGACCAACTGATCGGCCTCCTGATGGAAAACACCACGTACGTCACGACAAGAAGGAGCCAGACACCTCCCAGGAGGAAACCCTGCTTGGGCGTCTTCGTTGTCTGCCACCACGGGCTCCCGGCCGTTCCCATCTATGCGATCCTGCCATCGTCGGAGGAAAATCAGACTCGCGTGGCTCACCGATTGGATGGCCAGATGAGGATTCCGCCGTTCGCGTTCAGGCTGCTGTATCACCTGCGTCGGGCGTACTGGCGGATCGTCAAGCCGACCATCTACGGCGTGAAGGCGCTGATCATCCACCCGGTCGACGCCGATCGAGTCCTCCTCGTCCGACACAGCTACGGTGACCAGTCCCTCTGGAGGCTGCCCGGAGGCGGATACCGGCCGGCCCGAGAGACACCTCAGCAGGCAGCCAGGCGCGAGTGCATCGAGGAGCTGGGCGTTCAATTGGACTCGTCCGCTCTTGTGCTCGAGGAACGCGTGACCACCAACGGGGGCAAACGGGGCTACCTGGCGGTTGTCCGCCTGCACGCGACCTCGACCGAACTCAACCCAAACGGGGAGATCTCCCAGGCCCGGTGGGTAGCCGTGGACCTTACGGACCTACCCAACGACTCGGCGGTCTCCACGGGTGTGCATTCGGCCCTGGAAAGGCACCGAAGCTGAACTGGTGGCCCCCTGCCCTGTTCAGCATGGCCTAGAACCACGGAAGCCCCGGCAGGACGTGGGTCCTGACCAGGGCTTCCGTGCGTGGAGCGGGTGACGGGAATCGAACCCGCACTGTCAGCTTGGGAAGCTGATGTTCTGCCATTGAACTACACCCGCAAGCGGCACCACTGTACCCGAGTCGTCGAGCCCGTGCACCCAGGTACCCCGCCCGCCGCTCGGCCCGGGTTGATCCACTCGGGTGTCTTGGAAGTCGGGGTATCCGAGCTGCGGGACACCGCGACATCACCGAAACCGAGTTGGTCATGCCGGGCGACCGCCGGCCGGACGCGGGGCGGACAGCCGAATGCCGGCTCCGTCAGCACGGAGCCGGCACCGGCTGTCGCTGGGCCGTGGTCTAGGCGGCCGTGCACTGGACGTCACGGCTACGGCGGGTCGGGCGGGTCTGCGGCACGCTGAGCGGCGCGGGCGCCATCGCCGATGGCGCCCGCGGGTCGAGCCAGACCCGAACGGCCGGCCGGCCCGGCGCGAGGCCTGGGACGCCGGTGATGTGCTGCTCGCGGCGGGTCAGCATCGCCACGTCGATGGTGAACTCGAACAGCTGCCAGTCGACCTGCGGCTCGGCGCGGGCGCCCTGCGCCAACCGGGCGACTCGCGCCGGATCGGTCACCGGGCGGGCATGACCCGCCACGTACGCCTCGTCGTCGCTCTCCTCCGGCGGGAACGAGTGCAGCGCGTAGCGGCCGTCGCGTTCGAGGTCACGGCGCTTCGGGGAGTCGATGATGAAGCAGAACAGACCCTCGTCGGTGATGACCGGGGAGACCGGATGGACCCGGGGCCCGCCGTCGGCACGGACCGTGGCCAGATAGCCGAAGCCCGGCCCGTACTGCTGGAGGAGAACGCGGATCCCGTCGGCGAGTCGGGGCTCGTCGGCGGCGAATTCGGACCAGGAAGCCATGTGGGCATTCTATCGAACAAATGTACGAGCGGCGACCTCGACGCGCTGGTCACCGGCACCGAATTCGGGGGTTTTGAGGCCCGCGGCTAAGGTGGTCCGATGCTGCTCTCCGACCGCGACCTGGTCTCCGAGATCAAGGCCGGCACGCTGGGCCTGGAGCCGTTCGAGCCCACCCTGGTCCAACCTTCCAGCATCGACGTACGGCTGGACCGGCTTTTCCGGGTCTTCAACAACCACCTCTACACCCACATCGACCCGGCGATGCAGCAGGACGACCTGACGTCGGCGGTCGAGGTGCCCGACGGGGAGCCGTTCGTGCTGCACCCCGGGGAGTTCGTGCTCGCCTCGACGCTTGAGGTCATCTCGCTGGGCGACCAGCTCGCCGGCCGGCTGGAGGGCAAGAGTTCACTGGGGCGGCTCGGGCTGCTGACGCACTCCACCGCCGGCTTCATCGACCCCGGCTTCTCCGGTCACGTCACGCTCGAACTCTCGAACGTGGCGAACCTGCCCATCACTCTCTGGCCGGGCATGAAGATCGGGCAGCTCTGCATCTTCCGGCTCTCCTCGCCGGCCGAGCACCCGTACGGCTCGGCGGTCTACGGCTCGCGCTACCAGGGGCAGCGGGGGCCGACGCCCAGCCGCGCCTGGCAGCACTGGCGCACCTGGCCCACCCGCTGACCCCGTGAACGACGAGGGCCCGCCGCGACGAGTCGCGGCGGGCCCTTCGGTCAGTACCCCTGATCAGCCTGGACGGCCGTAGCTGTGGATCGGGCCGTCGTCGACCTTCTTCATCTTGACCGGTTGACCGGCCTGCGAGGCGTGCACCACCCAGCCGCCACCGACGTACATGCCGACGTGGTGGATGTCGCTGTAGTAGAAGACCAGGTCGCCGGGGCGCAGGTCGGCCTTGCTGACGTTCTTGGTGACGCGGCTCTGCGCGGCGGCGTTGTGCGGCAGGGACACCCCGGCCTTCGCCCAGGCGGCCAGCATCAGCCCGGAGCAGTCGTACGAGTTCGGACCCTCGGCACCCCAGACGTAGGGCTTGCCGATCTGCGCGCAGGCGAACTTGACCGCCGTGCCCGCGGCGCCGCCGGGATAGCTGCCGGGGCAGGGAGCTGGGCGCAACGGACCGCCGCCACCGCTGCCGTACACCTTGAGGCGCAGCTTCTGCAGCTTGTCGATCTCCTCGTTGATCTGCTTCTTCTTCGCCGCCAACTGAGCCTCGGTACGGGTCAGCTGGGTCACCATCTCGTCGAGTGGCGCCTTCTGCCTGGCCAGCTCGTCGCGCAGGTCGGCCACCTCGCGGACGTCCTGCTGCTGGTTGTGCGCGAAGCGGTCGAGCATTTCGAGCTGGCCGACCACCTCGCTGGGTGACTGGCTGCCCAGCACCGCGTTGACGGTCAGCACGTTCTCGCCCTTGTAGGCGCGTACGGCCAGGGCACTGACCTTGTCCATGGCGGCGTCGACCTGACGCTCCAGCGGGGCGATCCGGGCGGCCAGCGCCTGGGCCTGCCTGCGCTTGTTGGCGAGGTCGATGCGGGTGGCGTTGTGCTGTTCGATGACCGGTTCGAGTTTGTTCCAGTCGGCGTCGATCTGGCGTTCGATCTCGGCGACGGACGGGTCGGCGTGGGCCGCCGTGGCGCTGCCGGTCAGGACGACGGCGACGCCGGCCAGGGCGGCGAGCGCGGTGGTGAAGCGGGACCAGCGTGGGCGCGGCGCGATCGACGGCGGGCCGGCTGCTGCCGACCGCTCGGACGACGGCCGCGGGGCATGGAGTGCCACCGGGGTTCCGTACTCCTTCTTCCTGACCGCCTACCGGGTTAGCTGACGGGTTCGGGCGGGAAGTGGGCGCCCTACCGCAGGGACTGCGGATTCACCCCGGGGGACGTGGGTCCCCGGTTCGTTCGGAAACGACTCGGCGGTGTCGGACCGTTACCGCCCGGGCTGGACGGAGCTGCTATCGGGCCGACGAATGACCAGAGTAGAGACGCTTGTTACCACTCCGCAACCCGTGCGGCCGTGACACTCCGTACCGATCGGAGAGGATCACCGGCCGTAGGTGAAGAATTCTTTCCCAACGAGTCGACACATAGAAAGGTATTGACGCGGACTCCCGGACGGCGCGAGGGTGACCTCACCTTCATCCGTGAAATCTAGGGGGTTCGATGCACCATCCAACCCTGCTCCTCGGCCGGCGTGCGCTGCTCGCCGCCGCCGTGGTCGCCGCCGCGACCGCGGTCCCACCACCCGCAACCGCCGCCGCACCCACGGCCGACCGCCAGCAGCGGTACGCCGCCGCGGCGGCCGAGTACGGCGTACCGACCGACGTGCTGCTCGGCGTCTCCTACCTGGAGTCCCGCTGGGACAGCAACGCCGGCACACCCAGCACCAGTGGCGGCTACGGCCCCATGCACCTGACCGACGCCCGACACGTGACCGCCCTGCCCGTGGGCGGCCACCACGACACCGGCACCGAGGACCCGCGTGGCGACAACTCCCGCACCGCGCTGGCACCCGCGCCCCGGCCGGCCGAGGACCCGGCGCCACCCGCCGCCGCCTTGCAGACCGTGGATGCCGCCGCCGCGCTGACCGGCGCGACCCCCGACGCGCTGCGCACCGACGCCGACGTCAACATCCGGGGCGGGGCCGCGCTGCTGGCCTCGTACCAGCGGGAGTTGGGCGCGCCGGTCGGTGCCGGCACCGACCCGGCCAGCTGGTACGGCGCGGTGGCCCGCTACGCCGGCGCGGACAGCGCCGACGCCGCGGCGGCCTTCGCCGACGAGGTCTTCACCACCATCGGCAGCGGCGAGTCGCGGGTGACCGACGACGGCCAGCGGATCACGCTGCCGGCCCGGACGATCCGGCCGCAGCGATCGTGGCTGGACCGGCTGGGTCTGCGTCGGCTCGCCCGCCCGGACGGGCTGGAATGCCCCCGGACCATCTCCTGCGAGTGGATCCCGGCGCCCTACGCGGCGTTCGGCGACGGGGACTACGGCAACCACGACCTGTCCGACCGGCCCGCCCGGCAGAAGATCGAGTACATCGTCATCCACGACACCGAGGGAAGCTGGGCCACCACCCTGCGACTCGTCCAAGACCCGACCTACGTGAGCTGGCACTACACGCTGCGCTCGGTGGACGGGCACATCGCCCAGCACGTCAAGACCAAGGATGTCGCCTGGCACGCCGGCAACTGGTACGTCAACGCCAAGGCGGTCGGGCTGGAGCACGAGGGCTTCGCGGCGCAGGGCACCTGGTACACCGAGGCGATGTACCGGACCTCGGCGAAGTTGGTCCGACACCTCGCGCTGCGGCTGGGCGTCCCGCTGGACCGCCAGCACATCATCGGCCACGACAACGTGCCCGGCACCATCGCCGCGAACGTCCGTGGAATGCACTGGGACACCGGCCCGTACTGGGACTGGAACCACTACTTCGAGCTGCTGCACGCGCCCCGGTTGGACACCGGCACCCCCGCCACCGGTCTGGTCCGGATCGACCCGGACTTCGCCACCAACCAGCCGGCGTTCGTCGGCTGCGTCACCGCCGGCGTGCCGTGCGCGCCACGCGGCTCCTCGGCGGTGGTGCTGCGCTCCGCGCCGGCCGCGGACGCGCCACTGGTGAACGACGTCGCGCTCCGCCCCGACGGCACCCCGAACACCATGGAGGTGTCGGATCACGGCGCCCGCGCCTCCGCCGGCCAGACGTACGCGCTGGCCGGCCGGCAGGGCGACTGGACGGCGATCTGGTATCTCGGGCAACGCGCCTGGTTCCACAACCCGGCGTCCGCGCCCACCGCCAGCTGGACGGTCGGCCTGGTGGCCACTCCGAAGCCCGGCCGGACCACCATCCCGGTGTACGGACGGGCCTACCCGGAACAGGCGGCCTACCCGGCCGGCGTGCCCTACCAGACGATCTCGCCACTGCAGTACACCCTTGCCGCCGGGCAGCGGTACGCCGTCGGCGCGGTGCTGCCGGGCGAGTACTACCGGGCCAGCACTGTCGACGGCTCCTCGCCCGGTGACTGGACGGTGATCCGCGGCAAGAACAGGTACGCGCAGATCCAGTTCGGCCACCGCATCATGTACGTCGACCTGGCCGACGTGCAGCTCCTGCCGTCCCCGGTGGGCGCACCCCGCTGACAACGACGACGGCCCCCGGTCGGTGACCGGGGGCCGTCGTGTCGCACGGGGTGGATCAGCCAGGTCTGCGGAACCCGGCGACGGGCATCGTGTTGATGCTGGACACCTGCACCGGTTTACCGGCTCGTGGTGCGTGCACCATCTGGTTGTTACCCAGATACAGCCCGACATGACTCAGGCCCGAGTAGAAGAAGACCAGGTCACCAGGACGAGCCTCGGATCGCGGCACGGCCTTGCCCTCGTTCCACTGGTCTCCGGTGTGGTGGGTGAGGGAGATCCCGGCCGACCGGTAGGCGTACTGGGTCAGCCCCGAGCAGTCGAACGAGTTCGGGCCGGTGGCACCCCAGACGTACGGGTCGCCGACCTGCTGGCAGGCGGTTTTGATCGCCTTCTGGGCGGCCACGGCGAGCACACCGTTGATGGTCGGGCAGCCGGCGGTCTTGACCGTGGTCTTCGGCATCGACGCCTCAAGCTGCTTGATCTCGGCGTCGATCTGCTTCTTCTTGGCCGCCAGCTCGTTCTGCTGCTTGGTCTGCGTGGCGATCAGGGTGTCCAGCTTCTGCTTCTCGCCGTCGTACTTGGCCCGCACGGCGAGGACGCCCTCGACCTCCTTGCGCTCCTGCGCGGCCAGCCGGTCGAGGATGGTGAGCTGCTCGGTGAGCGTGTCCGGCTTGGCGCTGACAAGTAGTGCGCCAATGTCGTGCGACGGGCCCGAGATGTAGTAGCGGGAGGCGAGATCGCCGACCCGGTTGAGCGCCAACTCGCTCTGCAACGCCAGCGGCTCGATCTTCTTCTGCAGGTCCGCCGACTTCTGCCGATTGACCTTCAGCTGCGCCCTGACCTTGTTGTACTGCTCGATAGTGGGCTCCAACTGCTCCCACTTCTTGTCGATCTGCGCCTCAATCTCGTCGACCGTGGGCGCGGCGTGCACCGGGGCGGCAAGCAGGCCCGCGCCGACCACCGCGGCGGCGACCAGGACGAGCAGACGACGACCGGCCCGGCGCAGACCACCCGGCCGAGCAGACGCGGACAGGTCGTGACGATGAGGGGGCATGGTTGCCACCGGCACCGACTCCTTTGCAACCGACCGCCGGGCGCCTCGCGTGAGGGAAGGGCCGAGGCAGACGACCCACAGCGGTCGGTGCCCCACATTAGGGAAGCGCGAGGCGGTAATCAAGGCGAGTGGAGTAACCGTCACTGTCGTGCAACCGCTTGCACACCAAGGGTATTGGCGCGTCAGCCAACGATTGCCGTCAATACATCGTCGAGAGTGACGACACCGAGCGGGCGCCGGCCGTCGCTGACCAGCACCATGTGCCGCCGTTCGCGGCGCATCGCCAGCAGCAGGTCCGCCAGCGTACGCTCCGGCGGCACCACCGCCAGCGGCCGGTAGACCTGGGCCGGCACCGGCGACCGGCGACCCTGCCCCGCGTATCCGAGCACGTCCTTGACGTGCACGAAGCCGAGCACCCGCCGGGTCGACCGCTGCACCACCGGGAACCGGGACCGGCCGGTCCGGGTCGCCAACACCTCCAACGACGCCGGCGAGACGTCCTCGGCGACCGTCACCACCGTCGACCACGGCTGCAGGGCGTCCGCCGCCGTACGGCTGTGCAGGGCCAGCGCGCCGGTGATCCGGGCGTGCTGCTCCGCGTCGAGCAACCCCTCGGTGCGGGCCTGCGAGACGAGCCCGGCCAACTCCTCGGCGGTGAACACCGTCTTCACCGCCTCGGACGCCTCGATCCGCCAGATCGCGAGCACCCGGCGGGCCGCCCACTTCATCGCCAGCAGCAGCGGCTTCGTGGCCACGCAGAACGCCAGCATCGCCGGGCCGAGCCACAGCGCGGAGACCTCCGGACCGGCCAGCGTGATGTTCTTCGGCACCATCTCACCGACGACCGTGTGCAGGAAGACCACCACACCCAGGGCCAGCACGAAGGCCACCGGGTGCACCGCCCGCTCCGGCAGGCCGGCCGCGTGGAACGGTGGCTCCAGCAGGTGCGCCAACGCCGGCTCGGCGATCGCGCCCAGGCCCAGCGAGCAGACCGTGATGCCGAGCTGCGCACCGGCGATCATCAACGGGATCTGGTTCATCGCCGACAAGGCCCACCGGGCGCGTTTCGACCCGGCGGCCAGCGGCTCGATCACCGTCCGGCGGGACGCGATGAGCGCGAACTCACTGCCCACGAAGAAACCGTTGCCGAGCAGCAGCAGGACGGTCACCAGCAGCTCAGTCATCGTCGTCCGGTTCCGCCGGGCGCAGCACCCGGACCTGCTCGATCCGGTGCCGCTCCACCTCGACCACGGTGAACTCCCAGCCGCTCGCCTCGACCGTCTCGCCGGCCAGCGGGATGTGCCCGAGCTGGGCCATCAGGAACCCGGCCAGCGTCTCGTACGGCCCCTCGGGCAGCCGGAAGCCGGTCTGCTCGGCCACCTCGTCGGAGCGGAGCACCCCGTCCACGAGCACGGTGCGCTCGCCGCCGGGCACTCTCAACTCGACCGGCTCGGCGTCGTCCACACTCGCCGGGTCGAACTCGTCGGCGATCTCCCCGACCAACTCCTCGACGAGGTCCTCGATCGTCACCACGCCGTCCGTGCCGCCGTACTCGTCGACCACGATGGCCAGGTCGGCCCCGGCCGCCTTCAACGCGGCCAGCACGCCGTCCAGGTTGAGGCTCTCCGGCACGTAGACCGGCTCCCGGGCCACCGAGCCGACCATGGTCGACGCCCGGTCGGCAAGCGGTACGCCCAGCGCGTCGGGCACCCCGGCCACACCGGTCACCAGGTCCAGGGTCTCCTCGTACACGGGGAACCGGGTCCGCCCGGTCTGCCGGGACTGTTCGAGCAGCTCGGCCACGGTGGCCGTGGCACGCAGCGCGACCACGTCCACCCGGGGGGTCATCGCCTCGGCGGCCCGCTTGTCACCGAAGCGGATGGTGCGGCGCAGCAGCATCGCGGTGTCGGTCGGCAGCGCGCCGGCCCGAGCCGAGATGGCCGCCAGCAGACCCAGTTCCTCCGGCGAGCGGGCGCTGGCCAACTCCTCCTGCGGTTCCACACCGAGCGCCCGGACCAGTCGGTTCGCAGAGCCGTTCAAGCCCCGGATCAGCCAGCCGAACGTCCGGGAGAAGGTGTGCATCGGCCCGGCCGTGGCCAGCGCCGCCGGCATGGGCCGGGCCAGCGCCGCGTTCTTCGGCACCAGCTCACCGAAGAGCATGGAGAGCAACGTGGCCAGTGCCAACGCCAGGAACGGGGTGTAGCGCTCGGTGCTCTCCCCGGCCAGGGGGCGCAACAGCGGGGTGAAGAGCCGCGCCAGGGCCGGCTCGGCCAGGTAGCCGGTGAGCAGCGCGGTGATGGTGATGCCGAGCTGTGCGCCGGAGAGCTGGAAGGAGAGTTCGCGCAGCGCGGTGCGTACCGTCAGGGCGGCCTGGTCGCCGGCGGCGGCCCGCCTGTCGATCTCCGCGCGGTCGACCGTGACCAGGGCGAACTCGGCCGCGACGAAGAACGCGTTGCCCGCGGTCAGCGCAACGAAGCCGACCAGGGGCAACAGCGTCATCAAGAGCAGGCCGTCGATGTCGCCTCACCTCGGCGAGATTCTTGCACGACGGCGGCGGACCCTGAGGGCCGCCGCCGTCGATCTGCGCACCGCGGGGGGGTACGGCCTCAGCCGCCGACCGGCGCCGTCTCCCTGCCGCCCTGCGGCTGCTCCGGCTTGACCGAACGGAGCAGCACACTCGCCACGTCGATCACCTCGACCTGCTCGCCAGCGCCCTTGCCGTTGACGCCGTCGCTGAGCATCGTCGAGCAGAACGGGCAACCGACCGCGACCGTCTTCGCCCCGGTGGCCATGGCCTCCTCGACCCGGTCCACGTTGATCCGCTTGCCGATCTTCTCTTCCATCCACATCCGGGCGCCGCCAGCGCCGCAGCAGAAGGAACGCTCGCTGTTGCGTGGCATCTCGGTCAGCTCGCCCGCGATGGCGTCGCCGAGGACCTCCCGGGGGGCCGCGAAGACCCGGTTGTGCCGGCCCAGGTAGCAGGGGTCGTGGTAGGTGACCCCACCGTCGACCGGCTGCACCGGGGTGAGCTTGCCGGTGGCGACCAGGTGGGCCAGCAACTGGGTGTGGTGGACCACCTCGAACTCGCCGCCGAGCTGGCCGTACTCGTTGCCCAGGGTGTTGAAGCAGTGCGGGCAGGTCGCGACGATCTTTCGTTTGGCCTTCTCCCGACCCTCGAACGCCTCGTTCAGCGTCTCCACGTTCTGCTGGGCGAGCATCTGGAAGACGAACTCGTTGCCGATCCGCCGCGCCGGGTCGCCGGAGCAGGTCTCGCCCTCGCCCAGGATCGCGAACGACACCCCGGCCTCGTTGAGCAGCGTGGCCACCGCGCGGGTGGTCTTCTTGGCCCGGTCCTCGAACGCGCCGGCGCAGCCGACCCAGAACAGGTACTCGAAGTCGTCCACCTCGCCGACCCGGGGCACCTCGAAGTCGAGACCCTTCGTCCAGTCCTCGCGGGTGTTCTGCGGGGCGCCCCACGGGTTGCCCTTGTTCTCCAGGTTGCGCAGCATCACGCCGGCCTCGGAGGGGAAACTCGACTCGATCAGCACCTGGTAGCGGCGCATGTCGACGATGTGGTCCACGTGCTCGATGTCCACCGGGCACTGCTCCACGCAGGCGCCGCAGGTGGTGCAGGACCAGAGCACGTCCGGGTCGATGACACCGCCCTCCTCGGCGGTGCCGATCAACGGCTTGTCCGCCTCGGCCAGGGCCAGCACGTCCAGGTGCGCGAGCTGCGCCTGGGTGGCCTTCTCCTCGCCGGTCAGGTCCTTGCCGCCGCCGGCCAGCAGGTAGGGCGCCTTGGCGTACGCGTGGTCGCGCAGGCTCAGGATGAGCAGCTTGGGCGACAGGGGCTTGCCGGTGTTCCAGGCCGGGCACTGCGACTGGCAGCGGCCGCACTCGGTGCAGGTGCTGAAGTCCAGCAGACCCTTCCAGCTGAACTGCTCGACCTGGGCGACACCGAACTGGTCCTTCTCCGGGTCGGCCTCCTCGAAGTCGAGCGGCTTGCCCTGGCTCGTCATCGGCCGCAGCGCGCCGAGGCCGGAACCGGCCGGCCGGGCCGGCTCACGCTTGAAGAAGATGTTGGGGAACGCCAGGAAGCGGTGCCAGGCGACACCCATGGTGACGTTCAGCGAGATGACGATCAGCCAGGTCATCGAAATGATGATCTTGATGGCGGCGGCGACGCTGACGCCGTCCGCCCAGTCGGGAAGCACCGCGCCGACCGCGTGACTGACCGGGGTGGCCCAGAACGGGAACTCGAAGTGGTCGGTGGCGACCTTGAATCCCCGGATCACGAACCCGAAGATCAGGACCAGCAGCACGATCCACTCGACGAAGTAGCCCTGCCACATGGTCGAGCCGGTGAACCGGGACCGCCCGCCCGGCCGCGTCGGCCTGTTGCGCAGCCGGATCGCCATCAGCACCAGGATGCCGACCAGGCCCAGCACCCCGATGATCTCGGTGACCAGGCCGAAGACCGTCCAGTGCCCGATGATCGGCAGGCCACCGTCGGTGGTGACCACCTCGAAGTACGCCTCGAGCACCAGCAGCGACAGGACGACGAAGCCGACCATCACGAACCAGTGCGCGGCACCCACCACGCCCCACTTGAGCATCCGGGTGTGGCCGGCCGTCTCGACCAGCATGGTCCTGGCGCGGGTGACCTTGTCGGTGAACCGTTCCGGTGCCGGCTGCCCGAGCCGGATGACTGCCACCATCTTCAGGACCGCACGCACCGCAAGCCACACCGCTACGGCGGTGATGGCGGCCGCGAGGATCGTGGTGACGATCTGGACGCTGCCCATCGAGTTGGCCTCCCCGGTCTGCTGCCTGATGACCTCGCTTAGCTCGGTCATGCAGTGCAGCCTACGCGAAGGTTACCCAGCGGTAACGTGAGTCATCTCGCAGTAGGCCACGCTGCCTGCGGACACCATAGGGGTCCCCACCCGCGCCTGCCGGACAGGGGCGCGGTGGGTTGACGTGGGACCGCCGACACGACGGCCCCCGAGCCGGCTCAGCGCCAGCGGGAGAGCAGCCCCAGCGAGGCGACCATCGCGCCGAAGCCGACCGCGAGGTTCCAATAACCCCACGCGGCGACCGGGTACTCCTGCTCGGACAGGTAATAGAGCACCAGCCAGCCGATGCCCACGACGATCAGGGCGACGGCGGTGGCCGGCAACCACACCGGGCTAGGCTTGCGCGTCGACGCCGCCGTCGTCGGACGAACGTCCGTCGGCGGGGTGTACACCTTCTTCTTGCGGACCTGAGACTTGGGCACGACGCTCTCCAGAGGGGTGACGACCTCGTCCGGCCTGACAACCGGGCGCGGGGGCGACGGTCCATGGCCAATAATGTTCGACAGCTAGCGTAGTCCCGATTGCCCGTCCGGACCATGAATGGGGTCAGGCCGGTGCACGGAGTGACCGAAAAAGGCGGGACTGTTCGCATCACCGGCCCGGCCGGGGCGGACCGATCCCCGACACGCGGAAGGAACGCTCGGTGGAGTACACATCCGGCGCAACCTCCTGGCAGAAGGTCCTCCGACGGGCCGCCGCCGGGCTACTGCCCCGGCGACCGCGTCAACGCCGACCGGGCTGGTCGATCGGGGTGCCCCTGATCGCCGCCGCGGCGGGGCTGCTCTTCACCACCACCGCGACCACCGCCGGTGGCACCGCGCTGCGTGAGGACCGACGGCCCCAGCTCAACCAGTTCATCGAGGACCGGCGCGAGCAGGTGGCGGCGAGCGAACGCCGGGCCGCCACGCTGCGCGACGAGGTCCAGCAACGCACCAACATGCTGGCCGGCTCGGACGCCCCGATCAAGGATCAGCAGGATCGCGCCCAGGGCAGCCTCCAGGCCGCCGGATTCACCGCCCTCGGCGGACCCGGGGTCACGGTCGAACTGAACGACGCGCCGCAGCTCGACCAGACCCAGTCGGACGCCGACAACGACGACCTGGTGGTGCACCAGGCGGATGTGCAGGCCGTGGTCAACGCGCTCTGGGCCGGCGGAGCGGAGGCCATGTCAATCATGAACGTCCGCGTCCTCGCAACCAGCGCGGTACGCTGCGTCGGTAACACCCTGCTGCTCCACGGCCGGGTGTACTCCCCACCGTTCAAGATCGTAGCGATCGGCGATCCCGCTGCCCTCCAGCAGGCCCTCGCCAGCTCTGAGGGAGTCCAGTGGTTCAAGGACGCGGTCGACGACTACCAGCTCGGCTACAACGAAACGGCTTCCACGGTGCGAGTCCCGGCATTCGAAGATTCGACCTCCCTACGCTCGGCCACGGTGCCTAAGTGAGCGCGCCGGACGAGCGTCGGGACGGGCGACACCGGAACCAGACCGACGATCCGACCGCCTTCCTGCCCAAGGTCGACCGGCCCGAGCCGGCGCCGGTCCGCCCGACCCCGGCCGGCAACTGGCCCGAGCCGATGCTGCCCGCCCGACCCGGCACGTCGCGTCCGCCGGCCCCGCCGGAGCCCCCCCGCCCGGCCGACCCGACCCCCGCCCCCCGGGCTGTCGACGCACCCCCGCCGTGGCCAGGCAGCCCCGCCCCCCGATCCGGCTCGCACGGAGGGTCCGAGGGTCCGACCGCGCCCGGCCAGCCGGCCGTGGCCAATCCGGGCCCGATCCGGCCCGCTGCCCCGGACGACGCCCCGACCCGGGCGACGACCTCCGGCACACCGGGTCAGCAGGCCCCGTCCGGCCCGTCCACCCCACCGGTGGCCGACTCACCGACCGCGTTCATCCCCCAGATCGCCGCCCGACCCACGCGCCCGACCGGCTCCCCGGTCGCTCCGTCCGCGCCCGGCCCTGGCCCGGATGCCTCCTCTTCCGCCGGCCCGGGCCGTGTCCCGCCCACCGGGCCGGATCGCGTCGCCGACCCGGCCGCCACCGCGTTGATTCCCGCCGTGCCCGGCACCACCGCCACCCGGCCACCAACCCTGGACTCGACCGCGCTGATGGGTGCCGTCCCCCGCACGGCGGGCCCCCAGGAGCCGACCGACGGCGGCGACAACCCCGGCGAGCCGCCCCGGCCCCGGCGCGGCGAGCGCGTGGTCCAACTCCGGCCCCACCAGACCGGCGAGGGCTACAAGAGCGTCTACTCCGAGCTCACCCGCCCGTCGCTCGGCTCCCGAATCCGCACCGGTGTCCGCGTCACCGGCGAAGTCCTGATCACCTTCGGCCTGGTGGTGCTGCTCTTCGCCGGCTACGAGGTGTGGGGCAAGTCGGCAATCGTCGACGCCCACCAGAACGACCTCAACAAGGCCCTGGCCCAGGAGTGGGGCCCGTCCGACGACCCGACTGTCGCTCCGTCGGCCGGCCCGAGCGTCAAACCGACGCCCCCGGTACGCGGCAAGCCGCTCGCCGGCCTCTACATCCCCAAGCTCGACAAGAACTGGGTCGTGGTCGAAGGCGTCACCCAGCAGGACATCCGCTACGCCCCGGGCCACTACCCGGCTAGCGCCCTGCCCGGCCAGGTGGGCAACTTCTCCGTCGCCGGCCACCGCAACCGGGCGACCTTCTGGCGGCTGGACGAGCTCGACGAGGGCGACGCGATCGTGGTCGAGAGCAAGACCGACTGGTACGTCTACCTGGTGTCGCGGTCACAGATCGTCCGGCCCACCCAGGTCGAGGTGGTGGCACCGGTGCCCGGCGAGCCGAACAAGAAGCCGACCAAGCGGATGCTCACCCTGACCACGTGCAACCCGAAGTTCGACAACTACCAACGCCTGATCATCCACGCCGAACTGGAACGCACCCAACCCAAGACGGCGGGCCGCCCGGCGGAGCTGGGAGGCTGACCCGATGTATTCGTTCATCTGGCGGAAGCTTCCCTTCGGCCTGGCCGGAAAGCTGATCGGCTCGGTGCTGCTGGTGGCCGCCACGGTGGCCCTGCTCTGGTATGTCGCCTTCCCCTGGGCCGAGCCCCTGCTGCCCTTCGACGACGTGCAGGTCGAGTCCCCCGCGGAATCGGGCGGCGGCGGCCCGGCGACCGGCGACGCCCCGGCCGGCGACGAGCACGAACTTCCGTACGACACCGATCAGAACAACCCCGCGCCACCCTCCCCAAGCAGGTGACAATGCGCATCCTGGTGATCGACAACTACGACTCGTTCGTCTTCAACCTCGTGCAGTATCTGGGTCAGCTCGGCGTGACCTGCGAGGTCCGCCGCAACGACGAGATCGACGTCGACGCGGTGGGCAGGGTGGGCGCGGCCGGCATCCTGCTCTCCCCGGGGCCGGGCAGCCCGGACCGGGCCGGCATCTGCCTGGACGTCATCCGGCAGTACGCGGGCGAGCTGCCGATCTTCGGTGTCTGCCTCGGTCACCAGGCGATCGGTGAGGCGTTCGGGGCGACCGTGACGCGAGCGCCCGAACTGTTGCACGGCAAGACCTCCGAGGTACGGCACGAGTCGGTGGGCGTACTCGCCGGCCTGCCCGACCCGTTCACCGCCACCCGGTACCACTCGCTCGCCGTGCTGCCCGACACGCTCCCGGACGAGCTGGAGGTCACCGGCTGGACCGGCTCCGGCGTGGTGATGGCGATGCGGCACCGGACCCTTCCCATCGAGGGCGTCCAGTTCCACCCGGAGTCCGTGCTCACCCAGGGCGGTCACCTGATGCTGGCCAACTGGCTGGCCGGCTGCGGTCACCAGGAGGCGTTGGAGCGTGCGCCCGCACTGGCCGCCGAGGTCGACGCCCGCCGCCGGTCGGCCTTCGTCACCACCTGAGGCCGCGCCGCCCGATCAGCGGGCCGGTGGACGGCACGTAGGCCGGATCAGCCGCGCAGCGCGTCCCGCACCGCCGGATCCGCGGGCGAGCGGACCGCGGGCGGGCGACCACGGACCGCGTCCCACGCCGCTTTGCCGCTGGCGAAGTAGTCCCGGACCGACTTCTCGGCCAGCAGGAACGGGCCGCAGTCGTCACATCGTGCGGTGACCCCGTCGACGTCGAGGCCGAGATGCCGGCACAGCGTCACCGCCCGGGACAGATGGTAGGACTGGGTCACGATCAGAGCCTGCTGGACGCCGTACACCTCGCGCGCTCGGGCGCAACTGTCGTACGTGTCCAGGCCGAACGGGTCGGCCACCACACGACGCGCGTCGACACCGAGCCCGGTGAGATACGCCGTCATCACCGCGGGCTCGTCACCCGACGTGCCGCCCCCGTCGCCCGAGACGAGCACGACCTTGGCCCGCCCGCTGGTCACCAACTCGGCGGCGGTCTCCAGGCGGCCGGCGAGCCGTTCACCGGGCCGCTGCCGATCGGCCGCCACGGCGGTACCGAGGACGATCACCACGTCGGCGGCCGGCGCGTCGGCCTCGGCGTACACGTGGCCGCGAGCGGCGAGCGTCGTCCACAGCCACGGAAGACTGGCGAGCAGCAGCACGGCGACCCCGAGGATCACCAGACGTCTGCGGCGTCGCGGACGTCGACGCACCACCGACCCGCCGCCGGCCACCTCGGCGTCACTCACACCGCCGCCTGGAGCGGCCACCGGCCAGCCAGGGGCTTCGACACGCCCTAGTCCTCGGGGAGCCGGCTCGGCGGGGGCGGGAACGGCAGACCGACGCCGCCCCCGGTGCCGGGCGTGGTCGGCGTGGCCGACGGCGTGCTGGTCGGTGTGCCGGAGGGCGGCGGTTCGACGACCTTCTCCGGTACGCCGACCTCGATGGTCACGGTCCGGTCCTTGGCCAGTGTGGTGCCCGCGCTCGGACTCTGCTTCTCGACCCGACCGGCCCGGTCCGCCGGCACCTCGTCACCGTCGCGGACCTCGACGTTGTAACCCGCCTCGCGAAGCTCCGCGGTGGCCTCTTCCCGCGTCGAGTTGAGCACGTTTGGCACCTTGCTGACGTTGCCCTTGGAGACCTCGACGACCACCGTGCTTTCCTGCTCGACGGTGGTCCCCGACGACGGAGTCAACTTGATTACGGTGCCCTTCGTCGCCGGATTGTCCACCGGCTTTTCCTGGACCTTCAACCCCTGGGCCTCAAGCTGGGACTTGACCAGCTCGAACTGGGAGTTGGCCAGGTTGGGGGGGATCTTCACGTCGGGCTTGCCGTCGCAGAGCTGGATGGTCACCGTGCTGGACTGCGCCCGCCGAGTACCCGGCGCCGGATCCTGCTTGGCGACCGTGCCCTTCGTGCAGTCGTTGTCCTGGACCGGGTCACCCAGCTTCGGCTGCAGGTTGGCCTTCTGGATCTCGGTGACCGCGACCGCCTGGGTCTTGCCGGTGACGTTCGGTACCGCCTTGTTGGCCTTCTCCTGCTGCTGGTTCCAGAGGAGGGCGACGACCAGGGCGATCACCGCCAGCACGCCGACCGCGCTGAACGTCGCGATCAACCAGGAGGACGCCTTGCGCTGGCGCGGATCGCCCACCCGGGCCATCTGCCCGGTCTGCGGCCCACCGGCGGGAGCGGGGTAACCGCCCCGGCCGCCGGCCGGGGCCATCGCCACCGTCTCCGCCTCGCGCAGCACCGGGGTGGCCAACACGGGCCGGCCGGCGGCGGCGCGGAGCAGGTCGGCACGCATCTCGCCGGCGCTCTGGTAGCGGTTGAGCGGGTTCTTCGACAACGCCTTCAGCACGATCGCGTCGACCGCCGGGGTGACGTCCGGGTTGATGTCGCTCGGCGTCGGCGGCGTCTCCCGTACGTGCTGGTAGGCAACGCTGACCGGGCTGTCCCCGACGAACGGCGGGTGCCCACACACCAGCTCGAAGAGCACGCAGCCGGCCGCGTACACATCGGAGCGGGCGTCGACGGCCTCTCCCCGCGCCTGCTCCGGGGACAGGTACTGCGCCGTGCCGATCACCGCGCTGGTCTGCGTCATGGTGGTCGCGCCGCTGGCCAACGCGCGGGCGATGCCGAAGTCCATCACCTTGACCTGGCCGGTCTGGGTGAGCATCACGTTGCCGGGCTTGATGTCCCGGTGGATGATCCCGTGCCGGTGGCTGAACTCCAGCGCGGCACACATGTCGGCGCAGATCTCCAGCGCCCGGCGCGGCTGCAGCCGACCCTCGGCTCCGAGGACCTCCTTCAGGGTCCGCCCGTTGACGAACTCCATCACGATGAACGGCAGTGTCTCGCCGGTCGGCGCGGTCTCCTCGCCGGTGTCGTAGACCGCCACGATCGCCGGGTGGTTGAGTGAGGCGGCGTTCTGCGCCTCCCGGCGGAACCGCATCTGGAACGTCGCGTCCCGGGCGAGGTCGGTCCGGAGCATCTTGATCGCGACGTCCCGACCAAGCCGGAGATCGCGACCGCGGTGCACCTCGGCCATGCCGCCGTAGCCGAGCAGCTCGCCGACCTGATACCTGCCACCGAGCAGGCGGGCCTGCGCTGTCATCGCGTCTGTCGTCCTTCGCTCGTCGTCGTCCCGCCGTCGCTCGGCTGGAGTCGTATCTCCCGACGGTACGACGTCTGGGTCGGATCGTCGCGTCCGTCGAGTCGCAGCGCGCCGGACGTCGCGGTGCGCCCACTCGTCCCGACGGGTTCGGCGGCCTGCGACTGCTTGTTCAGGTAGTAGGAAATCACGCCGGAGCAGAGCAGGACCAGCACGGCCAGGAAGATGGCGAGGAGCACCAGGCCAGGCCGGGACCGCCGGGGCTCGGGGGACGGCGCCGACGGTACGGCCTGCCGGGCGTACGCCGCCGGTTGCTGCTGCCGGGGCGGTGCCGACGGCACCGACGCGGCACCGCGCGGGTACCCGTTCGGTGCGGCCGGCGGCCGGGCGGACGGGACGGACGGCGCGACGGCGGTGGGGCGCGGCTGTTGGACGGGCGCGATCGCTGTCGGCCTCGGCCCGGCCACCGGCGGGCGGGCGGTCGGCGGACGCATCTGGTGCGCCTGCGGCACCTGGGCTCGGCCGGGCGCGGCCGGCGAGGCGGGCGCCGCGGAGACCGGCCCGGAGTTGGCGCCGGCCCGGGCCTGCTGGGAGAGCGCGGCCTTGAGCTGACGGGCCACCCCGGCGAGAGCGGCGGCGCTCGGCCAGCGGGCGGCCGGGTCCTTGGCCAGCGCCCGTTCCACCACCGAGCGGACCTGCGGGGGGATGTCGGCGGGCAGCGGTCGGGGCGTCTCCCGCACGTGCCGCATCGCGATGTCGAGCGGGTTGTCACCCTCGAACGGACGCCGCCCGGCGAGACACTGGTAGGCGACCACGCCGAGCGCGTACACATCCGAGGCCGGGGTGGCCACGCCTCCGGTGGCCTGCTCGGGTGAGATGTACGAGGCGGTGCCGAGCACCGAACCAGCGGCGGTGAGCTGGCCGACCAGGTCGGAGCGGGCGATGCCGAAGTCGGTGAGCACAAGCGTGCCGTTCGGCCGGACGAGCAGGTTGCCCGGCTTCACGTCGCGATGCACGATGCCCTTCTCGTGCGCCGCGTGCAACGCGTCCGCGGCCTGCGCGACGAGGGCCATCGTCCGGGCCGGGGTGAGCCGGCCGACCCGGCTCAGCGTGGACGACAGGGCGTCGCCCTCGACGTACTCCATGACCAGGAACGCGATCTGCTGGTCGTTGCCGAAGTCGTAGACGTCCACCACGCCCGGGTGGTTGATCGTGGCCATGGTGCGGGCCTCACCACGGAACCGCTCGGCGAAGTCCGGGTCGTCGAGCAGGGCGGGAAGCAGGCTCTTGACCGCGACCGTCCGGCCGAGCACCTGGTCGGTGCCGCGCCAGACGTCGCCCATGCCGCCGCTGGCGATCCGCTCGTCGAGACGGTAGCGGTTGCCGAGCTGGACGCCGGGGCTGAGCATGTCAGCGGCCCCCGGGGTCGGCGATGGCGGCCTTCATGATCTGGCCGGCGATCCGGGCTGCCTCGCCGCTGCCACCGGAACCGGCCTGCTCGAGCATCACGCAGACCGCGGAGACCGGAGTGCCGTTCTTGTCCAACGCGAAGCCGATGAACCAGCCGTGGTCGGGCCGGTCCGGCGCGGACTGGGCGGTGCCGGTCTTGCCACCGACCGTGTAGCCGGGGATCGCGGCCCTCCGTCCGGTGCCGTTCTGGACGACGCTGACCATCATCTCGCGCAGGTCGGCGGCGACCTGCGGTTCGATGGGCTGACGCAGCTCACGCGGCTTCGCGGTGTGGTAACTGGTGGTCCGGTCCGGGGCGAGCAGCTGCTGCACCAGGTACGGCCGCATCTGGCTGCCGTTGTTGGCGATCGCGCTGACGATCATGGCGCCTTCGAGCGGAGTCATCCGGACGTTGTTCTGGCCGATCGAGGACTGGGCCAGTGCGGCCTGGTCGGGGGTGCCGTCCGGGTTCTGGATGTCTCCGGTCCGGCTGGCCGCCGTGGGCAGACCGTCCTCGCCGAGGTGACCGACGGTGAGGTCCTCCTGCTCGAAACCGAACTGGCGGGCCTTCTCCTTGATCGTGTCGGCGCCGAGCCGTACGCCGAGCTGGGCGAAGCCGGTGTTGCACGAGTCGGTGACCGCGGTCAGCAGGGTGACCTTCGGCTGCGGGCAGATCGACGGATCGGCGTTGCGGATCGGGGTGCCGGAGGTGGGCGGAGTCCAACTGGGGCCGGCCGGGATCTGGGTGGTCTTGGTGACGCCGTTCTCCAGCGCCGCCGCGGCGACCACGATCTTGAACGTGGAGCCCGGCGGCAGCGTCTCGGAGAGCGCCCGGTTCTTCAACGGACCCGCCGGGTCCTGATCCAGCTTGTTGAACGCCGCGGCCGCCTCCTTGTCGGTGTGGCTGGCCAGCGGGTTCGGGTCGAAGCTGGGCATGGAGACAAGCGCCTGCACCGCCCCGGTACGCGGGTCGATGGCGATGGCCGCGCCCCGCTTCGCCCCCACCTGGTTGTTCCGCAGCTGGTTGTACGCCGCGTCCTGGGCCTTCTTGGAGAGGCTGAGCAGCACGTTGCCGCCACCGCTCTCGTCGCCGGTGAACATGTCCTTGATCCGGTCGCCGATCAGCTGGTCGCTGGTGCCGGCCAGGAAGTCGTTCTCCACCCGCTCGATGCCCGTGTCGGCCAGGCTGACCGGCTTGTAGCCGAGCACGTGGGCGTACTCCGCGCCGCCCGGGTAGGTGCGCTGGAACTTCAGCTTGCCCGTGGTCTCCTTGCTGGTCGCCACCGCCGTGCCGCCGGCCTCGATGTTGCCGCGCTTGCGCTTGTAGTCGGCGACCTGGACCCGACCGTTGTAGTCGCTGGTGCGGTACTCGTCGGCCTTCTGGAACTGCACCCAGTTGAGGTTGGCGAAGAGCAGACCGAACAGGACCATGACGACGACGCCGACGCGGCGCAGTGGTGCGTTCACGGCTTGATCACCTCCGTGGGAGCACCGTGCAGCTGCTCCGGGGCACCACCGGTGGGTCGGGCGGCCTTGCTGACGCTCCCGCCGACCGGCCGGCGGGCGCCGTCGGAGACCCGCAGCAGCACCGCGATGAGCAACCAGTTGGCCATCAACGACGAGCCACCGGCGGACAGGAACGGGGTGGTCTGACCGGTCAGCGGGATGAGCTTGCTGATCCCGCCGACGATCACGAAGACCTGGAGGCCGAGAGTGAACGCGAGACCGCCGGCGAGGAGCTTGCCGAACGAGTCCCGGACCGCGAGCGCGGCCCGCAGCCCACGCTCCACGATCAACAGGTAGACGACGAGCAGGGCGGAGAGGCCGAAGAGGCCGAGCTCCTCGCCCATGCCGGCGAAGATGAAGTCGTTCTGCACCTCGGGCAGAATGTCCGGCTGGCCGCCGCCCGGCCCGGCGCCGAAGAGCCCGCCCGTGCCCAGGGCGAGCAGGCCCTGGACAAGCTGGTAGCCCTTGTCGGTCGGGTCGGCGAACGGGTCGAGCCAGATCTCCGCCCGGACGTAGAAGTTGGCGAACGGGCCGCCGACCGTCGAGCCGAGGACGTAGGCGAGGTAGGCCCCGCCGAAGAAGAGGACGAGACCGATCAGCAGCCAGCTGACCCGTTCGGTGGCGATGTAGAGCGTCACCACGAACATGCCGAAGTACAGCAGCGAGGTGCCCAGGTCCTTCTCGAACACGAGCACCAGGAGGCTGACCAGCCAGACGCCGACCACCGGGCCGAGGTCGCGCCCGCGCGGGAAGTCGATGCCGAGGAAGCGTCGGCTCGCCAGCGAGAGCACCTCACGCTTGCGGACCAGGTAGTAGGCGAAGAAGACAAGCAGCGCCAGCTTGGCGAACTCACCCGGCTGGATGGAGAAGGCGCCGAGATCGATCCACAGCTTCGCGCCGTTTCTCTCCGAGATGCTCGCCGGCAGTACCGCCGGGAGCATCACCAGCACGATGCCGGCCAACCCCAGGGTGTACGCGTATCGCGAGATCGACCGGTGGTCGCGCATGATGGCGAGCAGGCTGGCGGCGAGGATCACCGCACCGAGCGTCCAGGCCAACTGGCGCCCGCCCTGCCCCGCGAAGACGGCCAGGCTCTCCCGCTCGGCCACCGGGGCGTCGCCCAGGTCGATCCGGCGGAGGAAGCCCACCCCGAGCCCGTTGAGCAGGGCCACCGCCGGCAACAGCGCCGGGTCGGCGAACGGGGCGAGGAATCGGATGACCAGATGCAGACCGAGGAAGACCGCGCCGAGCACGGCCGCGGGTATCCAGAAGTCCGGGGTGACGGTGTCCAGCAGGTTCGCCTCGACGGTCGCCCCGTACGCGGCCACCAACGCCATGGCGAGCAGCAGCAGGGACAGCTCGGCGTTGCGGCGCGACCGCGCCAGGCGTACGCCGGACTGCTCGCCCGCGGTGGCGGGCGAGGGTGCCGGTGTGGCCGCTACGGTCACAGGTGGAGTCCTTGGGATCTCAGCCGACGCTCACTCAGGAGACCGGCAGGTGGCCGGGTCGAGCGCCGGCGTGGCCGAGTCGGAGGGCGTGTTGTCGGGCGTGGTGGACGAACCGGTCGCACCGACAGCGGCGGTGGCACCGACGGTCGGGCTCGCGCTGGCAACTCCGTTGGAGGTTGGCGACGCGATGGTGCTCGGACTGCCGTTCGGGCTCGGCGACGGATCGGCCGGTGTCGGCGTACCGCTCGCCGCGGCGGTCGGATCGAGCGCGCAGAGCGGCTTCAGGTTGGGATTGCTCGGGGTGTCGCTGGTCAGCTCGGCGAGCTGGCGTTCGGCGTCCGGCTCGCTCTTGGCCCGGATGCCGACCTTGACGGTGTCCTGCGCCGCGACCGTGAGGTCGTCCAATCGGGTGCCGCTGCGGCGGTGCACGGTGGAGAGGTCCATCCCGGCGATCTGACCTTGGACGCCACGGAAGACGGCGACCTGGCCCTCCTCGGTGGCTCCCACGTAGTACTGCCGCTGGGTGTACGTCCAGCCCCCGAACGCCGCGCCGCCGATGATCACCAGCAGGGCGACCGCCATGGCGGCGGTCCGCACCGGGCGGCGCTTCGGCCGGTCCGGTTCGTCGTCCGAGGCCGCCGGCTCCTCCGGGACGGCCGGACGCGGCGCGGCGAGAGCCGAGGCTCGGGCGGCCGGAGTGGAGTCGTCCGCCGAGGTCGCCATACCCCGGTCCCGGGCGGCGGCACCGCCGACGATCGGGCTCGCCTCGACGATGTCCTGATCCGTGGCATCGGCGATGATCACGGTGATGTTGTCCGGTCCGCCGCCGCGCAGCGCGAGCTGCACCAGCCGCTCGACGCACTTCTGCGGGTCGGTGTACTCCCGCAGGGTCTCGCCGATGGTCTCAGCGCTGACCACACCCGACAGGCCGTCGCTGCAGATCAGGTAACGGTCGCCGGGCAGCACCTGGCGCACCGAGTATTCCGGGTCGATGTCCCGGCCGTCGAGGGCCCGGGTGAGCAGCGATCGCTGCGGGTGGCTGCTCGCCTCCTCGGCGCTGATCCGACCCTCGTCGACGAGCATCTGGACGTACGTGTCGTCCTTGGTGATCTGCGCGAACTCACCGTTGCGCAGCAGGTAGGCCCGCGAGTCACCGATGTGGACCATCCCCAGCTTGCTGCCGGTGAAGAGGGTCGCCGTCAGTGTGGTGCCCATCCCCTCCAACTGCGGGTTGGCGTCCACCGTGTCGCGGAGTTGTTGGTTGGCGGTGCCGACGGCCGAACGCAACGCGTCGACGAGAGCGTCCCCGGGGACGTCCTCGTCGAGCGGCGCCATGGCACCGATGACGATGTTGCTGGCGACGTCACCGGCGGCCATGCCGCCCATGCCGTCGGCAACGGCGAGTAGCCGCGGCCCGGCGTAGACGGAGTCTTGATTGCCGTCTCGGATCAGACCGCGGTCGCTGTGGGCCGCATAGCGCAGGGTCAGAGTCATGGCCGTAATTCGAGGGAAGTGCGGCCGATCCGGATCGGCACGCCGAGGGGGACGGGGGTTGGTCCGGTGACCTTAGCGCGATCGAGGTACGTGCCGTTAGTCGAGCCGAGGTCCTCAACGAACCACTGCCCGTCACGCGCCATGAGCCGGGCGTGTCGCGCGGAGGCGTAGTCGTCGGTGATGACCAGGGTGGAGTCCTCAGCTCGCCCAATGGTGATCTGCGCGTCACCGAGAGTGATCTTGGTGCCGGCCAGCTGACCGGCTGTCACTACCAGCTGGTGCGCCGCCCTGCCCCGTTTCACCTTCGCCGGCTTCGCCGCCTGACCGGTCGAGGCGCCGACCGCGCGTGGCGCGGCCACCAGACGACCGGAGCGGGCGCCCGCGAAGAGATCCCTTCGGATCACGCCCACCACGGTGAACACGAAGATCCACAGCAGGATCAGGAACCCGAACCGGGCAACGGTGATGACCAGTTCCGGCAAGGCGGGTCAGCCGTCCACGCGGAAGGTCAGCGTCGTCGTCCCGAGCTGGACCATGTCACCAGGGTTCAGTGCGACAGCGGAGACCCGCTGCCCGTTGACCATGGTGCCGTTGGTCGAACCCAGATCGGTCAGCACGACCTGGCCCCCGTCGAAATCCAACCGGGCGTGTCGCCGGGAGATGCCGACGTCGGGCAGACGCAGGTTGGCCTGATCGCCGCGACCGATCACCGTCGACCCCATCTGGAGGGGGTAGGTGCGACCGTCACCGGAGACCAGCCGCACGTTGCGACCGCCACCGTGCCCGGGCGGAGGGCCGTAGCCACCACCCTGGTCGTACGCCGGGTAGGCGGGCGGGCCGGCGTCGTAGCCGGGCGCCGACACCGGGGCGACCTCGCCACCGGTGTAGACCTCGGCTGTGACACGGAACATGCCCGTGTCCAGGCCCTCGCCTCGCTCGATCTCGACGATCACGTCGCCGTAGACAGTCCAGGCCTGCTCGCCGATGAACTCCGCCTGCGACTGGGCCAACTCCTGGGCCAGCGCAGCGGCGTACGGCGCCAGCCGACTGTGGTCGAACGGCGAGAGATCGATCACGTAGCGGTTGGGCACCAACGTGCGCCCACCGGCCAGGATCGCCTTGTGCGCCTCGGCCTCCCGCTGCATGGCGTTGAGGATCTCCACGGGGTGGACCACCCCTTTGAAGACCTTGGCGAAGGCCCCTTCGACCAGGCCTTCCAGACGCTTCTCGAAGCGTTGCAGCACGCTCACCGGCTCCTCCTCGGGTCCCGAGGACATGATGGTATCCGGCCGGCGCGCGCGCAGCTCACACGCCGCTCGGCCACCTGCTCCCGACCCGTTCGGAAGGGTCGGGACTGCCGTGCTAATCTTTCGTCCGCCACGAACGGTAACCGCTCGTGGCGAGCACCTGGGACAGCGTAGTATTCCCGAGGCCGTTGGAGACAGCGGGCCGGGGCGGCTACAGTGTTCCGGGTTGTGCCACGGGGATGTGGCGGAATGGCAGACGCGCACGGTTCAGGTCCGTGTGCCCGAAAGGGCGTGGGGGTTCAACTCCCCCCATCCCCACCAGCGACGAGGGCTCCGCTTACTGCGGGGCCCTTCCGTCATATCGGGGCGTGTCGGACGCCAGGCTATGCTGCGATGGATTCTGTCTCCGATGGACCAGGAGTGGCGTGTGAGTGTCGCGTTGGTGACAGGGTCGGGTGGCCTGATCGGCTCCGAGGCGGTCCGGCACTTCGCCGGCCTCGGTCTGGACGTCGTCGGCATCGACAACGACATGCGCCGGTATTTCTTCGGCGAGGACGGCTCCACATCCTGGAGCCTGGATCGGCTCACCCGTGACCTGGGCGGGGCGTACACCCATTTCGCGGTGGACATCCGGGACCGGGACGGCCTGGAACAGGTGTTCAAGAAGTACGGCTCGGACATCGCCGTGGTGATCCACAGCGCGGCTCAGCCGAGCCACGACTGGGCGGCCAAGGAGCCGTACACGGACTTCGACGTGAACGCCGGCGGCACGCTCAACATCCTGGAGAACACCCGCCGGCACGCGATCGACGCGCCGTTCATCCACTGCTCGACGAACAAGGTCTACGGCGACCGGCCGAACACCCTGCCGCTCGTCGAGCTGGAGACACGGTACGAGCTGCCCGAGGACCACCGCTGGTACCAGGGCATCACCGAAGAGATGTCGATCGACCACTCGCTGCACTCGGTCTTCGGCGCCTCGAAGGTCGCGGCGGACGTGATGGTTCAGGAGTACGGGCGCTACTTCGACATGAAGACCGCCTGCTTCCGGGGTGGCACGCTCACCGGTCCGGCGCACTCGGCGGCCGAGTTGCACGGGTTCCTGGCGTACCTGATGCGCTGCGTGATGGAGGGCCGGACATACAACCTGTTCGGTTACAAGGGCAAGATGGTCCGGGACGCGATCCACTCCCGGGACGTACTGACCGCCTTCGAGGCGTTCTTCCGGGCCCCGCGCTCCGCGGAGGTCTACAACCTCGGCGGCGGCCGGCACTCCAACACCTCGCACATCGAGGCGTTCCGCATCGCGGAGGAGATCACCGGCCGCGAGGCGCGGATCAACTACGTCGAGCAGGCCCGCACCGGCGACCACCAGTGGTATGTCAGCAGCATGGCCCGGTTCGAGGAGCAGTACCCGGACTGGAAGATCACTTACGACGTGCCGATGATCCTGCGGGAGATCTACGAGGCCAACGTGGGTAAGTGGGTATTCAAGGCATGACCGCGCGGACCAAGCGCAACGTACTCGGCGTCCTGGTCGACGCCACCGACTACGCGACGGCGACCGATGCGGTGGTGACCGCGGCACATGAGCGGCGTCCGCTCGCGCTCACCGCGTTGGCCGTGCACGGCGTGATGACCGGGGTGCTCGATCCGGCGCACAACGCGCGGCTCAACTCCTTCGACGTGGTCACCCCGGACGGGCAGCCGGTGCGGTGGGCGCTCAACCTGCTGCACCACGCCGGGCTCTCCGACCGGGTCTACGGGCCGACGTTGACCCTGCACGTGCTGTCGCGCTTCGCCGACGAGGGGCTGCCGATCTACCTGTACGGGTCGACCGAGGAGACCCTCTCCCGGTTGATTCCGGCGCTGGAGCGGATGTTCCCGGCCCTGAAGATCGCCGGGGTGGAGCCGTCCAAGTTCCGGGCCGCCCAACCGGGCGAGGACGCCGAGATCGCCGACCGCATCCGATCCAGCGGTGCCCGGCTGGTCCTGGTCGGGCTGGGCTGCCCGCGCCAGGAGGTCTTCGCGTACGCCATGCGACCGCTGCTGGACATGCCGTTGATGGCGGTCGGCGCGGCCTTCGACTACCACGCCGGCTTGCTCCGTCAGCCCCCGCGCTGGATGCAGCGTGCCGGTCTGGAGTGGTTCTGGCGTCTCGGTCTGGAGCCGAAGCGGCTCTGGCGGCGCTACGTCATCCTCAACCCGGCCTACCTGAGCCGGCTCGCCGCCCAGAAGCTCGGCCTGTGGAAGGCCCGCCCGCCGGCGCCGGCCAGCGAGCGGCCGGCGACCTTCTCGGTCTGATCGATCCGTACGGCACGAGGCCCCACCCGGTCCACCGGATGGGGCCTCGGCCGTCAGAAACCGTCAGACGGTCAGGGTCCAGGTGTTGATGTAGCCGGTGTCGGCCGAGTAGGTGTCCCGCACCTGAAGCCGCCAGATGCCGTCGGCGGCCTCACCGGAGACGTTCACCGTGTACGTGGCGTTCACGTTGTCGGCGCTGTCCGAGGTGCTGCTGTTCTTCAGCCGGTACGCGCTGCCGTCCGGCGCGAGCAGGTCGATGACCAGGTCACCCCGGTAGGTGTGGACGATGTTCACCGCGACGGTGGAGGCCGACGAGGCGTTGCGTCCACAGCCGGAGATGGTGATGGAGCTGGTCACCGCCGAGCCGACGTCCGGGATCGACACGTCGGTGCCGTTGGTGCCGGTGCAGCCGGTGGGCGGCGGCGGGGTGGTGCCGGTACCCACGTAGAGCAGCAGGTTCGGTGAGCCCGAGCCGGGGTTGCTCACCACGTTGGGTGTCGCGTTGGCCACCAGTTGGTTGCGGACCTGCGCGGGCGTCCAGCCCGGGTTGGCGCTGGCCACCAGGGCCGCCGCTCCGACCACGTGCGGCGTGGCCATCGAGGTGCCGCTGATCGTGTTGGTCGCGGTGTTGCTGTTGTACCAGGCCGAGGTGATCGACGAGCCGGGCGCGAAGATGTCCAGGCAGGTACCGACGTTGGAGAACGACGAGCGGGCATCCGAGCTCGTCGTCGAGCCCACCGTGATGGCCTCGGTGGTACGTGCCGGCGAGGTGTTGCAGGCGTTCGCGCCGTTGTCGTTGCCGGCCGCCAGGCCGTACGTGACGCCCGAGGCGATCGAGTTGCGGACCGCGTTGTCGAGTGAGGTGTTCGCGCCGCCGCCGAGGCTCATGTTCGCCACCGCCGGCTTGATCGCGTTCGCGGTGACCCAGTCGACGCCGGCGATCACACCGGCGTTGGTGCCGCTGCCGGAGCAGTTGAGCACCCGTACGCCGACGAGTTGGACGGCCTTGGCCACCCCGTACGCGGACCCGCCGACGGTGCCGGCGACGTGCGTGCCGTGCCCGTTGCAGTCGTCGGCCGACCCGCCGTCGACCGCGTCGTAGCCGGAGGTGGCCCGGCCGCCGAAGTCGTTGTGGGAGAACCGGATGCCGGTGTCGATGATGTAGGCGTGCACGTTGCTCGCCGTGTTGGGGTAGGTGTAGGAGCTGTCCAGCGGCAGGTTGCGCTGGTCGATCCGGTCCAGGCCCCAGGAGGGCGGGTTGGCCTGCGTGCCGAAGATGGACACGGTGTGGTTCTGCTCGACGTACGCCACCGCCGGGTCGGCCGCGATCCGCGCCGCCGCGCTCGCGCTCACCGTGACCTCGAAGCCGCGCAGCGCCGCGCCGTAGGTGCGGGCCACCGTGCCGCCGTGGCGGCCGGAGAGCCGCTTCGCGGTGTCGCCGACGCGGTCGCGGGCCACGGCGCTGTCCTTGAGAACGACGATGTAGCTGTCCGGCACGGCGGTGGCTCCGCCGGCCGCCCTGACCACACCGGCAGGTTCGGCGGCCAGGGCCGGCGTGCCGACGGCCAGCACCGTCGCCGCGGCCACCCCGACCAGTACGGACCTTCGTGGAAGACCCATTTCCTACCTCCCTCTGACCGGCGGCGGAACGTGACCACCGGTCCCAACATCAATCGACGCTTGCCGATCTAGCTGAGAGTAGGTCAGTGAGCGGGCTGTTGGACATGCCGGAACGTCCATATCTCCGTGGGATGACCCCTACGGGCCAGTCGTCCGGGGCGAACTGGGGACCGGCCCGGATTCGCCCGACCGTGATTCGGGAAAGACTCTCGAACATGGAGAGTCACCTCACCATCCTGCTTCCGATCGCCGCCGTCTGGCTGGCCGCCGGAGTCCTCGCCGACGGGCTTCCCCGGCTGCGTAACACCCGCATGCTGCGCCGGCGTACCGGATGGTTGCTGGTGCTGTCCCTCATCGGCGTGGCGCTCACCGCGGCCGTGGTCGGTGGCGGCCTGCTCAGTGCCGGCACCGCGCCCGTCGACCGGGCCGCCGCCGGGCTCACCCTGGCCGCCGGTCCGGCGCTGGTGGCGACGGTCTGCTCCCTACGGCGGATCCGCCGGCTGCGGGCCGGGGCGGGCGCGTTCGCCAACGCCCCCGGCACGCCTGCGCCCCACGGGCTGCGCGCCGCCGCGGCCCACCCACTCGTCGGCCTGCCACTACAGGTGACCGCCCTGGCCACGGTGCCGGCGGTGATCGAGGCGGTCGGCACCGACCTGAGCGCCAACCCGGGGGTCACCGGGCCGGCGATCACCGTGGGCGCACTCGCGGTGATCGCCATCGGAGTCCGGCACGCGCTGCGGCACAGCCGGTTCGCCGAGCGGGCGCAGCCCGCCGTTCCGCGATCAGCGCGGACGACCGGCCCCCTGCACGTATAGCAACTCCAGGATCGCCCTGGTCGCCTCGAACCAGCGGTCCAGCCACTCCGCTGGCGGCAGGCTGCCCTTCGGCGGCAACTCCATCAGCAGGCCACGAAGCAGCGGATGGTCGGCCAGCGACCCGCGGGGCTCCATCGGCCAGCCGGTGGGCGGAAACGACGGCTCGACAAGTGGGTTCGTGTCCAGCGAGGGCAGCGAGAGCGGCAGGTCCGCCGACTCGGAGGCCGACGTGTCCCGCCCACTCATCTCCTGGTCGGTCGACACCACCTCGGTCAGTACGCTGTCCCGACGCGCTCCGCGGTACTTGCCACCGAACCGCTCCGGTTTACCCGGACCGCTGGTGAGATTGTCTGACCCGATCGTCGTCATCCGTCTCGCCTACCTCGCTCGGTTGCCGGTCGGTGCGACGGGTCGTCGACCTGCGCCGTACCGACCAGTTCAACGAGACGGGCGGCCTGTGGCGACGGGAATCCCGGCGGAACCTCGCCGACCGCCCCACCCGCCCGGCCCGCCCCGGACACGGCAAGGCCCTCGTCCGGATCCGAATCCGGACGAGGGCCTCAGTTGACCACTCGGTCAGACCTCGCCGAACGCACCGCCTCGGGTGCCGCCGACGAAGGCGTGCCAGTCACTCGGTGCGAAAACCAGGGCCGGGCCTGTCTTGTCCTTCGAGTCCCGCACTCCGACCGCCCCCGTCACGTACGCCACCTCCACGCAGTTGTCACAGTTCGGCCCGCTTTTTGAGCTCTTGAACCATGCTGCCTGCGTCAGGTCCACGGGGAACCTTTTGGTCGCCATTTCCACAACGGCTCCTCTGCCAGTTTTGCGATGTGTGCGACGGACTCCTCTGGACGTATGGCCGCAGCGCGGATGTGATCGAAGATGAAGCTGTACTTCTGCAGTTCGTCGCTCTTCTCGAGGAAAAGCCCACCCGTGGCGTTCTCCGCGTACACAACATCAGGATCACCGGGCTCAGGGAAGCTGAGGATCGTGAAGGTGCCGTCCATGCCGGCGTGCGCGCCCACCTCGAAGGGCAGGATCTGCAACGTCACGTTCGGCAACTCGGCCACCTCGACCAACCGCTTGAGTTGGCCACGCATCACCTCGTCCCCGCCTACCGGCCGACGTACCACCGCCTCATCGAGTACCACCCACAGATCGACCGGATCGTCCTGGGTCAATAACGACTGACGGCCCAGACGGACACGCACCCTCTGGTGCACCTGATCGGCGGTGAAGTCTGGCCGAGCCGCGCGGATCATCGCTCCGGCGTACTCCTCGGTCTCCAGAAGACCCGGTACGACCTGCTGTTCGTACGCCCGGATCGAACTCGCGGCCGCCTCCAGCCCGACGTACGCGCCGACGAGCACCGTGCTGTACGGATGCCACCAACCTTTTTGTCGGGCCTCCCTGGCGATCTGCACCAGCTCGTCGCTCTCGGCACCGACCACCCCGTAGATCCGCAGCATGTCCCGGACGTCGCGAGGGGTGGCGGTGGTGTGCCCGGTCTCGATCCGGGAGACCTTCGACGCCGAGCACTCCAACTGCTCGGCGACCATCTCGATGGTGATCCCGGCGGACTCCCGCTGCCGCCGCAGCTCGGCACCGAGCCGCCGCCTTCTGATGGTGGGACTGCGCCGCTCACTCATCGCGCAACCCGTGAGTCGCTGATCCCCGCGGCTGGCTGCTCGGCCCCACTCGGGCTACCTCCGGTCGACGCGCCACTGGCTGACACCCGCCGGGGGCGCGACCGTCGTCCGGCGAACGTTCGCGACGAAGGGGGTGGTGCCGGTCCTCGGCCGGCCGCGACGGGCGAAACCGGCTCCCAGTGTGCCGCCCGTACGCGGAAGGCTTCAATAGGCCTTTCGCGGGACTCGCTCACGTATCGGCAAAAGTCGACGTGCAACTTGCATGCAGCACGTCCCTCATGCACTCTGTCCGTATGGCACGGGTTACTCAGCGTCTCGATCCGCTCCCTCGCAGTGGTGAACCCACCGAGGCGGGGAAGCCCGACGCGGCGCGGACCCGGCCGGCACAACCGAGACGTGCTCCGGGGTAATGACCCCGCCGCTGCAAGCCGGCAAGCTGCGGCGGCGGGCGCGGTTCCCGGAAGCATCCGGGTGATGGTCGGGTGGCGGCACGCCACCAGCGAGGTACGGCCCGGCCACCACCATCCGCACCACCGGTTCACGAGGCACGACCCCGTCACCGGCCGAGACGTCCCCCGATCAGGCACCGCCGGCACAGTTGCCGGCCATCCTCCCCAGGAGCCCATGTGCTTCCCCGCACCGGTGACGTACTGCTCGTGACTCGCGCGGCGAGTGTCCAGTTCCTCAAGCCCATCAAGTTCCGGGTGATCCGGGTGCTGGACTGGCCCACCTACGACGGTTGGCTCTGGCTCGACGGCTATGAGCTGAACGCCGCGGGCGACGCGGTCAACCGACGATCGATCTTCGTCCAGCGCGACGGGCTGGAGCAACTACAGGCCGCCCCCGAGCCCCGCCCGCACACCGTACGGGCCCGGCGACCGGTCACCCGTACCCCGCTCCGGGTCGGCTGACCGACCCGATCCGCCGCCGGTGGGCGTGCCGTCGCCATAGAATCGGTACGCCCACCCCGGCACCGTTCCACCCGCGCGTCCAGGACCCTGACCCTGGGATGGTCATGGTCAATCAGCCCGCCCTGCGGCACCACCGCTCCCGTATCGCCTATGCATGTGGACTGCTCGTCCTCCTCGGGGCGATGGTCACAGCCCTGGTTCTCGTCCGCGACCCGGCGATGTCGTCCACCCGGCTGACCGCACCGGTGCCCGCACCGGAGATCACCGTGGTCGACGACCACCCACCGACGGAGGACTCTCCACCGGCAGCCGGGAACTCCGACCGGACCGGCGCGGATGCCCCGGGCAGCCAGGCCGGCGTCACCACTCCAACCGGGTCGGCGGCCGGCCGTGGCGCCGGCAGCCAGTCCGACGACCGTCCGCAGGTCACCGAAGCGGCTCCGGCCGGACGCACCGCGGCGGACACCCGCCGCTCCCTGTTCTGGTCCGGCATCTTCGGCCTCGCCATCGCACTGGCCGGCCTCGGCCTGGTCGGCACCCGCCGGCGAATGTGGTGACCACCGGTCAGGGCGTACTGGTCACCGTCGGGCTCGGCGCGGTCGGACTCGGCAGGGTCGGACTCACCCCGGTCGAGGGCCGGGCCTGAGAGATGATCAACAGCACCTCGTCGTCGGTCGACACCGGCGTGCCCGTTCCCGGCTCGGTGCCCACCACAGTTCCGGGCGGCAACTCCGAGGACCGGTACACCACCTGGTAGGCAAGGCCGAGCCGGCCCAGTAACCCCTCGGCGGTCGCCTGCGGCAGGCCGACGAGCGGCGGCACGGGCACCTGGACCGGCGCGCTGGTGGCCGGCGCGCTGCTCGGTGCCTCGCTCGTCGGCGCGGCCGAGGTGGGCGATGCGCTGGTCGGTGCGGCACTTGTGGCACTGGCCGACGGGGTGGGGTCGGGATCGTCCCGGTCGTCATCCTGCTTGGCGAGCACCAACCAGAGCGCCCCGCCGAGCAGGCCGGCGAGCAGCAGCGCGAGCACACCCCACAGGATCGGCAGCCACCAGCGCCGACCGCCCTGCTCCTCGACGTACCAATCCCCGGATGCCTCATCCGGCCGGGGCGGCCGGACCTCGGCCCGCCCGGCCCACGAAGGCGTACCCGGGCTGGGCGGCGTACCCGGGCTGGGCGGCGCGGTGGCGGCGGCACGGTCGATCGGCATGGTCTGGTCGGACGACCCGGTGGGACGAGCCGGGACCGTCCGGTCGATCGGCGCCGTCTCGTCCGGCTCGCCGGTGGGTCGGGTCGGTTGCGGTGGCTCCGCCCGGTCGGCGGACGGTGGCAGTGGGCGGGTCCGATCGTCCTCGTGCTCGCCGGCGGGAGGCTCCTGGCGGTCGTCGCTCATCGCACGTCCTTTCCGCGAACCGGACGGGCGGCATGGCCCTCGACCGTCAACCTAGTCGCCCAACCTGCCATCGGTGGGGATCAGCGTGCCGTGCCGCGCCGTTCGCGGGTACGTCGCTCCGCCTCGGCTGCGTCGACGATCGGCGCACCGGTCTCAGCTCAGGGAGTGGGTTTCGTCGAGGGTTGTTCGGGGGCGCCCGCCCCGCACCAGATGCTGACCTCGTCGTTCCACCGGGCCGAGCCGTCCTCGACCGGCTCCTGCCGGGCGACCTTTCCGTTGCGACCGCTGATGTAACGCGGGTAGAGGCCCTCGTCGATCAGCTCGTCGACGGCCTTGGCGCAGTCCTTGCCGACCACGTCCGGCACCTCGGCCGCTGGCGCTGGCCCCGTCACCTGAAGTTGCACGGTCGTGCCCCGGGCGACCTCGGTGCCCACGGCGGGTACGGCGCTCTCGACAGTGCTACCGGCTCCGCCGCCGAAGACCAGCCGCCAGCCCAGCCGATGCTCGCGCAGCATGTCCCGCGCCTGCATGAACTCGACGCCGATCACCGGTGGCACGGTCAGGCCGGTGCCCTTGGTCGGTGTGGCGGAGGTCCGGACGGCCGACGGCGTGGCCCGACCGGTGCTCGGTCGAGCCGAGGTGGCCCGGCTGCTCGGCGGGTTGGTCGTGGTCGCGGCGGTCAGCGGGTCCCCCGGGGATTTCTCGCCGTCGCCGGCCAGCAGCCAACCGCCGGTCGCGCCGATCGCGGCGAGCAGCACGACGGCCAACCCACCACCCAGCCACATACTGGCCCGGCTCGCACCGCCGCCCGCGGCATCCTGCGGGTTCGTGCTCGTGTCCGTCATACCGTCCACCGCCTCATCACCGGCGACGGTACCGCCCGCCGCCCAATCCGCCGCACCGACGGTCGGCCCACACCGGCGGGTCGTTGCGACTCGCCGCGCCGACGACGGGACGTTACGCTGCCCGGCATGGCCAGACAGGGCTGGGGAGTGTCGATCGCGACCGCGATCGGGGTCGCTGCCGGCGCGGGTGCCGCGCAACTGGGCTTCGGCTACGGGCTCGGCGTCATCACCTGGACGCCCAGCGATGCCGGCGCCAGCGACACGGCCTGGGCCGACGGCCTCGCCTGGGCCACCTGGCTCGCCGCCAGCTCGACGGTCCTCGGCGCGGTCTGCGCGCAGCGGCTCCACCAGCGCGGCGGCGCACCGGTGACGCCCACGCCGCCAGTGACGGCCACGCCACCGGCGACCGACCCGGCAGCGACCGAGGAGTCCGACCCGGCCACCGCCATGGATCCACCTGCCGCCGACCGGCCCGACCCGGAGCCGACGGACAGCCGATCACCGCAGGTGGCCGAGGTGCCGTCCGCCGACCGGGCGGGCCTGCTGCGACGGGTTGTCCTGGCGCTCGGTGCCGGGATCGGCGGGCTGGTCACCGTGCTGCTGATCGCCGTTCCCGCGCGGGTCGCCACCGGCGCCGACACCGGGGCACCGCAACGGACCGCCGCCGTGCAGGCGATGCTGGGCATCCTGATCGGCGTGCTCGTCGCCGGCTGGGCGCTTCGCTCCCGGGCCGCCGCGATCAACGTGACCGCGACGGCCGCCTGGCTCTGGCTGCTCGCGGTGGTCTCGGTGATCGACGGGGTACGCGTCGGACGAGGGCTGACCGGAGCCCAGCTCGGCACCTGGCAGCTTGATCCGGACCACCCGCGGTACTGGATCTCCGACCAGCTCTACTGGCCAGGTGCGCTGTTGGCACTCGTGCCGGCGCTGCTGATCGGCGTGCTGGCCGCTCGGCGGACGGCCCGATCGGCCGGGCACCGCGTCGGGGCCGCTGCCTCCGGGGCCGCTGGTCCGGTGCTCGTCGCGCTCGCCTACCTGACCACCCTGCCGCACTGGTCGACGCTGGGTCCCGCGCAGCTCTCCACCCAACTGATCGCCCCGTACGCGGTGATCGCCGGGATCGGCGGCTCCGTACTCGCCGCTGTCCTCGCCGATCGCGCCGAGCGGAGTCGGGCGGCTCATCGGAGCGCCTCAGTCGCGGCCCCGAAACCCGAGCCGCACCCGGCAGTTCAGGTCGACTCGACGCAGATCACCGTCGACGGGCCTCGGACCGATCCGGCTCCGAACGCCGAGCCCGAGCCGTCGACTTTCCGCTCGTCCATCACCGCCGCGGGCCGACGCGGCAGGACCGACGCCGCGCACCGGACAACCACGACAGGCGCCGCACCTGGTGCGGATGCCACGCCAGGTGCGGATGCCACGCCGCGGGTGCCCGCGCCCAGGGTGCCCGCGCCGCGCACCGAACCATCCATCTCCGCCCCCGCAGAGGATCCGACACCAAGCGCCCGCCGCAGCCGCGCAACTCGCCGCCCCACCCGCCCCACCTCCGACTAACCACCCCCGGCCCCCGGCCCCTCGGCGACCCCGAGCGGCGTGTCGCGGCAATAAACCCCATGATCAACGCGATCGGGGGGTGGGGTGGGGTCAGGGGACCGGCCAGGTGTGGACTGGTTCGTTGGCGCGCTGGAGTTCCGCGTAGCGCTGGACCATGTGGTGCAGCGCGGCCGCCCGGTCCATGCCGTGCCGCCGCTCCGCCGCCCACACCGCCTCGGTCTGCCAGACGGCACCGTTGCGGCCGGTGCGGCAGCGCTGCTCGATGATGCCGAGCAGCCGGTCCCGCTGCGCCGGGGAGACGCCGAAGCCGTCCAGGCCGGCCGCGGCGGTGGGCAGCAACTGCTCCAGCACCAGCTTGGTGACCGGTACGTCGCCGAGCCCGGGCCAGTGCAGCACGGCGTCGAGACCACGTCGGGCGGCGGCTTGGAAGTTCTCCTCGGCGGAGGAGAAGGTGAGTTGGCTCCAGATCGGGCGGTCCGCCTCGGCCAGACCCCGTGCCAGCCCGAAGTAGAAGGCCGCGTTGGCGAGCATGTCCACCACCGTCGGGCCGGCCGGCAACACCCGGTTCTCCACCCGCAGGTGCGGCCGGCCGTTCATGATGTCGTAGACCGGGCGGTTCCACCGGTAGACCGTGCCGTTGTGCAGCCTCAACTCCCCGAGTTTCGGGACGCCGCCGGCGTGCAACACCTCCACCGGGTCCTCGTCCTCGCAGATCGGCAGCAGCGGCGGGAAGTACCTGACGTTCTCCTCGAAGAGATCGAAGATCGAGGTGATCCACCGTTCGCCGAACCACACCCGGGGCCGTACGCCCTGGGCCTTCAGCTCGTCGGGACGCGTGTCGGTGGCCTGCTGGAACAGCGCGATCCGGGTTTCGGCCCACAGGTGGCGCCCGTACAGGTAGGGGCTGTTCGCTCCGATCGCCACCTGGACCCCGGCGATGGCCTGGGAGGCGTTCCAGTAGTCGGCGAAGCTGTCCGGTGCGACCTGGAGGTGGAACTGGAGGCTGGTGCAGGCAGCCTCGGGGGCGATCGAGTCGGTGTGCGTCCGTAACTGCTCGACGCCGCGGATGTCCAGCTCGATGTCCTCGCCACGGGCGCCGACGATCTGGTCGTTGAGCACCCGGTAGCGCTCGTTGGTGGAGAGATTGTCCTCGACCAGGTGCCCCTCGGTGAGGGTGGGCAGGATGCCGACCAGGACGATCTTCGCGTCGGACTTCGCCGCGCGTTCGTCGGCCCTGGAGAGGCTGCCGCGCAGGTCGTGCTCGTAGTCGGCGAAGCCGGTGCCCTCGATCAGTCGGGGTTCGGCGTTGAGTTCCAGGTTGAACTGCCCCAACTCGGTCTGGAACAGCGGGTCGGCGATGTCGGCGAGGATCTCCTCGTTGCGCATCGCCGGCTCGGCCGCCGAGTCGACCAGGTTGAGCTCGATCTCCAGGCCGGTCATCGGCCGGTCGGCGTCGAACCCGAAGTCGTCCAACATGAGGGCGAAGACGTCCAGGCAGCGTCGTACCTTCTGCCGGTAGCGGACGCGGTCATCCCGGGTGAAGGCGCCCTGTGCGACGTCCCTGCCCATGTGTCCTCCCGACAGCCGGCGCGGTCGGGATTCGTCCGTCCCGGAAAGCGCATTGTGAACCCTCCACGGTAAGAGCGCCCACCTGACCGGAGCCAGAGGCCGACGGCGGTGATCCGACATCGACCGGAGCGGGCGCGCTCGTGGCGCCATCTGTACCCCGTTCACCGAGCGAGCGGACGCGATGGCGGCGCGAGCCGCTCGTGACGAATACCACGACATCGGCGTCGGAGGTGGAGACGACACCGGGCCCACGCCGACGTGCGGCGTGGGCCCGGTGTACCGGCGATGCGGGGAAGATCAGGCCTGGCGGACAGCCTCGCCCTCGATCTCAATCTTGATCTTGCGGCTGACCAGCACGCCCCCGGTCTCCAGGGCGACGTTCCAGGTCAGGCCGAACTCCTCGCGGTCGATCTCGGTGCTCGCGGAGAAACCGAAGATGTCCTGACCGAACGGGCTGCGGCCGACACCCTCGAACTCCACCTCCAGCTCGACCGGCCGGGTGACGCCCTTGATGCTCAGCTCACCGGTGAGCACGAACTCGCTGCCACTACGGGACTTGACCCCGGTGCTGCGGAACTCGAGCGTCGGGAACTTCTCGACGTCCAGGAACTCGGGGCTGCGCAGGTGTGCGTCCCGGTCGGTCTGGGTGGTGTCGATGCTGGCCGCCTGGATGGTCGCGACGACCGACGTCTGCAGCGGGTCCTCGGCGATGGTGATGGTGGCGGTCGCGTCCTTGAACTCACCGCGAACCTTGCTCACCATCATGTGCCGGGCCACGAAGCCCACCCGCTTGTGCGCCACGTCGAGGACGTAGGTGCCAGCCGCCGGGATGGTGAGGCCGTCCCATTCGCGGGTAACGGCATCGATGCTGCTGGTCATGCTGCTGTCCTCCAGGAGATTGTTTAGTAGCCCAACGACTGCTTGAGCAAATATAACCCCAACAATATTCCTCCTGTCAAGTACTGCTAGGATTAACGAGTGACCAACGTCTTCGACGATCCCCGGATCACCGCCGTCGGCCTGCTCTTCGAGGCACACGCCGGGCTGTCAGCCCGGTTCAACGCTCAACTGGAGGAGCACGGCCTGTCCTCGGTCGAGTTCGAGGTCATCACCCGACTGGCCCGCTCGCCGGGCAACCAACTACGCATGACCGACCTCGCCGCGCAGACCTCGTTGTCGACGAGCGGCGTGACCCGTGTGGTGGACCGGATGGAACGCGACGGGTTGCTCACCCGGCGGGCCTGCCCGAACGACAGGCGCAGCTCGTACGCGGTGGTCACCGCAGCCGGGATGCAACGCCTGAACGAGACGCTACCCGGGCATCTCCAGATGATCGAGCAGTGGTTCACCGGCCAACTCGACCCGGAGGCGCTGACCGCCCTGCTCGACGGGCTGCGCCGGGTACGCGACGCCGCACACCCGTGCGCCACCGCCGGCAGCGACGACGTCAGCCCCGAGCAGGAGTCCGCCGCCACCCAGCCCTGAACACCGGCTGTCCGCACCGGCAGAAAGACCGGCAGAACTGAGCGAGCCAAGGCGAAGAATTTCGGCTAATCAGACTTTTCGCTCTGCTGGCGGTGGCAGGCTTCCTGCACCGGGGAATCACCGGGGGGTGACGGCGCGGGCGAACAGCGAGGGGTAGCACCAAGGGGGCTCTTCGTCCGCGCCACTCTCCCCGCCCGCGCACGGGCACCTACGGTGCTTCCGGCCCACTACGGGTCGCCGTCAGCGCGTAGAGCAGTCCCGACTCCTGCGGCAGCAGCCGAATGCCGCTCTCCTCGCAGACCCGTTCCAGCCGCTCCAGGACCGCCGGGTCCGCGGTGCTCGCAGCCAGTCCCACAAGCGCCTCCACCACGTCTCGGCGCTCCTGACCTTTGGCGTCGACGGCCGCGGCGAACCACTCTGCGGCCAACTCCCGGTCACCCCGGTGCAGCGCCAGATTCCCTTCGATCAACGCACCGAGACCCACCTCCGGCCCGCCCGCGGACAGCGCCGACTCCCCCGAGCGTTGCCTCGGCGCCACGGCCCGGCGAGCCGGCGCTCGCGGTGATTCGGCTGCCACCGCCTCAGCGGTCCCCGCGCGCAGCTCGGTGAGCACCTCTGTCGCTTCCACGGCACGCCCGTCCTGAGCGAGCGCCAACCCGATCTTCCCGAGCACCCGGCGACGGCGTCTCGGATCACCCAGCTCGGACAACGCCGCGAGCGCCCGCCGGCCCTGGTCGACGGCGTCCGCGTACCAGCCCTCCAGGCGGGCGACCTCGGCTCGATTGGCCCAGGCCAGCACCCGGAGGCGCTGCTCGCCACTCTCGGCGGCGAGGCGGTCCACCGCCGCGAGCCTGCGACGGGCGGCGGCCAGGTCACCGGTCCGGATCTCGTGCCAGGCAAGACTGTTCTGGGCCACCGCCAGATCCCGGGTACGTCCGTTACGGGCGGCCAACCGCAGCGCCGTCTCGGCCTGCTCGCGAGCCTCGTCCTGCCCGCCGACGGAGATCAGCAGGATGCCGAGGATGTTTCGCGCCTCCAGCTCCCCGGTGACGTCGCCGGCCTGGCGAAAGATGCCCAACGCCGTACGCGCCGTCGACAGTTCCTCGGCACCCGCACCGTGCTCGGCTGCGAGCTGGGCAACCCCGAGCGCGGCCCAGCCACGCAGGATCGGATCGGCGTCGGCGGTCCGGGGGTCCGCCAGCAACCGCCGCAGCCACTGTCGCCCGGCGACGTCTCGCCCACGGAACCGCCACCAGCGGGTCAGGCACGCCGCCAGCCGCAGCGCGGTGAGCGGGTCGTCCGTGGTCGCGTGGGCCAGCGACGAGCTGATGTCACTGCTCATCTCGTCCAGCCGGTGCACCGCGTCGGGCAGCCGGGGGCCGACCAGGTCGCTCGCGATCCGCGCCACCAGGCGCGCGATCACCTCGGCGTGCCGACGTCGGATGCAGGTCAGCTCACCCGCGGCGGCCGCCTGCTCGATGGCGTAGTCGCGGACCGCGTCGAGCAGGCGGAACCGGAACGGCCCGGTGCCGCGCACGCCCAGCAACCCCAGCTCGACGAGCCGGTCCAACAGCGGAACCGGGTCGATCGCCACCGCGCCGTCCCGGTCGGCCCGGTCGCCGAGCATCTCCTCGGCCAACTCCACCGACCAGCGGTCGCCGAACACGGCGAGCTGCCGCAGCGCCGCCCGCTCGTCGGGGGCCAGCAATCGGTAGCTGGTCGCCACCGCGTCGCGCAGGGTGACCGACACCGCCGCCGCCGCGCCGGGGTGGACCACCGGATCGGCGGGAGTGGCGAGGTCGAGCACGTGGTCGCCGTACCGGTCCAGCAGCTCGGTGAGGTCGAGCAGTCGACCTCGGGCGGCCATCAGCTCGATGGCCAGCGGCAGCCCTCCCAGCCGGCGGACCAGCGCGACAAGGGCGGGCAGCTCATCGGGACTGGGCGGCTCCCGACGCACCTGAGCCAGTCGGGTGGTGAACAACGCGACCGCCGGCCACGATTCGAGCGGGGCCGCTCCAGCGCGTCCGTCGCCCGGCGGCGGCACATCGAGTGGTGCGACCGGCCAGACCCTCTCGCCGGGCAGTCCGACCGGATGCCGCCCGGTGACCAGCACCCGAAGTGACGGCACCGCACCGATCAGCCGGTGCAGCGTCGCGGCCACCGGGTCCGGCGCATGCTCCACCGCGTCCAGCACCAGCAGCGCCGGCTGTCCGGCGAGCCGGGTCAGGAGGTCCGGCAGCCGTGCCGCGCCCAGTACGGCCATCGCGGCGGCGAACACGTCCGGCCCGTCCGAGCCCTCAGCGACAAGCACTCCGGCCACACCGCCCGGGTGGTCGACGGCCACCAGATGTGCCACCGCCGTTGCCAGCGCGGTCTTGCCGACCCCGGCCAACCCGACCAGGCTCACCAGCCGAGGCCCGCGCTCCGCGGTCAGCATCTCGGCCAGCTCGGCGAGGTCGCGATCTCGGCCGACAAGCGCGACCGGCGGCGGGAGGGTGGCCGGCGGGTTGGTGGAGAGCGACTGGGAGGTCGTCCGGTCGCCGGTCCCGAGCGCCGTCGGGGTGGCGTCCGGCCCGGGTGACTCGGTGCCGGAGTGCCCGCGGGCGGCGGCCAGGAACGCCGCCCGGCTGGTGCCGGTCAGCGCCAACGCCGTGGCGAGCAACTCGACGGTGGTGCGTTGCGGCCGGACCGACCGGCCGCGCTCCAGGTCACGCACCGTCCGCACGCCCACCCCGGCCCGGGACGCCAGCTCGGCCTGGGTCAGGCCGGCGGCGCGTCGATGCCCGCGGAGCAGCTCCGGCAGGGGGGTACGACCAGCCGGGCTCCGTGACCCTTCATGATCCGGAGTCATGGCCACGAAGAGTACGGATGAACTACGACCGTCGGCAGCCGAACGTCGGGCTGCCGACGCCCGTTCGCCGATAATCCGACAGCCCTACGGGCAGCCTTGCCGGGCCGATCGGTAGGCCTACGCGGCGGACCTTCAGAGACCCAGGTCCCGAGCGATGATCATGCGTTGCACCTCGCTGGTGCCCTCGCCGATTTCCAGGATCTTGGAGTCCCGCCAGAAACGGGCCACCGGGTACTCGTTCATGAAGCCGTACCCGCCGTGGATCTGGGTGGCCTCCCGGGCGTTGTCCACGGCGATCGTGCTGGCGTGCAGCTTGGCGATGGCGGCCTGCCGCTTGAACGGTTCACCGGCGAGCATCCGCGCGGCGGCGTCGTAGTACGCCAGGCGAGCGGTGTGCGCCTTCAGCTCCATGTCGGCAATCTTGAACTGGATGGCCTGGTTGGCGCCGATCGGCTGGCCGAAGGCGTGCCGCTCCTTCGCGTACTTGATCGACTCGTCGACGCAGCCCTGCGCGAGGCCGACGGCCAGCGCGGCGATGGCGATCCGGCCCTCGTCGAGGATTCGCAGGAACTGGGCGAAACCCCGGCCCCGCTCGCCGAGCAGGTTGGCCGCCGGCACCCGGCAGTCGTCGAACGTCAGCTCGTGGGTGTCCGAGGCCGTCCATCCCACCTTCGAGTAGCCCGGCGCCACGGTGAACCCGGGCGTGCCGGTCGGCACGATGATCGTCGACAGCTCCTTGGAGCCGTCCGGGTTCGTGCCGGTCACCGCGGTGACGGTCACCATGGCCGTGATGTCGGTACCCGAGTTGGTGATGAACGCCTTCGAGCCGTTGATCACCCACTCGTCGCCGTCCAGCACGGCCCGCGTCTGGGTTCCGGCGGCGTCCGAGCCGGTGCCCGGCTCGGTGAGCCCGAACCCGGCCAGCGCCTCGCCGCTGAGCAGCCGGGGCAGCCAGGTCGCCTTCTGCTCCGGGGTGCCGAAGCGGTAGATCGGCATCGCGCCCAGCGAGACCGCCGCCTCCAGCGTGATGGCCACGCTCGAGTCGACCCGGGCCAACTCCTCCAGGGCCAGGCAGAGCGCGAAGTAGTCGCCGCCCATGCCGCCGTGCTCCTCACCGAAGGGCAGGCCGAACAGGCCCATCTTGCCCATCTGCCGGATCACCTCGTACGGGAACGTGTGCTGCTCGTAGTGCTCGGCGATGACCGGGGCGACCACCTGGCGCGCGAAGTCCCGCACGCTCTCGCGCAGCGCCGCTTGTTCGTCGGTGAGCCGGAAGTCCATCTCATCCTCCTGTAAGGACGGTCCGTCCCGGCGCTCGTGACGCCGAAAGCGGGTCGCGGTGCGGGTCTGGGTGGGTGATCAGACCGGGGTGACGCCGTGCCGACGGCGGGAGAAGTGCCGATCCTTCGTACGCGCCGCCGCGAAGCGACGGACCAGCTCGGTGCGCAGGTCGTGCGGTTCCACGATGGCGTCCACCACCAGCTCGCTGGCGAGCCGGACGACGTCGATGTCCTGCTCGTACTCGGCCCGCTTGGCGGCCACGAAGGCGGCCCGCTCGGCCTCGTCCTCGATCGCCGCGATCTTGTTGGCGTAGACCGCGTTCACGGCAGCCTCGGCGCCCATGACCGCGATCTTCGCGCTGGGGAGCGCGATGGTGGCGTCCGGCTCGAACCCGGGGCCCGCCATCGCGTAGAGGCCGGCACCGTACGCCTTGCGCACCACCACGCAGATCTTCGGCACCGTCGCCTCGGAGATCGCAGTGATCATCTTGGCGCCGTGCCGGATGATGCCCTGCTTCTCGACCACGCTGCCGACCATGAACCCGGGTACGTCGCTGAGGAACAGCAGCGGCACATTGAACGCGTCGCAGAGCTGCACGAACCGGGTGGCCTTGTCGGCCGAGTCGACGAAGAGCACGCCGCCCTTGAACATCGAGTTGTTGCCGATGACCCCGACGACCTGACCGTCGAGCCGGCCGAACCCGATGGTCAACTCCTTGGCCCAGAGCGCCTGGATCTCGAAGAAGGAGCCCTCGTCGAGCAGGCCCTTGACGTACCGACGCATGTCGAACGCCTGCCGCTCGCTGGCCGGCACCAGCGCGGCCAGGTCGGCCTTGGCGGGGGCGGCGACGGCCGGCGCGGCCGGCGGCGCCTGCGTCCAGTTCGCCGGCAGGTACGACAGGTAGGTCTTCACCACGTCGAGCGCGTCCGCCTCGGTCTTGCAGAGGAAGTGCCCGACGCCGGACTCGGCGGTGTGCACCTTGGCCCCGCCCATCGCCTCCAGGGTGGTCTTCTCCCCGGTGACCATCTCGACCATCCGGTCGGAGCCGAGGTACATGCTGGCGTTGCCGTCGACCAGGGCGACCACGTCACAGAACGCCGGAATGTACGCCCCTCCGGCGGCGCTCGGGCCGAACAGCGCGCAGACCTGCGGGATCGAGCCGGAGGCGCGGACCTGGTTCCAGAAGATCTTGCCGGCGCCGCGTCGGCCGGGGAAGAGATCGACCTGGTCGGTGATCCGGGCACCGGCCGAGTCGACCAGGTAGACCATCGGCACGCCGGCGCCGTACGCCCGCTCGATGATCCGGATGATCTTCTCGACGGTGCGGGCGCCCCAGCTGCCGGCCTTGACGGTGGAGTCGTTGGCCATCAGGCAGACCTGTCGGCCGTCGATGGTGGCCGTGCCGGTGACCACGCCGTCGGCGGGCAACCCCTCGGCGAGTGCGTTGGCGTAGAGGCCGTCCTCGACGAACGAGCCCTCGTCGACCAGGAGCGCGACCCGCTCCCGGGCGAAGAGTTTGCCCTTGGCCGCGTTGGCCGCGTGGTACTTGTCCGCACCACCGGACCGGGCCCGCTTGCGCAGCTGCTCCAGTGCCTCACCGTCGAGCGTCACGCCGACCCCCTACTGCCGCCACCCCCGGCCGGCGGCCCGTCCGGGCACACCTACCGACCTAAACGATCGTTAGGCTAACGTACCCGGACGGGTCGCGGCGACCCAACCGCCGGTTACGACAGGCCGGAGATGGAGCGCCGACCAGGGGGCCGAGCGGACGGGGATGGGGTCAGACGCGCGGCTTCTGGCCGATCCACTTCTCGTAGAGCGCGTCGTACGTGCCGTCCTGCTTCGCCTTGGCCAGCTCCTCGTTGATCGTCTTGAGCAGTTCCGGGTTGCCGTCCTTCTTCACCGAGATCCCGTACTGCTCGCCGGTGTCGAACTCGGCCGCCACCTCGAAGCCGCCCGGGTTCTCCTTGATGTACTCGGCCCAGACCGGCAGGTCGTTGATGGCGGCCTCGATCTGCCCGGTGGCCAGAGCCTGCTGCTCGGCGGCGAGGTCCTCGAACTCCACGAGTTGGAGGCTCTTCTCCTTCTCGAACTTGCGGGCGTAGTCACGGCCCGTGGTCGCCGCCTGCACGCCAACCTTCCGACCCTTCAGGTCATCCAGCGACTTGTACGACTTGCCGGTCTTGACCAGCAGCGCCTGCGTCGCATCGAAGTAGGGGGCGGAGAAGTCCATCACCTTCTGCCGCTCCTCGGTGATCGTCATGCCCGCGGCGGCGGCGTCACACTTGCCCGTGTTGAGATCCTGACCGGACTTGATCCCCTCGAACGGCGTGTCGACGATCGCCTGCTCGACGCCCAACTTCTTGGCGACGAGATCCATCACGTCGACGTCGAACCCCACCACCTTGCCGCTGGCGTCCTTGGACTGGAACGGCGGGTACGGCAGATGGGTGCAGATGGTCAGGGTGCCCGCCTTGATGAGCTTGACCCCGCTGGTCTGGACCTCACCCTGATCCTTTTTGGCACATCCGGCACTGAGGACAAGTGCACCGACAGTAACAACAAGACCGATGGTTCGGACCGGCTTATAGATATTCACAGTTATGCCCCTTTGTTTCCCCGAAGTAACGGCAGGACAGGGTGATGGCAGAGGGACCGTACCTGATTACCCGGATTGCCGACTAGATCCAAAGGCACTGACCAGTGGGTCCGCTCAGACGAGGCGGTGACACCCCGAAGTCGTCGATCCCGAGTCGTGAGAATCGTTGACGGCACTGGGATTTCCCTGCTAGCTGCCGGACGTCAGCGGGGTCGGCCCCCACCCCGGCTCGTGGACCCGCCGTCGCGGCCGACCAGAGATCATTCGACGCTGACCGATTTCGACGCTTCGCCCTGTTCGTCGGTGGCAAATTACCGCTGTCGATGCATAGACAATTTCAAAAGTTCGCAGTTACGATGCGATGCAGTCAACGGGGACTATCCACCCTGTCCACGGTGCCGCCGCAACGGCATATTGTGAACTGCTCGGGAGAGGTGCCTCCGTGGTGTCCTCAGAAACACCTTGACCGTCACCAGAACAGAGCGCCTGCGCCCCAGTCCTGCCCAGGTCGGCGCTCTCCTCAACGGGCCGGTCCGGCCACGTCCGATCCACCAGACAGTCGCCGACCTCATCGACGAGACGATCCGCCGGCATCCCGACGCCACCGCGATCGTCCATCCCACCGGCACGCTCACCTATCGGGACGTGGATCGGCTGGCCGACGCGGTCACCACCGATCTGCTCGCCGTCGGCGCCCGGCGGGGTGACTTCGTCGCGCTCCTGCTCGACGACCGGGTCGGGCTCCTCGTCGCCATGCTCGGCACCATGCGGTCGGGTGCCGCGTTCGTGCCGTTCGACCGCGCCTGGCCGGCGCTGCGCCAGGTCCGGATGCTCGACGGCCTCAGCCCGGTCGCCACCGTCGGGTCGCCGCCGGACGGCGCACCCGCCCTGCCGGTGATCGACGTGCGGACGGAGCCGACCACACACCGGAGCCCCGCGCCCGCCACCGACCGTCCCCGGCCGGAAGACCCCATCTACGCCTTCTTCACAAGTGGTTCCACCGGTCTGCCCAAGTGCGCGGTCAACCTGCACCACGGGCTGGTCAACCGCTTCCTGTCCATGACCGAGCGGTTCGCCGCCGACGGCGCGGTGGTGCTCCAGAACTCCGCGCACACCTTCGACTCGTCGATCTGGCAGCTGCTCTGGCCGCTGACCCGCGGCGGCACCGTGGTCATCCCGGACCGCACCGGCATCCTCGACTTCGACGCGACGCTGGCCCAGATCCACCGGCACGGCGTCACCATGACGGACTTCGTCCCCAGCATCTTCGACCTGCTCGTCGAACGCCTCGAGCACCGGCCACAGGACCGGCACCTGCTGGCGTCCATGCGCCAGGTCTTCATCGGTGGCGAAGCCGCGAAACCGCACACGGTCCAGGCCTTCCGACGGATGTTCGCCGACATCCGGGTGACCAACACCTACGGTCCGACCGAGGCGTCGATCGGCTCGGTCTTCCACGCCGTGCACGACGACGACCGCCAGGTCATCCCCCTCGGCCTACCCCTGCCCAACACCTCGGTGCTGCTCCTCGACGAGGACGGTCAGCCGACACCCCGGGGCGAGATCGGCGAGATTCACCTCGCCGGCGTCTGCCTGGGCGCGGGCTACCACGGCGACGCGGAGCGCACCCGGCAGGTGTTCGTCCCGAACCCGTACGACGAGGTCGAAGGCGACCTGCTCTACCGCACCGGTGACTTCGGCTGGGTACGCGAGGACGGCCTGCTGATGTTCAGCGGCCGCCGGGACGCCCAGGTCCAGATCGCCGGGATACGTGTCGACCTGGGCGAGATCGAGCACGCGCTCACCACGCTGCCCGACGTGCACCAGGTGAAGGTGATCGTCGACGAGGCCGGCGCGGCGGCCACGATGGTCTGCTTCTACTCGGCCGAGCGGGCCGTGACCGAGGAGGCGCTGCGTGAGCACGCCCGGACCGCGCTGCCCGCCGCGTTGGTGCCCGGCAGATTCGTCCGCCTCGCCACCCTGCCGCTGCTCTCCAACGGCAAGGTCGACCAGGAGCGACTGCGCCGCCGACTGGCCGGTGCCGCACCGAGGGCCACCGACACCGACGCCGCCTACCCGGCGGACAGCGTCGAGGCGCGGATCGCCGAGATCTGGACGCGGGTGCTGGGCTTCAACGCCAACGACGACGACTTCTACTGCCTCGGTGGAACGTCACTCGGCGCCGCCCGGCTCGCGGTGGAGTTCGAACGCGCCTTCGCGATCCGGTTGGACGTACGCGACCTGATCCGTTCGACCACCATCGCGGCACAGGCCGAACTGGTCCGCCGGGGCAGCCCGCTGCCCCCGCCCGTTGTCACGCCACACGAACTGGCCGACGACCTGCGCCTCGGTGAGCTGGGCCGGGTGCGGGTCCGGCGGCCCGACGACCCGGGGGCGATCCTGCTGGTCGGCGCGACCGGCTTCATCGGTTCACACGTGCTGGCCGCCCTCACCGCGCAGGGTGGTCGACCGGTCGTCTGCCTGGTCCGCGCCACCGACGACGAGGCGGCCCGGCACCGGGTCGGGTCCGCGCTGTCGGCCGGCGGCTACGGGCCGGCGGAGCTGACCGGGTGGTCGGCCCTCGCCGGTGACCTCGACAAACCCCACCTCGGGTTGGTGGCCGCCGACTGGCGGCGGCTCTGTCGACAGGTCGGCACCATCGTCGACGCCGGCGGTCGGGTCGACACCCTCCGCGACTACGTCGACCTACGGGCCACCAACGTGCACGGCCTGCGTACCCTCATCCACCTCGCGGGCACCCACGTCCGCAAGCGGATCATCTCGCTGTCGACGACCACCGTGCGGCACGCCCCCGGCACACCGCTCACCGAGTCGTTCCTGCCGCCCTGGTCGACGTTGCCACCCGACGGTTACAGCCAGTCCAAGTGGGTCGGTGAGCAACTGCTGCGGGCGGCCAGCGAGCAGGGTGTCCCCGCCGCCGTCGTCCGGCTCGGGGAGGTCGCCGCCCACTCCCGGACCGGGCACGCCAACCCCCGGTCCTCGGTCACCATGATCCTGCGGCTCTGCCTACGGCTCGGCGTACGGCCGCCGACCCGCCTGCACGTGGACTGGACCCCGGTCGACCTGGTCGCCCAGGTGGTCGCCGCGCTGACCGACCCGCACCACCCGGTGCTGCCGGGCACCGTGCTGAACGTGGTGGCGCCGACGTCGGTGCCGGTGACCGAGCTGCTGTCCCTGCTCCGCGCCGAGGCGGGCGCGCTGCCGGAGGTCCCGTACGACCGGTTCCTCGACCGGGCCGCCGACCTGGTCGGCGATGACGAGACAGCCCGCTGTCTCGCTGTTCTTCGGCCCCGCAGCGCCGCGGCGACCGACGCACTGACCGGGGTGTGCCACGACGCCCTGGTCGGCACCGACACGGTCCGCGCCGCCCGGCTGGCTCGGGATCTCGGCCTCAACTGGGGCACGAGTCGGGACGTGGGGGTCGACACGATGGTCGACCGTCTCGCGAGGACCTTCCTGTCAGTGAACCGTCCGCACCTGTCCACCGCGACAGTCCAGTGAACCGCGACCTAACGGCCCAGGAGACGCCATGAAGGTGAACCTCTACTACGCCCCGTTCCCCTCACAGATCTTCCAGGGGGAGAGCGAGCCGATCAACACCGAGCGGCCACTCAACCCGAAGAGCGCGCTGACCACCATCGCCGCCGGGCTGCGGGCGTACGCACCGCACTTTGGCTACTCCTGCGACATCGAGATCATCGATCTCCAACTCGGTGGGCAGCGGGTCAAGTACAAGTCGCTGCCGTACGGCCCTCGGATCATGGACTGTTACCGGTACGGCACCCCGTTCGAGGAGGCCGACGAGAAGATCCGCTCGGCCGAGGTGCACGGGATCACCTGCAACTTCACCAACAGCGCGCACATCGTCAGCGACCTCGCGCAGCACATCAAGCGGGTCAACCCGAAGGCCATCGTCGTCGTGGGCGGTGTCGACTGCACCGCCCGTCCGCAGTACTACCTGTCCCGGGGCGCGGACGTGGTGGTGCGTGGTGAGGGCGAGCTGACCTTCGCCCGGATCATCGACGCGCTCAACCGCAAGCAGGACCTGGGCACCGTGCCGAACATCTCGCTGCAGGGCCGGCTGATCCCCACGAAGGTCGACACGGGCGAGACCATACCGATGGATTCCATCGAGCCGATGGCCCTCGACCTGATCCCCGATCTGTCGGTCTACACGGACACGGCGGAAGGTCCGCCGCCGGAGGGCGTGCAGGGCAGCTTCATCTGCTGGGAGACGTCCCGCGGCTGCGCGTGGCGGTGCTCGTTCTGCACGGCCCCGTCCCGCGGCGGATACCGCTACATGAGCCTGCCGACGATGGAGAAGCACCTCAAGACGTTCCAGGAGTACGGCATCAAGACGATCGTGTGGCAGGAGGACAACCCGCTGTCCCGGATCCAACAGAACGGCACCGGTCGCTACCTGTACGACTCCGGGCGCGAAGACGTGCTCGCGATGTTCCACATGTTCCGGGACTACGGCTTCGCCTGGGAGTTCGCCAACGGCATCGAGTTCGGCAAGTTCATGCAGAACGGCAGATTCGACCACGAACTCGCCGACGCGCTGCTCGGCAGCAAGATGGTCGACGGCCAGTGGGTCGGTTGCTACCGGGTGCAGATCCCGCTGGACAACATGAACGTCAAGAAGCGCCGGTTCCCCAAGCTGCTCGGCTTCGACGAGCAGGTGGACGTCCTGGCCACGATGCTCACCGACCACGGCGTCGGCCACCAGACGTACGACCTGTTCATCGGCTATCCCGAGCACGACCGCGAGGGCATCGACATGTTCACCGACTACTGCCTCCGGTTGAAGGAGGAGCTCACGGCCGTCGGGCAGGGAAAGTACAAGCCGTACTTCAACGTGTTCAACCTGTCGTTGCTGCCGGGAGCCCGGGACTGGACCACCCTGCACTCCCTGCTCCAGTTCGACATCGACGAGAACCCGGAGGTCATCGGGATCTTCCTGTCGGCGATCAACACCGACCACTTCACGTACTGGGACATCTACCAGAAGCGTCTCGAGATGACGACCATGCTCAACGATCGCGAGATGCACCGTCTCTACGACGGCATCTACGCGGGCTGACCAGGAGGTTAGGGCCATGCGTGTCACCCTGTTGTACGCCCCGTACCCCGGGCAGTCGTTCCGCGACGAGGACACCACCATCAGCCCGGTGCGGGTCCGCAACCCCAAGAGCGCGCTCGTCACGTTGGCGGCCGGTGCTCGCGCCTACCTGCGCGAGTGGGGGGTCGACGCGGAGTTCAAGATCGTCGACACCCAGGTGGACGACGGCGAGCCGCTGCACTACGCCTCGTTCCAGTACGGGCCGCGCACCATCGACTGCCATCGCTACGGCGGCCCGTTCGAGGCGTACGCGGACGAGGCGCGTGCCGCCGACATCATCGGGATCTCCAACAACTTCACCAACTCGGCCCGGGTGGTGACCGAGTTCGCCACCTTCCTCAAGCAGGTGAACCCGAACGCGCTGATCGTCGGCGGGGGGATGGACGTCACCGCCCGACCGGACTGGTATCTGGCGAACGGCTTCGACGTGGTGATCCAGCTCGAGGGTGAGCTCACCTTCGCCAAACTGATCCAGGCCCGGGCGACCGGCCAGCCCATCGAGGGGATGGTGATGACGCGGCGGGTCGGCGACGGGCTCGTCATCATGGGTGGCGCCCAGCTCAACCTGGCCGAACTGCCGCCGATGGCACTCGACCTGATCGACGACCTGTCGGTGTACGACGACACCGGCGAGGGCCAGCCGCCGATGACCGTACGGGCGCCGTTCACCTGTTTCGAGACCTCGCGCGGCTGCTACCGGACCTGCTCGTTCTGCGCGACCCCCATGCGTGGGCACTACCGCTACATGAAGCCGGACGTGGTGCGGCGGCACTTCGAGTACCTGAAGTCGATGGGGATCTCGAACATCCTGTTCCAGGAGGACAACACGCTGTCCCGGATCCAGCGCTCGGGGCGGGGGACGCTGCTGCACGACAGCGGGCGGGAGGACACTCTGGAGATCTTCCGGATCGCCCGCGAGATGGAGTTCTCCTGGGAGTTCGCCAACGGACTGGAGTTCGGCAAGTTCCTCGACCTGGGTGAGGTCGACCGGGAGCTGATGGAGACCCTGTTCTGGAACGACACCAGCGGGGACCGCTGGGTCGGCTGCTACCGGGTGCAGATCCCGCTCGAGTACCTCGGTGACGAGCCCACCAAGAAGTTCAACAAGCTGCGGCCCTTCCAGGAGCAGCTCCAGATCGTCACGTCGATGCTGGACCTCGGCGTCCGCTATCTGACCTTCAACATGCTGATCGGGCATGACGACGACGACCAGGCGATGATCGACATGTACCTCGACCGGTGCCTGCAGTTGAAGGCCCGGCTCAACGAGGCGAGCACCGAGGCCACCAACTACTTCAATGTCTTCAACCGGACTCTGCTCCCGGGCACCGCGGACTTCCGGAAGAAGGCGGACCGACTATCGTTCGACATCGAGGAGACGCCGGAAGTGATCAGCGTCTACCTTTCGCCGATGCCGTCGAACCACCTCTCCTACTACGAGCTGTTCGAGCAACGCCTGCGACTCACCGAGGCGTTGAACGGCTCGCTGATCGACCAGTACGACGGCATCTACCGGCCGCGCACGCAGAAGGAGTCCGTCCCCGTTGTCTGAACTGGTGACTGATGTCGCTGGGTGAGGCCGTCGGGCGTTACGCCGCACTGTGGCGTACGCCCGGCGTTCCCCGGGTGATGTTGCCCGCGATGCTCGCCCGGCTACCGGTGGCCATCGAACCCCTCGCGATATTCCTGCACATCAGCGCCAAAACCGGTTCCTACACGTCCGGCGCGACGGCCCTCGGCGTCTTCTCGGCGGCGTTGGCCGTCGCCTGGCCGCTGCACGGCCGACTGATCGACCGACGCGGGCTGCGGGTCGTACTGCTGACACTGGCGGCGCTGCACGCGGTGGCGCTGGCCCTCTTCCTCGTCGCGAGCAGCGGCCCGACCTGGTTGCTGGTGGCCTCGGTCGCGCCCGTTGCGCTCACCATGGCACCGGTGGGCTCGACCGTCCGCGCGGCCTGGGCGCTGATCCTGCCGCCCGGAGCGGCACTGAACACCGCCAATGCCCTGGAGGCGGTGCTGATCGAGGTCTTCTTCGTGATCGGCCCCGCCCTGACCGGCCTGTTGACCGGCGTGTTCAGCGCACTCACCACGACGCTGCTGGCCGGCGGAATGCTCGTCGTCGGCTCCCTCCTGTACGGCACCGCACCGGCCGTCTCGACGATGCGCCGGGAGGCCGAAAACAGCGAGCCCGGCGCACCCGACGCTGGGCGCAGCACCGCCCGGGGCGGGCGGAGGCCGTGGCGCATTCCCGGCGTGGTGGCGATCCTGGTGGCCGCCGGCGGGGCGGCCGCGGCGTTCGCCGTACTCGAGGTCACCGTGCCGGCGACCGTGTCGGCGCACGGCGACGCCGCGGCGACCGGCGTGGCGCTGCTGTCCCTGCCCCCGGCGGCCAGCGTCCTCGGCGGGTTGGTCTACGGCGCGCGGCACCACACCCGGCTGCCGGTCAACCGCTACCTCGTGCTGCTGGCGGTGGCGTTCGCGTGCATGGTGCCGCTGGTCTTCGCCACGTCGGTCCCGGTGCTCGCGGTGTGCCTGTTCCTCGCGGGTCTTCCCCTGGCGGCGCTCAGCTCGGAGGAGTTCGGGCTGCTCGGCAGCCTGGTGCCCAAGACAGTGATCAACGAGTCGTTCGCCCTGGCGGCCACGATGATGGCGGTGGGCAGCGCGGCCGGGACGCTTGCGGCGGGCGCGGTCCTGGGCTGGCTCGGCCCCACCGAGGCGCGGCTGCTGTCCCCGATGGCTGCCCTGATCGCGTTGGCGGCCGTCTTGTCGATGCGGGCTACGCTGAGCAGCGTCGATTCAATGGTCACTGCCGACAGCGGAGCGTGACGGGACAGCGAGGTCGAAGAACGCCCGGGGGGTGGGGATCGCAAAGGCGGGGGGACACGTGTCCGGAAACGGCGCGGAAGATTACTACGGCCTGCGCAGATGCATCGTGACGGCGCAGGAGGCACTGGACCGACGGTGGGCGGACGACGCGGACGTGGTCGTCGTGCCCGACCCACCCCGGGAGCACTGGGCGAGCCTTCAGGCCGCCGGCTTCCGGATCAAGCCAGGGTGGGTGACCTGGGGGCGACCCACCCCGGCCCGCGCGGAGGACTTCCTCGCCGGGCTCTCCAAGGCGGAGCGCCGCAACTTCCGGGACGTGCGCCGGTACGTCGACACGCAGGGGCTCACCATCGAGGTGCACGCCCGGCTCACCCCGGAATTGTTCGCCGAGTTCCTCGCCGTCTACGACGCGCAGATCGCCGCCATGCCGCACGGTCTGCCGGCGGCGCACGGGGTCGACCCCACCGAGGCCGGGCTCGCCGACTTCTTCCTCGTCGCGGCGCGCGCCGGTAACGAGTTGATCGCCGGTGTCGTCTGCCGCGTCGCCGCGTCCGACCTGGCCATGCGGATCGCCTTCTCCGCCGCGCGGCCGCAGGTCCGCCAGGCGATGATCAGTCGGGCGCTCTACCTGGCCGCGTTCGAGGAGGCCCGCCGGCGTGACTTCGCCTGGATCTCGCTCGGCACCGACCCCACCCTGTACGGCCACATCGCCCAGGCCGGACTGTTCACCTTCAAGAGCCGACTCGGGTTCGTGCCGGTGCCGCTGCACCACCTCGACCCCAACGACGACGGCTGCGACGAGGCCGAGTTGGTGCTCAACACCGAACGGCTCAGCGAGCCGGCGTTGAGCCTCTGTTACGCCCGGCCACCGGATCGGCCGGGCACCTGGGCGGATCCGCTGCCGATGCGGCTCGACGTACTCAGCCCGGCGCACGGCCTCGACCTGCGCCCGTACCGGGCCTCCTTCGTCACGGAGACCGTCGTGACTCCACCGGGCGCCAGGGCGGCCGCGGGCGAGGTGGTCGTGATCGTCGACCCGTTCTCGACCGGCGCGCTGCTGGCACCCGCCTTCAACCAGCAGGGTCGGCGCTGCGTCGCGGTCCTCACCGGCACCATCAACGAGCGGTACGCCGCCGGTCTGCGCCGCGACGACTTCCGGACCGTGTTGACCGTGCGTGGCGAATCTCCGCAGGCCCTCGGCGCGGCCGCCGAGATGCTCGCACCGATGCGTCCGGTCGAGGTGATCGCGGGCAGCGAGTGGGGCGTCAACGTGGCCGACGACCTCGCGGAGCTGCTGGGGCTGCCCGGCAACGTCCGCTCGGCCGACCGTCCCCGGCGGGAGAAGCCCGCGATGATGAACGCGGTCGCCGGCGCGGGGTTGCGGGTGCCGCTCGGCGCGAAGGTGGGCAGCGTCGAGGAGCTGGACGACTGGCTCGCGACCAGCCGGGTGTTGCCGGTGGTGGTCAAGCCGGCCGCCAGCGCCGGCTCCGAAGGGGTGTACTTCTGCACGGACGAGGCCCAGGCGCGGGCGGCGACCGCGAAGCTGCTCGGCGCTACGAACGCCATGGGCCAGCCGAACGACTCGTTGCTGGTGCAGGAGCAGCTCGTCGGCCAGCAGTACTTCGTCAACAGCGTGAGCCTCGACGGCCGCCACCACATCCACGAGATCTGGCGCGACGACCGCTTCTTCATCGACGGCCGCCCGGTGTACGACAGGCAGGTCCTGCTGGACGGGACCGGTGCGATCGAAGGTGTGCTCCGCCCGTTCGTCGAGAAGGTGCTGGACGCGCTCGGTGTGCGTACCGGCCCGGCGCACACGGAACTGCTGGTCGACGACCGGGGGCCGGTCCTGATCGAGTCCGGGGCGCGGCTGGAGGGTGGCGTCACCCCGGCCGGGCCGGAGCGGGCGACCGGGGTGAGTCAGTTGTCGCTGACCGTCGAGCGGTACACCGACCCGGACCGCTTCGCCCGGCGGATCGGCGCCGGCTACCAGCGGCAGCGCGCCCTGATGGTCGTCTGTCTGGTGGCGCCCCACGACGGCACGGTCGCCGAGGGCGCGGCGCAGCGGCTGGCCGAGATTCCCTCGGTCTTCTGCGGGTCGGCGTTGGATCTGCTGCCCGGCACCCCGGTGCACCGGACCATCGACCTGTTCACCTCGCCCGGCCACCTCTACCTGATCGCGGAGGATCCGAGCCAGCTGGAGGACGACTACCAGCGGATTCGTGCCCTCGAACAGAAGGACCTGTACGAGTACAGATAAGGGGTAGATCTTCGTTGGGTGGGCGATATCCTGAGCGCTGATCTCCCGAATGAGGATTTTATGGATGAGTTCACCTATCGCGACGGTTCCCTCTGGTGTGAAGGGGTGTCGCTGACCTCGGTGGCAGAGCAGTACGGCACACCCACATACGTCTACTCCGCGAGCACCCTGATTGATCACTACCGCCGATTCGCCAAGGCCTTCGACGCGGTCAGCCCATTGGTCTGCTTCTCCGCGAAAGCGCTGGGCAACGTCCACCTGCTCAGGCTGCTGGGCCGGGAGGGCGCCGGCATCGACGCGGTCAGCGGGGGCGAGCTGCACCGGGCGGTGGTGGCGGGGATCGACCCCGAGCGGACGGTGCTGGCCGGGGTGGGCAAGTCCGAGGCCGAGCTTCGGGAGGCGGTCCGCCGCAACATCCGCTGCATCAACGTCGAGTCCGAGGCGGAGGTCGAGCTGCTGTCACGGATCGCCCGTGAGGAGGGCGTACGTCCTCGGCTGGCGATCCGGGTCAACCCCGACGTCGCGCCTGACCAGCGCACCCCGGCCCGGACGACCACCGGCACCCGGGGCGGCAAGTTCGGTGTCGACATCGAGCGGGCCGGCGCGCTGTTCGCTCGTGCCGCCGACGACGACGCGCTGCGGATCGAGGGCTTCCACATCCACCTGGGCAGCCCGATCTTCGACCCGCAGGTCTACGCCATCGCCCTGGATCGGCTGCTCGCCCTGGTCGCCCGACTGGAGGCGGCCGGGCACCGGATCACGACGCTCAACCTGGGTGGCGGTTTTCCGGCTGAGTACATCGATCGCACCGCACCGAGCTGGGACGATTTCGCCGAAGTGATCGTGCACCGGCTCACCGCGTTCACCCGGCAGGGCGGTCAGGTCATATTCGAGCCGGGCCGCACCATCGCCGCCAATGCCGGAATTCTGCTCAGCACGGTCCGCTATCTCAAGCAGGCCGGTGACCAGCAACTCGCCGTGATCGACGCCGGCATGACGCACATCGCCCGCGCGGCGATGTACGACAGCTACCACTTCATGTGGCCGGTGCAGCCATCCGCGGAGGCGATCCCCAGTTCCCGCGACGTGTCCGGCATCGAGGGCCTGACGACGTACGACGTGGTGGGCCCGATCTGCGAGTCGAGCGACTACCTGGCCCGGGGCCGGTCGTTGCCGGCGCTGAAGGCCGGCGACCACTTCGCGATCTTCACGGCTGGCGCCTACGGCATGTCGATGACCAGCAACTACAACAGCCAGTTGCGCCCCGCCGAGGTGCTGGTGCACGGCGACCAGATCTCGTTGATCCGTCGGCGGGAGACATACGACGACCTGGTGGCGCTGGAGCTGCTCGACGACGGTAGCGACCGGGACGGCTGATGAGCGACGACGTGTCGGTCACGGCCCTGCGGTCCGTCCGCGAGATCGGCGAGCAGGTGTGGAACGGCCTCGCCGAGGGTGAGGGGTTCTACCTCGGTTACCCGTGGATGGCCTGGGCCGAGACCGACCCGTCGTTCGTCACCACCTATCTGGTGGCCCGGGACGCCACGGGTGCCACCGTGGCGGCGGTGGCGACCTATCTCTGGGCCGGCGCGAGCGTGCCGTCGATGAACCTGGCGTACAGCCCGGGTCACATCGCCGAGGAAAATCTGGAACGGCCGCTGTCGCCGGAGGAACACGCGGCGTTCCTGCCCGCGTTGCTCGTGGGTTCGCGCGCCGGCTATCACGGCGCTGTCGCGATCTCCAAGGAGTTGCCCGGCGACCGGCGGGACGCCGTGCTGACCGCCCTCTTCACCGAGGTGGAGGCGCTCGCCGGGCGGCTCGGGGCGGCCAGTGTCGCGCTGCTCTACACCCCTGCCGAGCACGTGGCCGCGTACCAGGCGGCCTGGCATCGGGCGGTCGGCCCGGCCGGCCGCGGTCCGGTGGCGGCGATGCTGTCGGCCGAGGCGGTGTTGCCCGCCCCGGGCGGCGAGGTCTCCGACCGGGCCGCCGAGGCGGCGGACCGGCGGGAGTGGCGACGCGAACGCCGACGGTACGACGACGCCGTGGACCGGATGGAGACGGTCCGCCTCTCCGAGTGCGTGGACGTGATCGCGCCGCTGCTCGGCGCGACCCAGCGCAAGTACGGCGGCCCGGACACCGACGCCGACATGCACCGCTACTTCGCGTCCCAGGTGCCGGCGCTGGACGCGTACAGCCTGGTGCTCCTGGAATTCGCCGGCGACGACGTCGTCGGGTTCAGCCTCAACTACCTGTGGCCCGACGGGGTGTACGTCCGCGCGGCCGGCTTCGACCCGCTGGCGGCGGCGTACTCGTACTTCAACCTGACCATGTACCGCCCACGGGGTCTGGCCGCGGAGCGCGGCCTGCCCCTGGTGCACCTCGGTGCCGGCACCTACGGCGCCAAGCGCGCCCGGGGTGCCGAGCCGAGGTGGACGGCAAGCCTGGTCCGGCCTCCGGTGGACATCCCCGACGAGCTGACGCGCGCCTTCGCGATCGACGGCTCGGACTACCGGCAGGCGGTGCGGACCTGGGGCGGTCCCGTCCCCACCATCCCCTCACAGCAGGAAGGTGACCATGCACTATCGCAGGTTCGGTCGGCTGGGCTGGCAGGTCAGTGAGATCTCGTACGGCATGTGGGGGGTCGGCGGCGGCCTCCACGGCTGGACCGGTGTCGAGGACGACGAGAAGTTCGCCGCCCTCCAGCGGGCCGTCGACCTGGGCTGCAACTTCTTCGACACGGCCTGGGTGTACGGGCGCGGGCACAGCGAGCAGGTGCTCGGCGACCTGGTGCGGGCCAACCCCGGCACCCGGCTGTACGTGACCACGAAGGTGCCGCCGAAGGACATGAAGTGGCCGTCGACCCGGGACTCCACCCTCGATGACGTCTTCCCCCCGGAGCACATCGAGGAGTACGTGCACAAGAGCCTGGACAATCTCGGGCTGGAGTCGATCGACCTGCTGCAACTGCACGTCTGGGAGGATTCCTGGACGGACGACCCGCGCTGGCGGGACACGCTCACCGGGCTGCGGGACGCGGGCCTGATCGGTGGGATCGGCATCTCGGTCAACCGTTGGGAGGCGTGGAACGGCGTACGGGCGATCGAGACCGGGCTGATCGATGCCGTCCAGGTCATCTACAACATCTTCGACCAGGATCCCGAGGACGAGTTGTTTCCGGCGGCCACGGCACAGGACGTCGCGGTCATCGCCCGGGTTCCGTTCGACGAGGGCACCCTGACCGGCACGTTGACCCTGGAGTCGACGTGGCCGGAGGGGGACTGGCGCAACTCGTACTTCGTGCCGGAGAACCTGGCCGAGAGCGTCGCCCGAGCGCAGGCGCTGAGCGAGGACCTGCCGCCCGGGATGCCGATGCCGGAGGCGGCGCTGCGCTTCATCCTGGCGGATCCCCGGGTCTGTACCACCATCCCCGGGATGCGACGGATCGCGCACGTCGAGAGCAACATCGCGGTGAGCGACGGGAAACCGCTGGAGCCGGAGGTGCTGGCGACGCTGCGTCGGCACCGCTGGTCCCGGCAGCCGACCTGGTGGTCGCAGTAGCGGCACTGATCCGGATGGGCGGTGACCAGGCATCAACGAAACAGGCATTGATATTTACAGATATCTATGGCTAGGCTCCTGGCACCCCCTTCCAGATCGGAGTCAGCGATGACCTCACGACTCAGTCGAATCGCGGTAGCGATGCTCGCGACCGCAGGTGCCACCCTCGCCGTCACGGTCGCCAACCCGGCACCCGCGTCGGCCGCGATGACCATCTGCTACAACACCAGCCAGGCAGGCAGCTACGCCGGCACCGCCAGCCAGGCCGCGTCGATCTGGAACAACGCCACAGTCAACCTGACGCTCTCCGCGAACTGCGGCTCCAACCTGCGGATCTACCAAATCACCGGCGGCGGCTCCTACGCCGTGCGGACCAGCCTCGGCAACGGCCGGGTCTACATCGACACCCAGCAGGCCGCGCAGTACAGCCCACTGCGGATCATGACCCACGAGATCGGGCACATCCTCGGCCTGCCGGACAACTACAACGGCAACTGCGCCCTCCTGATGTCCGGCGGCAGCGCCGGCACCGGCTGCACCAACCCGTACCCGAGCAGCGCCGAGGCGAACCGGGTCAGCAACCTGTTCGCCGGCACCCGCATCGCCACCGAGCGCAGCACGGACAGCGCCGGGGCGGACATCTTCCGGGACAGCTGGCCGAGCGTGCTCACCCCGGTGAGCTGATCGACCAGGCACGTCAGAGGGGCCGGCCTCCGGGCCGGCCCCTCTCCGCGTGTCCTGACGGTCAGCTCGGCAGCGGCGTCAGCCGGGTACGCGGACCGGCCCGCAGCACACCGGACGGCAGCTTCTTGCCGAGCAACTCCTCAGCCAACTCCGCCACCTCGATCAGGGCGGCCAGGTCGATGCCGGTGTCGATGCCCATGTCGTGCAGCATGTGCACGGCCTCCTCGGTGGCCAGGTTGCCGCTCGCCCCCGGCGCGTACGGGCAACCACCGAGGCCACCGACGCTGGCGTCGAACTCGGTCACCCCCAATTCCAGGGCGGTCAACAGGTTGGCCAGGGCGGTACCCCGGGTGTTGTGGAAGTGCAGCAGCACCGGGACGTGCGCGTTGCGGTCGCGTACCGCGGTGAGCAGCTCGCGAACCCGACGCGGAGTGCCCATTCCGGTGGTGTCCCCGAACGCCACCCGGTCCGCGCCGTCGCGGACCACCCGGTCGACGATGCCGGCCACCCGCCGCGGATCGATGTCCCCCTCGTACGGGCAGCCGAAGCTGGTCGCCACGATCACCTCGACCCGCGCGGACGCCCCGTGCAGCAGGTCGATCAACTCGGCGATGTCGTCAAGCGACTCGTCGGTGGATCGGTTGACGTTGCGCCGGTTGTGGGTGTCACTGGCCGAGACCACCACCTCGATCTCGGTGAAGCCGGCCGCGAGGGCCCGCTGGGCGCCCCGGGTGTTCGGCACCAGCGCCGAGTAACGCACCCCGTCGGCCTTCACCGCCCGCTGCCACACCTGGTCGGCGTCGGCCATCTGCGGAATCGCCAACGGGTGCACGAACGACACCGCCTCGATCCGGCGGACGCCGGTGGCGGAGAGCGCGTCGAGTAGCCGCACCTTGGCGTCGGTCGGGATCGGGTCCTCGTTCTGCAACCCGTCCCGTGGCCCGACCTCACGAATCGAGACCGAATCCGGTAGATCAACCATGAAAGGCCCACCCCTTTGTGCAGCCACCAACCTCAACGTCTCCCAGCATGCCACCCGACCAACGGTCGCATTGATCAAGAAGGGGTCAGCGCATGCGGGAGACGATGCCGGTGTCGTAGACGCCGGAGCGGAACTCCGCATTCTCCAGCAGCTCACTGAAGAAGGGGACGTTGTTCTTCGGCCCCTCGATCTGGAAGGCCGCGACCGCCGTCTTCGCCCGTTCGAGCACCTCGTCCCGGGTCGCGCCGGTGACGATCAGCTTGGCCAGCAGGCTGTCGTAGAACGGGGTGACGGTGTTGCCCTCGGTGTAGCCGGAGTCCACCCGGACCCCCTCGCCCGTCGGCTCCACCCACGTCCTGATCACGCCAGGGCCGGGCAGGAAGCGCTTCGGGTCCTCCGCGTTGATCCGCATCTCGATGGCATGGCCACGCGCGGTCAACGCGTCCGGGTCGAACGTCGGCGCCAGCCCGGACGCCACCCGCAACTGCTCCTCGACCAGGTCGATGCCGTAGACGTACTCGGTCACCGGGTGCTCCACCTGCAACCGCGTGTTCATCTCCAGGAAGAAGAACTCGCCGGTGGCTGGATCGAGCAGACACTCCACGGTGCCGGCGTTGCGGTAGCCGACCGCCTCACCCGCGCGCACCGCCGCCGCCAGGAAACGCTCCCGCAGCTCCGGTGAGACCGCCGGCGACGGGGACTCCTCGACCAGCTTCTGGTTGCGCCGCTGCACCGAGCACTCGCGCTCGCCGAGCGCCACCACCCGGCCGTCGGCCAGGCCGAGGATCTGCACCTCGACGTGCCGTACCCGGGGGAAGTACCGCTCGATCAGCACCGAACCGTCGCCGAACATCCGCTCGGCGAACGCGCGTACCTTGTCGTACTCGGTGCGCAGCGCGGCCTCGTCGACGGCCACGCCCATGCCCATGCCGCCACCGCCGGCCGCGGCCTTGACCATCACCGGGTAACCGATCTCGGCCGCCGCCGTCACGGCCGCGTCGAGGTCGGCCGCCGGGTCGGTGGTGCCGGGCGCGACCGGGACGCCGGCCGCCGCCATCAGGTTCCGAGCATTGATCTTGTCGCCCATCGCGGTGATCGCGTCCGCGCCGGGCCCGACCCAGATCAGGCCGCTCGCCTCGACGGTACGGGCGAACTCGGCGTTCTCCGACAGGAAGCCGTACCCGGGGTGGATGGCCTGGGCACCCGTCGACTTCGCGGCGGCCAGGATCGCCTCGGTGTTGCGGTAGCTCTGCGCCGGGTTCGGCGGGCCGATGAGGACCGCCTCGTCGGCCTCGACGACGAACGGCAGGTCGGCGTCCGCCTCCGAGTAGACCGCTATCGCGCGGATGCCGAGGCGCTTGGCGGTACGGATGATCCGGCGGGCGATCTCGCCCCGATTGGCGACCAACAGTGACTCGATCATGTTTCCTCCCGGCGTCCGGATGGTGGGACGATGTCAGGGAATCATGACCGGCCTGCTTCTGACGAGTCGGCTCAGGCGAGCAGCGCGGCGAGGGCCGCCCCGCGCAGCAGCTCGGCGCGACGCCGCCGGTCCACCTCGCCACCGAGGAACGGGGTCGAGTTCATCAGACCGAACGCGGCGTGCGCGAGCACCCGCGCCTCCCCATCCGGCATGCCCGGGTGCAGCGCGGTGAGCACTGTCACCCACTCCTCGACGTAGAGCCGTTGCAGGCGACGGATGCGTCGCCGCGGCTCCTCCGGCAGGCGGTCCAACTCGTGCAGGTGCAACGCGATCACCGCAGGGTTGGCCAGCGCGAACTCGACGTGGAAGTCGATCAGCGACTCCAGCACCTCGCGCGGAGCGTCCGGGTGCCCGGCCGCGCGTTCCCGCCCGCCGGCCAGCAGCCCCTCACTCACCGGGATGAGCGCGGCGGCCAGCATCGCCTCCTTGCCGGCGAAGTGGTGGTAGAGCGCCGGACCGGTGACCCCAGCGGCCGCGCCGATGTCATCCATCGACACACCGTGGTAGCCACGGGCGGCGAACAGACCAACCGCGATCTCCAGAATCTCGTCCTTGCGGGACCTGCGCCGGCCCGCACCCGCCGCGCCCCGTGCCTGCTGCTCCACCGTCACCGGGCAAGCCTAGACCGCAAACCGGCAGTGGTGGTTGCCGGTGAGTTTCGCTCGCACCGGGTCGGGCCGCCCCTGACCTGGCCGGGGGGCGGCCCGTTCCGGGTCAGTCGTCCTCGTCCAGATCGTGCTCCGCACGCAGTGCGGCGGCCTCCGCGGGCCGATCGAGCAGATCCAGCGCACGAGCCAGCAGCCAGGCCGTCTGGCGGACCGGCTGCGCGTCCACCGGCAACCCACCGAGCACCCGGCGCAGGAGCACCTCCGCCTCGGCCGGGCGGTCCAGGCGTAGCAGCAGCTCACCGGCGAGGCGCTCGGCCATGGCGGCCTCACTGAACGCCCCGATCGACCGCAACCGGTCGGGCACCCCGTCGAGCCGGCCCAACGCCTCGTCCAGTCGACCCTCCCCGATGAGCACCCGTGCTCCGACCTCGGCTGCCATCGCCAGCTCGTACGTCACCGGTGGCTCGGCCTGCCCGGCCAACGTCGCCGCCACCGCGTCGACCACCTCGACGGCCCGCACCGCCGCGTCCCGGTCGTTGGCCCAGAACCAGGCGTACGCCTCCCGTCGCCGGGCGCGCAGTTCGTCCAGCGGCAGTTCGCCACGCCGGTACTCCTCAGCCGCGGCGGCGAACCGCTCGCCCGCCACCGCGTCCCGGTCGGCGTCGAAGAGGATCCCGCCGGCCTCCTCCAGCACCTGAGCCCGGTAGGGGAGGTTGTCCGGTCCGTCCAGGTTGACGGCCAACTGCTCCAGCAGTGCCAACGCCGGGTCAACCTCGCCGAGCCCGGCATAGACGCCGGCCAACAGGTGTCGGCAGCGGTCGGCCTCGGCCTGGGCGCCCATCCGGTCCAGACCGAGCACGGCCTCCTCGGCGACCTCGGCGGCCTCGGCGAGCCGGCCCACCATCTGGTAGGCGTTCGCCAGCTCCCACCGCAGGATCGCATCCCCCCCGGCACCCTGCTCCACGCACAGCGTCACCGCCTCGACGAAGTCGTCCACCGCGTCGACGGCCCGGCCGGCCGACTGCAAGGCCCGAGCGCGGGCGACTCGGACCGGCAGCTCCGCGTCCGCCGGTGCCGCCTCCAACGCCTCGTCGCAGGCAGCCACGGCGTCCGCCGGATCGTCCGCCATCCGCGCGTGGGCCAGGCAGGCGGTCACGATCACCTCGCCGACACCCAGCTCACGGCCGAGCTGGCGAGCCTCGTCGACGGCGGCGCGGGCCTCGTGGACGCGGTCCAACTGCTCCAGCAGGTGCGCCCGGTACGTCGCGATCCGGGCCAGCAGATGCCGGTCGCCGCCCGCGTCGGCCGGTGCCCGGTCGAGCGCGGCGAGCGCGTCCGCCCAGCGTTCCCGCTGCAGCAGCGCCGACGCCAACCGGACGTGTCCGCCCGCCCGCTCCCGGGCGTCGCCGGACCGGTCCAGGGCCTCGGCCGCCTCGCGAACCAGCATCAGCCCCTCCTCGGCGCCCTCGTCGGACCGGGCCAACAGCACGCCGAGCCGCCCGGCGACCACCTGGGCGGGCACGTCCTCGCCCACCTCCCGGTACAACTTCAGCGCCGTCCGGTTCAGCTCGACGGCGCTCTCGAGGTCTTCCTCGTCGGCACGCTCGCCCGCCCGCAGCGCCAACCGGTGCGCGGACGTACGTGCGGGCAGCTCGGCGGAGCCGAACCGTTCGTCGAAGGCGACAAGCGCCGCCCGGAAGGTGGTCTGGTCGTGTCGACCCCAGCTCTGGTCCGCGAGGTCCAGCAGGTCGTCGGGGCCGGCGTCGGCGGGCAGGTCGACGGTGGGTCGTTCACCCTTGCCGGACCGCACCCGCTCCGCCCGGTCGGCGGTCCGACCGACCGGGCGTCGGACGCTCGCCGACAGCGGCAGATGCTCCCCGCTCGCCCGCACCGCCAGCCGACGGGCGACCCACTCCGACTGGTGTGCGGTGCCGTTACGGGCGTCGAAGCGGACGGCCAGACCGGTGGCGGTCTCGGCCAGCTCGTCCGCCAGCGCCGCCGCGGACACCTCGGCGGCCGGCCGGCCCTCGGCGGCCCGGCGGTACACGGTCGACTCGCCGGCCTGACGCAGTGCCGCGGCGGCGGCCGCCGCGAAGTGCATGGCGGCGGCCGGCGACGGCGGCCGGTCCAACCAGTCCAGGTGTCGCTCGACCAGCTCGACCGCCCGCGCCCCGTTGCCGGTCACCGTGCAGAACTCGACGTGGTCGCCGATCTCCCACAGGTCGGCGAGGTTGCCGCGCAACCGGCGGTACGCCTCCCGGTGCGCGTCCCGCGCCTCGTCGCCCCGCCCGGTCCGCAGGTACGGCAGGAGCAGCGCGGTGAGGATCGCCTGCGGCTGCTCGTTGCAGTTGAGCCGGCCGGCGAGCACCGGCTCGGCCAGCTCCACCGCCTCGGCGTCCCGCCCGGTGTCGGCGAGGTATTCCACCTGACTCGTCGGATCGCAGCCGGCGCAGTCGGAGAGGTCGTCGCTCGGGGTGGTCTGCCAGAGCCGGTACCAGTGCGCGGCCGCCTCCGCGTCGCCCACGTGGTCGGCGATCCGGAACCGGTACTTGTGGACGGTCCGCAGGCTGTGTCCGCCCTCCCGGTAGCGGCGTTCCATGTCGTCGAGCACGGCGTACGTGCGGTCGAGCGGCACCTCCGGGAAGTTCAGCAGGCCGTTGACCATGTACTTGAAGTGCCAGAGCAGCTTGTGCAGGTGACGCTGGTGGTAGGGCTGCGGATCCTGGTCGAACTCGGACAGGCACCAGGAGAAGGTCACGAAGGACTTCGCCGGCTCGCCGCCGTAGATGTAGCCCTCGGTGGCCTGCATCCGGGTGACGAAGGCAAGGTGCCGGTCGTCGGCGGCGTCGACCCGACGCAGCAACTGCTCCAGCGCGGCGATCTGCCCCGCCCCGTACGGCATGTCGGTGATGCCGCGCAGCACCCGCCACAGATCCTCGTCGCTCATGGTCACTCCTGTCCTGGCACGGCCCGGCCGAGCAGGCCGAGGAAGGAATCGTTCAGCAGGGCGGCGTCGGCCGCGCGGATCGGATGGTGCCCGAGCAGCAGCGCCTGCCCGTAGAGCGCCTCGACGGCGAGCCCCACCAGCTCCGGGTCGGTCAGCGAGGCCACCCGTCGTACCAGCGGGTTGCGGTGGTTGAGCACCAACTGCGGGCGGTCCGGTGGCGCGGTGGCGGCGAGCGCGTCGAGCACCCCGCCCCACAGGTCGTCGGCCCGGTCCCGGCTGGCCGCGAGCTGGTCGTTGAACGCGGCCGTGCGGCTCACCAGGTAGAGCGCGGGCAGCGAGACCGGCTCGTACGCCCGGATGACCACCTCGCAGCCGGACCGTTCGACGGCCCGTTGCGCCGCGGTGAGGAACGGGCGCAGCGCCAACTCCACCTGCGGGTCGAGTGCGTCGAAGCGGGTGGTGAGGTCGCTCGGTTCCAGCCGCTCGATCAGCACCGAGCGGTCCACCACCGGCAGCCGCTCGATCAGTTCGGTGTCGTACGTGTAGCCGGCGTTGACCACCGCCAGGTCCTGCGCGGCGGCCACGGCGGCGAGCTGACGGAACTCGTCGAGGCTGGCCGCGTAGCGGACCACGCCGTAGCGCTCGCGGAACTCGGCGAGGGTGAGCGTGCCGACGTTGCTGTCCATGGGCCACCACCTGTCGACCAGCCGGAGCATCTCGTCGTCGTGCAACGCCAGGGCCTTCACGCCGAGGTGGTGCACCTGGAGAAACTGCGCGAGCCGGTGCGGGTCGTGCCGCGCCAGCCGGACCAGCCAACCGCGCACCTGGTCGCCGAGCGCCTCCCGGGTCGCCGTCAGCAGCGTGTCCTCGTAGAGGGCCTCCCGACTGGCGGTCGGACGCAGCTCGGTCGCGTCCACCACGCAGTGCGCGAAGAACGCCCACTCGGGCAGCAGCCCGTCGGCGTTCTCGGTGAGCAGCATCCGTTTGAGGTAGACGCGGTGCCCGGCCCGGGCCGCCGGGTTCACCGGGGTGGGCAGGATGACGGCGACGCCGGTCAGCCCGGCCTCCGGCACGGCCAGCGGCAGGACGTCGAACGGGTCGACGCCGAGCGTCTCCCGCGCGTACCGCACCAACGCCGCGCGGTCCAGCGGCGCACCCGGCGTGGTCGGCCACGGCGGTGCCCCGGTGGTGGTGACGACGTCGCCGACGCGGACGGTGACCGGCAGCAGCGCCCCGAAGAGTCGGGCCAGGTCGGTGACGGTCGGGGTGGTGAACCACTGGTCGGCGTCGCGGCGGGGCACCAACGTCACAGTGGTGCCCGGTTCGGCGCGGGCGGCCTCCGGCGGGGCCAGCGTCACCGCGTAGCGACCGTCGGCGTACCCGGTCCAGCGAACGGTCGGATCGTCGCCGTGCCGGGTGAGCACCTGGATCTCGTCGGCCACCAGGAAGCAGGACAGCAGGCCGATGCCGAACTGGCCGAGGAACTCGTGCCGGGAGAACCCCAGCTCGTCGCGCTTCGAGCTGCGGCCGATGGTGGCCAACAGCTCGTGCACCTGCGCCTCGGTCAGGCCGATGCCGGTGTCGTGTACCCGCAGCGTGCCGTCCCCGGTGCGGTCCGGTGTTTCGATGCGGACCAACGCCGGCGCGTCCGGCTCGACCGCACGTCGGGCGGTGATCGCGTCCACCGCGTTCTGGAGCAGCTCGCGGACGTAGACCCGCGGGCTGCCGTAGAGATGATGACTGAGCAGATCGACCACGCCACGTAGGTCGACCTGGAAAGTGTGGTCCACGACTGATTTCTCCCCGGTCCAATGCCGGCGCTCACCGTACCGATGATCACCGACAGGCGCGTCCCTCTTTCGTCCGGCGGCTTGACCCTCGACCCGGTCGAACCCGCACGGTCACCGGATGACCTCCCCTCCTCTCGGCCGAAACTTCCGGCTGCTCTGGTCCGCCGCCGTCTCGTCGAGGCTCGGGGACGCGCTGCGTACGCCGGCACTGGCGTTGCTGGCCGCGACCGTGACCCGCGACCCGCGGATCATCGCGGCGGTCACCGTGGCCGGTCAGTTGCCGCCGCTGCTGTTCGGCCTGCTCGGGGGCGTGTACGCGGACCGCTGGGACCGCCGTCGGACGATGGCTCTGGTCGACGGGGTACGCGCCACCGTGGTGGCGGCGCTGGCCGTGGCGGTCGCCCTCGACCGGGTCGGCGTCGCGGTGCTGCTGCTGGCCGCGTTCCTCCTCGCCGCGCTGGGCACGCTCTTCGACTCGGCGTCATTCGCCCTGCTTCCGGCGCTGGTGCCCCCGGACGCGCTGCCCCGGGCGAACGGTCGGCTTCAGGCGGGGTCCGCGGTGGCTGGCGGCTTCCTCGGCGCACCCGCCGCCGGTGTCCTCTTCGCCGTCGCCCCGGCCCTGCCGTTCGCCCTCGACGCCGTCACCTTCGCCGCCGCCGCCCTGCTCGTGCTGGCCCTGGCGCCGCTTCCGGTCGCGGTTCCCCGCGCGAGCACTCGACGCCTGTCGGTGGGGAGCGAGATCGCCGAGGGGGTGCGCTGGTTGCGCGGCCACCGGACACTGTGGCGGGTCACCGTGCTCGCCGCCGCCAGCAACCTGGCGATCAGCGGGATCATCGCGGTGCAGGTGCTCTATGCGCTCGACGTGCTGCGGGTGCCACCCGCCGGGTACGGGTTGTTCGCCGCGGCCGCCATCGTCGGCGGTGTGGCGGGGGCGCTCGGGGCCGGCCGGCTCGCCGCCCGGGTCGGCACCCTGCCGGCGCTGCGCGCCGTGCTCGCCGCGCAGACGGTGGCGCTGACCGGGTTCGCGCTGGCCCGCGATCCGGTGCTCGGTGGCCTCGCGTTGGCCGTCTTCGCCGCCGGGACCGTGGTGTGGAACAGCCTGTGCGCGTCGTACGGGCAGAGGTACGTGCCGGCCGGGCTGCTCGGCCGGGTCGGTGCGGCCCAGCGGATGGTCGGTCTGCTCACCGCACCGGTCGGGGCGGTGCTCGCCGGCCTGGCCGCCGCGGCGTACGGCACGGTGCCGGTGGTCGGCGCGGCGGCACTGACGTTCGCACTTGTCACAGTGGCCGCGTGGCGGACACTGCGGACCGCGCCCAGCGTGCCGAGCCCCAGCGGGGCCGCCTAGCCGGACGCCGGCTGCCGGTGGGACAACCCGGACAGGCGTAGCGCGACCTTCCGGCGGGCCGGCGGCAGCGCGCCGAGCAGCCGGATCAGCACGTCCCGGGCGGGACGGCGGGCCGGGGAGACGGTCGCCAGTCGAGTCAGCCCGGCGGCGAAACTCAGCACGTCCTCGGCCATCGGCCGCTGCCCGGCGCTGTAATCGTCGAGCAGCGATTCCGGGCCTCCGTCGAGCACGTCCGCCACGGCGGTGCCGAGGGCGACCGCGTCGCAGATGCCGAGGTTCATGCCCTGACCGCCGGCCGGGCTGTGCACGTGCCCGGCGTCCCCAGCCAGCAGCACCGATCCGGCTCGGAAGGTGTCGGCGATCAGGTGGTGCACCCGGAACCGGGAGCCCCAGAGCACCTCGGTCACCCGGTCGGGTCGTCGCGCCGGGCCGCGCTCGTCGAGCAGCGCCTGGAGGAACGCCGCATCCGGATCCGCCGGAGCCGTCGCCACTGCGGCCACCAGCCGGACCACTCCGTCCGGCAGCGGCGCCCAGATCAGCGGGCCGGACCGGGCCAGGAAGAGCGCGACCTCGTCGCCGGGCAGGACGCTGTCCACCCGCACGTCGGCGAGCACGAAGGATTCCTCGTCGCGGGGGCCGGTGAGGCCGATGCCGGCTGCCTGCCGGACGGTGCTGTGCAAGCCGTCGGCACCGACGACGTACCGGGCGCGCAGCTCCGTCCCGTCGATCCGCGCGAGCACCCCGTTGTCGGTCGGGCTCAGGCCGGTCAGCCGGGACGGCCGTCGTACCCGGACGCCGAGGGCGGCCAACTGCGCGGTGAGCACCTCCTCGGTGACCGACTGCGAGACCAGCAGCGCGTAGGGGAAGCGGGAGGGCAACTCGTGGAACGGCACCGTCAGCAACACCCGGTCCCGGTCGCGGACGGTGAAACGCGGCGACCGGATCCCCCGGGCGACAAGCGGCGCCGCGGCGCCGACCCGGTCCAGCACCTCCAGGGTGTACGCGTGCACGACCGCCGCACGGGAGGTCGTCGGCGGCACGGCCAGTTGGTCCAGCACGGTCACCTCGATCCCGCGTCGGGCCAGCGTCAGCGCGGTCGCGAGACCGGTCGGACCAGCGCCGACCACCAGCACATCCGTGCTCTCGGGCAGCATGGCCACCTCCGGAGAACCGTTGCCAACAGGCGTTGGCAAACGCTTGTTGGCAACGCTAGGGCGCTGCTGATTGTGTGTCAACAGTTGTTGGCATACGGTCGTTGGCATGACCGCGTCCACCCAACCGACCCACCCCCGCCGCTCCGACGCCACCCGGGCGGCGATCCTGCGGGCGGCGCGGGAACGCTTCGCGGCGGACGGATACGAGCGCGCCACGATCCGGGCCATCGCCACGGACGCCCAGATCGACCCGTCGATGGTCATGCGCTACTACGGCAGCAAGGAGGGGCTCTTCGCGGCGGCCGCCGAGTTCGACCTCCGCCTGCCCGATCTGGCCGCGGTGCCGCCCGCTCACCTCGGCGAGGTGCTGATCCGGCACTTCCTCGCCCGCTGGGAGGGCGACGAGACGCTCGTGGCGCTGCTCCGGGCCGCCAGCACCAACCCGGGCGCCGCCGAGCGCATGCGCGGCATCTTCGTCGATCAGCTCGCCGCCGCCGTGGCCAGCTTCGGCACCGATCCCGCGACGACCGCCCGCCGTGCCGGTCTGGTGGCCAGCCAGATCCTCGGCCTGGCCTTCACCAGGTACATCGTCCGCCTGCCACCCATGGTGGACGCGCCGGCCGAGGAGCTGGTCCCCTGGATCGCACCGACTCTGCAGCGCTACCTGACCGGGGTGCCGGAAAACTGACCCAACCTTTTACCCCTCCCCGTGCGTCTGGCAGGTGACGCCCAACGCGACGGCCGGGAGGGGGCGGATGGCACCGACGGGACACGACGGCCGTGACGGCTACCTCGCCTTCGTGGAGAACCACCAACACCGGCTGCTGCGTGCGGCCTACCTGATCTGCGGCAACCAGCATCAGGCCGAGGATCTGCTCCAGGACGCCCTGCTCAAGCTCGCGCTGCGCTGGGCGTCGGTCCAGAACGGCGACCCCTCCGCCTACGTGCGCGCCATCCTCTACCGGGATGCCGTCTCCTGGTGGCGTCGACGACGGCGGGAATGGCTGAGCGCCACACCACCGGACCGGGTGACCCACGACCGGGACGGCGCCCTACGGCTGACCATGCACGACGCACTGAGCCTGCTGCCGCCCCGGCAGCGGGCCGTCCTGGTGTTGCGCTACTACGAGGATCTGACCGAGGTCGCCACCGCCGAAGCACTCGGGGTGACCGTCGGCACCGTGAAGAGCCAGTGTCATGCGGCGCTGCGCCGCCTCCGCGAGGTCGCCCCGGACCTCGCCCGGGACGCCCGGCCACGGCAGGGCACGGCCGATCTGGCCGCCGGCTTGGAGGTGAACCCGTGAACGAACAGGACCTGCGGCGGCTGCTGACCATCACTGTCGAGGACGTTCTGCCCAGCCAACCGGCAACGGCCGGTTGGGACCGGGCTCGGCGCAGGCGACGGACCCGACGGGCCGTCGGCATTGTCGCCCTGGCCGTGACACTTGTCGGCGGCGGCGTGGTGGCGGCCCTGCGACCGCCCGATCCACCACCGAATCTCACGGTGGCGCCAACCCCGACCGCCGTCCCCACGCACGGCGATCCCGTGCAGCACCCACCCGCCGAGCTGACCTTCGCACCCGATCCACTCGCCCGGCTCGGCGGCCCGGCGACCGTGGCGCTCTCCGAGCGACCGGTCCAGCGGGCGCTGGCACTGTTCCAGCCGACGGACGAGGAAAATCGCGCGGACGGTCCGGTGCGGGTGCTCGGCAACGACGGCGTGGTACGCAGCCTCGACGTGGTGACGCTGCAACCCACCCGGGATGCGGGCTACAACGAGGCACCCGCCGTGAAGCCGGGAGTGCTGTCGCCGGACGGCAAGTCGGCGGCGTTCGCGCAGACCAAGGAACTGGTCATCGTCGACCTCACCACCGCGCAGGTACGCCGGATCCCCCTCGACGGCTATCTGGAGCTGGTTGTCTGGGCGAACGACCGGGTGCTGGTCGGCGGCGAGGACCGGACGTACGCGGTGGACCGGGCCACCGGGGCGGCGAGCAGGATCGACGTGTCGACCTGGGTCCTGGCCGCGCCCGACCCGGAGGCGGGTCGGGAGGCGCCGCTGGTCGAGCTGATCGGCGAACGAGATGGCTTGGAACTGCGTACCCGGACCGCCCGCGAGGCGACGATCCGTTCCGAACAGCCGATCACCACCGACGGACTGCCCTCGCCGTATCAGATCAACGAGTTCTACGGCCGGGGCTGGCTGCACGGCGGGCGGCTGGCCAGCGCGGCATGGATCACCAGCGGTGAGATCGACGGCGCCGAGGGGACGGCGGTGCTGGACGCGCGGACCGGTGCCGTGTCCCACCTGCTCGACCTGGGCCGGGAGCGCAGTAAGGGCTGCTGCGAGGTGCTGGGCTGGGACAACAAGGGTGCGGTGCTGCTCCGGCTGGAACCGGCCGCGCTGGCCCGCTGGAACCCGGAGACCGGTGAGGTCACCGGCATCATCCGCGATCTGCGTGGCGTGATCGCAGTCGCTGGTTGAACGACCGTCCCCGCGCGACAGGGCATCGCGCGGGGACGGTCCACACCGATACCGGCCGGTCAGGCGGCCAGGCCACCGGGCTGGTCGCCCTTGACGACGGGTGCCCGGACCAGGTTGCCCCACTCGGTCCACGAGCCGTCGTAGTTGCGTACCTGCGGGTAGCCCAACAGGTGCCGCAGCACGAACCAGGTGTGGCTGGACCGCTCGCCGATCCGGCAGTACGCGATCACGTCGTCGTCGGGGCTCAGCCCGAGCTGGTCGGCGTAGATCGCCTTCAGCTCGTCGGCCGACTTGAACGTGCCGTCCTCGTTGGCGGCCGACTTCCACGGCTTGCTGACCGCGCCCGGGATGTGGCCGCCCCGCAGCGCGCCCTCCTGCGGGTAGTCCGGCATGTGCAGCGTCTCGCCCGTGTACTCACCCGGCGACCGGACATCGACAAGCGGCCGGCCGGCGGCGATGTGCGCCATGACCTGCTCACGGTAGGCCCGCAGCGGCGCGTCGTCGCGCAGCGGCACCGGGTAGTCGGCGCGGGGACGGGCCGGCTTGTCGCGGGTCACCTCGCGCCCCTCGGCGATCCACTTCTGCCGGCCGCCGTCGAGCAGCCGCACGTCGGCGTGGCCGAAGAGCGAGAACACCCAGAGGGCGTACGCGGCCCACCAGTTGAAGTTGTCGCCGTAGAAGACGACCGTGTCACCCCGGCCGATGCCCTTCGCGGCGCACAACTCGGCGAAGCGCTCGGCATCCAGATAGTCGCGGGTCACCTGGTCGTTCAACTCCAGGTGCCAGTCGACCTTGACAGCACCGGGAATGTGACCCGATTCGTAGAGCAGTACGTCCTCGTCGGACTCGACAACCACGAGGCCCTCGTCGCCCAGGTGCTCGGCCAGCCACTCGGTGGTGACCAGCCGTTGCGGATCTGCGTACGACTGAAGGCGGGGATCAGGATCGTTCGGCACAGACATGATCCCCAAACTACGCCGTAACCCGGGCCGGTGAACGGCCATCGGGGTGCGACGGAGCGCACGTGACGGGCCTCAGGCGCGGCGGTGGGCGATCCGGCCGGCGACCACGGTCACCAGGCAGACACCGTCGGCGGCATGGACCGCGAGATCGGCGCGCTCACCCGGACGCAGCGTGGGCGGCACCGCGGCGGGCAGCGCGAGCAGGTCGCCCCGGTCGACGGCGACCCGCAGCGCCGGGTCGGCCAGGTGCTCTGCCAGCACCGCTGTCACCCCGGTCCGCAGCAACGCGTGCACCCGCTCGCGTGGGGTGGGCGCTGCCGGCAGCGGGGCGTCGTGCAGCAGGCCCGGCCCCAGGGTGCCGGGCCACCGGCGGACCCGGACATCCGCGTACGCCGCGCGCAGGTCGGCCAGCGGTCCGACGGCCTCGATGCGGTCCCCGCTCACCAGCACGGCGTGATCGGGTTGCGACGCACCATCGGCGGTACGTCGCAGCAGTGGAGCGGTGTGCAGCGTGCGCACGGTCAGTCGACGATCGGCCCGAGCAGCGGGCGCTTCGCCGTCACGGTGTCGCCGGACGACCGGCCGGTCAGCCGTCGCTTCACCCAGGGTGCGAGGTGCCGACCGGCCCACCGCACGTCGGCGGCACGGGCCGCCAACCACGGCGACGGCGCCGGGTGCGGCGGGACCATCAGCCACTCCTCGTCGCAACCGACCCCGAGCGCGTTCAACACCTGCCCCGCGACCCGCCGGTGACCTGCCGGGGAGAGGTGCAGCCGATCGGTGCTCCACAGCATCGGGTTGAGGAACACGTCGTCGGCGTACAGGTCGACCATGATCGCGCCGTGCCGCTCGGCGGTCTCACCGACGGCCTGGTTGAGCAACTGCACCCGGGGGGCGACGAGGCGCTGGCCGGGCAGTCGGGCCATCACGTCGGCGAACCGGAAGAGCAGCACGTCCGCGCCGCCCGAACGCAGTTGCCGGACCACCTCGTCGAAGCGGGACACCAGCGTGTCCGGATCGAAGGTACGGCGCAGCACGTCGTTGCCGCCGGCCGCGAAACTGATCAGGTCCGGCTTCATCGCCACGGCCGACGGCACCTGCTCGGCTACCACGCTGGGGAAGAGCCGACCCCGGATGGCCAGGTTCGCGTACCGGAAGTCGGGTCCCGCCTCGGCGGCGAGTCGGGTCGCCACCAGGTCTGCCCAGCCCCGGAAGGTGCCGTCCGGGTACGCGTCATCCATGCCTTCGGTGAAACTGTCCCCGACCGCGACAAAACTGCGCCAGCGCACCCGCGCCCCCTCACACCGCTCGTTGCCTGCGGCGACCAGTCTGTCACCGCGGGCGCGGCGGGTAGTGCCCCGATCGGGCGACGTGGCGGAGGTCATTGGCGGGCCGGATCGTCCGGCGCAGTCGCGGGTTGGGCCTCCGGCCGGTCGACCCCGCCCTGATGAGCGCGTTGATGATCTGCATGTCCCGCAGGCTCGCCGGCTCGGCCTGCTCGGCGAACTTGATGCCCTTCCAGACGTCGCGCTGATCGCCGATGGTTGCCGCCCTGGGCGCCAACTTCGACAGTGACGCCCCCCGTCGGGCCGAATTGGATCGTCGGGCCGGGCGCACACGCTCTAGGCTGCGCGAATGCTGCTACGCATGTCGACCCTGTTGCTCCGGACCCTGCGCGAGGACCCGGCCGACGCGGAGGTGCCGAGCCACCGGCTTCTCCTGCGCGCCGGTTACATCCGCCGCGCCGCGCCGGGCGGCTACACCTGGCTGCCGCTGGGCAAGCTGGTGCTGGACCGGATCACCGACGTGGTGCGTGGCGAGTTGTTCGCGATCGGCGACCAGGAGGTGCACTTCCCGGCGCTGCTGCCCGCCGAGCCGTACCGGACCAGCGGGCGGTGGACGGAGTACGGCGACGACATCTTCACCCTCGCCGACCGGCGCGGCGCCGAGCACCTGTTGGCACCCACCCACGAGGAGATGGCGGCGCTGCTGGTCAAGGACCTGGTCACCTCGTACCGGGACTTCCCGCTGACGCTGTTCCAGGTGCAGACGAAGTTCCGCGACGAGGCCCGACCCCGGGCCGGACTGCTGCGCGGCCGGGAGTTCCTGATGAAGGACGCGTACTCCTTCGACCTGGACGACGCGGGGCTGCGGGACGCGTACGCCCGGCATCGCGCGGCGTACCGGCGGATCTTCGACCGGTTGGGCCTGGACTACACGGTGGTGCACGCGATGTCCGGGGCGATGGGTGGTTCCGCGTCGGAGGAGTTCCTGGCGGCGACACCGGTCGGCGAGGACACCTTCGTCGGCTGCACCGCCTGCGACTACGCGGCCAACACCGAGGCGGTGGTCACCCGGGCGCCGGCCGCCGGTGACCCGACCACGCAGCCGGCCGTCGAGGTGCACGACACCCCGGACACCCCGACGATCGCCGGTCTGGTGGAGCTGGCGAACGCCCGCCGGTTGGGCGGTCGGGACGGCTGGACCGCCGCCGACACCCTGAAGAACGTGGTGCTGTCCGTTCGGCAGCCGGGTGCCGACCGGGCCGAGCCGCTGGTGATCGGGCTGCCCGGGGACCGGGAGGTCGACCTGAAGCGGGTCAGCGCCGCACTGGCGCCGGCCCAGGTGGCTGTCTTCGACGAGTGGACCGAGCATCCCGAGCTGGTCCGCGGGTACCTCGGGCCGCAGGTGCTCGACAAGCTGGGCATCCGCTACCTGACCGATCCCCGGGTGGTGCCCGGCTCGGCGTGGCTGACCGGGGCGAACGAGCCGGGCCGGCACGCGACCGACGTGGTCTGCGGGCGGGACTTCACGCCCGACGGGACGATCGAGGCGGCCGAGGTGCGCGCCGGGGACAGCTGCTCGGCCTGCGCCGACGGCGAGCTGACGATCCGGCGGGGCATCGAGATCGGCCACATCTTCCAGCTCGGTCGCCGCTACACCGACGCGTTCGCGGTCGACGTGCTCGGACCGGACGGTAAGCCGGTCCGGCCGACCATGGGCTGCTACGGCATCGGAGTGTCCCGGGCGGTCGCGGCGATCGCCGAGCAGCACCACGACGACCGGGGTCTGGTCTGGCCGGCGGCGATCGCGCCGTGCGACGTACACCTGGTGGTTGCGGGCAAGGGGCCGCAGCTCGACGCGGCGCTGGAGTTGGGCGGACGTCTCGCCGCCGCCGGCCTGCGGGTGCTTGTCGACGACCGCACGCACGTCTCGGCCGGGGTCAAGTTCACCGACGCGGAGCTGATCGGCATCCCCCGGGCCGTCGTGGTCGGCCGCCGACTCAACGAGGGGTACGTCGAGCTGCGCGTACGGGCCGGCGACGGGCGCGCCGAGGTGCCACTTGACGGTCTGGTGGCCCGACTCGTGCACGAGGTACGTCAGGAACGTGGAAACCTGGTGTAGCTACCGCGTCACCGGGTAGATCAGTTCGATCGGGTGTATTCGTCTTCGGAGGCTCTCATGACCGGTTACCGGGTCAGTGACGTGATGACCAAGCAAGTCGTGTACCTGCCGGCGGAGACCACCCTGGACGAGGCGGCCAGGGTGATGAAGGAGGCGGACATCGGTGACGTGGTGGTCACCGACGGCGCCAGCCTCGCCGGCATGCTCACCGACCGGGACATCGTGGTGCGGGCCGTGGCGGAGAACAGCTCGCCCGCGGCCACCACCATCGGCTCGATCGTCACCCGCGAGGTGGTCATGATCGAGCAGCACTGCACGGCGGGCGAGGCGGCGGCGCTCATGCGGGACCGGGGCATCCGCCGGGTGCTGGTCTGTGACAGCGATCGCAAGCTGGTCGGGATCGTCTCGCTCGGCGACCTGGCCATGCAGCTCGACCCCACGAGCGCGCTCAGCGAGATCAGCGAGCAGTCTCCGACGGTGTGACGAACGGGTCGGGGGCTCGGTATGCGCCGCCGACCTGTTCGCGAATGGCCGGCGGTAGCCTCGACGCATGGCTGACATGCCGGCCCGACTGGCCGAGATCGTCGACGAGTTCGCTGCCGCGCCGCGCGACCTGGTGCTGGAGATGCTCCTGGAGTACGCGGACGTCATCCCGGTGCTGCCGGAGGGCACCGTCGAACGCGAGGGCATGGAGCAGGTGCCCGAGTGTCAGACGTCGTTCTTCCTGCGCGCCAAGGTGACCCCGCACGGCACCGTGACGACGATCTTCGACTGCCCGCCGGAGGCGCCGACCACCCGGGCGTTCGCCGGGATCCTCGCCGAGGGGTTGGCCCTGGCCAGCCCGGAGGAGGTGCTGGCCGTGCCGGACGACCTCTACCAGCGGATGGGCCTGGCGCAGGCGATCAGCCCGCTGCGGATCCGCGGTGGCACGGCGATCCTGGGCCGGCTCAAGCGTCAGGTGCGGGAACAACTCGCCTGACCGCGAGGTTGCCACCGATCATGGAGATCGAGATCTACGCGGACGTCATCTGCCCGTGGTGCTACATCGGCAAGCGCCGCCTGGACGAGGCTCTCGCCAGCTACCCGGGCGAGGTGACGGTCCGCTACCGGCCGTTCCAGCTCGACCCGTCGCCGGTCGCCGAGCCGCTCCCGCTGGTGCAGGCGCTGGCCGGCAAGTTCGGCGGGCCGGAGCGCGCCCAGCAGATGGTCGCGCACGTGACCCAGGTCGCGGCCGCGGACGGGCTTCGGCTGGACTACGACCGCGCGGTGATCGCGAACACCTTCGACGCGCACCGGCTGGTCTCCTACGCCACCGACCACGGTCGGGCGGCCGAGATGGTGGAGGCGCTCTACCAGGCGCACTTCAACAACGGGCTCGACGTGGGCTCGCGGGAGGCGCTGGCCACCCTGGCCGGCACGATCGGCCTGGACGCGGCCGACGCACGCCGCTTCCTCGACTCCGACGAGCGCGTCACCGAGGTCGCGGCCGAATTGGCCACCGCCCGGGACCTCGGCATCACCAGCGTGCCGACCTTCGTCCTGGCCGGGAAGTACGCGGTCAGCGGCGCACAGGAGGTGCAGACCCTGCTCGCCGCGCTCAGCGAGGTCGAGCAGCGCGAGGCAGCGGAAGGCGAGCAGCGCGAGGCAGCGGAAGGCGAGCAGCGCGAGGCCGCGGCACGCTGAGCCACCCGGGCACCCGGCATCGATGATCACGATGTTTCACGTGCAACAACATCGATGCCGGTGTCTGTTCAGGCTGGCCTGGCCAGCCCTTCCACGACCTGCGCGCCCGGCAGTGCGCCCAACGCCGGCCCCGGCAGCGCGATCTTGCTGTGCCGTACGCCGGATCCGATGATCACGTGCGGAGTGGCGATGACCCGTGCGTCCACCAGGATCGGCCACTGCGCCGGCAGCCCGATCGGGGTGATGCCGCCGTACTCCATCCCGGTCAACTCGACCGCGTCGGCCATCGGGGCGAAGCTCGCCTTGCGGACGTCGAGCGCCCGACGGGCCACCCCGTTCACGTCGGCCCTGGTGGTGGCCAGGACGATGCAGGCCGCGTAGCGGACCACACCCTCACGCTTGCCCGCCACCACGACACAGTTGGCCGACACGTCCAGTCCCACCTCGTACGCCGCACAGAACGCGGCGGTGTCGGCGAGTTCGGCGTCGATCGGCGCGACCAGCACGTCGTTGACGTCCACCGGCGCCTCGGCGGGCCACTGCGCGATGGCCTCCGCCACCGGCGGGGCGAGCAGGTCCAGGCGGGCGCGGGCGGGTTCGGTCTTCAGCGTTCCCATCACGGGTGCGATCCTCGCATCCGCCACGCTGAACCGCCCGACGGCTCCCGGTCCGTTTCGGGACGCCACCGGCCCGGGCCGAACCGATCCGGTGCTCAACTGCCGGCGAGGAACGCGTTGTCGCGCAGGAACGACTGGTCCCTGGCGGCCGCCAACTCCTCCTCACGCCGGGCCCTGGCCCGTTGCAACTCCAGGTCCTCCAATGCGTGCCGGACTCCCAGCCGGATCACGCCGTAGAGGAAGACGAAACCGAAGACGTAGAGGATCACCGTGGTGACGACAGCGAACATGGCGTCACCGTAAAACGAACATGAACCGTTGTTGCTCTCATTTCCGCCCCGTTCCCCCGTACGTGTCGGCGAGGTGGTCGGCCCAGGTACGAGCACCCCGGGGCAGTGCCTCAGTGACCAGGCCACCGGCGCGCAACTCGCGACCGAGCCGGCCGGGGATCCGTACCGGCAGCAGCGGTCGACGCGAGCCTCGGGCCTCCCGCCACGCCCGGGCCGCCTCGTCGAAGCGCAGCACCTGCGGTCCGCCGTACTCCTCGACGGCGCCCAGCGGGCCGGCGACCAGCCGAGCCGCCAGCCGGGCCGCCACCTCACCCGGGTCGACCGGCTGGGCGAGCACCGCCCGGTCCCCGATCACCGGCCCCAGCCGCGCGCTGGAGGCGAGCAGGTCGTCCAGGAACTGCGGGAACTGGGTGGCCCGCAGCACCGACCACGGCACCGGACCCGCCGCGACCACCTCCTCGGCGGCGAGCTTGTGCCGGTAGTACGGGATCGGCACCCGGTCCACGCCGACGATCGAGACGTAGACGAGGTGTCCCACCCCCGCCGCGCCAGCGGCCACCACCAGTCGGCGGGTGCCCAACACGTCCACCTGATAGGTCTGCCCGCCCTTCGGTGCGGACGCCAGGTGCAGCACCGCGTCCATCCCGGACAGCGCCTCGGGCAGCCCGCGGCCCGTCGCGAGGTCCGCCACCACCCACTCGGCCTCGGACCTGGCGTGCGGGCGTCGGCTGGTGGCCCGGACACCCACCCCGGCACTGTGCAGTCGGGCCAGCACCGCACGTCCCAGGCGACCGCCCGCTCCGGTGACCAGAACCCTCATCTCGTCCTCCTCCTCTCCTGCTGGGGACCACGGCACGCCGTCGGCGCACGCGGGGTGGACGAGACGACATGGCGGTTCGTTACCGGCTCTGCCCCGGCTCACGCCGAGCGGATCAGGTCCAGCACGGTCAGCAGTGCGAAGAACGAGATCACGATCTCGTTGACGATCCAGGCATGACCCTCGGCCCACTCCCGCATCTCGCCCGCCATCCTCCTGGCCCAACCGGGCCGGCCGCGACCGAATCCCCGGATCACCCGCCCGGCCGGGCGGTACCGCCCACCACGACGCGGCCGGCCAACAGGGCCCCGAGCAGTGCCAGGCCCGCCGTCACCGCCAGAGTCGCCGCGTAACTGGCCGGGCCGGGCGCGCTCCCCGCAGCCAGCACGGCACCTGTCAACGCGAGCACCGTCGCCGCGAAGAGGGAGTCGCCCAGTTGCAGGGAGGAACTGTTGCGGCCCTGTTCGCCGGGGGCGGACAGCTCCAGGGTGAGCACCGACAACGACGGGTAGAGCAGCCCCATGCCGAGGCCGGCCGCCGCCCACCCGAGCACGGCGACAGCCACCGGCAACTCCGGCCAGACGGCCAGCGCCACCGTGACCGTGCCGACCGTGATGCAGCTCAACCCGGCGCGCGGCAGGCTGGCCCGCGACGCCGGCACCGGGATCCGGCCCTGCAACCAGGAGCCGGCCGACCAGGCCAGCGCGCCGACCGTGAGGACCAGCCCGGCGGCGGTGGGCGAGAGGCCCCGCTCCCGGGAGAGCATCAACGGGATGACCACCTCGGCGCCGACGAAGGCCGCCGACGCCAGCCCGCGCAGGCCCACCACCGTGGGAAGCCCCCGGGCCGCCCGCAGGAACCCGGCCGGCAGCAGGCGCGGGGCACAGACCAGCAGGCCGACCACGGCAAGCGCGATGAGCGTCAGGGCGGGAACGCCACGCTGCTGCCCCCCGATGTGCAACAGAGCGGCGCTCACCGCGGCCCCGCACGCCCAACCAATCCGTGCCGCCGCGCCGGCCGGTAGCCGGGTAACCGCGCTCCGCCCCAGCGACCGCAGGCCGGGATGGATCAACAACACCGCCGGCACCGCCACCGCCGGCACCGCGAGGAAGACCCACCGCCAGTCCAGGTACTCCACGATCAGGCCGGCCACCGCCGGCCCCACCAGCGACGGTACGACCCACGCCGCCGCGAACGCCGCGAAGATCCGCCGGTGCAGTTCCGGCGGGTACGCCTGCCCGACGATCACGTAGAGCGCCACCGAGAGCAGCCCGGAGCCGAATCCCTGCACCACCCGCCCGACGACCAGCACACTCATCACGGGGGCGGTCCCGGCGATCAGCAACCCGACCACGAACCAGGTGACCCCGTGCCACATCGGACCTCGGGGGCCTCTGGCGTCACACCAGATGCCGGAGACCACCATGGCCAGCACGCCCGTGGCGAACGGGCCACCGAACGCGATCCCGTACAGCGCCACCCCGTCGAGGCTGCGGGCGACGGTCGGCATCGCCGTACCGACCGCCAGCGCCTCGAACGCGAGCAACGAGATCAAGGCGACGCTGCCCACCGTCATCGCGCGCAACCGGGGTGCGAACAACCCCGGTACGGCCGGTGCGTCGGTGGCGACTGTGCTCGGCATGACCCGAGCATGCGACTTCAACCTGGATTCAGGTCAATCGCCGGTGACCCGGCTCTCCTCAGGCGTCCTGAAGCGCCTGCCCGACCCCGCGCACCACTCCCGACAGATGCTGGTCCGCCAGCAGGTGGCCGGCCGTGATCACCAGGGCGATCGGCCACTCGATGACCTGGAGTGCGGCGAGCACACCGAGCCCCGCGTAGTAGGCGACCTTGTCCGGTGGCGGCACCGCCACGTCACCCAGCATCGGTAAGGCCACCTGCCGGTTGTACATCCGGACGTTCTCCCCCGAGCCGTTCAGATGTCGCGTCAGCGTGCTCATGTCGGCCTCCCCATGTCCGGTGATGGTCGTCGGGTTCCACGGCCCACCCCGTCCATGCACCGGCGGCCACGCAAAATTCCGCCGCTCAGGGGGCATAACGGATGGCAGGTCGGGAAGCCAGGCCGCCGGACGTGAGTGCGGTGGGAGGACGAAATGGCCAAGGTCAGGACCAGCAGCAACAGGGAGTCGGACCGGCGTCCGTCCAGCCGTACGCCTCGATGACGGCGGCGGGTCGCGCAGCCGGCCGCATCCTGCCGTCCTTCGGCATGCCGCACCTGGTCGGCGAGGCGTCCCGGACTGTCGGTTCGGCGGCGACCCGGCTGGCCCGGACGGCCGGGCTGACGCGGCGGCGGGTCTGGTCCCGGCCGGGCCGACACCACATCGAGGTGCACGGTGTCTGCCAGGACGGCGGAAACCGGCTGGCCCGTCAGGTGGAGGGCGCGCTGGAACGTCTGCCCGGCGTCGCCTGGGCTCGGGTCAACGCCCCGTCCGGGCGGGTGGTGGTTGCCGTCGAGACCCCCGAGCCGGCGTTGCGCGACCTGATCGCCACGATCAGCCGGGTCGAGCGGACCTGTGACCACGAACCCGACCCGGAGATCCCACCACCGCATCCGCCGGAGGAGGGGCCGCGCACCCCCCGTACCCTCGGCGCGCTCGCCTCCGACGCCCTGGGCCTGACCATCTCGGCGGCCACCCGGATCCTGCCGTTCGCGCCGCTGCCCGGTGAGGTGGCCGGCGTGCTCGCCGCGGTCGATCTACAGCCGAAGCTGCACGAGTTCATCGGCAAACGGCTGCGCTCCGACCCCCGCGCCGACATCCTCTTTCCGCTGGCCGAAGCGGTGGTGCAGGGCCTGACCGGCCGTTGGACCGGGATCGTCCTGGACGGTGCCCAGCGGGTGGTGCAGTGGGGCGAGGCGCGGGCGCAACTCGCCGCCTGGGAACGGGCCGAACCGCATCTGACCGGCGAGGCGGATCGAGCCACCGCCCGCTGGCCGGTCGTCGAGCGTCCCCGGCCGAAGCCGGACGGGCCGGTCGAGCGGTACGTCAACCGCATGCTCGGCGCGGGTGCGGCGGCCGGTGCGGCGGCGATGCCGTTCGCCGGGCCGAAACGGGCCATCGCGGTGGGCTTGTCGACGCTGCCGAAGGCGCCCGGCAGCGGACGCGAAGGGTACGCCGCGCAACTTGGCTGGATGCTGGCCCGGCGCGGAGTGATCGCGATGGACCGCAGCGTGCTGCGGGAGTTGGACCGGATCGACACGCTCGTGCTGGACGCCGCCGTGCTCGGCTCGGACCGGGGTGTCCTCGCCGATCTGGCGCCGGCGCCGGGCGCGGACGTCGACCAGGTGGCGGAGCAGGCCTTCGCGCTGTTCAACCCGGACGATCCGGCTGCTTCCCGCACGGCGGACGGCTGGCGGCTCGGACCGCTGGATCAGCTGCCCGGCACCGACCCGGTTGACATCCCGGACGGCGACCGGCTGCGCTCCGCCGGTGGCCAACTGCTCGGTCTCGTCCACGGCGACCGGCTCGCCGCGCTCCTGCGGGTCGAGCCGGAACCCGCGCCCGGCGTCGACGGCCTCCCGGCCGCCGCGCGGCAGGCTGGCCTGCGGCTGGTGGTGGCCGGCGGCGACGAGCAGCGGTACGGCTTCGCCGACGCGATGCTGCCCGGCGGCGACCAGCTGACCGAGTCGGTACGCGCGTTGCAGCGCGACGGCGCGGTGGTGATGCTGGTCTCGGCGGACCGCAGGGCGCTCGGCGCGTCCGACTGCGGTCTGGGGCTCGCCGCGCCGGAGGAACTGCCGCCGTGGGGCGCACACCTGCTGGTGGGCGCCGACCTGCGGGTGGTGGCCCTCGTGGTCGAGGCGACCGGGGTGGCCCGCCGTACGGCCCAGCAGAACATCCGACTGGCCATGGCGGGCACCGGTCTCGGAGCACTGGGCGCGTTCACCGCTCCGCCGACCCAACTGCCGCACAAGGCGCTCGTCGCGGTCAACGGCGCGGCCGGGTTGGCCTTCGCGAACGGGGTCTGGCAGGCCCGCCGGCTACGCGACCAGTCGGACACCCCGGCACCGGTGGCGACCGCCTGGCACCTGATGCCGGTCCGAACCGTGCTGGACCACCTGCACACCACGCCGGACGGTCTGGCCAGCGCGGAAGCGCAGCGCCGGCACCACGACGGTGGCGGGAACGGCGATGCCGGACCGGGACGCGGCGGTCTGCTGCGCGCCTTCGTGGACGAGTTGTCCAACCCGCTGACCCCGGTCCTGGCCGCCGGGGCGGTGCTGTCCGCGTCGTTCGGTTCGCTTGTCGACGCCGCGCTCGTGGGCAGCGTGGTCGGCGGATCCGCACTGATCGGCGCGGTGCACGAACGCAACACCGAACGGTCACTCGCGGAACTGCTGTCCCGTTCCGCGGTGACCGGGCGGGTCCGCCGGGACGGTGGCGAGCAGGTTCTCGCCGCCGAGGACCTGGTCCTCGGTGACGTCATCGCCCTGGAGCCGGGTGACTCGGTGCCCGCCGACTGCCGCGTCCTCGAATCGGTGGGCCTGGAGGCGGACGAGTCGTCACTGACCGGTGAGTCACTGCCGGTCGCCAAGTCCAACCGGCCGGTGGTGGCCGCCGCCATCGCCGATCGACACTCGATGCTCTACGAGGGCACCACCGTCGCCGCCGGGCACGGCACTGCCGTGGTGGTCGCGACCGGGTCGGACACCGAAGCCGGCCGCAGCCTGGCGCTCGTCCGGCAGGCCCCACCGACAAGTGGGGTGGAGGCCCGCCTCGGTTCGTTGACCAGCGCCGCCATCCCGTTGGCCGCTGGTTCGGCGGTGGCGGTGGCCGGCGCGGGCCTGCTTCGGGGCGTACCCCTGGCCGAGACGGCGGCGACCGCGGCGAACCTCGCCGTGGCGTCGGTGCCGGAGGGGTTGCCGTTCCTGGTCAGCGCGGCGCAGTTGGCCGCCGCCCGGCGGTTGGCCGAGCACGGCGCGTTGGTCCGCAACCCGCGCACCATCGAGGCGCTGGGTCGGGTGGATGTGCTCTGCTTCGACAAAACCGGCACCCTCACCGAGGGCCAGTTGCTGCTCGCCGGGGTCGGCGACGGCGTGGGCGACCGGTACGCCCCGGTGGACCGGCTCGACGACCGGCTCCAGTTGACGCTGGCCGCCGCGCTGCGCGCCACCCCCGCCGCGGCCAACCCGGAGGAGTTGGCGTTGCAGACCGACCGGGCGGTGCGGCGGGGCGCGGGCGTGGCCGGGGTGGTGGAGCAGACCGGCGCGGCTGGTTGGCGGGCTGCCGGCGGGCTGCCGTTCGAACCGTCCCGTGGCTATCACGCGAGCGTCGGGGAGACCGACGGCCGCCTGTTGTTGAGTGTCAAGGGCGCTCCGGAGACGGTGCTGCCGCGTTGTTCGGCCCGGCGCACCGACGGCAGTCAGGAGCCGCTCGACGACGCCGGGCGCGCGGAGCTGGAGCGGATGCTCGCCGATCGGGCCGGAGCGGGAAACCGGATCCTCGCCGTCGCCGAGTGCCAGGTGGACGACCCGAAGGTGACCGACAACGACGTCCGAGGGCTGACCTTCGTGGGTTTCCTGGCCCTCGCCGACGGGGTCCGGGAGAGCGCCGCCCCGGCGGTGCGCCGCATCCGGCAGGCCGGTGTGCACACCATCATGATCACCGGTGATCACCCCGCCACCGCCGAGGCGATCGCCGCCACCATCAGCGAGCACGACGAACAGCGGGTGGTCACCGCCGGCGAACTGGACCAACTGGACGACGACGCGCTCGCCGAGCGGTTGGCCAACACCGATGTGGTGGCCCGCTGCACCCCGGCGCACAAGGTGCGGATCATCCAGGCGTTGCAGAAGTGCGGGCGGACCGTCGCGATGACCGGTGACGGCGCCAACGACGCCCCGGCGATCCGGCTGGCCGACGTCGGCATCGCCCTCGGCCAGCGGGGCACCCCGGCCGCCCGCGCCGCAGCCGACCTGGTGGTCACCGACGACCGGCTGGAGACCATCATCGCCACCCTGATCGAGGGGCGGGCGATGTGGTCGTCGGTGCGGCACGCGCTCAGCATCCTGGTCGGTGGCAACCTCGGCGAGATCGCGTTCAGTGTGCTGACCGCCGCGGCCACCGGCCGCTCCGCGCTCACCGGACGACAACTGCTGCTGGTCAACCTGCTCACCGACCTGGCGCCGGCGCTGGCCATCGCGGTCCGGCCACCCGCGTCGGACCGCACCGACGCGCTGCTCCGCGAGGGTCCGGACACGGCGCTCGGTGAGAGCCTCACCAGGGAGATCGGCCTCCGGGCGGCAGCGACCACGCTGGGCGCGACCGCGGGTTGGACGTTGGCCCGATACACCGGACGCCGTCAGCGGGCCGGGACGGTCGCCCTGGTCAGCCTGGTCGGCACCCAACTCGGGCAGACCATCCTGGCCGGCGGCACCAGCCCCGCCGTGCTGGCGTCCACGGCGGCATCACTGGGCGTGCTCGTCGTGGTGGTGCAGACGCCGGGGGTGAGCCAGTTCTTCGGCTGCACCCCACTCGGACCGGTGGGCTGGACCATCGGGGCCGGCTCGGCGCTCGGCGCGACCTTCGCCAACGGCGCGCTCACCAGGCTGATGGAACACGTGCCCCAGGCCCGGCCGAACACCGCGCCCACGGACAGCTGAGCCGCATGCCCACCGCCCACCGGGGTACCGGAGCCGGAGGAGGTGGGCACTATGGTGGAGCAACCCCAGGTGACGTTCATCGGTACCGCGACGACGGTGCTGCGGATCGGCGGGTTCACCCTGCTGACCGACCCGAACTTCCTGCATCGGGGTCAGCGGGCGTACCTGGGCAAGGGTTTGTGGTCGCGCCGACGCACGGACCCGGCGCTGCGGATCGCCCAGCTCCCGGAGCTGGACGCGGTGGTCCTCTCCCACCTGCACGGCGACCACTTCGACCGGGTGGCCCGCCGCGAACTGGACCGTGACCTGCCCATCGTCACCACGCCAGCGGCCGAACGCCGCCTGCGTCGCTGGGGCTTCCAGGCCGCCCAGGGCCTGCCGACCTGGTCGTCCCGGGAACTGCACCGCGACGGTACGACACTGCGCCTGACCTCGATGCCCGGCCAACACGGCCCGGGTGCCCTGGACCTGCTGATGCCCGACGTCATGGGCACGATGATCGACGTGGAACGCGCCGGTGCTCGAGAGTTCCGGCTGTACGTCACCGGCGACACCCTCAACCGGCCGCTGCTCACCGCCATCCCCGAGCGCTACCCGGACATCGACGCCATGCTCATCCACCTCGGCGGCACGAGGGTCGCCGGGGTGCTGCTCACCATGGATGCCAGCCAGGGTGCCGACCTGACGGAACTGGTCCGCCCGAAGCTGACCGTGCCGATCCACTACGACGACTACCCGGTGTTCCGGTCCCCGCTCGCGCACTTCGTCGACGAGGCCCGCCGCCGGGGCTGGGTGAAGCAGGTACGCACCATCGCCCGCGGCGAGACCGCATCCCTCACCCCGCCCGACTGACCACCGATTCGCGCAGACCCCCGACACGGCGATCGCCGCCCACCCGGGGCGGCGATCGAGGACGGATGCGACGGTCAGCCGCGCTCGGAGATGGCCTCGATGAGGTCACCCACGGGCCGCTCCGGCAGGGAACGGGCCACGTCGGCGACGGCGACGATGCCGACCAGCTCATGCCCGTCGATCACTGGCAGCCGGCGTACCTTGTGCTGGCCCATGGTGCGCAGGATCTCGGCCGCGTCGTCGTCCGCGCCGATGGTCACCGCCTCGCCCTGGGCCAGCTCGCCCACCGTGACGTTGGCCGGATCGCGGCCTTCCGCAAGCACCTTCACCACGATGTCACGGTCGGTCAGCATGCCCTTCAGCCGGTTGTCCTCGCCGCAGATCGGCAGGGCGCCGACCCCCAGCTCTGCCATCTGCTTCGCGGCCGACTTCAGGTCGTCCTGCTCGCGGACACAGGTCACGTCGTTCGTCATGATCTCGCGTGCCGTAGGCATTGGTAAGACACCTCACTTCCGGGGGGTTGTTGCCGTTTCTCCTACCCCGGTCGGCCACGGCCATGCCGCCCGCCTTCACCTCACCGCGCCCGAGTCGTCACCCCGCGTCCGGGCGAAGGGGTCCCGGGACGGGCCCTGCTCGGCCCAGCAGAGGCCCCCGCGAAACTCCACTCCCGGAATGCCGTCGACCAGCTGGCTGATGTCCACGATGCTCGACACGGAGGTCGCCAGGTCCGATCGGAGCTTTTTGACCGCCGTCTCCAGGTCTCCTCTGTGGACCAGTCGATGTCCGCCGCACGCCGGTCGGCGACCGCGTGACCGGTGACCGCCGCCGGGTCGGTGACGAGCACCGACTGTTCATCCATGCACGGATCATGACAAAGGGCGGCGTCCCTTGACCGGGCACCGTCGGTGGTGTCACCCCCGACTGTCGGCGCGACCGAGCATCGCCTCCGTCTCGGGATCGGGCATGAGCTCCCGGACCTCCTGCGCGCAGCGGCAGGCAGCGGCAATCTTGGCAGCCCACGCCAATCCCTCCTCGCGGGTGGCCACGTCGACGACGACGAAACCGCCGATGACCTCCCTGGTCTCCGGGTAAGGGCCGTCGGTGACCGTCCCGTCGGGGGTCACGATGCTCGCCTGCTGCCTTTCGAGGCCGATGCCGTACACCCACGCGCCGGCGTTCACGGCCTCCTGGACCACCGCGTGCGCGGCCTTGCCCACGTCGGGCATCTCCTCAGCGGGGATGTGGTCCATCGCGCCGTCGTTGAACGAGATCAGGTATCGCGCCATCCTCGTGACTCCTTGTCCCGGCGGCCACCTTCGGCCACCTCTCGTCTCCTCTACGAACGACTCGTTCCGGATTCGACGCCCCACCGGAAAGATTTCGCCGGATCCTCGTCGGCCAGCGGCGACCCGTGGACGGCCGCCAACCTTCCGGCCGGCCCAGGGTGCCGGGTGCGAACTACCCTGACCGCCATGACGACCATCGAGCAGCTTGAACGGGACGTGCGGCCGGACCTCGGCCCGGACGCCACGTCTCTGACGAGACGGTGCACGGAGCTGCGACGCACGCCGTTGACCGAGTTCACGGTCGAAGACCTGCGCATCATGCTCGGGCAAGAGATTGGCGTACCCGCACTGCTGCCTCTCGCGATACAGGTCCTGCTCCGCGATCCGTTGGCCGAGGGAGATTATTACCCAGGTGACCTGCTCGCCAACGTGCTGCGGCTACCCGACACGGCCTGGTCGGACCTGCGACCGGAGCGGAAGCGGCTGGAGTCTGTTCTGACTGAGCTCATTGCCGGTACCCCGTCGTCCGCCCCTGACCATGAGCCTCGCGACCTGGACCGGCCTCTTCGCGACGCGATCGTACGGTTCCTTGGTCGATGAGAGCGGATCTCAGCGTCGGCCTGTCGTCAGGCGGTCCAGCCCCAGAGGAGGGTCGCCGGCGCGACGACGACGGGACATCGCTCGGGTTCGGCAGTTGGTATCGACGCTGGCTGACAGCGGCCGAAGGCCAGGTGTCACGCGGCGTCCGCGCTTAGCACGCTGACCCGCTAGCTCGACCCTCCCAACCCGCTCCTGGTCGTGTTGGGGGCAGTTAACGAAGTGGAGCAGGAAGGGGGACATCTCCCTTGAGCGCCTTCTCGGCCAGCTCCATACGAGCCGGGTGGAGGACGTTGTCCTGTAGAGGGTTCCTGGGCGCGCTGATACAGCGCTGACCTGGGGAGACGCCGCAGACGGGGCACTGGAGAAAGAGCCCACTTGAGGGCACTAGCTCAACACCTTGAGAAAGCGCGGCCCTGCCGATCTTGACGATCGACTCGTACAACTGTGGATCGCGATGCCGGGCGGCAGCACTGGCTACTTCCCGCATCCCTTCCCAGAACCGTTCGGCAGCCCTCGGCTCGTTCACGTCGATGCGCACCACTGTGCCTCCCCGCCGTCGGACCTCAGGAACCTTGGCATGACCCCGGCTTGTTGAAGGGCAACAGACCTCAAACCTCAGCCCCCGCCCGGACTACCCGCGATGCCCACCCGTATGCAACCGACCGCCCTTCGGGAGGCGGGCCACCGGCCCGCTTCGTCGTCAAGCGAACTTCGATGCCTCCGGGTGACCGGCGACGAGTCGAGGGTGAGGGTTGGCGGCGCGTTTTGCCCGTCGCGGGCCGCCTTGAAGACGTACGGACCCCTTGGTCGACATCACCTCCGGCGACCTGTCCGGTCTCGTGACCTGCGTGACCGATCGGTGTCAGGACCTGCCTGACGAACCGCCGTATGCTGCTCGGCGAATGTCATGACGCCGGGCGCTGGCTGATGCGCGGCAGCGAAGGGGTCTCGTGAGCTACGACCTTGAGTGGACTGACCTACCCGAACCTGCTGCCACTGCCCGCTCGCGCTTCGAAGCGTGCTCTGAGCTGCGGGACCTGTGCGTGCACGCTCCTCCATGCCTGCACGAGTACGAGACGCTTGCGGCTGCATATCAGTTCCATCTGAACATCGCCGGCATGGGCCTCTGCCGCGACGGTATGCGCCGAACCGGCATGACCTACCACGGAGCCCCGCAGCCCTTCCCCGCCTGGCCGTTCCAGGGCATCGACGACTGGCAGTCTGCTGATCAGAGTCGGCGCGACGCGTACAACGAGGCCGAACGGGCGGCGTCGGCCCAGACGGTCCCTGGAATGCTTGGTATCCCAGAGTTCAAGCTGACGAGCAATGGTCCCTGGCTGGTTGGAGCGAGGGAGATCGACGAAGCGCTCGACTGCTATCAGGCTTCGTCGCCGAGCGTCCGTGCAGAGTTGGATGGGGATGACCTGTGGGCGGCCTGGCTTGACTGGTTGAGAGAGACCGTCAGCCACGGGGGTTTCACCGTACGGTGACGAGGGCTTGGCTGTGCGGATGGCCGTATGACGGGCGCCGATGATCCTCACGATGCTCGAGCTGGTGGCGTGGTACTTCCGATGGTCCTGGTGCAGGATGCAGCGGTGAAGTCGATCTATCGGACTCCTGCGGGCAGGGACAGCATTCGCCAGTGGTGCGAGGAGCAGTTGAGTGCGTGGCCGGTCCGACACGATCGACGCATGATTCGCGCCAAAGGCGAAGACACACACGTATTCACCGCTGGCGGAGGCCCACTGACTGTCGTATTCGTCGCTGGGGACCGCTTCAGCACGGCCGCCTACCTGCCGTTGCTCACAACCTTGGCTCAGCGGTACCGGGTGGTCGCTGCCGACGTTCCGGGCCAGCCTGGATTGAGTTCCGGTGAAGCGGATGCCGCCGGCGGCCGGCTCACCTGGTACGGCTCCTGGCTGGAAGAGGTCATCGAGAAATCCACAAGCGGGCCGGTCGTGGTGTTCGGGCATTCGTTCGGCGGCGCTGTCGCGCTCACGGCAGATCATTCGCGGATTCACGGCAAGGTCGCGGTGGCTCCTGGAGGGCTGTGCCGACTCAGGGTCACTCCCCGTGTCTTGTTGGCGTTCCTGAGCTGGCTGGTACGGCCACGATCTGCTTCGAGCCTTCGTCTGCTGCGAATCCTGTCTGCTACCGGCCGAGCGCCCCGCGCAGACCTGGTGGAGTGGATGACGTTGGTCGCCCGACACACCCGTCCGGTGAGTTCCGATGATCTCGTCCCGCCGGTAACGCGCACGGTGCCGGTCGTGATCGCTAGCGGAGACCAGGACGTGTTCTTGCCGCCGAACCGATTGCGATCAGGGGCACAACAGCGGCTCCATGTTGACCCTGACATTATTTTCAGCGCCGGCCACTTGGTCACCGATGAGCATCCCGATCAGCTCGCCGCCATGGTCGGCCGACTGGTCAACTAAGGCTCAAGCACCTCGCGCGCAGGGCACGTGGCGGTAGGCGTTGACAGTGCGGTGGTCGACACCTCGTCGGATCGACGGGAGCGGAAACGGAAGTACGTCGACCAAGAGCGAGCGGAAGCGGTCCACAGCGGGACAAGCTGCGGCACGCCTTCGCCTCGCTCCTACTCGATCAGGGCGAGGAGTTGCCCTCAGCCATCGATCGCGCGCCGGGCGAGGAGGGGACGACAGGACCGCGTGGCTGCCCTCAGGACCGAGATCAACCGGGGGAAGTGCTGGTGGAGCCCAGGGGACTCGAACCCCTAACCCCTGCCTTGCAAAGGCAGTGCTCTGCCAGTTGAGCTAGGGCCCCGTGGCCGACCGCTTGTCGCCGCCTCAGAGGTCAGCGCAGGTCGGGTGCGGTGGTCGCCTCGTGCCAGAGGGCACGCTCGTCGCTCGAGGCCTTGATCTTGTTGTACACGACGGCGGCCACGCCGACGACGCCAGCCAGAATCAGCAGCTTCTTGAACATTGGGGCGACCCCTCGTGCTCGACTAACGTCGGACGACCGTGCGGTGGGGCTAGATGGAATCGAACCATCGACCTCAGAGTTATCAGCTCTGCGCTCTAACCGACTGAGCTATAGCCCCGCGTTGCGACGAGCAAGATTAACCCATCCGCTGCGCCGGCCCCAAATCGGGGTCCGCACCCACGAGCCGGGCCGTCGTCGCCTGCCAAAACCTACCCGAGTACGGGACGCCGGAGCGACCGCGTTTCGCGGTGCCCCGGCGTCCCGGTCGCTCAGTCCCGCTCGGCGAGCGTCAGCTCGATCCCGCCGACCAGGTCGGCGCAGACGTTGTAGACGAACGCTCCCAGCGTGGCCAGCGCGGTGAACAGCACCACGTTGACCAGACCGATCAGCGCCGAGCTGAGGATCACGCCCTTGGCGGTGATCTGGAAGCCGCTGGTGCTCTGCCCACCGCCGGCGTTGACCAGGTCGCTCAGGCTCTCGTTGACGCTCTTGAACACACCCATCGCGTCCAGCGCGAGGTAGAGCACCGAGGTGGCGACCACCACGACGATGAAGAGCACCACCGAGACGGCGAACGCGAACTTCATCACCGACCACGGGTCGATCCGCTTCAGGTTCAGCCGAGCCCGGCGGGGTCCTCGGGACGCAGCCGAGCTGACCGACGTACGTGCCGCGCGTACCGCGTCACCGACACGGGCGGCCCCGACGGCCGACGCGTTGCCGATGCCCGGCGGCAGGCCACCGCCGCTGACCGGGCGGCCGCCAGCGGAGGTACGCGCACCGTCCGACGGCGGCTGGGTCATGCCGGGTGTGATCCGCGGCTGGGTGCCGGTGGCCCCGGTCGACGCGGCCTGGCCGGGCCGGACGTTGATCGGCTGGGTGGTCGCCGGTCGGGCCGAGGGTGTCGCCGAACCCGAGGGTGTGGCGGCAGACGTCGGCGCCTCGGCTCCGGACGCCTCGGTCTTGTCACCCTTGCCAGCGTCATCGCTGGTCGGCTCAGGCGGGGGTGTCATGCCCGGGGCCCTGGTGAATTTCGGGGCAGGCGCGTCGGCGGGGACCGTCGCCCGGCCTACGGCCGCGCGGCCGGTCGCTGGTGTGCCGCCCTTGGCGGCCTCCTCGTCGACCGGGTTGGCCGAGGTCCCCGTGTTCCCCGACTTCGCCTGTGTCTCCGTCATTCAACTAGTCCTGTTCGTCAGGCTCGTCGGCATTGCGAGCAATCGCCACGATAGTCACGCCGTCCGGGAGGTCCATCAGCTTGACCCCCATTGTGTTCCGGTCACGCGTACGGCGTACAGGCTTCACCGGAGTCCGGATGACACCACCGTTGCTGGTGATCGCGAACAGCTCGTCGTCCGGATCGATCACCACCGCGCCGACCAGACCACCGCGCCGTTCGGTGATCTTTGCAGTCAACACGCCCTTACCTCCCCGGCCCTGCACCGGGTATTCCTCGATCGGGGTCCGCTTCGCGTATCCCCCGTTCGTGGCCACCAGAACGTCCAGACCCTCCCGAACGACCTCCATGGCCAGCAGGACGTCGTCGTCCGTGAAGCGCATGCCGATCACCCCCGAGGTGGCTCGGCCCATCGGCCGCAACGCCTCGTCCGAGGCGTTGAACCGGATCGCCTGCGCCTTCTTGGAGACCAGCAGCAGGTCGTTCTCCGGCGCAACCAACGCAGCACCGACCAGCTCGTCCTCATCGCGCAGGTTGATCGCGATGATGCCGCCGGAACGGTTGGAGTCGAACTCCTCGAGCCGCGTCTTCTTCACCAGGCCGTTCTTCGTGGCCAGTACCAGATAGGGGGCTACCTGGTAGTTCGGGATCTCAATGATCTGCGCTATCTGCTCGTCGGGTTGGAAGGCAAGCAGGTTGGCCACGTGTTGGCCCTTGGCTACCCTACTGGCCTCCGGCAACTCGTACGCCTTGGCCCGGTACACACGGCCCTTGTTCGTCAGGAACAGGATCCAGTCGTGGGTCGAGCAGACGAAGAAGTGGCTGACGATGTCGTCCTGCCGCAGCGTAGCGCCACTGACGCCCTTACCCCCGCGTCGCTGCGAGCGGTAGAGATCGACCTTGGTGCGCTTGGCGTACCCGGTCCGGGTGATCGTGACGACCACATCCTCGCGGGCGATGAGGTCCTCCATCGAGACCTCACCGTCGAACGGGATGATCTGCGTACGCCGGTCGTCGCCCCACTTGGCGACGATCTCGCCGAGCTCCTCGGAGACGATCTTCCGCTGCCGCTCCGGCTTGGCCAGGATGTCCTTGAAGTCGGCGATCTCGATCTCGAGCTTGGCCAGGTCGTCCACGATCCGCTGCCGCTCCAACGCGGCGAGACGGCGCAGCTGCATGTCCAGGATGGCGGTCGCCTGGATCTCGTCGATCTCCAGCAGCCGGATCAGGCCCTGCCGGGCGTCGTCCACGGTCGGCGACCGCCGGATCAGCGCGATCACCTCGTCCAGCGCGTCCAGCGCCTTGCCCAGACCGCGCAGGATGTGCGCCCGCTCCTCGGCCTTGCGCAGCCGGAACGCGGTCCGCCGACGGATCACCTCGATCTGGTGCTCGACGTAGTAGCGGATGAACTGGGCCAGGTTGAGCGTGCGCGGCACCCCGTCGACCAGGGCCAGCATGTTGGCGCCGAAGGTCTCCTGGAGCTGGGTGTGCTTGTAGAGGTTGTTCAGCACGACCTTCGCGACCGCGTCGCGCTTGAGCACCAGCACGATCCGCATACCGGTACGGCCGGAGGACTCGTCGCGGATGTCGGCGATCCCGGCGAGCTTGCCCTCCTTGATCAGCTCGGCGATCCGCTCGGCCAGGTTGTCCGGGTTGACCTGGTAGGGCAGCTCGCTGACGACCAGGCAGGGACGGCCGCGCTTGTCCTCCTCGACCTCCACCACGGCGCGCATCCGGATCGAGCCACGACCCGTGCGGTACGCGTCCTGGATCGCGGTCTGGCCGACGATGAGGCCGTAGGTCGGGAAGTCCGGACCCTTGACGATGCCGAGCAGGGCTTCGAGGGTGGTCTCCTCGTCCTCCTCGGGATTGTCGAGGCACCACTGCACCGCCGTGCCGATCTCCCGCAGGTTGTGCGGCGGGATCTTGGTGGCCATGCCGACCGCGATGCCCTCGGAGCCGTTCACCAGCAGGTTGGGGATCCGCGACGGCAGGATCGTGGGCTCCTTGGCCCGGCCGTCGTAGTTGTCCTGGAGGTCGACGGTGTCCTCGTCGATGTCCCGCAGCATCTCCATGGCCAGCGGGTCGAGCTTGCACTCCGTGTTGTGGCTGACAAACCCGTCCGAGACGAACGAGTGGTCGTCGGTGTCGACCCGGACGCTGTAGACCGGCTGCACACCGGCATCCGTGATCTCCGCCACCTCGGCGTAGTAGAACCGACCGTCGACCAACGGCTCGACCACGTCGAGCACCTCGGTGTTGCTGATCCGGGCGGCGATCTCGTCGCGGTCCCGCTCCCACCGCTCCACCCGGTCGACGTTGTGCCGGCGAAGCCAGTCCCGCTCGGTCCAGCGCTGCGCGCCATGCTCGCGGATGAACTCACCGACCAGCGGTACGTGGTCGCTGGAGAGCGCGGTGCTCCTCGCCGGCACCTGGGCCAGCTCCGCCTCCAGCTTGGCCTGCTTGCGGCCGAGGAAGCCGACGTGCGCGGCGAAGATCCGGGCGTCGCGGCGGTTGGTGACGACGACCTTGATCTCGCCGTCGTCGTAGCGGGTCTGCCGGCTGATCACGCCGAACTCCAGCAGCAACTGCTGGACCTCGCGGGCCAACCGCTGACTGCGCGTGGAGTACGAGACCTGGATCGTGTTGCGCGGCAGCAGCGAGGACGAGCCGTCGCCCTCGAAGAGCGCCTGGAGGAAGGCCCGCTTGACCGCGGCCGGCCCCTGCCAGACGAACTCGGGGACGAACTTCGCGGCGCTGCGGGCGCCCAGCAGGTCACCGAGGAGGCTCTTGCGCAGCGCGCTGAGGTCCTGCACGTCGAGTTCGTGCAGAGTGCTGCCGGAGGCGATGACCCGCTCGCTGACGTAACGAGGGCCGCCCACCGCCAGGTCGTAGGCCGCGAGGACGCGGACGAAGAAATCCCGGTCCACGTTGTTGAACCCGGCCCGCCCAGGGGAGACCAAGCCCTCGCTGACAAACGCGCCGGCGAGGACCGCCGCCTCGACGTGCTCCAGCATCGGGTAGCCGATCTCGTCCGGCACCGAACGCTGGAGCACCACCCGGTCGCCCGGGGAGATCTCGGCGAGCAGCTTCCACAGCAGGGTCGGCACACCGGCCACGTCCACCAGGCAGAGCACCGGGTGGTTGTGGGTGCCGGTCAGCTCGTACCCCTCGCGGGTACGCAGCCGCAGCGTCGGGTGCTCGCCCGAGTGGAAGAACTTCGATGCGCGAACCAGGTCGCCGTTGCGGTCGCGGACCTTGAGGTCGACGTCGGTCTCGCTGGACGGCTCCGCGCCCGGCACGACGTCGGCGATCCGCACGCTGCCCTCGGCGGTACGAATACGGACATCTGCCGTGACGCAGTAACGCATCGCGGCGGCCGGGTCGTTTCCGGGCGAGCCGAAGTTGCCGTTGCCGTCGACCAGCGGGTAGCGCAGCGACCAGGGCTGCGCCATCCGGACCAGCGCGTCGTAGATCGCCGAGTCGCCGTGCGGGTGGAACTGGCCCATCACGTCGCCGACGACCCGGGAGCACTTCACGTAGCCGCGGTCCGGGCGGTAGCCGGAGTCGAACATCGCGTAGAGGATCTTGCGGTGGACCGGCTTGAGGCCGTCCCGGACGTCCGGCAGCGCACGCCCGACGATGACGCTCATCGCGTAGTCGAGGTAGGAGCGCTGCATCTCCACCTCGAGCCCGACCGGTTCGATCCGGTCGTGTGCGACCACGGCGGCGATGGCCTCGGCGGGGACCTCGGGCTCGTTCGGTGTGGACTCGGGAGAATCGGTCACTGTATACCCTTATCAGACTCAGAGTCGTTTTCGTGCTGTGGATAACCGCTGTGGATACCGGCCAAGCTGTGGATAACTCTGTGGACCGCCGGATCGGCCGGGCACTGCCCGGCCGATCCACCGCAGTCCGTCAGATATCCAGGAACCGCACGTCCTTGGCGTTGCGCTGAATGAACGACCGGCGCGCCTCGACGTCCTCACCCATCAGCACACTGAACAACTCGTCGGCGGTCGCCGCGTCGTCGAGAGTGACCTGACGCAGGGTACGCGTTGCCGGGTTCATCGTGGTTTCCCACAGCTCGGGATAGTTCATCTCGCCGAGGCCCTTGAAGCGCTGGATGTCGTCCGGCTTGGCGTTCGGCTTCTTCTGCTGGCGCAGCACGATCAGACCGTCCCGCTCGCGGTCGGAGTACGCGTACTGGGCGTCGTCGCCCTTCTTGTTCCACTTGATCTTGTAGAGCGGCGGGGCGGCCAGGTAGACGTGCCCCATCTCGACAAGCGGACGCATGAAGCGGAACAGCAGGGTGAGCAGCAGCGTCTGGATGTGCTGGCCGTCGACGTCCGCGTCGGCCATCAGCACCACCTTGTGGTACCGCAGCTTCTCCATGTCGAAGTCGTCGTGGATGCCGGTGCCCAGCGCGGTGATCAGCGCCTGGACCTCGTTGTTCTTCAGCACCCGGTCGATCCGGGCCTTCTCCACGTTGAGGATCTTGCCGCGGATCGGCAGGATCGCCTGGGTCCGTGGGTCGCGGCCCTGCTTGGCCGAGCCGCCGGCCGAGTCACCCTCGACGATGAACACCTCGGACTCGCGCGGGTCGGTCGACTGGCAGTCGGCCAGCTTGCCCGGCATCGAGCCGGACTCCAGCAGCGACTTGCGTCGGGCCAGCTTGCGCGCCTGCTGCGCGGCGATCCGCGCCCGGGCCGCCTGGGACGCCTTCGTGATGATCATCTTGGCCTCGGCCGGGTTGCGGTCGAACCAGTCGACCAGCCGGTCGTTGCAGACCCGCTGCACGAAGCTCTTCACCGGGGTGTTGCCCAGCTTGGTCTTGGTCTGCCCCTCGAACTGCGGGTTGGCCAGCTTGACCGAGATGATCGCCGCGAGCCCTTCGCGGATGTCCTCGCCGGAGAGCTTCTCGTCGCCCTTGAGCAGCTTCTTGTCGGTGCCGTACCGGTTGACCACGCTGGTCAGCGCGGACCGGAAGCCCTCCTCGTGGGTGCCGCCCTCGTGGGTGTTGATCGTGTTGGCGAAGGTGTAGACCGACTCGCCGTACGACTCGTTCCACTGCATGGCGATCTCGAGGGACATGCCCTCCTCTTCGGCCTCGAACTCGACCACGGTCTTGTGGATCGGGCTCTTCGAGGCGTTGAGGTGCCGGACGAAGTCCGCGATGCCGCCCTCGTAGTAGAAGGTGACCTCGCGCTGCCGGCCGTCCTCCTCCTCGGCCACCCGCTCGTCGAGCAGGTGGATGCGCAGGGCGCGGTTGAGGAAGGCCATCTCCTGCAGGCGCCGGTAGATGGTCTGGAAGTCGAAGTCGACGGTTTCGAAGACGTCGGGGTCGGGCCAGAAGGAGACCGCCGAGCCGGTGCTGTCGGTGGTCTCGCCCTTCTCCAGCGGGCTCGGCTTGGAGTTGGTGTAGTGCTGCCGCCACACGTTGCCGGACTTGTGGATCTCGACGAACATCTTGGTGGAGAGCGCGTTCACGACGGATACACCGACGCCGTGCAGACCGCCGGAGACCGCGTACGCCTTGCCGTCGAACTTGCCACCCGCGTGCAGGATGGTCAACGCGACCTCGACACCGGGCTTCTTGAGCTTCGGGTGAAGGTCGACCGGGAACCCACGGCCGTTGTCGGTGACCCGGACGCCGCCGTCGGCGAGCAGCACCACGTCGATGGTGTCGCAGTATCCGGCGAGGGCCTCGTCGACCGCGTTGTCGACGACCTCCCAGACGAGGTGGTGCAGACCGCGCTCGCCGGTGGACCCGATGTACATACCGGGCCGCTTGCGAACTGCCTCCAGCCCTTCGAGAACGGTGATCGACTCTGCGCCGTACTCCTGCTTGTCCTGCGCTGCCACCCTCGGCCACTTTCTCGCGTCAGCCGCGCCGGTAGGGCGCGGCGGGCGCGGGTTCGGCGGACAGGACGCGACGTCGGCGCGTGGACCGGTGCCGGAGACCTCCGGACAGCGGGTCGAACGCGCCGGTCGCCGCGGTTGCCCGCGGATCGCGATCGGCTCAACCCGACGTGGAGAATGAACCTGGGGCCACCGGCCCCATCCCTCTCCCGCACCGGGTCTTCGTCTCGCTGTCAATCCTACTGTGCGCGGGGGACAGAACCACCACTCGGCACCCTCAGAGAGGCGGCTGAGAAGTCCGTAGCCGGCAGAACCCCGTTGCCCGCGACTCCCCCCACACGCCAGGGTCCGATCGCACGCGCCGTCCCCGAACGGGTTGACCCGCGCTCGGGCGGGTCGGGGGTCGCGGCCGAAGCCCCCGTGCCGTACGTTTGCGGCGCTCCGGAACCAGGCTTGATCTTTACCGGCCGGAACCGGGACGATCGACCCGATCGACCCGACACGTGCTCTCTAAGAGGTGACAGATGGGGCTGGACAACGTCGCGGTGCACTGGCCGCGGACCGGCCGCTTCTATGATCCGGTCGCGCCGGCCGAGTTCGTCGACTTCGGCGAGATCGTCGATCTGCCACGGATCTCCGCGCCGACGGCGGCGCTGGCCGAGCTGATCGCGAAGACCGGCACCATCCGGGCCACGGCGTACACCGAGTTGGTGGATCTGCTCCTCGGCCTGGAAGGTGTGTTGTACGCCACAGATGCCGCCGCCGAGGACGAGGACCCGGTGATCGACCCGGACGGCTGCGCCTGGATCGCCAGCGGCATCGAGCGGTTCGTGGCCGGGCACCGCCCGCACGGTGAGGTGGTCACCTTCGAGTCGGTGAGTACGGTGCTGCGCTCGCTGCTCGGCGACGGCAGATTGGCCGAGCAGCAGCTGCGGTGGCTGGAGAGCCGCCTCGACGCGCTGCGCGACGAGCGCGGCGACCCGCCGCAGTGGAACTTCACCTGCGCCGAGATGGGCGTGCTTGCCGCTTTCTACCGGCGCTGCGCGGAGCGCGGGTTCGCCGTCTACGCCGACGTCTGACCCGCCGCGTCGGCCTCCGAGGCGGCCGGTCGGTTGGCGGCGGCGATCACCTGGGTGAGCACCGCGTGCAGGTGTTGCAGGTCCTCGACCGGCAGCCCGAGCCGCTGCACGATCGCGGCCGGGATCAGCTCCGCCTGGCTCCGCAGGGCGGCGCCGCTGGCGGTGAGCGTGACGGCGAGACTGCGCTCGTCGCCGGGGTCGCGTTCGCGGCGCAGGTAGCCGGCCGCTTCGAGCCGCTTGAGCAGGGGTGAGAGTGTGCCCGGATCGAGCTGTAACAGGCGGCTGAGGTCGCGGCCGGACAGCGGGGCGTGTTGCCAGAGCGCCAGCATCACCAGGTACTGCGGGTGGGTCAGCCCCATCGGTTCCAGCAGCGGCCGGTAGACGGCCACCACGCTGCGCGCGGCCACCGACAGGGCGAAGCAGACCTGCTGCTCCAGCGCCAACGGGTCGTCGCGATCCGGTCGATCGCTCATCGGTTGCTCGTACCAGCCACGGTGACTACTCTACCGATCATTGGTGTACCAATCATTGGTGCCCCAACCATCTGCTCGTGGAACGGGCGGACGGACACGCGGCGGGAGAGGGCGGAAGATGAGCGAGGACGGTGCGGTCACCAGGGCGCCAGGCGAGGGCGGCCGACTCCTGAGCTGGGCCTTCCGGCACCTCGCCGGCCCGGCCGAGGGTGTCCAGGGTGCGGTTCAGGGCGGTTCGACCGAGGCTCGCGAGGCGTGGAAACGCGACCTGGCCGAACGCAAGCGCTACACCCGGGAACAGCGCGAACGCAGGCGAGCGGCCCGCGAGGCAGGAAAGGGCTGAGGAGCCCGACTCAGCCGTACGTGTCGCGGGGCCCCCGGCCGCGTACCCGGCGCGGCCCCTTGCCCCAGGAGGGCGCGGCCGGGCCATGGATGTGCAGCTTGCGCACCACGTTGTGGCCGACCTCGCTGGCGATCTGCTTGAGCAGCGAGCCGGCGAGCAGACGCAGTTGCGTCGCCCACGCGGTCGAGCGTGCCTCCACCGTCAGCTCGCCGTTCTCCAGTTTGACCGGGCGACTGTGCTGGGCGACCTCCGCGCCGACGACTCGCTCCCAGGCGCCGAACACGGTGGCCTCGGCCGCCGGCTGCTGCCAGCCCCGCGCCTTCACCAGCCGGTTCAGCACCGCGCTGAGCGGCTGCGGGTCGCGCGGGTCGGGGCCGGGGCCGGAGTAACCGCGCAACCGCCGTCCCGACCCGCCGGCCGTGTCGCCGCCCGCACCACCAGGGGTACGCCGGGCGCGGGCCGCCGCCTGCCGCCGGGACAGCGCCGCGTCGAGCACCGCCCGAGCCAGCTCCGGACCGCTGGCCTCCGCACCGCCCGCCGCTTCCACCCCCGGGGTACGCGCGCCCGCGGCGTCGCCCTTACCGGCCTCCGGTCGCTTGGGGCGTGGCTCATCCGACACGGCGTACCGTCCCTTCGCCGACCTGGTAGCGGGCACCGCGCAGAGCGGCTGGCACATCATCGTCCACCGCGCAGGTGACGAGCAGTTGACTCGCCCCGCCGACCAGCTCCGCCAGTCGCTCCCGACGGCCGGTGTCCAGCTCCGCGAAGACGTCGTCGAGCACCAGCACCGGCTCGATACCGTCGGCGCGCAGCAGGTCGTACCCGGCCAGCCGCAGCGCGAGCGCGAACGACCACGACTCGCCGTGGCTGGCGTACCCCTTGGCGGGCAGCGGGCCGAGAGTCAGCGCCAGCTCGTCCCGGTGCGGACCGACCAGGGTGGTGCCCCGTTCGATCTCGGCGGAGCGGGACGCGGCCAGTGCGGTGGTCAGCGCGTCGGTCAGCGCGGCCCGGTCGGTGGTCGGCTCGGCCAGTTCGATCGAGGGTCGGTAGGCGATGCTCGCCGCGCCCCGGCCGGCGGCCACCGCGTCGTACGCCTTGGCGACGTGCGGGGTGAGCGCGGCCACGAGTTCCAGTCGGCCGGCGAGCAGCTCCGCGCCGTGCTGGGCCAGGTGGGTGTCCCAGACGGCGAGGGTGCCGAGGTCACCGCCGCGCGACCCGCCGGTCTTGCGAGCCAGGTACGCGGTACGCAGCAGGGCGTTGCGCTGCTTGACGACCCGCTCGTAGTCGGCCCGCACTCCCGCGTACCGGGGCTGCCTGTTGACCAGCAGGTCGTCCAGGTAGCGGCGGCGCTCGGACGGGTCGCCCCGGACCAGCTCGAGGTCTTCCGGGGCGAAGAGCACGAGTCGCAGGGCACCGAGCACGTCCCTCGCCCGCCGCGCCGGTGAGCGGCCCAGCCGTGCCCGGTTGGCCTTGCCGGGCACGATCTCCAACTCGACCAGCAGCTCCCGGCCGTCGTGCACCACCGCACAGCGGATGACCGCGGCGGTGGCGCCCATCCGGACCAGCGGCGCGTCGGTGGCGACCCGGTGTGAGTCCAGGGTCGCCACGTAGCCCAGCGCCTCGACGAGATTGGTCTTGCCGACGCCGTTGGGGCCGGTCAGGACGTTCGCCCCCGGCTGGAGGTCGACGGCCACCCGCTCGTACGAGCGGAAGTCGACAAGTTCCAGCCGGTGGACATACACAGGTTGTGGATACCGCTCAGCGCTTGTGGACGGCGTGGCCACCGAACTGCTGACGCAGCGCGGAGACGGCCTTCATGGTGGGCGAGTCGTCCTGCCGCGAGGTGAACCGGGCGAACAGCGAGGCGGTGATGACGTTGAGCGGCACCCCCAGCCGGACCGCCTCGTCGACGGTCCACCGGCCCTCGCCGGTGTCCTCGGTGTAGCCGCTCAGGTCGGCCAGCTCCGGGTCCTCGTCGAGCGCCCGGTCCAGCAGATCGAGCAGCCAGGAACGGACGACGGTGCCCTCCCGCCAGGACTTGATGACGCCCGGCACGTTGGTCACCAACTCCGAGGCCGCCATCAGCTCGTAGCCCTCGGCGTAGGCGTGCATCAGGCCGTACTCGATGCCGTTGTGCACCATCTTCGAGTAGTGCCCGGCACCGACCGGCCCGGCGTGCACGAAGCCGAACTCTCCCTCCGGCTTGAGCGCGCTGAAGATCGGCATCAGCCGGTCCACGTGCTCCTGGGCGCCACCGACCATCAGCCCGTAGCCGTTCTGCCGACCCCAGACGCCGCCGGAGACGCCGACGTCGATGTAGCCGATGCCCCACTCGTTGAGCCGCTCGGCCCGGGGTGCGTCGTCGCTGAAGCGCGAGTTGCCGCCGTCGATGATGATGTCGCCCTCGCCGAGCACCTCGGCCAGTTCGTCGATGGTGGCGTCGGTGACACCGGCGGGCACCATGACCCAGACCGCGCGGGGCGACTCGAGCTTCTCAGCCAGGCCCGCGAGGGTCGTTACGTCGCTGATCTGCGCATTGTGGTCGAAGCCGACAACGTCGTGACCAGCGGTGCGCAACCGCTCCCGCATGTTGCCGCCCATACGGCCGAGTCCTACAAGGCCGAGCTGCATGTGTTTCTACCTCCGTGGATCTGGGTGTTGCTGGGCGCGATCAGCGCGAGACGCGGATCGGCATGATGAGGTACCGGTACCCCGGAATGACCTCTCCATCCTCGCCGGCGGGCGAGATCACCGCGGGCTTGAAGGCGTCGACGAACGAGAGCACGGCGGTCTGCGAGCCGAGGTTGGCCAGGCCGTCGATGAGGTACTGCGGGTTGAACCCGATGGTCAGCGCGTCACCGGTGAAGGTGGCCTCCATCGCCTCGCTGGCTCGTGCCTCCTCGGAACCGCCGGCCTCGACCACCAGGCCGTCCGCGCTGAAGCTCAGCAGCACCGGAGTGGTCCGCTCGGCGACGAGCGCGACCCGCTTGACCACCTCGATGAGGGTGCTCACCGAAACCCGGGCGGCGGCGTTGTGGGTGGCCGGGAAGAGCGAACGCACCGGCGGGTAGTTGGCGCCGTCGAGCAGGCGGCTGGTGGTACGCCGGGTGCCGCCGGCCAGACCGACCATTCCCTCGCCGGCAGCGCCCTGGGCGAGGGCGAGGGTGACCTCGCCGCCCAGCGGGCCGAGAGCCTTGGCGGTGTCGTTCAGGGTGCGGGCTGGCACCAGGGCGTTGATGCTGACCTCGGGGTCGTCCGGCTGCCACTGGATCTCGCGCAGCGCCAGCCGGTATCGGTCGGTGGCGAGCATCGACAGCGTGTTGCCGGAGAGCTCGACGCGGACGCCGGTCATCATCGGCAGCGTCTCGTCCCGACCGGCGGCGATGGCCACCTGGGAAACCGCGGTGGCGAACGCTGCCGCGTCGACGGTGCCGGCGCTCTGCGGCATCTCAGGCAGCGCGGGGTAGTCCTCCACCGGCATGGTGGGCAGGGTGAACCGGGCGCTGCCACAGACCAGCTCAAGGTGCGCGCCGACCGCGGCGATGTCCACCGGCTTGGCCGGCAACGCCTTGGTGATCTCGGCGAGCAGGCGGCCGGAGACGAGCGCGGCGCCGTCGGCGTCGCCCTGCACCTCGACGGTCACCTGGCTGGAGACCTCGTAGTCGAACCCGGAAACCCGCAGGTTGCCGTCGGTGACCCGGAGCATCACCCCGGCGAGCACCGGTACGGATGGCCGGTTGGGCAGGCTCTTCGCGGTCCACGCCACGGCCTCGGCGAGCGCGTCGCGCTCCACTCGGAACTTCATCAATGCCTCCGCGTCGACGTCAGCGACAACTCTCTCATGCCGACCGCTGCCTACCGTCCCGCCCGACCGTGCGGGTACCCATCGCACCTTAGGGCGCGGGGGTATCGGCTGTGCGCCCGACCCCATGGTTCGTGTCGGTGCTGACCTGTCGATCGGGCAGCGTTCGGCACGATCCACAGAAAGCCCAACGGTGATGATTGGTTTTTGTTCTCTTAGAAGAGATAACTCATCGTCTTCATCGCACCTGTGCAAACTGTGGAAAACCCGAGTCTGCGCAGCTCAGACACCTTATCTACAGGTGAATTGGCTGTGGAGAACCGGGGGTACAACCGGCCTGCCTGTCCACAGGCCGATCTCGGCGCTCGGTTGTCCACCGTTGTCCACCGGTTGTCCACCGGTAATCCACCGACTTTCTCCCCAAGCCTGTGGATGACGATGAAGATCACCATTGCCGTCATCCCCAGAACCTTCAACAGCTCGTACACAGCTGGACGGTTGTCGGTGGATAACTCGACGGTTGTCCCCAGGCGTCCACAGCTCCGTACACAGGGTTTCTCCACAGCCTGTGGGTAACCGGCGAGGGACGGACCGTAGTTATCCACCGACGGTGGACAACGAGCTGTGGACAACGAGTGGGAGTCGAGGCGGTCACGGCCTCAATGTGTGGCCTACACCATGTCGAGAGTCCAGCCCCAGGCCCGAAAAAACGCCCGACCGGAGACCCGGTCGGGCGTTTCCTGGGCCGCGTGCCGCCGCGACGGCGGCGTACGCCTCAGCTGTTCTGCTTGATCCGGTTGGTCAGCTCGGCGATCTGGTTGTAGAGCGAGCGACGCTCTGCCATCTGCTGACGGATCTTCCGGTCGGCGTGCATGACCGTGGTGTGGTCCCGGCCGCCGAAGGCCTGCCCGATCCGGGGCAGCGACAGCTCGGTCAGCTCCCGACACAGGTACATGGCCACCTGGCGGGCGTTGACCAGCACCCGGGACCTGGACTGACCGCGCAGGTCCTCCAGACTCACCCCGAAGTAGTCAGCGGTCGAGGCCATGATCTGGTCGGCGTTGATCTCCGGCCCGGCGCCGTCGGGCATGAAGTCCCGGAGCACCTCCTCGGCCAGGGACAGCTCGACTGTCGACCGGGTCAGGCTGGCGAACGCCGTCACCCGGATCAGCGCGCCCTCCAGTTCCCGGATCGAGTTCGACACCCGGGAGGCGATGAACTCCAACACGTCCGGCGGGGCGTACATCCGCTCCTGCGCCGCCTTCTTCTGCAGGATCGCGATCCGCGTCTCCAGGTCCGGTGGCTGGATGTCGGCGAGCAGTCCCCACTCGAACCGGGTTCGCATCCGGTCCTCCAGCGTGGCGAGCTGACGCGGCGACCGGTCGGAGGTGATCACGATCTGCTTGTTGGCGTTGTGCAGGGTGTTGAAGGTGTGGAAGAACTCCTCCTGCGTACGCTCGCGGTTCTCCAGGAACTGGATGTCGTCGATCAACAAGATGTCGACGTCGCGGTAGCGCCGCTGGAACGCGCTGGTCTTGTCGTCCCGGAGCGAGTTGATGAAGTCGTTGGTGAACTCCTCGGTCGAGACGTACCGGACCGAGCGGGCGTTGCCGAGCGTCGTGGCGTAGTGCCCGATGGCGTGCAGCAGGTGCGTCTTGCCCAGCCCGGAGTGCCCGTAGATGAACAGCGGGTTGTACGCCTTCGCCGGTGACTCCGCCACCGCCACGCTCGCCGCGTGGGCGAACCGGTTGGACGACCCGATGACGAACGTCTCGAACATGTACTTCGGGTTGAGTCGGTTGCCGCCGGTGTCGGCGCCGGGCAGCCGGCGGTCGTCGCGGCCACCCGCCCGGTGGTCCACTCCGCTGCGCCCCGGGCCGCTGTCCGTGCCACCGTCGCGGGGCATCGCGCGGATCACGTGCTGGTCGCGCGGCGACCCCGGATCTTCCCGGTAGCGCGGCTCGTAGGGCCGGGTGTCCGGGCCGGGTGGGTCGAGGCGACCGGCCTGCTCGTCGTAGCCACGCCGGTCCGCTCCCGGTCGGGGCGACCGCATCGGCTCCGCGAAGGAGGCGCTGAACAACGCCTCCTGCCCGTCCCTGCTGGCGGGGATCATCCCGGGACGATGCGCGTCGACGCTCGGCGCGAGCGGCGGACCCGTGGGTGCGGGTGGCGCGACCGGCTCGGGCGTACGCGGCGCGTGTGACTGCTCGGGGATCATCGTGTCGGCGTGCGCTCGTGCGCCGTGGTCGGTGTCGAAGGGCGCGGCAGCCGGACCCTCGACCTCGAACGGGCTGGGCTCCGGGGCGCTGCGGTAGACGGTGCCGGCCGGTCGGCCCGTGGCATCCTCGGCCACCCGAACGGTGACCGCCACCTGGATCGGCCGGCCGAGCCGGCGAGTGAGGGCCTCGGTGATCGCCGGGCGCAGCCGTGACTCGATCACGTCACGGGTGAACGCGTCCGGCACGGAGAGCAGCGCGGTGTCCTCGACGATCGCCCGCAGCCGGGTCAGTCGGAGGTAGGCGCGCTGCTGAGCAGAGATGATCTCGTCGGCAAGCTCGTCGGTCGCCGCTAACCACACTGCGGCAAGGTCGGTCGTACCGGCCACCGTCGTGCCACCCCCTCGCCTCTGCTCCCGGCCGCCGCTGTCTGCCAGCCGGCCGTCCCGGGCCCGCCGCGTTCGCGGGTGGAACAACACCCCACCCGGACGATCGACCGGTGGTCATCCACAAGTTATCCACAGCCTGTGTACCGACCGATTGTGGCCGCTGCCGGACTCGGGTGGGACCTGCCCCCTGCCTGACCGGGCGCTGAAGCGGGTTCACCGTGCCGAACGATTCACTACCTTGTCCGGTCTTGCCTGTGCGACGACCGGACGCTTCCGACGCTCACCGCAATCGGGCACGGTAACAGCGTTGTCCCTGCGCCATCAACCGGCGACGCGGCGGCACCCTTCTCGGCATCAGCGAAAACCACCCTCCTGCCCCGGGCGCGTCCTGTTGGCCGCTCCTCGGGGTGTTTGACGGTCATTGCCCCCCTGCGTAGGCTGGAACGGCTGCTTTCTCGCCCTCTGCTAGGGTGATGGGTGCTTGCTGTCCGCGGTCGCATGCCCCGCGTCGTCGAGGTCTCGCCCCGCCGGACAGCACCGATCGGGGGCCACCGTCGAGGTGGCCTGGACACCACCACACGACCCCGGCGATCCCGTCGCGCGGGGCGCGTACGAAAACGGAGAGCCTGACGTGAGCAAGCGCACCTACCAGCCGAACAACCGCCGGCGCGCGAAGACCCACGGCTTCCGGCTGCGCATGCGCACCCGTGCCGGCCGTGCCATCCTCTCGAGCCGTCGCGCCAAGGGTCGCACCACCCTGTCGGCCTGAGCCGACCGGGCCGGTCAGGGGACGTGGGCAGTCGTGCTGGCCGCCGCGCAGCGACTGCGGCGCAGCACTGACTTCGCCGCAGCGGTTCGCGGTGGCCGACGCGCCGGACGTGGCGCCGTCGTGGTCCACCTGAGCGTGCCGGTGCTCGCCGACCCCAACCTTTCGACCTCGTCGGAGCCGGTGCGGGACGACAGTGCGGAGCAGTCATCCGCGTCGCCCCGCGCCGGCTTCGTCGTGTCCAAGGCCGTCGGCAACGCGGTGATCCGTAACCGGGTCAAGCGTCGGCTGCGGGCACTGGTCCAGGACCGGTTGACCGCCCTGCCCGCCGGCAGCACGCTTGTCGTCCGGGCGCTGCCCGCAGCGGCGGAGGCGTCGTATCCCCGCCTCGCCACCGACCTGGATGCCGCCATCGCGGTCGCCCGGTCCCCCCGCGAGCGGCGGTCCCGATGACCGGTGCCGAGAAGACCAGTCCACGCGCGTCGACAACCGGTGCCAAGGTGCTGATCGCGCCCATCATCGCGTACCGTCGGTGGATAAGTCCGGCGTTGCCGGCCCGCTGTCGGTTCTACCCGTCGTGCAGCGCGTACGCCCAGGAGGCGGTCGCTCGGCACGGCGCGCTCCGGGGAGCCGCGCTGGCGGTCCGGCGGCTGTTGCGCTGCCACCCCTTCCACCCTGGTGGGTATGACCCGGTGCCGGAGCCGGGCGGCCGCCGTCGTGCTGATGTGACTGGAGCCTGAGAGTGGACTTTAGCCTCGACTGGATCTACTACGCGATCTCGTGGATCCTGCTGACCTGGCACTCCGCCTGGGACGCCATCGGGGTGCCGGTTGGTGCGGTGATCGGCACCAACTTCGCCTGGATCCTGTCCATCATCTTCCTGGTGGTCACCGTCCGGGTGATCCTGTTCCCGGTCTTCGTCAAGCAGATCAAGTCCCAGCGGGCGATGCAGGCGCTCCAGCCCAAGGTCAAGGAGCTTCAGGAGAAGCACAAGGGTGACCGGGAGACGCTCCAGAAAGAAATGATGGAGCTCTACAAGAAGGAGAAGGCCAACCCGTTGATGGGTTGCCTTCCGATGTTCCTTCAGATCCCGGTCTTCCTGGGTCTCTTCCACACGTTGAAGCGACTGGACCCGGCGAACCAGGGCAAGACCCTGTACGGGTGGAGCGTCGACCAGTTCGAGAGCGCCTCGCAGGCGAAGCTCTTCACCGCCCCGATCGCCGGCAAGTTCGGCTCGACGGCCGACGAGCTGGCCCGGCTCGGCGCCACCGGCAGCACCGTCAAGATCATTGCTGGCATCCTGGTTCTGGTCATGATCGCGACCACCTACCTGACCAGCCGTCAGATGATCCTCAAGACCGGTTGGGCGGAGGACCCGCAGCAGCGGATGATCCAGCGGCTGATGCTCTACGGCATCCCGGCGTCGCTGCTGATCTCCGGCGCGATCTTCCCGATCGGCGTCATCATCTACTGGGTCACCAACAACCTCTTCACCCTCGGCCAGCAGCAGTGGGTGCTGCGGAAGTTCCCGCCGCCGGTGACCGCCAAGAAGGCCGTCGCCCCCGCGGCCACCCGCAACCCGGTGCAGCCCGCCAAGTCCGGTGGTCTGTTCGGTCGCGGCAAGGCGGCCCCGCCGGCGCCGGTCAAGGCGACCGCGCCCAAGGTGGCCGGGCCGAAGCCAGGTGCCAAGCCGGCGAACAACCCGAAGAAGAGCCGTCCCGCCAAGCGGCAGGGCTGAGCTCAGAGGGCCGTCGCCGGGTGACCGGCGGCGGCCCGTTCCGCACCGCGCAGCCGCCGTCCGGTGGCGCCGAGCGGAACCGACCGCGCATCGTGCGGCCACGGGCGACACTGCCCGTACAGACGTGCCCGCGGGCACCGGCGACCTCCAGCCGGCCCCGGGAAACCAGTCGGACCCGAGGGTCCGGCCGAGCGAGTACGGAGATGAGACCGTGACCGAGACCAGCATCCCCCGCGCCGAGCAGGCCCTGGACGAGGAGGAGACCGCAACGCTCGCGGTGGACGGTGACGACACCGAGACCGACGACGACAGCGCGGCCGACGACGACACCGATACCGCTGCCGGCGGCAGGGTGAAGAAGGCAGTGAGCGAGAGCGACCTGTTCCGGCAGAGCGAGATCGCGGCCGACTACGTCGAGGGGCTGCTCGACATCCTCGACTACGACGGTGACATCGACGAGTTGGTCGCCGCGGGGCGCCCGATGGTCGAGGTCGTCGGCGAGCGGCTGCAGAACCTGGTCGGCCAGCGGGGAGCCACCCTGGAGGCGCTCCAGGAGTTGACCCGCCTCGCCGTCTTCCGGCAGACCGGAACGCCGAGCCGGCTGCTGCTCGACGTCGGTGGCTACCGGTCGAACCGCCGTAAGGAACTCGCCGCGGTCGCCAAGAACGCCGTCGAGAAGGTCAAGGAGTACGGCGAGCCGGTTCGCCTGGAGGCGATGTCCGCGTTCGAGCGCAAGTGCGTGCACGACGTGGTCAACGCGATGTCCGGGGTGGCGAGCGAGTCCGAGGGCGTGGAGCCGAACCGGCGCATCGTCGTACGGCCAGCGGACTGACCGGGTGACCCACGACGACAACACGGCCGACGCCGTGACCGGCCCGGGCGGTACGCCGCTCGGGCCGTCCGCTGTCCAGCCCGATGGGGAAGGTGCCGACCCAGATCGACTCGGCACCACCCCGTCGCCCGCCGACGCGGCGCTGCCGCCCGAACTGGCCCCGGCCGCACTCTCCCTCTTCGGCGATCGTCTCGACCTGGCTGCCTCGTACGCCGAGTTGTTGGTCACCGACGGGGTGGTCCGCGGTCTGATCGGCCCCCGGGAAGCACCTCGCATCTGGGACCGGCACCTGCTCAACTGCGCAGCGGTCGCCGAGCGGATCCCGTCCGGCGCGTCGGTCCTCGACGTCGGGTCCGGTGCCGGCCTGCCGGGTCTGGTCCTGGCCATCGCGCGCCCGGATCTCACGGTCACCCTGATCGAGCCGCTGGCGCGACGCACGTCATTCCTGATCGAGGTCGTCGAACGACTCGGTCTGGCCAAGTCGGTGCGGGTGTTCCGTGGTCGGGCGGACGAGGCGGCTACCGGGTCGAGCGGTCGGGAACCCATAAGCGGCGACGTGGTGACCGCCCGCGCGGTCGCGCCGCTGGATCGCCTGGCGGGCTGGAGTCTCCCGCTGGCGGTCCGTGGTGGCCGGCTGCTGGCGTTGAAGGGTTCGTCCGCGGCGGCCGAGATCGAGGAGCACGCCGAGGTGGTGGCGCGACTCGGTGGCGGGGAGCCGGCGGTGCACCTCTGTGGGACCGGGGTCATCGATCCACCCACCACCGTCGTGGAGATCGTGCGCGAGCGGATGGTCGGCCCGGCACGCGTGGCGGCCAACAAGCGCTCCCGCAGCGGTCGCCCTCGTCGACGCTGACACTTCGCGTCATCGGGCTTCCGGCGGGTGGGTTGCCTCGTTGTACCGGTGCGGATGGACAAGGGGATGAGAACCCGACGTGGACCGGCCGCGCCCGTCCGCCGTAGGCTGACCGCGCGTCGATAGTGTGGAGCGGGCGACGGACGTCGCGGGTCTCCGACCGCTCCCGTGAGCCGTACGCTCTGGGTTGCGAGCGTGGGTGTGGCCAAGTTGACCGGGGCGCGGACCGACCATCCGAAGCGGGCAGGGATGACAGGTGCATGACGACGGCAGGTACGACGATCCACGCGTGACCGGGTCGACAGGCGATCCCGTTTCACGTGAAACCGACTACCCGAGCTGGTCGCCGGACGCGACCGGGCCGGCGACTCGACCCGCGGACGGCGATCCGCTGGTGTTCGGCGGAGAGCCGGCGGCTCAACAGACCGGGCCCGAGGTCGTGGACCCGGCGGCGGCTCGACGGACATCGGAGGGGTCGAGCCGACCAGCCAATGTCGCGGAGGTGCGGCAGACGTTGGGACGGCGCAACACCGCGAGAGCGGTTCGCTTCGAGCCGGCGGTTCCGCACCAGCCCAACGCGGCGGCCGTCCGGGACGCCGCTCCGGTGATCGCCGACCCACCTGTCGCTTCGACCGAGTCGTTGGCTGCCGTGGCGGCCGACCCCACGTACGTTTCACGTGAAACCCCGACGCGCGAAGAGGATGACCCACCGTTGGCTATGGAGGCGATGCGCGCCGTGCAGATCCTGAATCCCAGTGGCGAGGTGACCATGCCTCGGCCCGACCGGACCCGGGTCATGTGCGTCGCCAACCAGAAGGGCGGCGTGGGCAAGACCACGACCACCGTCAACCTTGCGGTGGCGCTCGCCCTGCACGGCAACCGGGTGCTCGTGGTGGACCTCGACCCGCAGGGCAACGCCTCCACCGGGCTCAACGTCCCGCACCACACCGGAATCCCGGACGTCTACGACTGTCTGATCAACAGCGTGCCCCTGGCCGAGGTGGCCCAGGCGGTCGAGGGCATCCCCAATCTCTGGTGCGTACCCGCGACCATCGACCTGGCCGGCGCCGAGATCGAGCTGGTGTCGGTGGTGGCGCGGGAGTCGCGCCTGGACCGGGCGATCGCCGCCTACCCGGGCGAGTTCGACTATGTCTTCATCGACTGCCCGCCGTCGCTCGGCCTGCTCACGGTCAACGCCCTGGTTGCGGCGCAGGAGGTGCTGATCCCGATCCAGTGTGAGTACTACGCCCTGGAAGGGCTCAACCAGCTGATCAACAACATCAACCTGGTGCGCCAACACCTCAACCCGAAGCTCGATGTCTCCACGATCCTCCTGACGATGTACGACCGGCGTACCCGGCTGGCTGACGCCGTCGAGCAGGACGTCCGGAACCACTTCGGCGACAAGGTTCTCCAGGCGGTCATCCCCCGCAACGTCCGGGTCTCCGAGGCACCCAGCTACGGCCAGTCGGTGATGACCTACGATCCCGGATCGCGGGGAGCCACGAGTTACTTCGAGGCCGCCCAGGAGATTGCCGAGCGAGGCGTCAAGGAGCCGGTGGGCCGGAATGCGTAGTGCGGACGAGTCGCTGGGAGGCGAGGCATGAAGAACCGTCCTCGGGGCGGTCTGGGTAGGGGCCTGGGAGCGCTGATCCCGACCGGGCCGGTTCCGGGTGCCGCCGGCACCGTCATGGCGGAGCCGGAGAACGAGTACGCGGACGACACCGGCACTGCGGCCGTCTCGACGGTGCCCGTCGAGCCGACGGTGCACGAGCCGGAGCCCACGCTCAGTCCGGTACCCGGAGCGCGATTCGCCGAGATCCCCGTCGACGCGATCCTGCCCAACCCGAAGCAGCCCCGCCAGGTCTTCGACGAGGAGGCACTGGAGGAGCTCAAGACCTCCATCCAGGAGGTCGGCTTCCTTCAGCCCATCGTCGTCCGGCAGCTCGACGACGAGAAGTACGAGCTGGTGATGGGCGAGCGGCGTTGGCGGGCCGCCCAGGCGGTGGGGCGGGACAGCATTCCGGCGATCATCCGGGACACCCGTGATGACGCCATGCTCCGCGACGCCCTGCTGGAGAACATCCACCGAGCCAATCTGAACCCTCTCGAAGAGGCCGCCGCCTACCAGCAACTGCTGGAGGAGTTCGGGGCCACCCACGAAGAGTTGGCCCGCAGGATTGGTCGGAGTCGCCCGCAGATCTCCAACACGATCCGGCTGCTGAACCTGCCGGCCCAGGTGCAGCGCCGGGTCGCCGCGGGGATCCTGTCGGCGGGCCACGCCCGCGCGCTGCTGAGCCTCGACGGCAGCGAGGCGCAGGAGCAGTTGGCATTGCGGATCGTGGCGGAGGGCCTGTCGGTTCGGGCGACCGAGGAGATTGTCGCCCTGACGCTCAACGACGGGCCGGCGAAGGGGCAGGCGGCGAAGCGCCGGCCGAAGGCGCACGCGCCGGCCCTGACCGATCTTGCCGATCGACTGTCCGACCGGTTCGACACCCGGGTGAAGGTCGACATCGGCCGGAGCAAGGGCAAGATCACCATCGAGTTCGCGACCGTGGACGACCTTGAGCGGATCGTCGGGATCATCGGAGTGCAGCAGGAGGAGAGCGGCGACTGAGTGCCGCCCTCTCCACCGACGGCCGCGCACCCCTCCGGGTAGCGCGGCCGTTCCGTATCCGGCTCACCGCGTTTCACGTGAAACGGCCGCCGTTTCACGCGCTTCCGGGACGCGGGTTTCTGCTGTGCTGGCGTTGTCGGTGACCCCCGCCGCGAGGCCGACCGCGATACCCCGCGCCGTCACCTGTCAGCGCCCCCGGGACCAGCCAGCAGTCGGCGCTCGGCGAATCCGGGCGAGGTAGGGCTACGGCTCGGCGTGCAGGGTGCGGCGTCGGCCCGGGGCGGACCGGGCCGGGCTCGTTTCACGTGAAACGGAGATCGCTGGACGGGAACGCCCTCGGGCCCACCCGGGAATGACCATGAGGCGTCGTTGCGGCCGCTGAGTGGCTCGCTGCGGCCTCGCGTGCCGCAGGGTGACCTCCCATCGGCCCACGCCGCCGTGCAGGCCTCTCGACGCGAATGCGGCCTCAGAGGGCTCTGCCGCGACTCCCCGCTCTACCGCTCGACGTGTGGCTGCTGCCACCGATCGTTCCTTCCGGTGCTCGGCGGCGGTGCCTTCAGGTCGGTCTGAGGTAGGCCGGGGGTCGCCGGCCGTCGGTGGTTGACACTTGGCGTCGTACGCCTGCCGCCGGTTCCTGACGGTGGACAAGGTCCTCCGGCGGTTGTCCGACGGCCCGCGAGGTGCTCCGGCGGTTGGTGCCCGACCGGTGAGGCTCGGCAGAGGCATGCGGTCGCCGGTGCGCTGAGGCTCGGCGAGAGGCATCCGGTCGTCGGTGCATGACCGTGAGGGCTTCCCGGCCGTTGGTGCCCGAGGTTCGGCGGAGGGCTCCGATCGTTGGTGCTTGACGCTCGGCCGGCACCTCCGTCGTCGTCCGGGTGCTGCCGCGCGCTTCCCCGATCTCCGGCGGCTTCCGACGTTGCTGATGCGCCACGCATCATCGGTCCGTTGCGGAGGCGGCTCGCTCCACGCCCGTGATCGCGGGCCTCCGCTCCCCGAGGCGTGGACGCGGCGTCAGGCGACCGACGCTGCCCCACGTGCCTCGGTCCAACGCGGCACTCGCCCTCACTCCGCGGCGCTCGCCGCGCGGAAGCGCGGCGACCTCGCAGCGACGTGTCGGCGTGGACGTACCCTCGGGGGGCGACGGCACGGCACGGAGATCGTCTCCGGGAGGAGGCCGCCGCCCGCCGTAACCCCCGTCCTTCCCATGGGTGTCGACCACCTATCCGCTGCCGATACCGACACCAGGACTGCCGGCGCGTCCAGCGGCCGGCGTAGGCGGTTGCTGAGGTCAGCTTCCGCAGCGGCAACGGACGGCAGTTCGGCCGGATCTGGCCGGCGCAGTCGAGCAGTTGCTGCCGCTCGTCCAGCAACCCGCGGACAACGACCGACCGGCCGAAAAGTTATCCACACCCTTTGTCCACAGGCACCCCCTGTTTCACGTGAAACAGCGCGTGAGAGCGGGTGTGAGCCTGTGGATGACGGCCTGTATTGGGGATCTCGGCAGCCTGTGGATATCGGTTCACCGCTCGGTGGTGACGTGGCACACGTGGCCGACCGAGGCTACTGATCTGGTCGGTCGGGAGCGGTCAAACAGGTAGGGACAGCGGTGCCAGACTCGGTTAGGGTCAGCGTCGTGCACGACACCCCTCCCTCAGTCCCGGACTTCACGCAGTGGCCGTCGTTTCCCTTCGAGGGGGACCTCCACGTGAAGCAACTCGATGATCCGGTCCCGGTCGAGCCGCCCCGGAAGGGCGAGGGTCTCCGGGAATGCACCGCCTGCAACGCACCCGACGAGGCCTATATCTGGGTCGGCGAGCGGTGGCGGGTCCGTGCCATGGACCGGCCCACCGGCCTGCCCATGGTGCTCATCCTGGAATCGCGAACCCACCTCGACCTCGGCGACCTGCCGAACCTGCTCGCCGCCGAGCTGGGCGTGATGACCGTACGGCTGGAACGGGCCATCCGGTCGCTCGACGGTGTGGCGCGGGTGCACGTCAACCGGTGGGGAGACGGCTCGGCCCACCTGCACATGTGGTTCCTCGCCCGACCGTACGGTCGCCTCCAGTTGCGGGGCACCTTCCTGTCACTGTGGGATTCGATCCTGCCGCCGATCTCCGAGGCACAGTGGCGGGAGAATCTGGCGCTCGTCGCGGCCTGGCTTGCCGAGTTCGGCGGCCGTCCGCTTGCCGAGCCACCCCGGATTCAATGGCAGGCACCGTCCAGTCTGCTGGCCCAGTCCGCCGCTGCAGACGCCGCTGCCGCCGCCCAGGCAGCATCGGCGGAGGCAGCTTTGGCTGCCTCGGTCATCGAGGCAGCAGAGGAAATCCCGGAACCAGCGCCGGAGCCCGACGCCAGCGCCGATCAGACCGGTGGTGACGGAGCATCCACAGCCGGTCCCGTCGTCCTGGGCTCGGACGCCGGCTCGGCGGTCGATACCGAACCGACGGGTGGATCCGCTCGACCGGCATCCGCCAGCAATGAGCCACCCGGTGCAACCACCGACCCAGCAGCCGGCACCTCAGCAGCCGGCTCCCGAGCAGTCGGCGAGCCCGCATCCGGCACCTCAGCGGCCGGCGCCGTTGGTACCGACGAGTCGGCTCCCGGCGGGTCCGCAAACCTCGGCGGTGCCGCAGCCCTTCGTGAGCGGGCGGGCAACACCGATGTCGAAGCCGCCCCCAACGCAGTCAACGAGACCGCCCCAGAGTTTGACCCGGACAGGGCCGACCCGGACAGCGGGGCTGCGGACGGCGACACTGCGGGTGCTTCACCTGCCGTGCCCGCCCACGGCAACGGCCCGGACGCATCCGACGTACGTAAGGCTCGCTGAGCAGGGACCGACCAGGAGGGTGGCGCGGCGGTCCGGGCTCGCGGCAGCCGGGCAAACCTTGTGGTCGGCCCGTGAGCGGTGTCGCACCACGAGACGGTTCGGCCCGCGAGCCGTGTCGCAACCGAGACGGTTCGGCCCGCGAGCGGTGTCGCAACCGAGACGGTTCGGCCCGCGAGCCGTGTCGCAACCGAGACGGTTCGGCCCGCGAGCCGTGTCGCACCGAGGCGGTGGCGGGTGGGTCAGGCAGTGGTGACGCGGGCCGCCGCTCGGGCGACCAGGGTGCCGAGGAGCCGGCCGAAGTCCAGCCCCGCTGCCTGCACGGCGAGTGGCAGTAGCGACGTCTCCGTCATGCCCGGCGAGACGTTGACCTCCAACACGTGCGGCTGCCCGGCAGCGTCCACGATCACGTCGACCCGCGAGAGGTCCCGCAGACCGAGCGCGGTGTGCGCGGCGAGGGCCACGTCGGCGACGGTGGCGGACACCTCCGGGTCCAACCGGGCGGGAGCGTGCCAGGTGGTGCGCCCGGCCGTGTAGCGGGCCGCGTAGTCGTACACGCCGTTGCGCGGCACGATCTCCACCGGTGGCAGCGCCTGCGGTCCGTTGCCCAGGTCGATCACGGAGACCGCGACGTCCATCCCGGGCACGTACCGCTCCACCAGGGCGGTGGAGTCGTACGCGAAGCAGCCCACCATCGCGGCGGGCAGCGCCGCGGCGTCCCGGACCACCGCGCCCCCCAGCCCCGATCCGCCCTGTGCGGGCTTCACCATCAGCGGCAGGCTCAGTCGGTCGACGATCCGATCCAGTACGGCGACCGCGCCGAGCTCAGAGAAGCGGTCGTGTGGGAGGGCCACCCAGTCCGGGGTGGGGATGCCGTTCTCGCGGAGCACCGCCTTGGCCGACGGCTTGTCCCAGGCGACCCGGGAGGCGCGGGCGTCACAACCGACGTACGGGATGTCGCACAGGTCCAGCACGCCGCGCAGCGATCCGTCCTCACCGGTGGCGCCGTGCAGTGCGATGACGACCGCGTCCGGCGGGTCGGCGGCCAGTGCCGGCAGCAGGGCCACGTCGGCGTCCCGCAGCTCGGCTTCCACGCCGATGGCGCGCAGCGCGTCGAGCACCCGGCGACCGGAGCGCAGTGACACGTCCCGTTCGTAGGAGAGCCCACCGGCGAGCACGACGACCCGCAGGTCGGCCGGAACGGCGGGATCGGTCACGAGGAGGCGCTCGGCGGCGGTCGTACCCATGCCGGCATCATGCCAAGTCGGGCCCTGGCACGTCGGAGCCGGCCCGGCCGCGTCGGCCGGCGGCGCCGCCACCCACGGCGCCGAAGACCCGGCGCATGGCGATCTCCTGCTCCATCACACCGGCCAGCCGGCGGACGCCCTCGCGGATCCGCTCCGGCGGCGGGAAGCTGAAGTTCAGGCGCATCGCGCCGGTGCCGGTGCCGTCGGCGTAGAAGCCGGTGCCGGGCACGTAGGCGACCCGGGCGGCGACCGCGCGGGGCATCATCGCCTTCGAGTCGAGCCCGTCGGGCAGGGTGGCCCACACGAAGAGACCACCGGCCGGCGTGGTCCAGCTGGTGCCCTCGGGCATCAGGTCGGTCATCGCGTCGAGCAGCGCGTCCCGGCGTTCCCGGTAGACCTCGCGGTAGACCTTGAGCTGCTGCCGCCAGGGCATCGTGCCCAGGTAGGTCGAGACGGCGGTCTGGGCGTAGACGCTGGGGCAGAGGATCTGCGCCTCGCTGGCGATGACCAGCTTGTCGCGGACCGCGTGCGGCGCCAGGATCCAACCGACCCGCAGGCCGGGCGCGAAGGTCTTGGAGAAGGTGCTGAGGTAGAAGACCCCGTCCCGGCGACGGGCCCGCAGGGGCGCCGGCGCGTCACCCTCGAACCCCAACTGACCGTACGGGTCGTCCTCGACGACGAGCAGGCCGGCGCTCTCACAGATGTCGAGCACCCGTTCGCGGCGTTCCTCGCTCAGCGTCACGCCGGTCGGGTTCTGGTAGGTGGGAATCGTGTAGAGGAACTTCACCCGCCGCCCGGCGCGGGCCAGGTCGGCGATGGCCGCCTCCAGCGCCTCCGGAATCAGCCCGTCCGCGTCCATCGGCACGTGCACGACCTGCGCCTGGGCGGCCTGGAACACCCCGAGCGCACCGACGTACGTCGGGCCTTCGGCGAGCACCACGTCACCCGGGTCGAGGAAGAGTCGGGCCACCAGGTCCAGTGCCTGCTGCCCGCCGACGGTGACCACGACGTCCTCGGGGGAGGCACCACACGCGGCGTCGATCCCGGAGAGGGACATCACCTCGCAGATCCGCTCGCGCAGCTCGAGGGTGCCCTGGCCGATGCCGTACTGGAGGGTGGTCACGCCGTGCTCCGAGCCGAGCCGGCCGAGCATCTCACCGACCGCGTCCAGCGGAAGGGCGGCGATGTACGGTGCGCCACCGGCGAGCGAGACGACCTCTGGACGGCTGGCGACCGCGAACAGTGCTCGGATCTCGGAGGCGGTCATTCCGCGTACCCGCCGGGCGTACCGGTCGGTGTAGTCGTCGAGTGTCGTGCCGGTCATGACCTCACCTCGATCGCTGCTCGGGTGGCTGCCGCCCCGGGGTACCCCATCCCCTGATGACCATGGCGGAAGGGACACCGATTGTCGATCCTAATCCGCCGGTGTCGTGTCGTCGCCGTACCGAAGCGGATCGACCACATGGCGGACCCTCGTCGGCGTCCCCCGATCTGGTGGGCATCTGCGCGTCCCCTCCCGGATCGCCGATCGGCGGCGTACGATCGCTCGTCGGAGCAGGAAGGCGGCGCTGTCGTTGCGTGCCGCTCCTACCACCGAGCCTATTGTGGGGATGCGCCATATGTCGCGACGTCTGGTCAGCCTGACCCTCGACACCCTGGAAGACCTCCCTCGCCCGTGCCGGCAGTGCGTCTACTGGGAGCTTGATCCGGTCTCCGCGGACCGGGCCTGCGCCGCCGGCGATCCGGGCCTGGAGAAGGAGGCGTGGGTCTCCCAGACGCTGCTGGAGTGGGGCTCCTGCGGCAAACTCGCGTACGTCGACGGCATGCCGGCGGGTTTCGTGACGTACGCGCCGCCCGCCTACGTGCCCCGCTCGATGGCGTTCCCGACCTCGCCGGTCTCCGCTGACGCGGCGCTGCTGATGACCGCCAACGTGGTCGCCGCGTTCGCCGGTGGCGGGCTGGGCCGGATGCTGGTGCAGGGCGTCGCCCGGGACCTGACCAAGCGGGGGATCAAGGCCATCGAGGCGTTCGGCGACGCCAAGTTCGGCGACGCGGACGACCCCGTGGGCGGCTGCGTGGCACCTGTCGACTTCTTCCTCTCCGTGGGGTTCAAGACCGTCCGTCCGCATCCGCGTTTCCCCCGGCTGCGACTCGAGCTGCGGACCGCGCTGAGCTGGAAGTCCGACGTCGAGTACGCGCTGGAGAAGCTGCTCGGCTCGATGAGCCCGGAGACGCTGCTCCGCCCGGTCCGGCCCGCTCCGGCCACCCGCTCCACCAACACCTGATCGCCGAACCGGCGGATCAGTCGATCACCGTGCCGGCGGTGACGACGGCCCGCAGTTCGCTGACGTCGAGCGAGCCGGTGGGCACGTCGCGCTCGATCGGGTAGTACATCCGCTGCACGGCCGCCACGATCGCCTCCACCACCCGGTCGCGGAACCGAGGGTCGACCAGTTGGGCGCGGTCCGTGGGCGAGGTGAGGTAGCCGACCTCGACCCGGACGGCCGGCATCCGTGTCAGCCGCAGCAGGTCCCAGGTCTTGGCGTGGGTACGGCAGTCCCGGAGCCCCGTGCGGGCCACGATCTCCCGCTGCACCAGCCCGGCCAGGCGTTCACCGGTCGCCGACGTCACGCCGTTGTCGGTGCCGTAGTGGTAGGTGGCGACACCCTCCGCGTCGGGGTTGGCGTGGCCGTCCAGGTGCAGCGAGATGAACACGTCGGCGCCCAGCGAGTTGGCCAGCAGCGCCCGGTCGGTGTCCGGCAGGCACCTGTCGGGCGACGGGCCGCGGGTGAGCTGCACCCGTACCCCGGTCGCGGCGAGTCGCCCCTCCAGCCGGCTGGCCAGGTCGTGCATCAGGTCCGCCTCCGTCCAGCGCAGCGACCCGTCGGGCACCACCATCCCGGGGTCGGTGCCGCCGTGCCCGGGGTCGACGACCACCGTTTTGCCGACCAACGCCGGCCCGGACTGCCGGATCGCGTCGGACTCGCGCAGCCACTGCGGTCGGCCACCGACGACCTTGCGGCCGATCCGGCGCAACGCGTTCATGGTGTGCGGGCCGCAGGATCCGTCGGGGGTGAGGCCGACCTCACGCTGGAACTGGGCGACCGCCCGGGATGTCCGGATGCCGTAGATGGCGTCGGCCCGGCCCACGTCGTACCCCATCTCCAGCAGCCGCTCCTGCAGTGACCGGACGTCCTCGCCGGTGAGCGGGTCGGGGACCGCGTGGTAGAGGGTGCGGGCGCCGAGCCGCCAGCGGGCGGCGTCCAGGGCGCGCCAGGTCTCCGCCCCGACCCGGCCGTCCACGCTGAGGCCCCGGGACTGCTGGAACGCGCGGACCGCCCGCTCGGTGTCGAGGTCGAATTCGTCGGCGGCCGGTCCGGCGGCGGCGAGCAGGTCGAGGCCGGTCAGGATGCTGCGGATCTCCGTGACCGCGGGTCCCCGGTCACCGGATCGGATCGGACGCACGGCACGACCCCCTCTGCACGACACTGGCTGGCCGGGCGGCCCAGGGTTGAGGCTATGCGTTTCGGGGTGGCGAGGTGGCACGGCCGGGAAAAACGTCGGCCGGAAAGACACCGAACCCCGCACCCGACGAGCGGGTACGGGGTTCGGTGAATGTTTCTGCTGGTCAGAGAGCCGACTCGATGAGCCGGACCAGCTCGCCCTTCGGCTTGGCACCAGCGATCGACTGCACCGGCTGGCCGTTCTTGAACACGGTGAGCGTCGGCACCGACATGACCCGGTAGGCGCGTGCGGTCTCCGGGTTCTCGTCGATGTTGAGCTTGACGATGCTGACCCGGTCGCCCATCTCGCCGGCGATCTCCTCGAGCAGTGGCGACACCTTGCGGCAGGGGCCGCACCACTCGGCCCAGAAGTCCACCAGAACCGGCTTGTCGGCCTGCAGTACGTCAGCGACGAAGCTCTTGTCGGTGACCGCCTTGGTATTTCCCACTGTGCCCCTCCTCCGGGATGTGTTACTTGGTTCAGCTGAGCGTCGCGATGAACCGTTCGGCGTCGAGCGCGGCGGCACAGCCGGTGCCGGCCGCGGTGATCGCCTGACGGTAGGTGTGGTCGACCAGGTCACCGGCGGCGAAGACGCCGGGGACGTTGGTGCGGGTGCCGGGGGCTTGGACCTTCACGTAGCCCTCGTCGTCCATGTCGACCTGACCACGGAAGAGCTCGCTGCGGGGGTCGTGACCGATGGCCACGAACACACCTGTCACGTCCAACACCTTGGTGTCACCGGTGTGCACGTTGCGGACCCGTACGCCGGTGACCTTGCCGTCGTCGCCCAGGATCTCCTCGACGGCGCTGTTCCACTCGACCTTGATCTTCTCGTTGCTCAACGCCCGCTCGGCCATGATCTTGCTGGCCCGGAACGAGTCGCGGCGGTGGATGATGGTGACCGACTCGGCGAAGCGGGTGAGGAAGCTGGCCTCCTCCATCGCCGAGTCGCCGCCGCCGACGACCACGATGTGCTGGTTGCGGAAGAAGAAACCGTCGCAGGTGGCGCAGGAGGAGACGCCGTGGCCGAGGAACTCCTGCTCACCGGGCACGCCCAGCGGACGCCAGGCCGAACCGGTGGAGAGGATGATGGATCGGGCCCGGTAGGCGGTCTCGCCGACCCACACGGTGCTCACCGCGCCGGAACCGGCGTCGCCGGTGTCCACCAGCTCGACCCGGGTCACGTCGTCGGTGAGGAACTCGGCACCGAACCGTTCGGCCTGCTTGCGCATGTTGTCCATCAGCTCGGGGCCGAGGATGCCGTCGGCGAAGCCGGGGAAGTTTTCCACCTCGGTGGTGGTCATCAGGGCACCACCGGACTGCACGCCCTCGATGATCAGGGGCTTCAGGTTGGCGCGTGCGGCGTAGACCGCCGCGGTGTAGCCGGCCGGCCCGGAGCCGATGATGATCAGGTTGCGGACCTCGTCCACTGCCGTCTCCCGAGTGTGTGTGTTCAGCGTCGGTGAGCGCACCGATGCTGATCCGAGTTGCCGACGCCTGGGTGGGGTCGACAGCTGACTTCCAGAACGTCATCGTACGAAGCGGGGATTCCCGAGACGGGCATCTGGTGGGTCAGGTCACGTGGGTGGTCATCGTGCCGATGACCGTGGATTCACCCTACCCGCGCCGAATACCGGCTGTCCGCGCCGGACCCCGGCACTCCGCACTCCGGGCCGCTCACCCAGGCCCAGCGGGCCCCGGTCGAGTCGGTGAAACGGATGATCAGCGTCTGCTCGCCCTGGAAACGCGCGTAGTCGATCACTTCGACCGCCAGTGGAGCGGATCCGTGCTCCGCCGCCACCTCGGCCAGGCAGGTGCTCAGTGCCGCCTCGGTGGTAAGCCGGGCCAACTGGTCCAGCCCGTCGGGCGACGAGCGTCGCTCCTGCTCGGTGGCCACGCCCGGCTGGGAGCCGGGGGCGGCACCGCTCGTCCGGCCGGGTGTGGTCTGCCGGTCGACGTTCGGCGCGTTGCCGAGGGTCTGCGGGGTGTAGTCCGTACCGCTGCGCAGTGTCGGGCCGATGGTGCGGGCCGCCGCGGCGTCCGCGGGCGCGCGGACCGGTTCTTCCAGGGCGCTGGTGCCGGAGTCGTCGCCCGCGCGCATCGACAGCTGGTTGAGGCCCAGCGCGAGCGCGACGACGGCGATCGCGGCGGCAGCCACCGGCGCACCACGGCGGAGCCAACCGGTCCGACGACCTGGGCCGGTGGATGCCCGGCGACCAGAACGGACCGGTGCGGGGATGGCTGCCCATCGACCGGACCCGCCCTGCACCGGTACGACAGGCGATGTCGTAGGGCGGTCGACGTCGGCAGCCTCGTCGGTCGTGGTGTCTTCCACCAGCGGCCCCGCGTCGACAAGCGCGGTGGCGAGACGGTCGAAGATCGCCTGCGGCATCCGCGGCGACGGCTCGGCCCAGCGGTCCAGGTCCGCGCGGACCTCCGCGAGCGCGGGTGCCAGCAGGGCGTACGCCTCGGCCCAGGCCGGGTCCGTGGACACCAGCCGGGCGACTTCCTCCTGCTGCGGGGTGCCGTCCAACGCCCCGCCGAGGTAGTCAGCGAGGAGGTCGTCGTCGACCTCCCGGAACCCCTCGGTCGTCACGTGTCCTCCTGGTTGGCGTCCCGCCGGAATCGACCCGACCCCGATCCGACGCCCTCGGCCGGGCCCGGGTTCCCCGGCGTGACGCCCGGCACCTCCCCGGTCGGGCCGGGTGGGTCCGGGCGGGCCGACGGCGGCGAGGTGCCGGCGGGCCGAAGATGCCCGAGCAGCACGGCCAGCCGCGCCCGCCCCCGGGCGCACCTGCTCTTCACCGTCCCCTCGGCGACACCGAGGATGCGGGCAACCTCGGCGACCGGGTAGCCCTGCACGTCCACCAGCACCAGCGCGGCACGTTGCTCGAGGGGCAGCGCGGCAAGCGCCTCGCGGACCACGAGCGCGGTGTCGTGGTCCGGTGCGGGCGCGACCGGCTCGATACCGCCGGTGCCCGAGCCGTCCCCCGCGCGGTTGCCGTCCGGCAGCGGCACGGTCGGGTGCGCCTGCCGGCGACGGATCCGATCCAGGCAGGCGTTCACCACGATCCGGTGCAACCAGGTGGTGACGGCGGAGTCACCACGGAAGCGGGCGGCGGCCCGGTGCGCGTTGAGCAGCGCGTCCTGGAGTGCGTCGGCGGCCTCTTCACGATCGCCGAGCGTACGGAGGGCGACCGCCCAGAGCCGGTCGCGGTGCCTGTGGAACAGCTCGGCGAAGGCCTGCCGGTCGCCGTCGACGTGGGCGCGCAGCAGCTCCAGATCCGAAGCGGCGGCGCGCCCGTCCATCACCACGTCCTGCGGATGCGGTGCCACGACGAAGCTGCCAGGATCACGACCCCTGGACCGTGATCTCCTGGACGTCGACCTGGAAGCCCCGCTCACTGGCCGGCAACTCGGTGATCCAGAACAGCAGGTACTGGTATTTCGCGTCAGCGTCGAAGCCGTCGAACGCCATCGTGGTGCCGTCGTGGTCCTGGAAGGGCTGCCCGATGGTGGTCTTCTCGGTCTTGTAGTTGGTGATCAGTTGCTTGTCGCCGTCGGTGGTCGACGGCGGGTTGATGGTGCCGGTGAGGAGCTGGGCGGACGCGCCGCGGGCCGAGAGGACGGCCTGCACCGACTTGACCGTGTGCGGCGCGCCGAGGTCCAGCCAGACCCCCATGCCCTGCTTCTTGTTGCCAAACTTGGCGGTCGTGTACGTGTCGGTGCCCCAAACCTTGTCCGGGTCGCCGTCGGTCACCTGTTTGGCGCCGTCCAGCTCGTCGCGCACCTGGCTGTCCGGGTCGATGATCCGAACATCCTTCACCGGAAGCTTGCGAACCGCGACGGCGGCCGGAGTGGTCTCGTTGGCCGGGGCGCTCGACGACGGAACGGGGCTCTGGCCCGCCTGCGGCTCCTTGTCGCCGAGCGTGCTGATCCCGATCAGCAGACCGACCAAGGCCACCGCCAGCAGGCCGGCGATGCCGATGGCGACCTTACGACCGCCGGCCGCGGCCAACGGCGACGGCTCTTCTCCGGTCTCGCCGGCGAACCGCAGCGGGCCGCTGTTGTCGAGGTAGTGCTCCTCCTCGGCCGGCACGTCCAGTCGGGCCAACTCGGCGGCGAGCACATCGGAGGACGGCGGCGCGATCTCGGCGTCGAGCAGATCCATGGTCAGGTCGTCCAGGTACGCGGGCACGCCCGCCCGGACCTGACGTGGTGCCGCGATGCCACCACCGGCGTCCCGAACGGCGTCCGGGATGGCGGCCCGTCCGTGACCGGCGGTGGCGCCGTGCAGCGGCGCCTCGGCGTGTGGCCACGAGCCGGTGAGGGCGAAGTAGAGGATGCCGCCGACCGCCCGGATGTCGTTCTCCTGGCTGTCCGCGCCGTCGGTGCGTGCGTCGGCCAGGACCACGCGGCCCTCGTCGCTGATCATGACGGTGCCGGGGTGGACGTTGCCGTGGACCATGCCGGTGGCGTGCACGGCCGCGAGGGCGCTCGCGACGGCGTTACCGATCGCGGTGGCGCGGGCCGGGTCCAGGGGGCCGTCGGCCGCCAGGTCGCGCAGGGACTGCCCGTCGACCCACTCGCGCACCACGTACGCCCGCTCGGCCTCGTCGATCGCGTCGTAGACGCCGACCAGGTTGGGGTGGATGACCCGGCTCGCCGCGACGGCGGCCTGGAGCATCTCGGTGGCGGAGTCGCCACCCGGGTAGCGCAGCACCACCGCGACGGGACGGCGCAGGATGACGTCGACCCCGCGCCAGACCAGCCGACCCGCGCTGTCGTTGTTGATGTGCTCAACCAGCTCGTACCGCTCGGCGAGGACTTCACCGGCCGTGGGAGCACCGAAGGTCATGACCGGAGGAGCGCTTTCGTCCGCCTCCTGACCCTCGCCGACCTGGGTCACCCGTCCTCCCTCGGTGATCGTGTCGATCGATGGACCCGCACTGCTGGGCATGTGGCTTCCCGCTCTGCCGTTGAAGGAACCGGCCGACCGGTGTCGACGCGCAGCGTCGGCCCCTGCCGTACCCGTCGAGAGCGACCTTACCCGGGTTGCTCGTCTCCCCGACATGTCATCTTCCCGCCGTACCCGACGGGCTTCCGGCAGTCGAAGAACTCGTCCGGTTACGACCGTTGTCAGCCACGTTGCTGGCACATGTACTAGCTAATCTACGGCTTCACCGCAAGTAACCGACGCCGGGGCTGGGCTGGTGTGGCGCTCCCGCCCCGGTGCCTGTTCCCGCCGATCGGCTTACCACGCTCAGCCGTACGGTTGGTTATCCACAGGCTGATGCGGTGGTTGACCGGCGAATCGCGGAGTTATCCACAGCTGTGTCCCCAGCCTGGTGATCCCTGGTCACGTTCCGTGTGTATACCAACTTTTTGTAATCGATCACTGACGGTCAGCGGCCAAGGCGGCGGCGGACCATACCGACCACCTCGGTGATCTCGCCGATCCGCAACAGCATGGCCAGGCCCAGGTAGCTGCCGCCGACCACCGCGCCGCCGATGACGAGTTGGATCGCCGCCTCGATCCAACTTGGCCGGTCGCCGCCGGGCAGCAGGCTGATCACCAACCATCCGACAAGTGCCGCGCCGAGGGCGGCGACCACGACGCGGCCGAGGGTGCGCATGATGGCGCCCAGCCCGATCCGGCCGACCCGGGGCCGCAGCAACCAGGCCGAGGCGACCGCCGCCGCCACGTACGAGACCGCGTTGCCGATCATCATGCCGGCCGCCGCGAAGTGCGCGGCGAAGGCGGCGAAGAGCACGATCTGTACGCCCACCCGCAGCGCCACCACCGGGATGTTGATCAGGGCTGGGGTGCGGGTGTCCGGCAGCGCGTAGAAGGCGAAGGTGAAGAGCTGACTGATCGCGAACGGCACCAGGGCGAGCGCGGCGGCCAGCAGAACGGTGGACGTCGCCGTCGCGTTCTCGGCGGTGAACGCGCCGTACCGGAAGACCACCACCGAGATCGGGGTGGACAGCACGGCGTAGCAGACCGCGATCGGCGCGAGCACCGCTGTCACCATCCGGACACCCCGGGAGAGGTCGGCGGTGACGTCGTGGAACCGTCCGTCCGCTGCCGCCGCGGCCATCCGGGGCATCAGCGCGGTGATGATCGAGACGGCGATGATGCCGTGCGCCATCATCAGCAACAGGAAGACGTTGTTGTAGATCAGGATGCCGGCCTGGTCCGTGCCCGCGGCGCGGGTGAGGAGGTTGACCACCACGAAGAGGCCGAGCTGGTTGACGGCCACGTAGCAGAACATCCAGGCGCCGAGCTTGGCCAGCTCGCGCAGCCCCAGCTCGCGGAAGTCGAACCGCCACTTCCAGCGGAAGCCGACCTTGCGCAGTGCCGGCAGCAGACCGGCGGTCTGCACCGCCACGCCGAGCAGGGTGCCGCCACCCACCAGCAGAATCCGCCCGAGGCCCATCTCCGACGGCTGTAGCCCCTTCGCCCCGTAGACCAGGATGTAGAGACCGAAGACGCCGATCACCACCAGGTTGTTGAGGATCGGCGCCCACATCGGCGCGGCGAAGTGCCCCCGGGTGTTCAGGACCGCGGCGATCAACGCGCTGACGCCGGTGAAGAACAGCATCGGCAGGACCAGCCACGACAGGCGGGTGATCAGCTCGGTGTAGGCCTGGTCCTTGCCGCTGGCGTAGATGGCGGTCAGCCAGGACGCCGACGCCACGGCGATCAGGGCCGCTACCGCCAGCGCCAGCACCGCGAGGGTGAGCAGCCGTTGGGCGTACGCCTCGCCCCGGTCCGCGTCGCTCTTGCGTCGACGGACCAGCACCGGGATCAGCACGCTGGTCAGCACCCCGCCGAGCAGGAACTCGTACACCTGGTTGGGGAGGAAGATGGCTGTCGTGTAGGCGTTGCCGATCAGGTTGCCGAGGGCGGCACCGATCATCAGGTTCCGAATGAACCCGGTGCCCCGGCTCACCAGGCTGCCGATCGCCATGACCGCGCTGTTCGCGGCGGCGCTGGTTTCGCCGACGACCTCGGGCGGGGGCGCCGTGGCCTCCACCCCGGGCTGGTTCAGCGGCTCCGCGGAGATGAAGATCGCCCCGTCAGCCGGCGGCACGTTACCGTCCGGCGTGGCGTTGGCGCTGCGGTAGAGCCCGCCGCTCATCTCCAGCCTCCCAGGGGTACGTCGAGCCGGACACCGACCCGCACGCCACAGACCATAGTCAACCCCCACCCGTTACCCCGCGCCCGGCGGATCGGATCACACCCCGGCCCGATAAGCTGGCGATCCCATGTCCGACGCCTCCGCTCCCCACGCCGCCGACCGCCGCGAACTCACCGCCGCGCAGCGCAACGCCGTCGCCGAACTGCTCCGGGTCTCTCCGGTCGCCGACGAGTTGGGCCGCCGGTTCGTCCGCGCCGGTCACGAGTTGCACCTGGTGGGCGGTTCGGTGCGGGACGCCCTGCTCGGCCGACTCGGTGACGACCTCGACTTCTGCACCGACGCGCATCCCGACGAGACGCTGCGGATCCTCAAGGGCTGGGCCGAGTCGATCTGGGAGACCGGTCGCGAGTTCGGCACCATCGGCGCGCAGCGCGACGGCCTCCGGCTGGAGGTCACCACCTTCCGGGCCGAGTCGTACGACCAGGTCAGTCGCAATCCGGTGGTGGTGTACGGCACCAGCCTCGACGAGGACCTCAAGCGGCGCGACTTCACGATCAACGCGATGGCGGTCAGCCTGCCGGAGCACCGGTTCACCGACCCACACGGTGGCCTGGAGGACATCTCGGCCAAGGTGATCCGGACTCCGAGCACCCCGGGTGAGTCGTTCGGCGACGACCCGTTGCGGATGCTGCGGGCCGCCCGGTTCGCCGCCCAGTTGCGCTTCGCCGTGCACCCGGACGTGCACCTGGCGATGAGTGAGATGGCCGCCGACCTGGACCGGATCACCGCCGAGCGGATCCGGGACGAGTTCACCAAGCTGCTCTGCGGCACCGACCCGATCACCGGTCTGCGGCTGCTTGTCGACACCGGCCTCGCCGAGCGGTTCCTGCCGGAGCTGACCGGCCTGAAGCTGGAGATCGACGAGCACGCGCAACACAAGGACGTCTACGAGCACACCCTGACGGTCGTCGAGAACGCGGTCTCCTACGAGGAGGAGGGCTGCGACTTCATCCTGCGGATGGCCGCCCTCCTGCACGATGCGGGCAAGCCGGCGACGAAGGCGGTCGGGTCCGACGGTCGGGTCAGCTTCCACCACCACGAGGTGGTCGGCGCCCGGCTGACCAAGGCCCGGATGAAGGCGATGCGGTACCCGAAGGACGTCACCGCGAAGGTGACCGCCCTCGTCGCGCTGCACCTGCGCTTCTACGGGTACGGGCGGGGCGAGTGGACCGACTCGGCGGTGCGTCGCTACGTCGCCGATGCCGGTGACCTGCTGCCCCGGTTGCACAAGTTGACCCGCTCGGACTGCACGACCCGTAACCGGCGCAAGGCCGCCCAGCTCGCGGCGGACTACGACGCGCTGGAGGAGCGGATCGCCCGGATCGAGGCCGAGGAGGACCTGGCCCGGGTCCGCCCCGACCTGGACGGCAACGCGATCATGGAGTTGCTCGGCGTACCGCCCGGGCCGGTCGTCGGGCGGGCGTGGAAGCACCTCAAGGAGCAGCGCCTCGAGCACGGCCCGCTGGACCGCGACGCCGCCGAGGCCGAGTTGCTGCGCTGGGCCCGCGCGGAGGGCCTGATCACCTAACCCCGCCGGGTCGCGTCGCGACCCGCGCCATGATCGACTCGGTTTAGGAGAAGTCGCGGCATCCCGGCACTTTCGGATGGCCCGACTTCCAGGAGACCGAGTCGATCATCCCGGCGTACGCCGACGGCGCCCCTCCCGAACCGGAAGCGGCGCCGTCGGCGTTCGTCGTCAGCGGCTCTCGACGGCAGTCCCGTCGACGGAGACGGTGCCCTTGCCGGCGGACGTGCCGTTGCCGGCCGGGGTCGACGCCGCACCGAGCCGGCCCAGCAGGCCGGCCAGGTCGATCCCGGTCAGGTCACTGCCGAGCTGGAGCCCCTGGGCCACGTTGCCAGCCACCGACTTCGTCAGCGACGACGCGCCGTCGGTCGAGATGACAGTCATCTTGTCGATCGCCCCGATCGGCGCGCTGGCCGCCTCCACCACCTGCGGCAGCACCTTGACCAGCAGGTCCAACACCGCCGCCTCCCCGTACGCGGCGAACGCCTCGGCCTTGCGCGCCATCGCGTCCGCCTCGGCCTCACCCCTGGCCAGGATGGCCGCTGCCTCGGCCTGACCCTCCCGCTCCACCGCCTCGGCGATCGCGGAACGGCGGCGCTGCTCGGCCTCACCCTCCTTGGCGCCCTCGATCGCGTTCGCCTCGGCGAGCGCGGCACGCCGGGCCCGCTCGCCCTCACCGGTGAGCCGCGCCTGTTCGGCGGAGGCCTGCGCGGCCGCGATGACCGACTGCCGCTGCGCGTCGGCGTGCAGCACCGCCGCCGCGCGGGACGCCTCGGCCTCCTGCTCCACCTTGTACCGGGCCGCATCGGCGGGCTTGCGCACCTCGGTGTCCAGTTGGCGCTGCTTGAGTTCGGCGTTGCGCTCGGCGACCTTCTGCTGCTCGGAGAGGATCGCCTGATCCCGTTCCGCCTGGGCGAGCGGCCCGGCGGCGGCGGACTTCGCCTTCGCCGCGTCGATCTCGGCCTGGATGCCGGCCTGCTTCAGGGACAGGTTCCGGTTGGCCTCCGCGATGGCCTCCTCGGCGAGCAGGCGTTCCTGCTCCGCCTGCTGGCGGGCGCGCGCCTCGGCGATGGCCGCGTCCTTGAGCACCCGGGCGGCCTCCGGCCGGCCCAGGTCCTGCAGGTAGGAGCCCTCGGCGAGGATGTCCTGGAGCTGGAAGGTGTCCAGCACGAGACCCTGGTTGGTCATCGAGTGCTCGGCCTCCTCGGCGACCGCGCTGGCGAACGCCGCCCGGTCCCGGATGACCTCCTCGACGGTGAGCCGGCCGACGATCGAACGCAGCGCGCCGGCCAGCACCTCCCGGGTGAAGTTGTCGATCTCGTCCTGTTGGTGCAGGAACCGCTGGGCGGCGGCCCGGATCGCGTCCTCGGTCCCGCCGACCTTGACGATCGCCACCCCGTGCAGGTCGGCGCGGATGCCCTGCTTGCTGACCGCGCCCCGGATGCCGACGTCGATCCGGCGGCTGGACAGGTCGAGGGACTGAAGCTTCTGCACCACCGGCAGCACGAAGACCGAGGCGCCCAGCACGACCTTCTGCCCGGAGTTGTCGGTCGACCGGCCGCCGTCGGCGGTCTGCGTGGTGCGACCCTTGCGGCCGGTCACGATGAACGCCTCGTTCGGCCCGGCCACCTTGATCCGGGAGAGCACGAAGAGCACCAGGATGAGCGCGAGGAGAACCGCGCCGCCGATGGCGATGAGCAGGGCCATATGAGGAGTCCCGTCTACGAGGAGGAGATCAGTAGGTCTCGACGTGCACGCTGGTCTCGCTGAGCGCCTGCACGACGAAGACCTGGGCGCCGATCGGTATCGGCTGGTCCGCGCGGGCGCTGAGCTTCACCGGTTGGCCGGCGAGGCGTACCCGGACCTCGCCGTAGCCCTGCGCCGGCACCGGGGTCACGACCAGGCCGAGCGCGCCGACCAGGTCGTCGCGGGTGGGGGTGGGGTCGGTGTGCATGTTCCGCGCCGCCCGGCTCAGTCGGGACGCCAACCACGCGGTGGGCACGGCCGCGAGCACGCCGCCGGCCGCCGCACCGACGACCATGCCGGGGGTACGCGCACCGAGCAGTTCGTTGACGATGGCCCCGCCGAACCCGAACGCCCCGGCGAAGCCGGCAACCGTTTCGAGCGAGATCGGACCGTCCACGTCGGCGTGCCCGAACTGGAACAGCTCGGTGCCGAGCAGCGCGAGCGCGAGCACCCCGATGCCCGCCCCGCCGATGATCAGAAAGATGAGCGTCCCCGTTGCCACGACCTGCACGGTATCGACGTCACGCAACGCGGGCCGCCGCCGGGCGACGGGTCCGCCCGGTGTCGTCCGGGTCGGGGAGAATGGGGCGATGCGTTGGACCGTGCTCGACTCACCGATCGGTGAGTTCTCCGTCGCCACCGATGACACGAGCGTCTGCGGCACCCATTTCGGCCGGGTCGAGGCAGCCACCGAGGAACCCGACGACCTGCTGTCCCGGCAGGTCGTCGCCGAGCTGCGGGCCTACTTCGCCGGTGAGCTGACCGCGTTCACCGTTCCGGTGTCGACGCCGCGCGGCTCGGACTTCGAGCGGGCCGTGTGGCGGGAGATGACGCGCATCCCGTACGGCGAGACGCTTACCTACGGCGAGGTGGCGCGGCGGGTCGGCGATCCCGGGGCGGCCCGGGCGGTGGGTGTGGCTTGCAACCGCAACCCGGTGCCGGTGATCGTGCCGTGTCACCGGATCGTCGGCGCGGGCGGCAAGCTGGTCGGGTTCGGTGGGGGCCTGCCGCGCAAGGTCAAACTGTTGGAGCTGGAGGCCGTGGTCGCCCTGCGTCACGCCTGGTCCTGATCGGCCGACCGGCCACGGTGTCGCGGGCCAGATCCTGACTATCGGCCGACCGGTCGATGTCGGTACGTCACCGGAACGGTCATGATCGGGCGTCATTTCCACTTTCGCGGGGGTACCCATGACCGAAAACCAGGACAAGACCGTCGGCCGGCGGCAGTTGCTGCGCCGCGCGGGCACCGTGGCCGCCGGCGTCGCCGGCACCACGGTGGTCGGTGCGGCAGTCGCCGGCCAGGCTCAGGCCGACCCGGGTCAGCCGGTGATCCAGGCTGCCAACAACGTCGTCAACGGCGGTGGCACCACCGCGCTGGTCAACCCGGCGGTCGGACCGACCCTGCGGTTGGAGAACACGAACCTCGCGGCGAGCGGCGAATTCGAGTTGGCCGGCCCGCCGCTCGTGCTGACCCCCAGCGGTGACTTTCTGAGTGAACAAGCGCCGGTCGGCTCCATGGGCGTGGACCGGCGCGGCAACTTCCAGGTGATTTCCTTCCGGGACGGCGACATCTCCATCCCGGACTACGTGTTCACCACCGGCAACTCGAACCAGATCGTGCCAGTCGTGCCGCAGCGGGTCATCGACACCCGTGAGGCGGGTCGGCGCGGCCGGATCACGAATGCCTCGGCGACCACCCTGGATTCGGCCGGCCGCCTGCGGGGCGGTCAGACGATTCACGTCGCGCTGGATGACTTCGTGCATGCCGGTGACGCGCTCTTCGGCATCGTCACCGCGACGTCCGCGGCCGGCCCGGGCTTCCTGCAGATCTTCCCGTACGGCACCCCGCGTCCGCCGAGCTTCGCGTCGCTCAACCACGAGGCCAACGGGGTCTACTCGAACGCGTTCATGTCGGGCATCGGGTACGACGCCGACGCCATCTCCATCTACGCGCTCCAGACCACACACGTCGTCCTCGACGTCACGGCGTTCGTGGTCGGTTACGGCTGGGTCGAGACGGACTTCCTGCCGTACTCCGTCAACGCGACGGGGCGCAGCGCCGAGTCGCTGGCCGATCGCAAGGCGAAGCGGATGGCCCGGGCCATGAAGAACAGGCCGAGCGGGGCGTAGCTCGACCGCCGTACCGCGAAGCGAGGCATCGAACGCGGCGAGGGCCGGGTCCCGACGGACCCGGCCCTCGGCCGTACTTGCCGCTCAGCGGGTCAGCGCTCGACCTCGCCGGCGATGAACTCCTCGACGGCCTGGTGGGCGTCGTGGTCGGCGTACTGCACGGGCGGGGACTTCATGAAGTACGACGAGGCCGACAGGATCGGGCCGCCGATCTTCCGGTCCAGCGCGATCTTCGCGGCCCGGACCGCGTCGATGATGACGCCGGCCGAGTTCGGAGAGTCCCACACCTCGAGCTTGAGCTCGGCGTTCAGCGGGGTGTCACCGAACGAGCGGCCCTCCAGGCGGATGTACGCCCACTTGCGGTCGTCCAGCCACGGCACGTGGTCCGACGGGCCGATGTGCACGTCGCTCTTGCTCATCTCGTGCGGGATCTGCGAGGTGACCGACTGGGTCTTCGAGATCTTCTTCGAGACCAGCCGCTTGCGCTCCAGCATGTTCATGAAGTCCATGTTGCCGCCGAAGTTGAGCTGGTACGTGCGCAGCAGCTCGACACCGCGGTCCTCGAAGAGCTTCGCCAGCGCGCGGTGCACGATGGTGGCACCGACCTGGCTCTTGATGTCGTCGCCGACGATCGGCAGGCCCGCGTCGGTGAACTTCTGGGCCCACTCCGGGTCGGAGGCGATGAAGACCGGCAGGGCGTTGACGAACGCGCAGCCGGCGTCGATCGCGGCCTGGGCGTAGAACTTGGCGGCCTGCTCGGAGCCGACCGGGAGGTAGCAGACGACGACGTCGACCTGCGCGTCGCGCAGCGCCTGCGCCACGTCGACGGGGGTGGCGTCGGACTCCTCGACGATCTCGCGGTAGTACTGGCCCAGACCGTCGAAGGTCGGACCGCGCTGGACGGTGATGCCGGTCGGCGGCACGTCGCAGAGCTTGATGGTGTTGTTCTCGCTGGCGACGATCGCCTCCGCGAGGTCCATGCCCACCTTCTTGGCGTCCACGTCGAATGCCGCGACGAACTCGACGGCGTTGACGTGGTAGTCGCCGAAGGCGACGTGCATGAGACCCGGGACGCGGTCGTTCGGGTTGGCGTTCCGGTAGTACTCGACGCCCTGAACCAGGGACGAGGCGCAGTTACCCACACCGACGATGGCGACGCGGACGGAGCCCATAGCGTCTGCCTCCTTCTTTTCTGTCACGGCCGCTCATTCCTGGTCTCTCCAGGCGGAGGCGGGCTGTTGTCTTCTCGTCGGCCACCGGCCGTCCCGGTGTGCGGGACCGTCGGGGCTCGGCCGGAGCGCTCGTTGGCGATGAGCTCCTCCAGCCAGCGGACCTCGCGCTCACAGGCGTCAAGGCCGTGGCGCTGTAATTCCAAGGTGTAAGCGTCGAGGCGCTCGGCTGCCCGGCCCAGCACGTCACGAAGCCCTTCGCGACGCTCCTCGATCTTGCGGCGGCGACCCTCCAGAATGCGCAGTCGGGTCGCCTGGTCGGTCCGGGCGAAGAACGCGAAGTGCACCCCGAAGCCCGTGTCGTCGTACGTCTCGGGTCCGGCCTGTGCGATCAGCTGGGCGAAGCGTTCCTTGCCGTCCGCGGTGATTTTGTAGACCACCCGACCTCGTCGGCTGGTCAGCGCGGGAACCTCCTCGGCAGTGGCGGGTGTCTCAGCAGCTTCGGTGATCCAACCCGCCGCCTGGAGCCTGCGTAGGGTCGGGTAGAGCGAGCCGTAGCTGATCGCCGCCCGGATCGCGCCGAGTTTGGCGGTCAGCTCCTTGCGCAGCTCATAGCCGTGCATCGGAGACTCCTGCAGGAGGCCGAGGATGGCGAACTCGAGCACGTGCCACCCTCTCTTTCCCCTCCGGCGTGGAGCGGTGACCGCCGCGATGTATCGGACCGATACATCGCACGTTAGCGGGTTGCGCCGGCCAGGGCAAACCCCCCAATCTGAGACCCTGTCGTCACGGATCGTGAGCATGGTCGCCTGCTTGGGCCGGACCGCGTACCCTTCTTCGCATGCGTACGCAGCGCCAGGTCGTCGACTACTCGCTTCAGAAGCGAGCAGTGCTGCGTGAGCTCCTGGCCGGCCGGGTCGGCACGTACGACGTGTGCGACGCGTCGCCGTACCTGAAGAACGCCGCCCGGTTCCACGGAGAGCCGACGGACCGGCGCTGCCCGATCTGCCGCAGTGAAAACCTGACCCTCGTCCACTACATTTATGGCGACGAGCTCAAGCAGTCCGCCGGGCAGGCACGGACACTCACCGAGTTGCCCGTGCTGGCGATGACACTGCGTGAGTTTCAGGTCTTCGTGGTGGAGGTGTGCCTCGGCTGCGACTGGAACCATCTCGTCGAGCAGTACCTGCTCGGCCGGGATGGTCTGACCGGCGACAGCGACGGTGCCGGCGAGCAGAGTGTCGCGGCCGCCGAAGGTGCGGGTCGGCGGAGGCGAGAGGCGCAACGGTGATCGCAGCAGGTTGGACCGGCCTCGGGGCCATCGACGAAACCCGGGACGGCCGACCGCTCGTTGGTCCGATTGGCCCGATTGATACAGCATTGACCTCGGCGAGGCGGCACCCCTGTGCCGTCGTCGCGGGTGAAGCAACTCACGGCAACCCGGTGGCGGCGCAGTCGCGCCCCACCGCGACCGGCAGGGTGTGAGGAATGAACTCGTACGGCGATCCCAGTTCTGCGCGCGGCCGGGCCCAGTACCCGGCCCCGGCGGGCGACCCCGGGCCGGGCGCGGACGACGCGCGCCGCCGGCCCGGCGGTGACTCCGGCGGAAGTGGCTGGTCGGCTTCGGGGGGCGGAGCGGCAGCACCGGTTCGCGCCTCGGTGACGCCGCCGGCCGCCGGCGGGCGGGCCACGGTGGGCGGATCGGCGTCGGTGCCGCCGCGGGGTGGCGCGGCGGCCGGATCCGCCTCGGTTGGCTCGGCGACCCCGGGCCGATCAGGACGTGCCTCCGTGCCGGTGTCGCCGGCACCGGGACGCGCCTCGGTGCCGGTGTCGCCCGGACCTGGCGCGGCTGCCGGACGTGCCGGCGCCGGACGGGCCTCGGTGCCGGTGTCCCCGGCACCCGGAGCGCCGGCGGGTCGGGCGGTGGTCGGTGCCGCCTCGGTCGGTACCGCCTCGGCGGGTCGAGCCAGCGTCGGCTCCGCGTCGGTGGGTGGCCGGGCCGCGGTCGCCCGGGCGAGCGTCTCTCCGGTCTCCGGTGGATCAGGTGGGCCGGGTGGGCCCAACGGTCCCGGTGGACCCAACGGCCCGGGTCGGGGCGGTCGTGGTGCGGGCGGCGCGGGCGCGGCGCGCTCGAAGAAGCGCAAGCGGATGAACCTGCTGATCGCCGGCGTCGCGATCTTCATCATGCTGGCCGGTGTCGGCGTGGTCGGGTTCACCTACTACTCGACGAACGTGGTCATGCCCAACGAGTTGCCGCTGCCGCTGTCCACCACGGTGTACGCCAAGGACGGCAGGACCCCGTTGGCCAAGCTGGGCAGCGAGAACCGCACCTTCGTCACCATCAACCAGATCCCCGTGCACGTGCAGCACGCGGTGGCTGCCGCCGAGGACCGCAACTTCTACCGGCACTCCGGCGTCGACTACAAGGGCATCGTCCGGGCCGGATGGAACAACATCACCGGTGGCGACAAGCAGGGTGCCTCGACCATCACCCAGCAGTATGCCCGCAACGCGTTCGAGAACCTCCAGGACGACTCGTACGGCCGCAAGGTGAAGGAGGCCATCCTCGCCTCCAAGCTGAGCGAGCAGTACGACAAGCCGGAGATCATGCAGCACTACCTCAACGTCATCTACTTCGGACGCGGCGCCTACGGCATCGAGGCCGCGGCACAGACGTACTTCGGCAAGGCGGCGAAGGACCTGTCCGTGGGCGAGGGCGCGGTGCTCGCGGCGGTCATCAAGCAGCCGGTGGCGAGCAGCAGCCACAAGGGTTTCGATCCCGCGGTCAACATGCCCGACGCCAAGTCACGGTGGGACTACGTGATCTCCGGCATGAAGAAGGAAGGCTGGGTGGACGCCCCGGGGGAGCCCGCGTCGCCGACCGCCTACCCGAAGGTGCTGCCGCCGAAGAAGGGCGGGAACGGGTTCGGTGTCGACAGCCCGCGGGGCAACGTCATCAACTACGTCCGCGAAGAGATGGACGCGATGGGCCTCTGCTCCGACAGCGGCGCGGAGGGCAAGACGAGCTGCGTGGACGCGCTGCGGGACGGCGGCTACCGGATCACCACCACCATCGACCCGAAGCTGCAGACCGCCGCCGAGAACACGGCGATGCAGTCCAAGAAGGGTTCGTTGCTCAACGAGCAGCCGAAGAACCTGATGGCGGCGGTGGTGTCGATCGACCCGTCGAAGGGTCGGGTGCTCGCCTACTACGGCGGTGACAGCGGCGCCGACTTCGACTACGCCGGCAAGAACGTCGACAAGAACGGCGACCTGACCGGTGGCCACCAGCCGGGCTCGTCGATGAAGGTGTACACCCTTGCCGCGGCCATCGAGGCGGGCATCTCGGTCAAGTCGCACTGGGACCCCACGCCGTACAAGCCCGAGGGCTCCAAGGTGGCGATCGGAAACGCGGGCCGCACCAACCTCAAGTGCGGCAAGTACTGCACCCTCGAAGAGTCGACGGTCCAGTCGTACAACGTGCCCTTCTACTGGGTCACCAAGGAAATCGGCGTCGAGAAGGTCGTCGACATGGCCCACAAGGCTGGCGTGACCACCATGTGGGGCGTCGACCCGCCGCAGGCCTTCGACCTGTCGAAGAAGGGGCCGAACCCGTTCGACAACTACACCGGTTTCGGTAAGTACCCGATCACCGTGTTCGACCACGCCAACGCGATGGCCACCTTCGCCAACGACGGCAAGTACATCAAGGCCCACTTCGTCATCAAGGTGGAGCAGCAGGACACGGACACCGGGAAGTGGAAGGTCGTCGGCAGCGAGCGCATCAAGCCGGAGCAGCGGATCCCCAAGAAGATCACCGACGAGGTGACAGGTGTCCTGAAGCAGATCCCGCGCCCCAACGACATCTCCCTGGAAGACGGCCGTCAGGCCGCCGCCAAGACCGGCACCTGGGAGTACGACGACAAGGACAACTCGCACGCCTGGACGGTCGGCTACACCCCGCAGAACGCCACCGCGGTGTGGGTGGGCAGCCGGGATCCGAAGAAGCCGCAGATCAAGCTCGACAACGACAAGGACATCGGTGGTTCGACGCTCCCCGGCCCCATCTGGGAGAAGTACATGAACTCCGCCCTCAAGGGCCTGGAGGAGATCCCCCTACCCAGCGTCACCGGCGAGGGTGACGTCACGAAGGGCAACGGCAAGGAGCCGCCGCCCCCCACTCCGGGCCTGCCCGGTCTCCCGGGCCAACCGGGCTGCGACCCGCTGACCGACCCGTTCTGCACGGTCCCCGGCGGTAACCCGGGTGGTAACCCCGGCGGCAATCCTGGTGGCAACCCGGGCGGTAATCCCGGCGGTCCCGGTGGGCCAGGCGGACCCGGTGGACCAGGTGGCGGCGGCGGTGGTGGACTGCTGCCCGGCGTACCACCGAACCGGGACTGACCCGCAACTTCGCACGACGCCGCCGCCGGCCGGACGATCTGTTCGGCCGGCGGCGGCGTTTCCGTACCCAGATCTCTCCGCGTCGGGACGGGACGACCACCCCGGTCATACGGCAGGATGCCTTCTCATGAGCACCCAGTCGACGCCCGGCATCGACGACGCCGGAACCACCGACCACCCGTCCCGATCCGACGGGTTCGTCCGCGGCCTCTCCGGCGCGATCGGCGGCCCACTGGGCGACCACGCGACCGCGCTGGACCAGCCGGCCGGCCAGGAGCGTCGCTTCTGGACCGCCGTCCGGATCGTGCTGGCCCTGGCCTGCCTCACCCTTGCGCTGCACTGGGTGCAGAAGTCGCCCTGCCAGGACGGTGCCTGGCAGAACAACGTCCAGTACAACCGGTTCTGCTACACCGACGTCCTCGCCCTGTACTACGCCGAAGGGCTCAACGAGGGCAAGGTGCCCTACCGTGACCACCCGGTGGAGTACCCGGTACTGACCGGCTACTTCATGGGCGCGCTGGGCCTGCCGGTGCACGCCGTCGGTGCCGGCGACCCGAGCATCAACCAGGGCCAGTGGTTCTACAACCTCAACGCGCTGGTGCTGGGCGCGCTGGCGGTGGCCACGGTGGCGGTGCTCCTGGCGCTGCGCCGCAGACGACCCTGGGACGCCGCGCTGTTCGCACTCGCCCCGGCGCTGGTGCTCACCGCCACCGTCAACTGGGACCTGCTGGCCATCGGGCTGGCCGCCTTCGGCCTGCTGGCCTGGGCCCGAAAACGACCCGCGCTCGCCGGCGTACTACTCGGACTGGCCGGCGCGGCGAAGCTGTGGCCGTTGTTCCTGCTCGGGCCGATCCTCGTTCTCGCGCTGCGGGCCGACCGGCTCCGCGCCGCGCTCACCGCCACCGGTACGGCGGTCGCCGCCGTGGTGCTGGTGAACCTGCCCGCCGCACGGGCCTACCCGGACAACTGGGACCGGTTCTTCGAGCTGAACACCACCCGGCCGATCGACTGGGGCACCCTCTGGTACATCGGGCGCTACCTGGACGGCAAGGTCGGCAACGACCCCGGCCAACTCGGCCCGTTCGAGTGGCTGAACGCCAACATCCCCACCCTCAACAACCTCTCGTACGCGCTGTTCGGGTTGGCCTGCCTCGGTGTGGCCGTGCTTGCGTTGCGGGCGCCGCGCCGACCGCGGCTGGGTCAGCTCGCCTTCCTGGTGGTCGCGGCGTTCCTCATCTTCAGCAAGGTCTGGTCGCAGCAGTTCGTGCTGTGGCTCCTGCCGCTGGTGGTGCTGGCCCGACCCAAGTGGGGTGCCTTCCTGGCCTGGCAGATCGCCGAGGTCTGCTACTTCGTCGCCTTCTACGGTGAGCTGCTCGGCGCGGCCACCACCCGCCCGGTCTTTCCGGAGGGGGTGTTCGTGCTGGCCTCGACGTTGCGGCTGACCACCGTGGTCGTGCTCTGCGTGTTCGTCATCAAGGAGATCCTGCACCCCGAGCGGGACGTGGTGCGGGCCACCTACCCGGACGACCCGGACGGCGGCGTCCTCGACGGCGCACCGGATGCGCCGTGGCTGGACCGCTGGCGCCGCAGAGAGACGAGCAGCGAACCCCGACCCGAGCCCGCCGCAGCTACCTGACAATTAGGCCGAACGCGGCCTGCACCACGTCGGGGTTTTTCGGGGGAGCCCGCCCGGCGCAGGGATCAAGCCTGACCGCCCGGAGCCGGGTGGGCTCCCCCGAAAACCCGCCCTAAAGCTTCACAGGCGATAGACGACCGCGTCCCCGACTTCCTGGCGGGTGATGCCGAGCGACTCGACAGGCGCGTCGATGGTGATCTCCCACGGCGTGCCGGGCACCTGGTCGCGCAGCAGCACCACCGTCCGGACGCCGAGCGTGCGTAGGTAGTCGACGCTTGTCTGGTTGGGGAACGACTGGCTCACCCGACGGACGTCGTCAAGCTGACGGGGTGTGAAGCCGCTGCCGCCGTTGACCACATCGGGGAACCCGCTGGTCGACCAGAGCATCACGTGCTGATCCAGGTTCTGGCTGCTGGGCAGCACCAGCAGTGGTCCCTCGGCCGAACGCAGCGCGGCCGGCTGGGTCGGCACCACCGGATGCGGGGTGCTGTTCAGGCCCTCGACGGTCACCAGCAGCAGCGGCAGCAGCGTGGCCATCCGCAGCCACGGCCCCGGCCACGACGGGATCCGCTGCGCGGTCAGCTCACGAACCCGGTCGGTGAGCGCGGTGACCGCTCCCGCCGCGAGCAGGCCCAGCAACAACGTGGTCCACAACATCAACCGACCAGGGGTACGCAGAGCACTCCAGCCCGGCACGTGCTCGAAGAGCGGCACGTAGGTGAAGGTGCCGTCGAAGAAACGGGTGCCCATCGCGAAGGCCATCGTCACCAGCACCCCGGCGAGCAGCAGCAGCCGGTGCCGCAGCCGCCAGACCGAGAAGAACAGCCCACCCAGGGCGAGCGCGTAGAGCACGTAGCCCGGCAACAGGGTCATCTCCGGGTGCCATGGCAGCGCCGCACGGGCACCCTCGTGCAGTCCACCCCAGATCCGCGACTCCGCCGGCGCCGTCACGAAACCCGACGCCGGCGGCGAGAAGATGCTGACGTCGTCGATGGTGCGCTCGGCGTACGGGTGCAGCTCGGTGACCCGGAAGAACGGGAACGCCAGGAGCACACCCACACCGGCGAACAACACCCCACCGAGCACGTTCGCGACGATCAACCGGCGACCGAAGGGCACGGCCTGGCGGGTGCGCAGCCGCCGCACGACGAAGAGGACGACGGCGACCAGCACCGTGCCGCCGAGGATGTACGCGAACGGCAGCCCGATGCCGAAGCCGAGGCTGAGCTGCCAGGCCGCCACCAGCCAGCCGCCGTAGACCCACCCGTCGTGCCGCTGCTCGGGTCGGTAACCGTGCCGCAGTGACCAGCCGTGCCCGCGCGCCAGCATCGCCAACGCCAGCGGAATCCCGCCGTTGGAGAGCACGTGCAGATGCCCGGCCTGGGACAGCAGCCACGGCGCGTAGGTGTAGGTGACGCCGGCGACAGCGGCGCCGATCCGGCCGGCGCCGAGCTGCCGAGCCAGGGCGTACGCCCCGAACGTGGCGAGCGCGTGCGCCAGCACGAACATGATGTTGTAGCGCAGGATCGCGTCCTCGGGGCCGCTGCCGAGCATCCCCGCCGGGGCGTACCCGAGCAGCGTGTCGGAGAACGCGAAGCTCCACAGCTCGGGGAAGAACGTGTTGGACTGCCACAGGTGCGCCGGGTCGGTCAGCAGGATGTGCCCCGACCAGGCCATCTGCCAGGCCTGCAGGCTCGGATCCCAGTAGTCCTGCGGGAGTGTGTAGCGCGGGTAGCGCAACGTCGGCCAGGTCATAAGCACGGCCAGTGCCAGCGCGCCGAGGGCGGCCAGGGTCCACTCGTGGATCAGGAACCGGCCGACGGCGCGGCTGGACCGGGTGAGGATGGAGGGCTTCGGCTCCGGAGCGGAAGCGAACGCCTCCCAACGATCCGGGTCGGCCGGCTTCGTCTTGCCATCGGCCTGTGCCGGACCGTCGGCGTCGCCCGCCTTGCCATTCTTGGCCGTACCGCCGGTCTTGGTCGCGTCGTCCTTCGTGTCGCCGTCCTTGACCGGTTCATCGACCTTGGTGGCGTCTGCTTTGGTGTCGCCGTCCTTGACCGCGTCATCGACCTTGGTGGCGTCTGCTTTGGTATCGCCGTCCTTGACCGGGTCGCCGTCGTTGACGGTACCGGCCTTGGCGCTCTCCCCCTTGGCCGCTTTGCCGCGTCGGGTCAGGCGGTTGATCCAGCCCCGCTTGGGCGCGTCCGTGCCGGCGACGTCCGGGGTCTTACCGCTGGCTTCGGCCGTACCGCTGGTCTTGGCTGTGTCGCTGGTCTTGGCCGTACCGCTGGCTTCGGCCGCGTCGCTGGCTTTGCCCGTACCGCCGGTCTTGGTCGTGTCGTCCTTCGCGGGGCCGGGTTCGATGTCGCCGGTGGCGGCGCTGGCACCCGTGGGCTTGCCGTTCGTCGCCGGTGCGGGCTTCGCGCCGTCGGTCGATCGCGCGGGTCGCCCGGGGCCGTCCGCGGTCGTCGCAGCCGTGGTGGAGACGGGCGCGCTGTCGGCGTCGGAGGTGCCGGTCGGCCGGGTCGGGCTGCCCGTCGTGGACGCGGTGGCGGGCTGCTTCCCGGCATCCGGGCCGGCGGAGGAGGGCTGGGCCTTACCGGTCCCGGGCTGTCCGGTCGTCATGCTGCCCGGCTCTCCGTCCCGAGCTGCTGACGGAGGAAGTCGATGTCGGCGGCCTGACCGGCCACGCCTCCCGGTGTCTCGACGACCACCGGCGCCCCGGCCGCCCGAATCACCGCCACCACCAGTTCCGGGTCGATCGTTCCGCCGCCCAGGTTGTCGTGCCGGTCCTGGCCGGAGTTGAACGCGCCCTTGGAGTTGTTGGCGTGGACCAGGTCGATCCGTCCGGTGATCGCCTTGACCCGGTCGACGAGCCCGAGCAACTCCTCACCGCCCGCGTACGCGTGGCAGGTGTCCAGGCAGAAGCCGACCTCGTGATCACCGATGGCGTCCCAGAGTCGGGCGAGTGCGTCCAGTCGTCGGGCGCACGCGTTGTCGCCCCCGGCGGTGTTCTCGATCAGGACCGGCAGGCCGAAGCCGCCGGAGTCGGCGGCGTACGCGAAGGTCTTGCGCCAGTTGTCGAAGCCGACGGCCAGGTCGTCCCCGGCGTTGACGTGCCCGCCGTGGACGATCAGGCCCTTGGCGCCGATCGCGGCCGCGGCGTTGGCATGCCCGAGCAGCAGCTTCCGGCTCGGAATCCGGATGCGGTTGTTGAGGGTCGCCACGTTGATGACGTACGGCGCGTGCACGTAGAGGTCGACCTCGGCCGCGCGCAGCCGCTCGGCGTCTTCCCGAGGCTTGGGCGCCTTCCACCCCTGCGGGTCGGCGAGGAAGAACTGCACGGTGTCGGCGGACCGGGCAGCCGCCTCCGCCAGCGGGTCGGTCGAATCGACGTGGGCTCCGATACGCATGCGAGCGAGCCTACGTCGCGACCCTGACCGCCGCCGCGACGGTCGGGGCGGTGTCGTGGGTCGTCGACGTCACCGCTCGGACCGACGGTCGTTGATGGGATTGAACCGGCGACCACTGCCCGGTCAGCAGGCGGCGCGAGCGCCGCGTACGGCGACCGGGGTCGACGGCCGACAGCGAGGTTGCCTCCGCCACGCGGCCCGGCGCGGCGGGGGCGGCCCCCTCGTCCGGCAGATTCCGACCGTTGAAGAATCTCGGAAATTTGTGCTTTTTCCTCCGACAAGGTACGAGTGCTGTTGTATCGTCAGATAACAACACGATAAAGCTCCGCGGGGCGTCTCCGGTCCAACCTCATCGGTGTGGTCGTTCCTCCCCAGGTCCCACCCAAGGAATGCGGACGGGACGCCCCGCGGCCTCGTAGGACGGGGGTCCACCACCGACCGGTGCACGGTCGGACGGTGGACCCCCGTCAGCCTGTCCGGGTGCCGACCCGACCTCCCCGGGCATGATCGTTCGGACCGGGTATCCTGGTCAGGTTGTCCGCGTCCGGTCGGGTTCCCTCGGCGCGTGCGGGCAACGACACAAGACCTCCTGCCACGGAAGGACCGTGGCCGCTTAGCCCACAGGAGGTGAGCACGTCTTGCGTCACTACGAACTAATGGTCATCCTCGATTCCAGCCTCGAGGAGCGCACCGTCGCACCGTCGCTCGACACGTACCTGAACGTGATTCGGACCGCGGGTGGCTCGGTTGAGAAGACCGACGTGTGGGGCCGCAGGCGCCTCGCGTACGAGATCAACAAAAAGGCCGAAGGCATCTACGCCGTCATCGACCTGCAGGCCACGCCTGCTGCGGTGGCCGAGCTGGACCGTCAGCTCCGGCTCAACGAGTCCGTGCTGCGCACCAAGGTCATCCGACCGGAAATGCGCTAGAGCATCCAACCCCGGTTCGTCCGGATCAGCCTCCGCGACTCTGTCGTACGGCTCTGCGAGCCTGTACGACGAGACGCTGAGTGCGCGAGGAGATGGTCATGGCAGGAGACACCACCATCACGGTCATCGGCAATCTGACCGATGACCCCGAGTTGCGGTTCACCCCCTCCGGGGCTGCGGTCGCCAAGTTCCGAGTCGCTTCGACGCCCCGTTTCATGGACAAGGCGTCGAACGAATGGAAGGATGGCGAGCCGCTGTTCCTCGCATGCACCGTGTGGCGGCAGGCCGCCGAGCACGTCGCCGAGTCGCTGCAGCGTGGCGCTCGGGTGATCGTGTCGGGCCGGCTGCGTCAGCGGTCGTACGAGACCCGCGAGGGTGAGAAGCGCACTGTCATCGAGCTTGAGGTCGACGAGATCGGCCCGTCGCTGCGCTACGCCACGGCGAAGGTGCAGAAGATGTCCCGCTCCGGCGGCGGTGGCGGCGGCTTCGGTGGCGGCGGTGGCGGTGGCAACCAGGGCGGCGGCGGAGGCAACTTCGACGACCCCTGGGCTTCGGCTGCTCCTTCTCCCGCGCGTGCCGGTTCGGGCGCCAATTTTGACGAGGAGCCACCGTTCTAATGGCGCCTAGCGCTCGCGATCGCAAACCAGGAGCACGTGCAACGGCCAAGGCTGCGGCACTGCGCAAGCCGAAGAAGAAGGTGAACCCGCTCGACAAGGACGGGATCGCCTACATCGATTACAAGGACACCGCGCTGCTGCGCAAGTTCATCTCCGATCGCGGCAAGATCCGCGCTCGTCGGGTGACCGGCGTGACCTCGCAGCAGCAGCGGCAGATCGCCCGTGCGGTCAAGAACGCCCGTGAGATGGCGCTCCTGCCCTACACGGCCACCACCCGCTGAGAGGAGGCACCGATATGAAGATCATCCTGACTCAGGAAGTGTCCGGCCTCGGTGCCCCGGGCGACGTCGTCGAGGTCAAGGACGGCTACGGCCGTAACTACCTGCTGCCGCAGGGCTTCGCGATCGCCTGGACCAAGGGCGCGGAAAAGCAGGTCACGGTCATCAAGCGGGCCCGTGGGGCCCGCGAGATCCGCGACCTCGACCACGCCAACGAGGTCAAGGCTCAGCTCGAGGGTCTCAAGGTCAACCTGAAGGTCCGCGCCGGCGACGGCGGGCGGCTCTTCGGCTCGGTCACTCCGGCCGAGATCGTCGACGCCGTCAAGGCGGCCAGCGGCCCGGTCCTCGACCGTCGCCGGCTGGAGGTGCCCGGTCACATCAAGTCGACCGGCACCTACCCGGTGAAGATCAAGCTGCACCCCGACGTGACCGCGTCGTTCAACCTGAACGTCCTTCAGGGCTGACGTCCGCGACACCACCACGAGGGCCCGCACCGAGCGATCGGTGCGGGCCCTCGTGCGTACGTCGTCCGCACCACGCTCAGGTGCTGTCCCCGCGCGACACGGCCCCGACTCTCAGCCGCTCACCCGATCGGTTGACCGGTCACCACGCTGATCAGCACCGTGGACAGGCCACCACCCACCACCGCCGCGGCCAACGCGATGGTCGCCGAACGCCACGTCGTGCCCACCCGACGCAGCAGCGCCGCCACCACCAGACTGCTCACCAGCGCCAACCCGAAACGCGGCGAGCCGGCGAGCAGCGACCCCAACGCACGGGACCGAGGTGAGTCACACCCGCCCCCGCTGATGTCGGTCACACAACCAGCCGGCGCCTGACTGTCCAACGTCAACAGCCACACGAAGATCAGCACCGCCGGCGTCAGGTAACAGGCCGCCGTGTACAGCAACGGCCGGAACGGCCCACCCGGATCCGGGTCGAGCAGGTCGTCCTCCAAGCGGCGAGCCCACGCGCCCGTGGCCGCCGACTCGACCCGCCGACGCACCGACGCCGCCCCGGCCGCCGGCCGGTCCGCCCGACGCCGTGGCGCACCCACAGGTGGCACAGCCGCGCTGCGCGGCCTCGGGGCCGTGTAGCCCACCACCGGCGAGCGGGGCGCAGACGGCAGCGGATCAGTCCAGCGGGGGTCATCGCCGGCCAGCCGGGTGCCAGGCCAGAAGCTGTCGTCCCGGGCCGGCCAACCCTCCGCCTCGGCAGCCCGATCGGAGCGCGGCGGCAGCGTACGGTCCCAACTGTCGTCCTCGACGACGGACCGCTCCCATTGACCGGTGCGGTCGGACCGCTCCCAACCACCGACGCTCTCCACCGCCGACCACTGCTCGCTCAGATCCGTGCCGTCAGCACCGGCACCGGGCGGCCACGCGTGCACCCCCGAGGCGTCCCACGGATCCACCGCGGGCGGGTACGACGGCTCCGGCTCGACCACCCGATCCGACCCCCGTGCCCACGGGTCGGCCGCCGGCCGGGACCACGACTCCTCCGCCGCGCGACGGCTGCGCCGGGTGGGTCGGGTCGGCTCCGGATCCGGCACCGGCTTGCTCGGAGCGGACTCCAACTCCCCGCCCGACCAGATCACCTGCGGACGGCCAGCCGGCGCGCGGCGGGGACGGCGGTCCGGGAAAACGCCGGAAACCGGCTCGTCCTCCCCGGCGTTGGCGCGTCGGCGGCCCGCGTACCCCTGGTCCTGCGGACGGTCGAGCGTCCACTCCCGGGTGTGGTCCGACTCGGGGGCCGCGCCGATCGCCGCCTGCTCCCGCCAACTCGTCTCGCTGCCCCGCCGACGACTGCCCGACGACTCGATGGACCGCCTTCCGGCACCGGAAATCGGGGGCTCGGCCTCGCGTTCGGGCTCGGCCTCATCCTCGTCCGGTGCCGCGTGGCGACCGCCGCCGTCAGCGTGCCGGACACCCGACTCCAGAGCCCACCGGGGCAGGTAGGCGTCGACGGGCTCGTCCTGGCCGCGGTCCAATGCGCGCCGTCGACTGGAGGTGCGGTAGCGACCGTCCTCGTCGTACGGATCAACCGGAAGAGACGCCGCGCGCTCACCCCACGAGGCGGTCGGCTGGCGCTCGCGCGGGCTGCCATCCCCGCGTCCCCAGTCCCGGTAACTCACGGCCGGAGTGTGACCCTTCTGAACCGAAAGCGGAATCCGCTGTCCAGGTGTAGCCGTTCGCTGGAGATAGTACGGGACGATCGTGTCACAGGCCCGACCGAAATATTCTCCTCCACAGGCTGGGGAGTATGTTCCAGCAGGTCAGCGGCCTAGGGCCGAGAATTCCCCAATGGTTATCCACAGGCTGTGCACACCCTGCGCACATCATGTCCCCCGGCATCCACAGGTTGTCCCGAGGCTCGTCCACCGGCGTTGTTGAGTCTCTGACCTCGGGGTCCGTATGGTTGGCCCCCGACCGCCGGCGCGATGGCCCCCGATCGACCGGCCCGGTCGGACGGAAGTGTCAGACCCCAGCGGTAGAGCTGGAATCAGATCCGACGCACTGGAGGGGGACCCGTGTCGGTCACCGACGACAGGCGGGCGGAGTCACGATCCGGCGGCGGCCAGACATCCGCGCCGCGCGACGGTCAGTTCGACAAGACTCCACCCCAGGACGTCGCCGCGGAGCAGTGCGTCCTCGGCGGCATGCTGCTCTCCAAGGACGCCATCGCCGACGTCGTCGAGATCCTCAAGACCAACGACTTCTACCGGCCGGTGCACGCCACCATTTTCGACATCATCCTCGACATCTACGGGCGGGGTGAGCCGGCCGACCCGATCACCGTGGCCGCCGCCCTGACCGACTCCGGCGATCTGGCCCGCATCGGCGGCGCGCCCTACCTGCACACCCTCATCGCCAGCGTGCCGACCGCCGCGAACGCGGCCTACTACGCGCGCATCGTCAGCGAACGCGCTGTGCTGCGCCGGTTGGTCGAGGCTGGCACCAAGATCGTGCAGCTGGGCTACGGCACCGCCAGCGGCGGCAGCCGTGACGTCGACGACGTCGTGGACCTCGCCCAGCAGGCCGTCTACGACGTCACCGAACGGCGGGTCAGCGAGGACTTCGCGATCCTGGCCGACATGTTGCAGCCGACGCTCGACGAGATCGAGGCGGTGGGCGCGACCGGCGGCATGATGACCGGCGTCCCCACCGGCTTCAGCGACCTGGACCGACTGCTCAACGGCCTGCACGCCGGCCAATTGATCATCGTGGCCGGCAGGCCGGGTTTGGGCAAGGCGCTCGCGCTCGACACCCCACTGCCGACCCCGGATGGCTGGACCACCATGGGTGAGGTCAAGGCCGGCGATCAACTTCTGGCGGCGGACGGCAGACCCACCACGGTCACACACGCCTTCGACGTCATGCACGACCGCCCCTGCTACGAGGTGGAGTTCTCCGACGGCACGGTCATCGTGGCCGACGCGGAACACCTGTGGAAGACGACCAGTCGGGCCAGCCGGCGGCAGGGGCCGGCGCGGCAGAGGCGGCACTGGTCCGAATCGGCGCTGACCAACGTTCGCACGGCACACGAGCGGCTGAGCTCCCTGCGGAATCAGCCGATCACTCTCTTCGACACGATTGAACAGGTCGGCCCAGAGTTTCGGCATGTCCTGCACACCGTGGCCCGTGAGGTCGGATCGGTCGGTCGGATCAGCCGTCCCATCGTTCGCAACGGCAAGCCGCAGAACTGGACTGCGCCCGGCTATCCGGCTGGTCCGCTCCTGGGCGCGCTCCTGGAACGAGCCGAGCGGGAGGTCAACGCCGGCAGCCGGGTCGACCACGACGGCGTCGTCACCACCGCCGAGATCGCAGCCACGCTGCGCACCGACACCGCCCAGCGGCGGCTCAACCATGCCGTACGGAACTGCGCTCCCATCCAACTTCCGGACCGTGAGCTGCTGGTCCCGCCCTACACCTTGGGGACGTGGCTCGGTGATGGGCACAGCGACGCCAGCCGCTTCACAACGGCAGATCCGGAGATGGTCACGCACGTGGAGGCGGACGGCTTCGTCGTGCGGCCCAACGGACCGATGGTCTACACCATTCTGCCGCAGCCCACGTCCGCTGCTCCGGGGAACGGTGTCTGCGTGGACTGCGGCGTTTCCACCAGGGCGTTGCGAGAGAATTCAGCGACCCGGAAGTGTGCCGACTGCCGTCACCGGAACGGTTCCTTCCTCGGCCTCCTGCGTCAGGTCGGGGTAGCGGGGAACAAGCACATCCCGGGCGTCTATCTGCGTGCCTCGGAGGCTCAGCGCAGGGCGTTGCTCGCCGGGCTGATGGACACCGATGGAGCCGTCGCTCCCTCCGGCAACCTGCAGTACACGTCGACCTCGAAGCGGCTGGCTGACGACGTACGCGAACTCATCGTCAGCCTCGGCTACCGCTGCACCGTCAACACGAAGCCGGTGCGCGGCCGCACCCGCGAGTCGTCGATCGCGTACACGTTGAACTTCTCCACCCCCGATGTCATCTTCCGGCTGAGGCGCAAGCAAGACGCACACGCCGAACGTCGCCGTACCACCTCCGACGTTCGAACCACCTCGCGGTTCATCGTCGACGTCCGACCGGTCCCCAGCGTTCCGGTGCGGTGCGTGACCGTCGACAACGACGACCACCTGTACCTGGCCAGCCGGGCGATGATCCCCACCCACAACAGCACCGCCAGCATGGACTTTGCCCGGAATGCTGCTATTCGCGCCAACCAGGCTGCCGCGATCTTCTCGCTGGAAATGAGCAAGGTCGAGATCGTCATGCGACTGCTCTCCGCCGAGGCGCGGGTCCCGCTGCACGTGCTGCGCAGTGGCCAGCTCTCCGACGACGACTGGACCAAGCTGGCCCGGTGCATGGGTGAGATCAGCGAGGCGCCGCTCTTCGTCGACGACACGCCGAGCATGAACCTGATGGAGATCCGGGCCAAGGCCCGGCGGTTGAAGCAGCGGCACGACCTCAAGATGATCGTGGTCGACTATCTCCAGCTGATGACCTCGCCGAAGCGCACCGAGAGCCGCCAGCAAGAGGTCGCGGACCTGTCCCGTGGCCTGAAGCTGCTGGCCAAGGAGGTCGAGTGCCCGGTGATCGCGGTCAGCCAGCTGAACCGTGGCCCCGAGCAGCGCACCGACAAGCGACCCCAGCTGTCCGATTTGCGTGAATCGGGATCAATTGAGCAAGATGCCGACGTTGTTATTCTTTTGCACCGCGACGACTACTACGACAAGGAGTCGCCGCGGGCGGGCGAGGCGGATTTCATTGTTGCCAAGCATCGGAATGGACCAACTGACACCGTGACCGTGGCGGCGCAGTTGCACCTGTCGCGGTTCGTGGACATGGCCATCGGCTGACCGGCGCGGCACCTGCTGTCGGTCAGCCGAGCAGCGGAAACCAGCCCGCTGACTCGCCCAGCTCCAGCCGGTCCCGATCGGTGAGCGGTACGCGCCCGGTGGCCTTCAGCAGGAAGTCCTGGTCGTCCCAACCAACGGGGCGTACCGTGTCGTCGCTGAGCAGGCCCTCCATGGTGGTCACCGCGACCCGCGCGGCCAGCGGGCCGGGCGGTGGCGCGGCGGGCAGTTCCGGGGTCAGATCCAGGTGGTGGACGACAGCCTCGGTGGTCAGAGTGGCGAGGAAGTCGGGTACGCGCAGCACGTGCCCCTGCGTGGTCACGTACCCCTCGGGGTTTGCCGACCTGGCGGCGCGGACCGCCGCGGGCGCGGTGTCCCGCCAGAGCTGGACGATCCCGGTCGGACGGTCGAACGCGGCGGCCGACCGGCGGACCCACCAGGCGTGCCGGTTGCTCTCGTCGCCGGCCGGAAAGTCGCGCCAGTAGCTGACGTCGTCGACGTCGGCCGGCCCGTCAACGGGGCTGGCGAGTGCGACAAGCGCGCGCTGGGCGTCGCCGAGTACGTGCAGGAGCAGGTCCGCGACCAGCCAGCCCCGGCAGCGGGTGGCTCGTTGCAGGCCGGCGTCGTCCAGGTCGCGGACCACCGCGGTGATCCCGTCGTACGCCTGGGCCAGCGCCTCGTCCGGTCGGATCGTGGTCATGCGATTCAGCCTCGCATGAACCATCGCGCCCGCCAACGTTCGACGGCCCGGGTGGTGTGCCCGGGCCGACACGTGGATCGACCCGGGCGGGAAGGCCGTTCTGGATCAGCCGAACATGTCGTCGAGGAAGCCCTTGCGCTTCTTCTGCCGGTAGTGGCCGTGGTAGCCGTGGTGCTGCTGCTGGCCGTAGGCCGGCTGCGGCGGGTAGCCGTGGGCGGGCGGGGGCGGCGGCGGGACGGCACCGTATCCGGGCTGGTGCGGAGGCGGCGGAGGCGGGTAGCCGGCCGGCTGGTGGGTGGGCTGCGGCGGTGCGCCACCGGTCTGTTGGCGGCTCCAGTTGGCCTCCGCCTCGAACAGCTTCTCCAACTCGCCGCGGTCCAGGAAGATGCCTCGGCATTCCCCGCACTGGTCGATCACGACGCCGCTGCGCTCGTACTGACGCATTTCTCCGTGACACTTGGGGCAGGTGAGACTACTCATCGCCCGACGGTACCTGGTGGACCTATGCAGTTGCTGTGAGCGCCTCGGTGACTTCTTCGTCGGAGACCTCGTGGAAGTCGTCGTAGTAGACGCTCACCGCGCCGAAGTCCGGTGGGCGTTGGGCACAGATGACCTGGTCCGCCTCCGCGGCGAGAAGTTCGTACGCCTCCTGTGCGCCGACCGGGACGGCGACCACGACCCGGTGTGCTCCGAGGTGGCGGACGACCTGCACGGCGGCGCGGGCGGTCGCACCGGTGGCCAGGCCGTCGTCGATGATCAGCGCGGTCCGGCCGGTGAGGTCCAGTTGTGCGCGACCGCCTCGGTAGAGCCGTTCCCGCCGGGCCAGTTCGGCCTGTTCCCGTTGGCTGACCTCGGCGATGTCGTCGCTGCTGAGTCGGCTGGCCACCGCGTCGTTGAGCACCTGGACCCCGCCCGGCCCGAGTGCCCCGAAGGCGACCTCCCGGGCCCACGGCATGCCGAGTTTGCGGACGACGAGCACGTCAAGTGGTGCGCCGAGTCGTTCGGCGACGACCCGGGCGACCGGTACGCCGCCGCGGACGAGGCCGAGGACGACCACGTCCGGATCGCCGACGAGCGCGGTGAGCCGTTCGGAGAGCACCCGGCCGGCGTCGGCCCGGTCGCGGTACGTCGTCATGCCTTCAGGTCTACGCCCTGGCGGGGCGTTCCGCCCAGCAGTTACGCCGATGTGGTCCGAGCGGGCAGGTCGGGAAGCGGGGTGGCCGGCGTGTCGACCGGGCGGTGCAGGGCGGGTGCCCAGGTGAGCAGGGCCATGGGGTAGAGCAGGTACCCGAAGCGGGTCGAGGGCATCAGGGCGATGGCGGCGAGTAGCCCGTACCCGCAGATGAGCGCGGTGGCGACGGCGGTGCGGGGCGGGCGGCGGGCGAGCCGGACGGCGATGGTCGCTCCGGCGGCGACCAGCAGCGCGGCGGCGACGAGCCGGCCGGCGGGTAGCGCGGTGGCGATCAGGTAGCCGGGAAAGGGGGACTGCGCGGGGCTGGTGACCAGGCCGTGGCCGAGGGGGAAGCGCAGCACGTTCTCGGTGAGCGCGTCACGGTCGACGAGGATGGCGGGGATCAGGGCGGCGACGGGTAGGCCGATCGCGCCGGCGGCGACCCGGGTGCCGGCGCGCTGGGTGAGGCCCCAGACGATCAGGACCAGCGCCACCGGCCAGGCGAAGAGCTTCAGCGCGCCGGCGAGCCCGACCGCGAGGCCGGCCCGACCGGGTCGGTCGGCGGCGGCGAGTGCGAGGGCAAGCAGGCAGAGCGCGAGTACGGGGAGGTCGTCGCCGCCGGTGGCGAGGGTGAGGGCACAGATGGGCAGTACGGTGGCGGCCTGCACGCCGCGCAGCAGCGCGGAGTCCCGCCGGTGAGCCGCCGGGGCGGGGAGGGCGGTGGCCGGTGTGGTGCGTAGGGCGGTCACCGCCAGGGTGAGCGCCAGCGCGGTGCCGACCGCGAACCAGACCCGGGAGTCGGTCCACCAGGTGTCGGCCAGTGCCCTGGGCAGCCCGAACATCGCCATGCCGGGTTGGTACGGGGTGTAGCCGAGCAGTTGCTCGCCGGGTGGCAGGGCAGCGATCGCGTCGGGTCCGAGGTACGGGGTGCCGTGCTCCAGGAGGCGGGTGCCGGCGTGCTCCACGACCAGGACTTCTTCCTGCGCCCGGTCGGTGCGTCCGTTGGCCCGCTCGATGCTCTGCCAGAGCAGGGGGAGCAGTGCGGTGCCTGCCCAGGTGAGGCCGGTGATCGTCCAGCGGGCTACGAGACCGACCAGCCGTGCGGTCGGGTGGTGTCGGCGGAGCAGGAGTTGGGTGAGCACCGCCAGCGTCGCCACCAGGTATCCGACGGCGGCGATCGCGCCCCAGGCCCGGTGCGGGAGGAGGGTCGACGTGACCGCGGTGATCGCGGCGAAGATGGTCGAGACGGCGTAGAGGCTGAGGTCGACGGCGAGCCCGCCGGCGGCGGTGTCGAGCCTCCGCCAGTGCCAGGGGCGGCGGGCGGTCGGGGCGTCGGCGATCACGGGCGCCAGTCTGGCAGACCGGGCGGCACCTGCACCGGATCGTGTGGTGCGGTCGGCCGGTCCCCGGTCAGGCGGGCAGGTGCGGGAGGCGGGCGCGGGCGGCCTGGCGGCGGTTCTGGCTCAGCCGGATCACCGCGCCGGCGTCGTGCAGTGGTGCGACGAGGGCGCCGGGACGTCCGCCGGAGCCGCGCTGCATCGCCGCGAGCAGGGTGCCGGCGGGCACCGGCCGCGAGAACAGGTGGCCCTGGCCGGCGACGCAGCCCAACTCCCAGAGGGCCCGCCGTTGCGGTTCGCTCTCCACCCCCTCGGCCACCACCGCCAGGTCGAGACTGCGACCCAGGTCGAGGGTGGAGCGGATGACAGCGGCGGCCTCCGCTGAGCTGTCCATCGTCGTTACGAAGCTTCGGTCGATCTTCAGCTCGTGTACGGGGATGCGGGAGAGGAGTGAGAGCGAGGAGTAGCCGGTGCCGAAGTCGTCCAACGCCAACCGGACGCCCTCGTCGCGCAGCCGGCTGAGTACCCGGTCGACCACGTCGAGTTGGCTGAGCGTGAGCGTCTCGGTCAACTCCAGCACCAGCCGGTCCGCGGGGAGGTCGTGAGCGCGCAGACGGGCCAGCACGGAGCCGGGGAACCGCGCGTCGAGCAGGCTGCGGGGGGACACGTTCACCGCGACCGGTACGTCGAAGCCGGCGTCACGCCAGGTGGTGGCCGCGATCAGTGCCTGGTCGAGGATCGCCTCGGCGAAGGCCGGCAGCAGACCGGAGCGCTCCACCGCCTCCAGGAAGCGCAGCGGGTCGATCATGCCGTGGGTGGGGTGGCGCCAGCGGGCCAACGCCTCGGCACTCGTCACCTCGCCGGTGCCCAGGTCGACGATCGGTTGGAAGTTGACGATGAACTCGTGGTCGGCGACCGCCCGGGGCAGGTCACCACCGAGGGTGAGGCGGCCCAGGTCGGCGGTGTCGCGGGTGGTGGCGTAGGTGGAGATTCGCTGCCCGGCACGCTTCGCCTGGTACATGGCCACGTCGGCGCGGCGCAGCAGCTCGGTCATGCCACCGTTGGACGGGGCGACGGAGATGCCGCCGCTGGCTTCGACGCTGATCCGCATGCCGTCCAGTTCGAACGGCTCGTGCAGGGCGGCGAGGAGCGTCTCGGCGCGATGCGCGGCCACCGCCGGGGCCGGCAGCCCGCGCAGGAGTACGGCGAACTCGTCGCCGCCGAGGCGGGCCACCAGGTCGCTCGCCCGTGCGGCGCCTCGTAACCGGTCGGCGACCTGCACCAGCACCTGGTCGCCGGCGGCGTGACCGAGGGTGTCGTTGACTTCCTTGAAGTGGTTGAGGTCGATCAGCACCAGTGCGGTGACCCCGTCGGCGTGTCGGGCGCTCAACTGTGTGGTGCCCTCGTCGAGGAGGTGCCGGCGGTTGGCCAGTCCGGTCAGTGCGTCGTGGGTGGCGGCGTAGGCGTGTTCGTTGGCGACCCGGGCCAGTTCGGCGTACGCCTGGGCGTTGCGGACGGCGGTGCAGAGCGCGGAGGCGAAGGTGCGCAGGGTGTACTGCTCCCGTTCGGAGAGCTGCACCGGGCCGCGGAAGCGTAGTCGGAGCATGCCGATGTCGACGGTGCGGTCGTGCCCTTCGAGCGGGGTGGGGATGACGGTGCGGTGCACGTCGCTGGGTGTGCCGATGGGACCGTCGAAGGTGATGCCGCCGGTGCCGCCGCGCACGGCGCGGTCACCGTCGCGCAGCTCGATCTCGACCTCGTCGGCGGAGAACAGTTCGGCGGCCTGGGTGACGGCGGTGGTCAGGACATTGTCCAGGTCGACCACGTTGAGCGCGTCAGTGGTGCGAGCGAGCCGCTGCCACGCCTGCTGCTCCGTCCTGGAACGGATTCTCGTGGAGTAGGCCAGGTGCAGGCTGAGCACGAGCGGTGGAACGGCGACCAGGAGTCGCAGGTCGGCTTGGAGGAGGAGCAGGGTGCAGATGGTGACGAGGAACCGCAGCGCCACACCGACGCCTCGTAGGTCCCAGTTTGTGCGGAATTGCTGACGAATGCTGCTGCCGGAGGCTATCGCGATGACCGGGATCGCGATGAGCTCGTCGAGCACCGTGGCGACGAGATAGGCGAGGGCTATTGGGCCGACGAGACGAATGAAGTCGGTGAGCTTTGCGGGGGGCCAGGTCCAGTCCAGCGCTACGAGGGTCAGCCCCGCGCCGGCAGCAACGATGGTGTTCTTTCCGATGCTGAACGCCATCTTGATCGGCGCCAGGCGCTGGACGGCGAAGGCCGCCGCCACCCCAACGGCCGTGCACAGCACGACCCAGGGCGCTGGAGCGATCGCCACTCCGACGACGATCGCAGTCTCACTCCAGGTGATCTGGTGCGTGGTCGATCGGATTCTCACCCTTGCATTGACCATCGTGGCAACGGCGATCATGGGGATGAGTGCTATTACAGTCGCAACCTCGGTCCCGGTTGCCGGGAGCGCGGTAAGCGCCGCCACCAGGGAGAACGCACAAACCACCGAAGCTACAACGACGATGACGCCGATGATCAGAGTTAGTCGTCGATGATCTTCTCGGTCGTTCTGCGCTTGGGTTTGCATGCCGCTCCCGAGGGTGCCCGGTTCGCTCCTGGCACCGTAGCGCACGACGAGAGGCCAGCGGCAGGCCCTCGGGTGCTCAGGTCCACTCGTTGCCGCGCATGACTGCCTCCCTGTAGATCAGGCATTAGTGGCAACTCGTGGATTAGCCATTAATGCACCGACTTGCTGACAGGGATAGCGTAGCGGAGATATGAGTGGTTAGCGCCCGTCATATGTCGCTATGCGCAACATTAGCCAACTGAACGATGGTTTGTAACGTTCTGTCCCCACTTGGGAGCGCACCGTTGACGTTCGCGGCTTCTCCCCAAGAGTTGTTGCTGGCTGTTGTGGGCCGAATGCGATGGGCTGAGCCTGCGTATTCTCTCAAGTCTGCCGGCTTCTGGCCCGTTGCATCATCTGCAGTTCGGCCAGCGGTAACCACCGGTTGGGCATCGCGTACGCCAGGAATGCCGGTCGGCGCAGGCAATGGTCGACCGCAGGGGTTGCAGCTCGTGCTCGGACAAGAAAGCTGCAACCTGCAACAGGCATGCCGTGCCGGCGGTCGGCGCCACTCGCCGCTTCCGTCGATGACCGCCCGACCCGTTGACATCGGCCCGTCACGTTCGGTGCCCGTAAGCTTCGTCCGTGATCGGCTGAATACCCCGCTGAAGCAGGGGGACGGATGGAGATTCAACTTCTGGGCGGCCTCTCGGTGCAACTGGCCGCTCGCACACTGCACCTCGGAACGCCTAAGCAGCAGGCCGTCCTTTCGATGCTCGCAGTCCAACCTGGGCAGTTGGTGACCGTTCACGACCTGGTTGATGAGTTGTGGCCCGATGGTCCGCCGCGTTCGGCGGTGGCGAATGTTCGTACCTATGCCGCCAATCTGCGGCGGACCTTCGAAGCGTTCGAAGGCGGTCGGGGTGTCATCGTTAGGCAGCAAACCGGTTACCGGCTCGTCCTGAGGCCGGAATGCATCGACGTGTTTCAGTTCGAATTGGAGCGCTCCGCCGGCCGGCAAGCCCTGATGATCGGCCACCTGGACCGCGCCTCGGAACTACTGGGGCGTGCCGTGGCGCGCTGGCAGGGGGCAATGCTCGCCGGTATTCCGCTCGGACCCGTGCTCAGCGCACGCGTGGCGGCGGCCGAAGAGGAGTGGCTGCTGGCCGTGGAGTTGCTCGCCGACGTACAGCTGAGATCGGGGCGGGATGACCTGGCGATTCCGATGCTGCGGGAGGTCATCGTCCGTCACCCCCTCCGGGAACCGGCATACGCCCTGCTCGTGCGTGCACTCTACGAGCGCGGCGATCACGCCGGCGCGCTCGTCACGTACGACGAGGTCCGGACGAGGCTGGCGGCTGAGCTCGGAGTCGTTCCTAGTTCTGACCTCCATACTCTCCACCGCACGATCGTGAGGGCGGGTCTGCCCCGGCGTTCGCCGATCGGCGGCGCAACCCGTCCGGCTGGTCGGGGTGCGCTCCCCGCCCCGAACACACCGCATGCGACGGGTGTCCTTGCCCTCGAGAAACCGCGTCGGCTCCACCCGGTAGATCATCTTCCTCGAGCGGTAACCGATTTCGTTGGTCGCGAGGACGTCATGTCGCGGCTGCTCGCCGAGACCCGTCGGGTCGAGGAGCGGGTTCCGGCGGTGCACGTCATCGACGGCATGCCGGGCAGTGGAAAGACGACCATGGCCGTACACCTGGCCCGCCGGCTGTCCGATCGATACCCGGACGCCGCGTTGTTCATCGACTTACGCGGGCACGACGAAAAGAACCGGGTAGAGGCGGCGAACGCTCTGGTCACGCTGCTTCGACAGCTTGAAGTGCCAGCTGTGCGCGTTCCGGTCGAGCTTGAGGCAAGGGTGGAACTGTGGCGACAAGAGCTGGCCCGTCGGCGGTCGGTGATAGTTCTCGACAACGCCGCGAGCAGCGAGCAGATAATGCCCCTGCTGCCGGCCGAGCCGACCACCGTCGTGCTGGTGACCTCGCGACGACGTCTGTTCCACCCGGATGTCGGAACGTCGCGGACGCTACCGCTCCTGAGCCCACAGGAGAGCATGGATCTCCTGAGCCTGAGCGTTGGCCGGGACCGGGTCGAGGCAGAGCCGGAGGCGGCCGCCGAGGTGGTCCGGCGGTGTGGTCACCTTCCCCTGGCGATTCGGCTGGCCGGTGCCAGACTGGCGCATCGGCGCGGCTGGCGGTTGGCGGAACTGGTCGAACAGTTGGCCGGCGATCCTCTGGTGCTGCACCACCTGGCTCAGGAGGAGAGCAGCGTCACCGGGGCCTTCGCCGCCTCCTACGAGCCTCTCCCGGGTTCGACCAAGCGGGTCTTCCGATTCCTGGGCCTGTATCCCGGTAACCGCTTCAGCCCCCCGGTGGTCGCCGCACTGACCGGTCTGACCCTGGCGGACGCGCACGCCGCGCTCGACGACCTCGTCGACCGCAACCTGGTGGAGGACCTGGACTCGACGCGGTATCGGCTGCACGACCTCATGCGCCAGTACTCCATCGAACTCTGCTCGCACGCCGATTCCTCCGACGACCGCCAACGCGGTCTGGCTCGACTGTTCGACTTCACGCTGGAGGCGGTTCTGAACGTCGCCGAGCTGCTTGAGCCCGAAGTGATCAGATCCCAGATCCCGAACAGCCCGTCCGCGCAGCGTGAGCTCGTCGAGGCCGTCGGAGAGCCGACGGCTGACTGGCTGGAGGCCGAGCGCACGGACCTGGTGACGATGGTGGTGTCGGCGCTCGAGTCAGGGTTCTACCGGCACTGCTGGCAATTGGCCCGTGGCCTCTGGCGATTCTGCTACATCCGCGGGTACTTCGAGGACATCATTCTGATCCACCGCCACGGGCTCCAGGCTGCGGAGACTGTCGGAGACGCTGACGCGCTGGCTCTCATGAACAACTACCTGGCCTCCGCCTACGTCCGTACCGGCAACAAGCAAGGGGCGCTCGATCACCTGACACGTTCGGTCGACCTTTCCCGCAACTCGCGGGACGTACTGAACTCCGCCCGGTACCGCGCGAACCTCGCCGCCGTCTACTGGTGGAGCGGCCACCTGTCCGAGTCGGTGGAGCTCGGCCTCGAGTGTCTGCGGGACAATGTCTACGCGAATGTCGGCGGCCCCTTCCTGCTGCCGAACCTCGGGTTGGCGCTGACGGCCCTCGGGCGTTACGAGGAAGCGTTGCGGATACACCGCCTGCACCTGGCCTGGGCCCGGACGAACTCCGACGAGTTCCACACGCTGAACGCACTAAGCCACATCGGCGGAGTGCGGGTTCGCATGGGTGATCTTCCACAGGGGATCCGGATCCTGATGGCTTCACTCGCGCTACGGGATCGCACCGGCCACCGGTACGCCGAGGCCGAGGTGCGCAACGACCTCGGGATCGCCTACCGCAGTCTGGGTCGTCTGATGGAGGCACAGCGGGAACACGAGCTGGCCCGGAACCTGTCGATCGGTTCGGGGGAACGCCACGTCGAGGCGGCTGCGCTGAACGAGCTCGGGCGCACCCTGCTGGCACAGGGGCGGGGTGACGAGGCGTTCGAGGCGCACCAGGAGGCGTTGCGGTTGGCCACCCGGATCGCACACCCGCACGAGCAGGGTCGAGCCCTCGCCGGGCTCGCCGAACACTTCGCCCGCACCGACCCGGCCGAGGCCCGCCGGCACTGGGAGCGGGCGTTGGCGATCTTCCGACGGATGGGCGTGCCGGAACGCTTCGAGGCCGAACGCCGCCTCTCCGAGTTGACCGTGACCCCGGTCGCGGAGCACTGACCAGCCCGAACGTCGCTTATCGATTTCTTATCGGCAGGCCCGGTAGCTTTTCCGCCGTATCGGCGAACGGGGGAGGTTCTGCCCGCGGGCAGAACCAGGTCGCCGAGACGTACCCGCCGTCAGGTCCCCCCAGCGACCTCGGCGGCGGGTCGGTGAGGAAGGAGTGGCGTCGACCGTTACGCCTTTGGCACCGGCGCGGCGGTCAGCGCGACGCCGCTCCTTCCAAGCGCCGTCGTACGGCACCGATAAGCTCACGGCCGTGACCGAACCCGCACAGCTCAGCCACGTCGACCGTGCTGGCGCGGCCCGCATGGTCGACGTCTCCGCCAAGGCGGTGACGGGCCGGCTGGCCGTCGCGGCCGGCCGTCTGCGGACCACGCCCGAGGTCATCGACCTGCTGCATCGTGACGGTCTACCCAAGGGGGACGCGCTGGCGGTCGGTCGGCTGGCCGGGATCATGGGGGCGAAGCGCACCCCCGACCTGATCCCGCTGTGCCACCCGATCGCCCTGCACGGCGTCACGGTCGACCTGCACCTGACCGCCGACACCGTGGAGATCACGGTCACCGCCCGCACGGCCGACCGGACGGGCGTGGAGATGGAGGCGCTGACCGCGGTTGCCGTCGCCGGTCTCGCTCTGATCGACATGGTCAAGGCGGTCGATCCGGCGGCCTCGGTGGAGGCGGTCCGGGTGTTGCGCAAGGAGGGCGGCAAGACCGGCGAGTGGGTCCGGCCGGAGGACCGACCGTGATCCGGGCCCGGGTGATCGTCGCGTCCAACCGGGCCGCGGCCGGTGTCTACGCCGACACCAGCGGGCCGCTGCTCGTGGGAGGCCTGCGCGAGCTGGGGTGCCAGGTCGACGAGCCGGTCGTGGTGCCCGATGGTGAGCCGGTCGGCACCGCCGTGCGGGCCGCCCACGCCGACGGTGTCGACGTGGTGCTGACCAGCGGTGGCACCGGAGTGACCCCGACGGATCGGACACCGGACGTCACCCGGGAGTTGTTGGATCACGAGATTCCTGGCATCGCCGAGGCGATCCGTGCGCACAGTCGCGAACGGGTGCCCACGTCGGTGCTGTCCCGGGGTCTGGCCGGGGTGGTCGGCCGGATGCTGGTGGTCAACCTGCCCGGCTCGACCGGCGGTGCCCGGGACGGCCTGGCCGTGCTCGGGCCGATCCTCGGGCACACCGTCGACCAGTTGCGCGGCGGCGACCACTGAGGCTGCCGCGGCGACCACCGAGGCTGCCGCGAACACCGGTCGGTCCACGCCACGCACCGACGGGTGTTGGTCCGGGCCGATAGGCTCGGCTGGTGAGCACGGAAACCGCACCCACCGCGGATCGGGTCACCGCACCTCCGCCCGCCGGCTGGGAGGAGGCGCGGTCGCGGGTCTACGCGGTCGGTCTGGCCGCCGCGCTGCCCGCCGTCGCCCGGCCACTTGCCGACATCGACGGGTCGACCCTGGCCGAGCCGTTGACCACCCGCACCGACCTGCCGGCCTTCCCCACGTCCAGCGTGGACGGCTGGGCGGTGCGCGGCACCGGTCCGTGGCGCGTCGTCGGCCGGGTGTTGGCCGGCAGCACCCCCGCGCCGCTCACCGGTGACGGCACGACCGTTGAGATCGCGACCGGGGCCATGGTGCCCGAGGGTGCCACCGCCGTGCTGCGCGTGGAGGAGTCCACGACCGTCGACGGTCTGGTCCACGGCACCCCCCGGCAGACGCCGGAGTGGCGCGAGCCGGGCGAGGAGGCGTACGCCGATGAGGAGCTGTTGCCGGTCGGCACGCCTGTCGATCCGGCGGTGATCGGCCTGGCCGCCTCCTGCGGGCACGACACGCTGCGGGTCCGGCGGGCGCCGCGTGCCGCGCTGCTGGTCTTCGGCGACGAGTTGCTGACCGCAGGACCACCCGCGGCCGGTCGGGTCCGCGACGCGCTGGGTCCTGCGGTGCCGGCGTGGCTGCGGCGCTACGGCTGCCAGGTCCGCCCGTCGGACGTGGTCGGCCCGGTGGCCGACACCCTGCCCGCGCACGTGGCGGCCCTGCGTTCGGCGCTGACAAGTGCCGACCTGGTCTGCACCACCGGTGGCACGATGAACGGCCCGGTCGACCACCTGCACCCGACCCTGGAAGCGCTCGGTGCCGACTACGTGGTCAACACGGTGGCGGTTCGCCCGGGTTTCCCGATGCTGCTGGCCCGGCTGGCCGGCCACGACGGGCGGATCCGGTTCGTGGCGGGGCTGCCGGGCAACCCCCAGTCCGCCATCGTCGCGCTGGTTTCGCTTGTCGCGCCGCTGCTCGCCGGCCTGCAGGGCCGCTCGATGCCGGTGTTGCCGCACGCCACGTTGGCCGAGGCGGTGCCCGGTCGCGGTGACCACACCCACCTGGCCCTGGTCCGGCTGGACCGGGAGGCCGGGACGGCGTACCCGGTGCGACACGTCGGTTCGGCGATGCTGCGTGGCCTGGCCGGCGCGGACGGGTTCGCCGTCATCCGGCCCGGCACCAGGGGCGAGCCGGGAGACCGGGTGCCGATCGTGCCGTTGCCACTACTTCCTGGGGAGCGTTCGTCATGACCGCGCCGACGATCACCTTCGGTGAGATCACCGACCAGCCACTCGACCTCGCCACCCACGAGGCGGCGGTTGCCGACCGCAGGGCCGGCGCCGTGGTCTCCTTCCAGGGCGTGGTCCGCGACCACGATCACGGCCGGCAGGTCACCAGCCTGGAGTACGAGGGGCACCCGAGTGCCGCGGAGGTGCTGCGCGAGGTGGCCGCCGAGATCGCCGCGGAGCCCGACGTGTACGCGGTGGCGGTCTCCCACCGGGTCGGCCCTCTGGCGATCGGTGACGTGGCGCTCGTCGCCGCGGTGAGCACCGCGCACCGGGCGGCGGCCTTCGCGGCCTGCGCCCGGCTCGTCGACCAGGCGAAGGCGCGCCTGCCGATCTGGAAGCGGCAGGTCTTCGCCGATGGCACCGAGGAATGGGTCAACTGCCCCTGACCGCTCAGCGGCGACTGTTGACCGCCGCTGTGCGGGCGAGCCGGTCGCCGTAGAACGCCGGCTCGGCACCGGGACGCCAGGGCAGTGCGGCGACCAGCACGATGAGCGCGAGCGCGAGCGAGTTTTCCATCAGGGCTCCGAAGAGACCGTCCTGGTAGTGCGACATCTCCGGCAGTTGGTGCTCGTACGGCCAGATCGGGGAGATCAGGAAGAGCAGGTAGAGCCCGATCGCGGCACCGCCGTGCCGGAGCCCGGTCAGCGTTGGATACCAGATCGGCGGGCGGAGCCCGTTGACCCCGGGCAACCCGCCGAACACGGCTCCCTGGCCGGCGCGCGAGGGCATCGTCCGGCTCGCCTCCCGGCGACGTACGGCGGCGTCGGCCAGCACGATGATCGCCGGGATCACCCAGACCAGGTGGTGCGTCCAGGAGATCGGGCTGATCACGTTCGCGGTGAGGCCGACAAGTGTGAACGCGGTCAACTCGTCACCGTCGGCGCGGGAGCTGGCCGCCCGGGACAGGCCCAGCGCCAGGATCAGCACCGAGAAGGCCAGCCAGAGCAGTCCGGGGGTCTCGATCGAGTCGTACAGGCGGGCGAGCAGGCCGGCGAGTGACTGGTTCGGCGTCATGTCCGCCGCACCGACCCGCTCGGTCTGCCAGAGCACGCTGCCGAAGTACGTCCGCGACTCGCCACCGACGATCCCGAAGGTCGCCACCGTCACGCCGATCGCGGTGCCGATCGCGGTGGCCGCCACCCGCCACTGACGGGTGATCAGCAGGTAGGCGATGAAGAGGGCCGGGGTGAGCTTGACCGCGGTGGCCAGGCCGATGCCGGCGCCGGCCCACGCTCCGCCGTAGAGGAAGCGCAGCAGGGGGCCGTCGGTCGCGGCGTAGTGGGTGCCCCGGCGGGAGCGCCAGCGCAGGCCGATCAGGTCAGCCATGATCAACGCGAACAGCAGGATGTTGACCTGGCCGTAGCCGAGAGTCTCCCGACCTGGCTCGATGGCGACCGCGAGCGGCACCGCCACGGCCACGGTGAACCACAGTGGCCACCCCAGCCGGTCCACGATGGGGCGGAGCAGCCCGGCCAGCACCAGCGCCAGCGCGGCGATGCTGGCGGCGGCGTTGACCATGCCGGCGGTGTCGATCGGAAGCTGCGCCATCGGCAGCATGACCAGCCCGGCGAACGGCGGGTAGGTGAAACCGAGGGTGGTGCCGGGCGCGATGAACTCGTAGAGCTCATGCCCGCTCGCCCACCACACCACGGCACCGTGGTAGATCTTCATGTCGAAGAAGTTGTACGGCCGCCCGAAAGCACCGATGGCGAGCCATGCGGCGTAGACGACGGCGGCCACGATGGCGCCCCGTACGACGTTCTTGCGATCGATCCGACGTGACACGCGGTCGATGCCGCGTGTCACGCGTTGGATTGGGGCGAGGCGGTCCGCCCGACTACCGACAGCCGTCGGCATGGCGTGGCCACCCCCATACCAAGGTCGTCCTACCCGTCCAGGTCCTGCACGGAGCCTAGAACGGCGCCTCACGTCAGTGCCTCCCGCGTTATGCGACCGTGTCCGATCCCACACATGTTTTTGACATTTCCACCGCGTTAACGCCTACCGGGTGGTTCAGGTAATTCGCGGCCTTAGCGGGGGGTGGGGGTGGCGCGGAGAGGCATCGATGCAGTTCAGCCGGGCAGTCGACGTGCGGTGGACGCGGATCGGACGGCGATCCGGGCTTCCCGTCGGGCGGTACGGACGGCGCGCTGCATGGAACGTCGAGAGTGGCCGATGCGATGGCCGGTCCGCCAGCGCAGACCCGGCTTGCCGCCGGTGTCGGCCGCGGCCAGCAGCAGACCGCCGAGGAGACCGAGGTTCTTGAGGGCGTGGATCTGGTTGTTGTTCTTGGCGATCGGATCGTCGTTGTTCCAGAAGGGATGACCGGCGATGGTCACCGGCACCAGCGTGCCGGCGAGGACCAGGGCGGCGGGTCGACTGAACCGCCCGGTGGCGAGCATCAGTCCGGCGCTGACCTGCACCGCCGCGTTGAGTCGGATCAACGTCTCGGTCTCGGTGGGGAAGCTCGGGTGCGCCTTCTTCAACAGCGGCGCGATCTTGTCGGTGACCGGCGCGGCGGCCTGCGCCAGCCGTGCCGGGTTGCGGATGTTGCGATACCCGCTGACCACGAAGATGCCGCTCAACATGGCGCGGGCGAGGGAGCGTACGGGCGTCATGGATCAGTCATACCCCCTCGCGACGTTTGCTACCCCGGCAACCGTCGGATCGGATCGGTGTTCATACACCTGCGCCACGCCGATTCGAGCGACCGTCACGGATGGACCGGCCTCGGCGGGTAACGTCGCGCGGGTGACCACGCTGCGGCTACGCCCCGAGGACCCGGCCGACGCCGGTCCGGTACGCCGCGTGCTGGCCACCGCCTTCGCCCGCCCCGACGTGGCGACGCCGCCGGAGGTGAGTCTGGTCGACGAGTTGCGCGGCACGGCCGCCTGGCTGCCGCGGCTGGCAATGATCGCCGAGTACGGCGGCGAGGTGGTCGGGTACGCGCTGCTCACCCGGGTGCGGGTGCGGCCGGATCAGGGCTCGGACGTGCCCGCCCTGGCGCTCGGTCCGGTGGCGGTCGCGCCACACCGACAGCGCGTCGGGCACGGCACGGCGGTCGTGCAGGCGGCCCTGGACGCGTCCACCGAGCTGGGTGAGCGGCTGGTCGTGGTCCTCGGCGACCCGGCCTTCTATCACCGGTTCGGGTTCAGCCCCGCGACGGAGCTGGGCCTGACCAGCCCGTGGGCCGGTCTCGGTGAGCCCTGGCAGGCGTTGGTGCTGCCGCCGTCGACGAGCGAGGAAGGCCCCCCGCCGCGCGGTGAGGTGCTCTTTCCGCCGCCCTGGTCGAAGGTCTGACGGGCGTCGTCACCTCGATCGGCGGTCAGGCCGGCTGGGTGCGCAGGTACCTGCCGAAGTGCGGCACCGTGAAGGCGACGGTGCCCCGCTCGCCGGAGTAGATCAGCCCCTTCTTGATCAGCGCGTCCCGCGCCGGGGAGAGGCTGGCGGGCTTGCGGCCGAGTGCCCGGGCGATCTCGGCCGTGGGCACCGCGGCGTCCATGTCGTCGCGGGTCACCGCCCCGGACTCGTCCCCGACCGCGGACATCATGGCCATCGCCCGCATGTACTCGCGTTCGGCGGGGGTGGCTCGCTCGAACCGGGAACCGAAGAAACCGACCGCCAGCTCGGCCTCCGCCTCGGGTGCGGCGACGCGCACGTCCGCAGCGGTGATCGGCGAGCGCGGCGCGTGGTCCCAGGTCGCCTTGCCGTACGCCTGGACGAAGTAGGGATAGCCACCGGACTTCTCGTAGAGCAGGTCGAGGGCCTTCTGCTCGTACTCGACGTCCTCGCGCTCGGCCGGCGCGCAGAGCGCCTGGTCGGCGGCGATCCGGTCGAGCCGGTCGATGCGCTGGTAGCGGAACAGCCGTTCGGAGTACGACTTGGCCGCGCTGAGCACCGCCGGCAGGTGCGGGAGGCCGGCGCCGACGACGATCAGCGGCGCGCCGAGTTGGGACAGCTCGTGGCAGGCCGCGCAGAGCGCCGACACGTCCTCCGGGCCGAGATCCTGCATCTCGTCGATGAAGATGGCGATGCCGGTCCCGACGTCACTGGCTACCGCGGCGGCGTCACTGAGCAACTCGACCAGGTCGATCTCGATGTCGCCGGAGTCGGCCCGGCCGCTCGCGGCTGGCACGTCGATGCCGGGTTGCCACCTGTCGCGCAGCTTCGGGGCGGCACCGGCCCGGCCGGTCGGGGCGGACCGTTGGGCGAACGCCTTGAGAACGCCGAGGAACGCGTCGATCCGGTCGGGCGCGCGGTGGCGGGGGGCCAGCTCCCGGACCGCCATGTGCAGCGCGGCGGCGACCGGACGGCGCAACGACTGATCCGGTCGTGCCTCGATCTTGCCGCTGCCCCAGAGATGGTTGATCGCCTGCGACCGGAGGGTGTTGAGCAGAACCGTCTTGCCGACGCCACGCAGCCCGGTGAGCATCAGGCTGCGTTCGGGGCGTCCCCGTGCGATGCGTTCGAGCACGATGTCGAAGACGTCCAGCTCCCGCCCCCGCCCGGCGAGTTCGGGCGGACGCTGGCCGGCGCCCGGCGCGTACGGGTTGCGGACCGGATCCACGCATCGCAGAGTATCGGGCCGTCTAGCTGCGAGGCTAGACATGGATAGATGGGGCTACCGGCGTGTCGGAATCGTCGACGAGAAACTAGGGCTGTCTAGCATGGACGCTAGACAGCCCTAGTTTTGGCAATCGGAGCTACCGCTGCCGCGGGAATTCCCGGGGTGGGTGGTCTTAGCGTTGCTTCAGGCAGAGGACGAAGTCGAGGGTGTCCAGCTCGCTGTCGAAGAAGTACCAGTTGGTGTAACCGGGGACCTTGTCGCACTTGGCCTCGGCATCGCGTTCGCCGCTGGTCGCGCCGTCGATCCGGCTCAACACCTCGTACGACTTCGCGGCGCACTCGGTGATCAGCAGCTTGGGCTTCCCGCCCGCCGCGGCGTCGTTGCGGACGCACTGACCCACCTTGGCGAACCGGGGATCGGCCGACGACTCCGGGGCCGGGGCGCTCGGCGCCGGCTCGGCCCCGTCAGCGTCCGCGCTGGGCTCCGCGGCGGTGGTCGAGTTGGCCGGTGCGGTCACCGGAGGCGGGTCGTCCTGCCCGCGAAGGAACCAGAACGCACCCCCGGCGGCCACCACCAGCAGCAGTACCACCGCCAGCACGGCGATCAGCGGCCCGCGACCGCGCCGGCCCGGTGCCGGTGGTGTGGGGTCCGGGCCGTACGGGGTCTCGTCGGGCCGGTACGGCTGCCGGTCGTACCCCGGATGAGCCCCGGTGGGCTGGTACGCGCCGCCGTAGGGTGCCCCGGGGGCACCGCCGTAGGGCGTACCCGGACCGCCTTCGTGGGGCGCGGTCGGTGGGCCGTACGGCCCGGGTCGTCCCAGGGGCGCCTGCGGGTACGGCGGACCCGGCGGCGGGTACGACGGGACCGCCGGCGGATAGGGCTCGGGCGCCGGCGGGTAGGGCTGCTGCACCGGCCGGCCCGGCGTCTCGTCCGGTCGCTGCCCGCGCCACGGTCCCGGGTTGCCGCCCCCGGGTGGTCCGTAGTTGGTCATGCCGCCCTCCTGCACAAGTGGTGAGTCCCGCCACCGGTACGCGACGCCGACTCCGACGTCACCGTAGCGTGGTCCACTGATGAGCTCACCTCCACCGAGCGCGGCAGGCGTCGCCGGCCGCCGCGCAAACGTCACGCCGACCCTGATCTGGACCGCGTTGATCGTGGTCTACCTGCTCTGGGGTTCCACCTACCTGGCCATTCGGATCGCCGTGGAGACGCTGCCGGCGCTGCTGTCGGCCGCACTGCGGTTCGCCGTCGCCGGCCTGATCCTGGCGGTGGTGCTGCGGGTGCGCCGAGGCCCCGGCGCACTGCGTGTGGACCTGCGGCAACTCGGCTCGGCGGCGTTGGTCGGGGTGCTCCTGCTCGCCGGCGGCAACGGCCTGGTGGTGCTCGCCGAATCCGGGCCGCCCGGAGTGGCGGTGCCGTCCGGGATCGCCGCGCTGCTGGTGGCGACCGTGCCACTGCTCGTGGTGCTGTTGCGCACCGGCACCGGGGACCGGCCGCCGATCTGGACGTTCGCCGGGGTCACCCTGGGCTTCGTCGGCTTGGTCCTGCTGGTGCTGCCCGCCGGCAGCGCGGACGCGGTGCCGCTGCTCGGGGCGTTGACAGTGGTCGTGGGGGCCGTCGCCTGGTCGGTCGGGTCGTTCCTGTCCGGCCGGATCCGGATGCCCGCCGACCCGTTCGTGGCCACGGTGTACGAGATGTTGGCCGGCGCGCTGGTGCTGGCCGTCGTCGCCGCCGGTCGGGGCGAGCTGGCCGACTTCCATCCTGCGGCGGTGAGCACCCGGTCCTGGCTGGCGCTGGGCTACCTCATGGTGGCCGGCTCGCTGGTGGCCTTCACCGCGTACGTCTGGCTGCTGCACAACGCGCCCATCTCGCTGGTGTCGACGTACGCCTACGTCAACCCGGCGGTCGCGGTCGCGCTCGGCGCGCTGCTGGTGGCCGAGCCGATCACCGCGCAGGTGCTGCTCGGCGGTGCGGTGATCGTCGCCGGCGTCGCTCTGGTGGTGAGCACCGAACGGCCGCGCCGGGTGGGCACGGGATCACGATCGGGGGACACGCTGGTGCGCGACCGCCAGTAACGTCCGGCCCATGTCGGCCGCCGCGCTGGTGTCGATCGCGCTGCTCGGCGCGCTGGTCGGCCTCGTCGTACCGCTGGTGTCGCGGCGCTTCGCCACGGCGGACGCCCGGCCGTGGGCGTTTCCAGGACCGCACCCGGTCCGACGGTCCTGGGTCGATCCGATGGTGGCGGCCAGCGTCTTCGTCGGCCTTGCCGTCGCTGTGGATGACGACCCGGCGCTGCCGGTCTTCCTCGGGGTCGCGGCGGTCGGTCTGGTGCTGGCGCGGGTAGACCTGGCCTGCCTGCGGTTGCCCGACCCGCTGGTCCTGGTCGCCGGATTGCTGGCCCTCGGCGGGCTGACCGCGGCGGCGCTGCTGTCCGGCACTCCTGGCCGGCTGCTCGGCGCGCTGGGAGGTGCGGCGGTCGCGGGCGCGGCGTACGTGCTGCTGGCCCTGCTGCCCGGCTCACGACTGGGCTTCGGGGACGTGAAACTCGCCGCCGTCCTCGGCCTGCCGCTCGGCTGGTTGGGTCGGGATGCCCTGCTCACCGGGCTGCTCCTGCCGCACGTGCTGCACGGCGCTCTGGTGCTCGGTCTCCTTGCCGCGCGGCGGGTCCGTCGGCACACCCTCCTGCCGCTCGGCCCGGCCCTGCTGGTGGGCGCCTGGCTAGCTGTGCTGCAAGCCTGACCGCCCCCGGCTTTGTCGATCTTGCAGTTTCTGCCGCGACACAAGGTGCATCCCACGCACAACGGCGACCGAAAGTGCAAGATCGACGGGGTGTGGGGTGTGCGGGACTGAGGGTCAGATCAGGCGGAGTTGGCGGTCCTTGGGGCGGCGGGGCTCGGCTTCGCCGAAACGTTCGAACAGGCCGGGGTCGATGCTGCCGAGGAAGGGTGAGGGGGCGCAGTCGCGTTCGGCGCCGTGGCGGGTGCGACGGGCGGCGTGACTGACGTACAGGCGGTCCTGGGCCCGGGTCAGGCCGACGAAGAAGAGCCGGCGCTCCTCGGCGACCGCGTCCTCGTCGGGCGTCGAGCCCGGCCAGCGCAGCGGCAGCAGCCCGTCCTCGACGCCGACCAGGAAGACCACCGGGAACTCCAGGCCCTTCGCGGCGTGCAGGGTGAGTAGCGTGACCGCCTCCGCGCGCGGGTCGAGCGCATCCACCTCCGCTCCGGTGGCCAACTGCGACAGGAACGCCTCCAGGTCGTCGCCGCAGCGCCGGGCCAGTGGGGTCAGCAGATCCACGGCCGAGCGGACGTCCTCCGGGCGGACCGCACCGGTGCCATCCAGGGTGGGCACCGCGAACCGCTCGGCGACCACCTGGCCCGCCAACCGCACCCGAGCGGCCAGTGAGCCGGCCAACCCGTCGGCGTGCCGCAGCTCACGGGCGATGGCCGCCACCCCGGGCCGGTCCCGCAGCCGGTCGTGGGACCGCTTCTGCACCGGGATGTTGGCCCGGGTCAGGGCGTCGACGATCGGCGCGGCCTGCGCGTCGGTGCGGTACAGCACGGCGATGTCGGAGAAGGACAGCGAGGTGGACCGGCCGTCGATCCGGCCCGAGTCCAGCGACCGGTGGGACAGCCCGCCGACCAGGTCGTCGACCGTCCGCACCACGAAGTCGGCTTCCTCGACGATCGACGACGCCGGAAAACGCCCCACCAGTGGGGCCTCCGGGTCGAGTCGGGCCGGGTCCAGTCGCCGGCCCCGAACCAGCGAGGACGGCGCGATGGCCTGCACGGCGGCGGCCAGGATCGGCGCGGACGAGCGGTAGTTGCGGTTGAGCCGCACCAACCGGGCGTCGGTGAAGTCCTCGGAGAAACGCAGGAAGTAGCCGACGTCGGCACCCCGGAACGAGTAGATCGCCTGGTCCGGGTCACCGATCGCGCAGAGGTTGCCGTCCGCCGGGCTGAGTAGCCGCAGCAGCTCGTACTGCGTCTCGTCCACGTCCTGGTACTCGTCGACGAAGATCCACCGCCAGCGGTCCCGGTAGCGTTCGACCAGCTTCCGGTCGGCTCGCAGCACCTCCACCGGCAGGCTCACCAGCTCGTCCAGGTCGACCAGGTCCTGCTTGCGCAACAGTGCCGTGTAGCTGGCGCTGTCGTCGCCCGCCGCGGCGCGAGCCGCTGCCCGCTCGGCGCCGTCGGCGATGCGGAAGTCGGCCGGCAGACCCGCCGCGTCCGCGTTCTCCCGCAGGATGGCCATCCCCAGCGCGTGGAACGTGCCCACGGTGACATCCTCGGCGACCGGACCGAGCAGGCCGTCGAGGCGGTGCCGCAGCTCCTCGGCGGCCCGGCGGGTGAACGTGATCGCGAGGCAGTGCTCGGGAAAGACGTTCAGTTCCGCGCAGAGGTACGCGATCCGGTGCGTGAGCGTCCTGGTCTTGCCGGTGCCCGGCCCGGCCACGATCAGCAGCGGCCCTCCCGGCGCGGAGGCAGCCACCCGCTGCATCGCGTCCAGCCGGTCCAGCAGGCCGGTGCCGACCTCCTCCATGCCGGAGAGCATCGGCTCGAACGGCTCGTGGGGGGACGGCGGCGACGCGATCGGCGGTGCGGGCGCCGGGACGGGCTTACGCTTCGGCTCCGCCTTCGCCGCCGGGCGCTTGGCCGTCGACCGGGCCGCCGGCTCCGGGGGTCGGCGCTGCGCCGGCACCGGTACGTCGAACAGCGTCTCCTGTGCCGGGCCCTCGCCGCCCAGCTCCGCCGGGTCGAAGAGCGTGATCACCCCGTACTCGCCGTCGTAGCCCGGCACCCGGCGCACGTCGCCTCGTCGCAGCCGCCCGATGCCCTCGGCGAGCAGCTCACCACCGGCCTGCGCGATGTCGGCGAGCGGCGTCGTGGTCAGGATCTCCAGCTCCGGCCCGAGCGCGGCGAGCAACTCGTTGAGTCGCCCCTCGACCTTCTTCGAGCGTGCGCCCACCTTGTTGATCTCACCGAGGATCTCGGCCAGCGGAACCAGGTGCGTGACGTCCCGGGCGTGTGCCGGCCGGTGCCCCGTCGGCCGGTCGGCCAGCTCCTCGATCCGGCTGAGGACGCCCACCGTGAGCGGCTTGCCGCACTCGGGGCAGCGCCCGTCGGCGGCCCGGGTGCGCTCCGGGGACCAGTTGACCCCACACAGCCGGTGCCCGTCCGCGTGGTACTTGCCCTCCTCCGGGAAGAACTCGATGGTGCCGGCCAGGCCGTCACCGGTCCGCAGCGCCTCCCGGACGGCGAAATAGTCCCGCTCGGCGGTCAGCACTGTCGCCTCCCGGCCCAGTGCCGGTGGCGAGTGCGCGTCCGAGTTGGACACCAGTTGGTAGCCGTCCAGGCTGCCGACCCGCCAGTTCATCGCCGGGTCGGAGGAGAGGCCGGTCTCCACGGCGAAGATGTGGTCGGCCAGATCGGCATAACAGTCCGCGATCGCGTCGAAGCCGGACTTCGAGCCCAGCGCGGAGAACCACGGCGTCCAGATGTGCGCCGGCACCAGGAAGCCGTCCGGGCTGGCCTCCAGGGTGATCTCCAGCAGGTCGCGGGAGTCCAGACCGAGGATCGGCCGGCCGTCCGAGCCGAGGTTGCCGATCCGACCGAGGGCGGTGTTGAACCGGGCCACCGCGTCCAGATCCGGCAGGTAGATCAGGTGGTGCACCTTGCGGGTCCGGTCGTCCCGCTTGTAGATCGTGGAGATCTCCACGCTGAGCATGAACCGGACCGGGTCCGCCTCCGCCGCGCCGGCGAGACGGGGCGGCAGCCGCCGGGCGATGTCCCGCTCCGCCTCGGCGTCGAGCCGGTACAGCCCCGGCTCCGCCGGGCGCAGGGTCTCCCGCAGGTGGTCGTACCAGGCGGGGTGGGTGAAGTCGCCGGTGCCGAGCAGACCGATGCCCTTACGACGCGCCCACCACCCGAGGTTCGGCAGCGTGAGGTCGCGGCTGCACGCGCGCGAGTATTTCGAGTGGATGTGCAGGTCCGCGACGAATGGCGAGAGGCCACCGGAGGGTACGGCACTGAACGGGGGCACGCCGCATCCTGTCACGCCCGCCGCGCCGGTCGCCGGCCGCCACGCGCGGACGTGACGTCCGCTATGCCGAGCGCAACTCCACGAGACTGATCTGCGGCTCCGCCCCGACCCGGACCGGCGGCCCCCAGAAGCCGGCGCCGTTCGTCACGTAGACCTTGGTGCCGTCGACCTCGCCGAGGCCACTGACCACCGGCTGCGCCAGCCGGACGACCAGGTTGAACGGCACCACCTGCCCACCGTGGGTGTGCCCGGACAGTTGCAGGTCGACGTCGTACCGGGCGGCCTCGACCGCTGCCAGCGGCTGGTGGGCGAGCAGCACCACCGGACGGCTCGGGTCGCGGTCGCCGAGAGCGGCGGCGAAGTCGGGCCCGGCGGCGAGGCCGCTGCCCCCGGTGGCGTCCAGGTCGTTCACGCCGGCCAGGTCGAGCACGCCGCCCCGGGCCCGGATCTCCTGCCGCTGGTTCTGCAGCACCCGCAGGCCGAGCCGGTCGACCTCCTGGACCCACTCCTCCACGCCGGAGTAGTACTCGTGGTTGCCGGTGACGAAGAAGCTGCCGTACCGGGAGCGCAGGTCACGCAGCGGCGCGGCGGCCGGGCCGAGTTCGGCGACCGAGCCGTCGACCAGGTCGCCGACCACCGCGACCAGGTCGGCGTCGAGCCGGTTGATCGCGGCGACGATCCGCTCGGTGTGTGCCCGGCCGCGCAGCGGACCGAGGTGGATGTCGGAGACGGTAGCGATGCGCAGGCCGTCCATGCTGCGGGGGAGCTTGGCGAGGGGGATCTGCACCCGGTCGAGGCGGGGCGGGCCGAGGGCGGTTCGCACGCCGTACCCGGTGATGCCCGTTGCGGTGAGGCCGGCGAAGATGGCCGCCCCACGGGCCAGCAGCAGCCGGCGGGCCGGGTCGTGGTCCGGGGCCGTGACGGCGTCGGCCGCGGGCGGCTCGGGCGGCCCGGCGGCGCCGACGAGCACCGGCTCGGGCGCGGCGGTGGTCGGCTCGGCGGTGGCGAGCCGGCGGCGCAGCACGAGACGGGTGACGAACATCGGCACTTCGAGGACGGCGAGCACCACGAGCAGGTAGAACATCAGGGCGAGCCAGAGGTAGCCCGGCCAGGCGAGCCAGTAGAGCCCGGCCTGCGTCCCGATGAGGGTGGCCGGCACGAGCAGCGCCAGCACCAGGGCGGCGATCCCACCGACCCGCCGCCAACGGCCCGGGTTGGTGGTGTCCCGAACGAGCCGCTTCCACAGGTAGAGGTGGATGAGCCCGGTGGTCAGCGCCAGGACGCCCACGAATCCCAGAACCGCCAACATGTGCGCCTCCTCAGCCGCCCGCGAACGGGGGCAGAACGTCGATCGTGGCCCCGGCCGGCAGGGGTGCTTCACGATCATGACAGGTGACGCCATCGACCAGGAAACTCGCCGCTCGCAGCACGGCGGCGACGCGATCGCCGTGTCGCCGCACCAGCTCGGCGGTGAGGTCGTCGAGCGACCGGCCGGCGGGCAGGACCTCCTCGGCGTGCCCGACAGCGGCGCGGGCACCCGCGAAGTAGCGGACGGTCAGTGGGGTCACGCCTCAGCCCCCGATCGCGGACATCGGCCGGGTCGGTTGAAGGAAGGTCGGGTCGTCGATGCCGTGCCCGGCGCGCTTGCCCCGCATCGCGACGCGCCAGCGTCGGGCCAACTCGTCGTCGTCCGCGCCGGTGCGCAGCGCCGCGCGCAGGTCGGACTCCTCGGTGGCGAAGAGGCAGGCGCGGACCTGGCCGTCCGCCGTCAGCCGGGTGCGGTCGCAGTCGCCGCAGAAGGGTCGGGTGACGCTGGCGATCACGCCAACCCGGGCGGGACCCCCGTCGACGAGCCAGGTCTCGGCCGGTGCCGCGCCGCGCTCGGTCGGGTCGGGGCTGAGATCGAAGACGGTACGCAGAGAGGCCAGGATCTCCTCGGCGGTGACCATGGTGTCGCGGTCCCAGCCGTGCTGAGCGTCCAACGGCATCTGCTCGATGATCCGCAACTGGTAGTCGTGATCGACGGCGAAGCGGAGCAGGGCGGGCGCCTCGTCCTCGTTGACACCGCGCATCAGCACAGAATTGATCTTCACGGGTTTGAGCCCGGCGGCGGCCGCCCCGGCGAGCCCGGCCAGCACCGCGTCGAGGCGGGGACGGCGGGTGAGGCGGGTGAACCGGTCCGGGTCCAGGGTGTCCAGTGAGACGTTCACCCGATCCAGGCCGGCCGTGCCCAGCGCCGGGGCCAGCCGGTCGAGCCCGATGCCGTTGGTGGTCAGCGAGACCCGGGGGCGGGGGCGCAGGGCGGCCACCGCGGCCACGATGCCGACCAGGCCGGGCCGGATCAGCGGCTCGCCGCCGGTGAACCGCACCTCGGTCACACCGAGCCGCTCGACGGCCACCCGGACCAGCCGGACGATCTCCTCGTCGGTCAGCAGATCCGGGCCGGACAGCCAGGGCAGCCCTTCCGCAGGCATGCAGTAGGTGCAGCGCAGGTTGCACTTGTCGGTGAGGGACACGCGCAGGTCACGGGCGACGCGGCCGTACCGGTCGACGAGGACGCCATCGGTCCCCGGGGCGGCGCTCACCTGTCGACCGTAGCGCGTTCGACCCGAACGGGGACGGCGCGGGCGGCCTGAAGGACCGCGTCTCGGTAGCCGCCGCCGAAGAGCGCGGTGTGCACGAGCAGCAGATGCAGTTGATGCAGCGGCACCCGCTCGCGCCACCCGTCCGGCAGCGGCCAACTCTCTTGATAGGCGGCCAGCATCCGGTCCAGGTAGGGGATGCCGCCGAAGAGAGCGAGCTGGGCCAGATCCGTCTCCCGATGCCCGCCGTGCGCCGCCGGGTCGATCAGCCAGGCCCGGTCGGCGGCGCCCCAGAGCACGTTGCCCGGCCACAGGTCGCCGTGGACGCGCGCCGGTGGCTCGTCGCCGCCGAGCCCGTCAAGCCGATCGATCACCTGCTCGACCAGGGTGGCGTCGGCGTTGGTCAGCGCGCCACCGTCGACCGAGCGTCGCAGGTAGGGGACGAGGCGTCGCTCGGCGAACCACGTCGACCACGGCCCGTCGGTGGGGGTGTTGTCCTGGGGGAGCGACCCGATGAACCCCGGCCAGGCCGCACCGAAGGTGGGTGCGCCCGCCCGGTGCAGGTCGGCCAACTCCCGGCCGAAGCGGTCCGCGGCCTCCGGCGTCGGCTCGCCGGGCTCCACCCAGTCGAGCGCGAGCAGGCCCGGCAATGCCACGATCACCTCGGGTACGCCGATCGCCCCGGCCTCCCGCAGCCAGCGCAGCCCGGCCGCCTCGGCGGCGAAGAAGCCCTCCGGCGCCTGCCGGCCGGCCCCCTCGGGCCAGGACTTGGCGAAGACGGAGTGGCCGTCGTCGAGGGTGAGGCGGGCGGCGGCGCAGATGTGCCCACCGGCGACCGGCGTCTCCCGGATCCGCTGGTGGGTCCGGAAGGTCGGCAGGTGTGCCGGGTGCGCGCGCAGGTACGCCAGGTCCATCAGCGCACGGTAACCGCTCCCTGTGACGCCACGGTGCCGCCCGAGGAGATCGGGCCTCTTTCGGCACTCGTGGATAAGCGGTGAGCAGCATAAACACGTTCAGTAACTGTGGATAAACCGCGTGTCATCCACAGGGGCTGTTGAGGCCGGGCAGAGCCGCCGCAGGCTTCCGACATGACCTCGACCGACCGCCCCCAGCTCGCCGTCCGCTCGCCCGCCGACCTGATCGCCGCAGTGCCGTACCTGCTCGGCTTCCATCCCACCGACAGCGTGGTCGCGGTGGCGTTGCGCGGGCGGCAGATCATCTTCGCCGCTCGCGCGGACCTCCCCGACCCGTCGGCTGATCTGGTCGAGCGGGCCCGGCACCTGGTCGGCGTGATCAGTCGGCAGGGCGCGGAGGCCGCCACCGTGGTCGGTTACGGACCACCCGATCGGGTGACGCCGACCGTGGACGCGGTGCGCGCCGCACTGACCGCCGCCGGGTTGGAGGTGCTCGACGCGCTGCGGGTGACCGAGGGCCGGTGGTGGTCCTACCTCTGCACCGAGCCCGACTGCTGCCCGCCCGAGGGCCGGCGTTACGACCCGTCCGCCAACCCGGTGACCGCCTCGGCGGTCTTCGCCGGCCAGGTCGCGCTCCCCGACCGGGCCGCCCTCGTGGCGCAGGTGGCACCGGTGGACGGCCCGGCCCGGGACGCGCTACGGGCCGCCACCGCCCGCGCCGAGCTGCGCCTGGCCGAGCTGCTGGAGCAGGCGCCGTCGAGCGACCTGCTCGGCAGCCGGACGGCGTGCGCCGCCGGGGTCGCGGCGGTCCGCGAGGCCCAGCGTCGGCAGCGCCGCGGTGAGCGGCTCGACGACGACGAGGTGGCCTGGTTGAGCCTGCTGATGGTCCACCTGCCGATCCGCGATCACGCCTGGGAACGCACCGACGGTCGGGACCGGGACATCGCCCTCTGGACCGACGTGCTGCGCCGGGCCGAGCCGAAGCTGGCCGCCGCGCCCGGCACGCTGCTGGCGTTCGCGGCCTGGCGCGCCGGCCAGGGGGCGTTGGCGGCGGTGGCGCTGGAGCGCACGCTGAGCCAGCACCCGGACTACACGCTCGCCGTGCTGCTGGACGACATGCTCCGGCGTGGCGTGCCCCCGTCCGAGCTGGACGGCTGGCCGTCGGTCGGAATGCCAGGGGTCGTCCGTCCGCGCAAGCGGAGGCGACGTGGCCGCCGCTGACGAGCCAGCCTCCGGTCGCCGTCGCTTTCCTCTCGGCTTCCTGAAAGTCGGGGTATCACCGCTACCCGGACACCCCGGTATCAACAAAACCGAGTCGATCAACGGTCCGCGCGCATGACCTCCGTCGAACGATGTACGCGTTTCTCCTGATCGCGGCCGACTCGGCGGGGCGGGCGCCGGTCGACAATGATCGAGTGACCCCCGAACTGCTGCTCTCGCTGGCCGGGCTGGCGTTGATCGACAGCACCAGCATCGGCACCCTCTTCATCCCGATCTGGCTGCTGCTCGCCCCCGGGCCGGTCAACGCCCGGCGGATCCTGGGCTACCTCGCCACCATCGCGGCGTTCTACCTCGCGGTGGGGCTGCTGCTGGTGTGGGGCGGCAGCAGGTTGGCGGACGCGCTGGGCGGTGCCCTGGACAACCGGGCTGTGCTCTGGGCGCAACTCGTCCTGGGCGTGGCGATGCTGGCGCTCAGCTTTCGCTACGACGGCAAACGGCGTCCCCGTGGCGGTGGTGTGCTGCGGTGGCGGGACCGGGCCACCGCCGGCGACTCCTCGGCCCGCTGGCTGGCCGGGCTCGCGTTGCTCGCCGCGCTCGCCGAGGTGGCGACCATGCTTCCGTACCTCGGTGCCGTGGGTCTGTTGGCCACCTCGGGGGTCGGCGCGGTGGCCGTGGTGGCGCTGCTCGCCGGATACTGCCTGGTCATGGTGTTGCCGGCGGTGGTGTTGCTGGCTGCCAGGGTGGCCCGTCCGGCTCTGGTCGAGCCGGTGCTGGCCCGCCTGAACGCCTGGATCGTCGCGAAGGCTGGCGGCGCGTTGGGCTGGATCCTCGGCATCGCCGGCTTCCTGATCGCCCGCGACGCCGCCGCGCGGCTGGAGCTGATCGACCTGATCGGTCGCTGAGCGTCAGGCCGGCTGTTCCAGTGTGATCCGGTGCGGCCCGGTGTAGACGTTCATGGTCCGGCCGCGCAGGAAACCGACGAGCGTCATCCCCGCCTCGTCGGCCAGTTCGGCGGCGAGCGTGCTCGGTGCGGACACCGCGGCCAGCAGCGGCAACCCGGCCATCCACGCCTTCTGGGTCAGCTCGAAGCTGGCCCGGCCGGAGACCAGCAGCAGGTGCCCGGCCAGTGGCAGCCGACGTTCGCGCACCGCCCAGCCGATCACCTTGTCCACCGCGTTGTGCCGGCCCACGTCCTCCCGCAGCACCACCAGCTCTCCGTCGGGGGTGAACAGACCGGCCGCGTGCAGCCCGCCGGTCCGGTCGAAACCACGCTGGGCGGCACGCAGTCGGTCGGGCAGTTCGGCGAGGAGCGCGGCCGGCACGCTGAGCGGATCGGCGGCGACCGGGAACAGGGACCGGGTGCGGATGGCGTCGATGCTGGCCTTGCCGCAGACGCCGCAGGAACTTGTCGTGTAGAAGTTCCGGGACGGGTCGGCGGTCGGTTCCGGCACGCCCGGGGCGAGGGTCACGTCCACCACGTTGTACGTGTTCGGTGTCTCCGCGCCAGCACAGAGCTGCGCGGTCAACACGTCGTCGGTCGACCGGATCAACCCCTCGGTCAGCAGGAACCCGATGGCCAGATCGAGGTCGTCACCGGGGGTACGCATGGTCACGGCGAGGGGCTTTCGCCGGCCGGGGCCGGCCGCGCCGACCCGGATCTCCAGCGGTTCCTCCACCGCGAGTGTGTCCTGTCGACGAATGGACCCGCGCCCGACGGTCGCCGCGTCCAGGTCGATCCGAAGTACGCCCCGCCGATCTGTTGCCCGTCCCATCCCGTCATCCTCCACCTCCCGCCGGCACGCCCGCACGGCCACCGGGTAGCCGGCACCCGGGCGCGGCGCCAACGGGGGTCGACACGGCTACCGTGACGGGGTGGTCACGTATGCCGCAGTGGTGCTCGCAGGTGGGTCCGCCCGACGGATGGGCGGGGTGGACAAGCCCGCGCTCCCGGTCGGTGGCCGGCCGATGCGTGCCCGGGTGCTGGCCGCCGTCAGCGACGCCAGCCCACGGGTGCTCGTCGGTCCGGTCGACGTCTTCCCGGAGGGCGTGCGGGTCACCCGGGAGGACCCGCCGGGCGGGGGTCCGGTCGCCGCGGCGGCTGCCGGGCTGGCGCTGCTCGATCCGGACACCGCGGTTGTCGCGCTGCTCGCCGCCGACCTGCCGCTGCTCACTCGCGCCGCGATCGGCGACCTGCTGACCCACCTCGCCGGGGAGACGGCCGACGGCGGCCCGGTCGGGAGCGGACGGCCGGACGGCGCGTGCTTCGTCGACGGGAACGGGCGGCGGCAGTCGCTCTGCGGTGTCTGGCGGGTCGCGGCGCTGCGAGCCGGGTTGGACCGACTAACCGCCGAGCGGGGCGGCAGCCTGTCCGGAGCCCCGGTCCGGGCGCTGCTGGCCGGGCTCGTCGTGCGGGAGGTCCCCTGGTCCGGCGACGGCCCACCGCCGTGGTTCGACTGCGACACTGACGAGGACGTACGCCGGGCGGAGGAGTGGACGCGATGACGGTGATGGACGACTGGGTGACGGCGGCGTGCACCGAGCTGGAGCTGGACCCGGCCGGGGTGCCCGTGCCGGCGGTGCTGGACCTGGCTCGCGACGTCGCCCACCAGGTGCTGCGGCCGGGCGCGCCGGTCACCGCGTACCTGCTGGGGCTTGCGGTCGGCCGGGGTGCCGACCCGGCGGACGCCGCAGCCCGGCTCAGCGCCCTGGCCGGCACCTGGCCGGTCGACCTGGGCGCGGATCCCGCGAACCCGACGGCCCCCTGACCGCCCGTTGTCCGATCCCGGTCCGGGCTGACGGGGCACTCAAGCGGCGTGGGTAGGGTGATCGTGACGGACGGAGGCGATCATGACGGCTGACCACCCCTCGGCGCCGCTCGATGACCTACCCGGCGCTACGACTGAGCCGGCGGAATCGATCCTGCTCGACGAACCCAGCACGACCGACCTGCGGGCGAAGGTGACCGAGGCCTGGCAGGAGTTCGCCCGTGCGCTCGCCCTCCGGCTGCGGGAGCTTCCCGTCGGCGCGCACCTGGAGGTGACCCTGGACCCGACCGCCTCCGGCACCGGGGACGCCGTCTACTCGGTCAGCGTGGACGTACGCGACGGCGGCGGGTTGTCCGCGCGGGCGGTCGGAAACGCCACGCTGCCGGCGGGCTACCGGCTGGACCGCGGTGCGGTGGCGGAGATGGTCGCGCTCGGCTGGTCGCCGCCCGGGGTGGTCGCCGGCTCCGGCGGCTTCTTCGGGTTGGACGACCGGACGAGCGAGTCGACCCGGATCGCCGCGCTGCTCTCCCGGACGCTGCGTGACGTCTACGGCGCCCCGCACCCGGCGTTCCTCGTCTACCTGGTGCAGGACGGCGAGGGTGAGCCGCTGGCCGTGGACCCGTTGGGCACGGCGCGCAGCGAGTTCGGCCCGGACGCCGACGTCGAGGCCGACCTGGAGGAGGCGCTGGCCGAGGCGGCCTCCGCGCAGGTCGAGCGGGAAGACGTGCTCGACCTGGCCGATCGGGTCCGGACCGTCGTCTCCACGATGCTGAAGTCGGACACGGACCGGTTGCAGGTCGACTCGGACGGCGACATCACCATCCGGGCCGGCTCGGCGATGGTCTTCGTGCGGGTGCGCGACAATCCCCCGCTGGTGGACGTGTTCTCGCCGGTGCTCACCGAGGTGGAGCCGACCGAGCGGCTCTACGTCCGGCTTTCCGAGTTGACGAACCGGATGCCGATCGGCCGCCTCTACTGCGCCGACGACACGGTCTGGGCGTCCATCCCGGTCTTCGGCCGCAACTTCCAGGCCACGCACCTCATGCTGGCGGTGCAGGTGATGACCGGTCTGGCCGACGAGTTGGACGACCGGCTGCACGGCGAGTTCGGCGGCAAGCGGTTCTTCGGTGAGGGCGACAAGCCGGTTCGGCGCGACGAGTCGGAGCACCGCACCGGCATGTATCTGTAGGGCCTGGTTTCAGAAGAACTGGCCGGCCGCCCTCGTGACACAGGCCCTAGAGTTCCAGCAGGGTCTTGCCGACCGTCGCGCGCGCCTCGATGGCGGCGTGCGCGTCGGCGGCGCGTTCCAGTGGGAACCGCTGGCCGATCAGCGGTCGTAGGCGGCCGGCCGCGGCGTCCGCCAGGGCCTGCCGGGTGTACGCCCGCAGCCGCTCGGGTGACGTGTTCGGCCGGGCCAGGGTGACCTGCCGTGCCGTGGCGGCGTCCGGCGACACCGAGGACCACTCCCCGCTCGCCAAGCCGTAGCTGATCATGCGACCGCCGGGGTCCAGCAGGTCGAAGGCCGCTCGGGCCACCGCCCCGCCGACCCCGTCGAGCACCACATCGACACCGCCGGTCGTGGCCCGGATGCGGTCGGCCCAGTCGGGTTGGAGGTAGTCGACGGCATGGTCGGCGCCGAGGCCGGGCAGCAGGCCCACCTTGCGCGGCCCACCGGCGACGCCGATCACCAGGGCGCCGGCCCGGGCGGCGAGCTGCACCAACAGGCTGCCGACGCCACCTGCGGCGGCTTCCACCAGCACCCGGTCGCCGGGGCGGACGCCGACGGCCTCGATCAGCATGCTGGCGGTACGCCCGTCGGCCAGCAGTGCCACCGCCTCGTCCACGGCCAACCCGTCGGGCACCTCGATCGGCGCGGCGGCGTCCACCGCCGCGCGTTCGGCGTATCCGCCGGAGCCGCCGGTGGCGCTGACCACCGGCCGCCCGATCAGTGCCGGGTCGACGTCCGGGCCGACGGCGGCGATCACCCCGCCCACGCCGTTGCCGGGAATCAGGGGTGGGGTGACCGCAAACGGCCCGGGGCGGCCGGAACGCTGCTGCGTCTCGACGAACGTGATGTTCGCGTACGCGACGTCGATCAGCACCTGGCCGGGGCCGGGCGTCGGGTCGGTCGCGGGGCCGGGCACCAGCACCTCGGGTCCACCGAACTCACGTAACCAGACCGCCCGCATTCCATCCCCCTCGGCTGCGGTGGGCGGCACGCCCACGCTTCCGACCACTCCATCTCCTCAACCGGGGTTGAGGTCAAGCGGTACGGGGGGACGGGCCGACACCGGGGGACTCGGCCAGGCGGGACAGCACAATCGTGCTGCGGGTCGAGGTCACGAAGGACTCGGCGCGCAACCGTTCCAGCGCCGCCTCCAGGTGGGCGATGTCGGCGGCGCGCAGGTGCACGAGCGCGTCCGCCTCCCCAGAGACGGTGTACGCGCCGACCACCTCCGGGTGCCGCCGGGCGGCCACGCCGATCTGCGCCGGGGTGGTCCGGCCGGCGCAGAACAGCTCGACGAACGCCTCAGTGGTCCAGCCGACGGCGGCCGGGTCAACGACGGCCGTGAATCCCCTGATCACCCCGGTGGCCCGCAGTCGGTCGACGCGACGCTTGACGGCCGGGGCGGAGAGTGAAACGCGGGTGCCGATGTCGGCGTACGACGCCCGGGCGTCCGCGACGAGTAACGCAATGATCCGCTGGTCTACCGCGTCTATCTGCAACGTTCCGCCTCTGAGAAGCAACGGTTGTGGCTGTTACCAAAGTTCCACGGTACCTACTGTTGGTGACCGTGAACCAGCAGCGAGTCCCGCGAAAGCGGACATATCTCATGTGCCCGCCCGCGCACTTCGCGGTCGAGTACGCGATCAACCCGTGGATGGACGTGACCACCCCGGTCGACCGGGACCTGGCCGTCAAACAGTGGGACCGGCTGCGCGAGACGCTTGTCAGCCTCGGTCACGAGGTGCACCTGCTGACGCCCGAGCAGGGACTCCCGGACCTGGTCTACGCCGCCAACGGCGCCTTCGTGGTGGACGGCGGCGTCTACGGCGCCCGGTTCAAGCACGAGCAGCGGGCCGCCGAGGCCGCGATCCACCACGCCTTCTACGAGTCGCAGGGCTGGCGGTTCGTCGCGCCGAGCGAGACCAACGAGGGCGAGGGCGACTTCGCGTACGTGCCGGAGGCGCACGGCGGCCTGATCCTCGCCGGGCACGGCTTCCGCACCGAACTGCCGGCGCACGCCGAGGCGCAGGAGGCGCTGGGCCGCCCGGTGGTGTCGCTGCGCCTGGTCGACCCCCGCTTCTACCACCTGGACGTGGCGCTGGCGGCCATCGACGACTCGAACGTCGTCTACTTCCCCGGCGCGTTCTCGGCGGCCAGCCAGCGGGTGCTCACCCAACTGTTCCCGGAGGCGGTGATCGCCGACGACGAGGACGCTCTGGCCTTCGGGCTGAACCTGGTCAGCGACGGCGCGAACGTGGTGCTCAACAGCGAGGCGACCCGGTTGGCCGGCAAGCTGAAGGCGGCCGGTTACACCCCGGTCCCTGTCGAGCTGGCCGAGCTGAAGAAGGGCGGCGGCAGTGTGAAGTGCTGCATCGCCGAGCTGCGGCACTGACCGGTGAATGCTCCGGGGCCGGTCTCCCAGTGGGAGACCGGCCCCGAGTCGTGCCGCGGGTGGGCGTTCAGCCGAGCGTCGCCAGCTCGTTGATCAGCACGTTCGACATGACCTGGCCGTCGCGCTGCACCTCCCGCAGGTACCACTTCTGCTGGGGGGTACGCGGCTGGTTGAACTGCCAGATGCCGCGCGGGCTGTCGATCTGGCCGATCCGGCCGAGCGCCAGGTTGACCTGCTGCGGGTTGGGTGAGCCGCCGGTCAACTGGATCGCCTGGTCGAGCACCTGCGCCGCGTCGTACGACGCCATCGCGTACGTGGTGGGGGTGACCTGGTACTTCTTGCGGTACGCCGAGGCGAAGACCCGGTTCGACGTGTTGTTCAGGTCGGCCGAGTAGTTCAGCGCGGTCTGGATGCCCAGCGCGTTGTCCTTGAGGCTTTCCAGCACGTTGCCCTCGGTGAGGAAGCCGGGCGCGTAGACCGGCCCGCGGAACTTCTCCCGCAACTGCTTGATGAACTCCACGGCGGCCGCGCCGGCGAAGTTGCAGAAGACCGCCGAGGGCTCCTTGGTCAGCGCCCTGGTGATGTCGGCGGTGTAGGTGGTCTTGCCGGGGTTGGGGTTGGCGCTGGTGTAGGTGACCGGGTCGCTGATGCGCGGGTCGGTGAGGCCGAACTCCTGCCGGAAGCCACGCACCACGTCCGGGCTGCCGACGTTCTCCGGCATGATGATCGCGACGCGGCCGTTGGTCGGCAGTTGGTCACGCAGGTAGCGGCCCAGCGCCTTGCCGGCCTCGTCCAGCACGTACGACGTCCGCCAGATGTAGAAGACGCTCTGCAGGCTGCTCGGCGAGGCGTTGGAGCCGATCAGCGGGACCTTGGCCTGCTCGACGGTGTCGCGGATGCCGACCATCACCGCCGAGTTGACCACGCCGGTGAGCGCCAGCACGCCCTGCTTGAGCAGCCCGTCGACGGCGGCCTTGCCGGTCTTCGCGGTGTCGCCCTCGTCGGCGGTCAGCAGCTCCACCGGGTGGCCGCCCAGCCGCTTGTCGTGCAGGTCGAGGAAGAGCTGGAAGCCGTTGGTGATGTCATCGCCGATGCTCTTGAGGCCGCCGGCCTGGGGCGTGATCAGCCCGATCTTGATCGGGCCGCGGTTCACGGTCGGCTGGGCGTCTGTGTCGGAGCCACACCCCGCGACGAACCCGGTGGTACCGAGCGCGGCCAACAGTTGGAGCGCGCGCCTGCGATTCATCTGTGACACCGAGTTCCTTCCAAGGAGCGTTGCAGGGCTGAACTCCGCCCTCCGGCGTTCTACCTGGTCCGCGACGCTGCGTCAATGGCTAGTGATCAACGTGCAGGGACCGCAACGAATCAAGGACCTGAGGCCACGCGGCGGACTCCGGGTCGATCAGCCCGAAATGCTCGCATCCGAGCAGTTCCAGAAGGGAGATATCGGATCCTGCGGTGGTTGCTGCCGCCACAAATCCCCGGCTCATCTCCACCGGGACCTGCTGATCCTCGGAGCCGTGCAGAACTACCGTGCGTGTTCGGGTGGGTACCAACAATCGTGGATCCGTCACCGCGTACCGGTCCGGAACCTCGGCCGGGCCGCCGCCGAGCAACGCGGCCACCGCGCCCGCGTCCAGGTCCCGCCGGTACGCCTCGACCAGGTCGGCCACCGGCGCCAGGGCGAGCACCCCACCCACCATCGCCGGGGCGGTGGCCGCGACGTACAGCGCCAGGTGGCCGCCGGCGGAGTGCCCGACCAGAATCGGCGCGTCCCCGCTGACCCGGCGGGGCAACGCCTCGGCGGCCAGTACGGGCAGCTCGGCCACCCCGGTCAGCACGTCGGTGAATGTGCCCGGCCAACCACCTCCCGGCTGCCCCGTCCGCCGGTACTCCAGCTGTGCCACCGGGAAGCCAGCCGCGGCGAGTGCGGCAGCCAGCGGGTCGGTGTGCCGCCGGTCGTACTCGTCCCGCCAGAAACCGCCGTGCAGGACGACGACAAGCGGCCCCGCCGGGACAGCTCGCGCCGGGAACCGCAGGTCGGCCACCTGGTCCGGGTGGTCGCCGTACGCCACCGTCCGGTCGGGCTCCGGTGCGGGCCGGGTCAACACGGCGCGCGGGTCGGCAGGCATGGCGCGACGGTAGCGCGCTCGCGCGGGTGGTTCGGGCCCGGTAGTCGGTCCCGGATGCCATGGGTCCCGTCCGCTGGGTAAAGATGGACCCCATGACCGAAGCGCGCTCAGCGGGACACGACGACGAGCCGGGCACCGACGACTCCGGCCACTCCGGCACTGTTGTGGTGGTCGGTCCGGACGGCCGGCCGATCGGGACGATGCAGACCGACGAGGGCCCGGGTGAGGACCCGACCCGCCTGGTCGAACAGCCGGCCAAGGTGATGCGGATCGGCAGCATGATCAAGCAGTTGCTGGAGGAGGTGAAAGCCGCACCTCTCGACGACGCGAGCCGCAACCGGATGCGGGAGATCCACGAGCGGTCGATCGTCGAGCTCAAGGAGGGCCTCGCCCCCGAGCTGCGCGACGAGTTGGAGCGCATCTCGCTGCCCTTCACCGAGGACAAGGCCCCCAGCGAGGGCGAGTTGCGGATCGCGCACGCCCAGCTCGTCGGTTGGCTGGAGGGCTTGTTCCACGGCATCCAGGCGGCCCTGGTGGCCCAGCAGATGGCCGCCCGGGTGCAACTGGAGCAGATGCGCGGCGGCCGGCAGGCGCTGCCCAGTGGTCCCGGCGGAATCGTCCCCGGGATGTCGGGCATCGGCCAACCGGGCGGCGGCGAGGGCCACAACACCGGCCAGTACCTCTGACCGGCTCAGTCCACCCCGAAGATCTTCTCCAGGTACGCCGCCACGCCGTCCTCGGTGTTCGCCGTCGTCACGTCGTCGGCGACCGCCAGGACGGCGCGGTGCGCGTTGGCCACCGCCACACCACGCCCGGCCCAGGTCAGCATCGGCACGTCGTTGGGCATGTCGCCGAAGGCCAGCACGTCCGCCGCGGCCACCCCGAGCTGGTCGCAGTACCAGGCCAGCCCTGCCGCCTTGGTCACCCCGGCCGCCGAGATCTCCACCAGCCCGGAGGACGACGAGTGGGTGGCCTCGGCCAACCCCGCCACCGCCGTGGCGATCAGCTCGGCGAAGGCATCCGGGTCCTGCTCGCCGGCTCGGGCGAGGAGCTTCACCGCTGGGACCGAGAGCAACTCCTCCGGCGTCTCGATCGGCCGGATGCCGTTGGCGTCGGCGTCCCAGCGCAGCGGGTAGTGCGCCTCGTGCCGCATCTCCCGGCTGTCCAGGATCTCCACGGCGAAGCTGATCCCGGGCACCTCGGCCCGTAGCCTGCGGGCCACCTCCGCCAGGTGGTGCGGGGCGAGCGGGTCAGCCCGCACCACCTCGTCCTCGAACGGGTCGTAGACGACCGCGCCGTTGGCGCAGACCGCCGGCAGCGGTCGGGCGAGCTGGTCGTACACCATCTTGAGCCAGCGGACCGGACGGCCGGTGACCAGGACGACAGGCGTGCCTCGCGCGGAGATCCGCGCGAGCAGGTCGGCGGTGCGTGGGCTGACGGTGTGGTCGTCGCGGATCAGCGTGCCGTCGATGTCGGTGGCGATGAGGCGGGGTGTGTCTCCCATTACCGGGACAGTAGCCGGTCCAGATACACCGCCACCCCGTCGTCGTCATTGCGCAGGGTCACCTCGTCGGCGGCGGCGCGCAGGGCGGGGTGCGCGTTGGCCACCGCCACCCGGGACCAACCGGCCCACTCGAACATCGGCAGGTCGTTGGGCATGTCGCCGAAGACCAGGACGTCGGCCGGGTCCACCCCGAGACTCTGTGCCACCACCGTCAGCCCGGTCGCCTTGTCCACGCCCGGCGGGCAGATCTCGATGAAGCCGAGCCCGGCCTGGGTGAGCGTGGCCACCTGCGGCGGGATGATCCGCCGGGCCACCGCCAGCAGTTCGTCCACGTGGTGGTCGGCGGTGCGGGCGAACGCCTTGATCACGTCGCAGGCGAGGCACTCGTCGCGAGTGCGGGCCTCGAACCGGTCCTGGTAGGGCCAGCTCTCGTGATAGTCGCCCCACAGCGGGGCGTCGTGCTCGTCGGACGCCTCGACCATCACCGTCAGCGGGCCGACCTCGGCCTCCAGGTCGGCGAGCAGCCGGGCCAGCACCTCGGCGGGCAGCCGCTCGTCGCGGAGCACCACGGGGCCGGCCGGGTCGCTCTGGTCGACCACCCGGCCGCCGCCGGCCATCACCAGGAAGTCGGCGGCCCGGATGTCGTTGCGGGTCAGCTCGGTCAGCCGAGGGCCGCGGCCGGTCGCGCCGACCACCGGAATTCCGGCGGCCCGCACCCGGTCGAGCACCCCATGGGTGTACGCGGAGACGGTGTCATCGCTGCGGACCAGTGTCCCGTCGAGGTCGGTCGCGATCAGCTTGGGCAGTCCCGGGCGGGTCATCGTTCCTCCTTCGCCCACCGCCGTCGCGCCTGCCGTCCCCTTCTGGTGAGGAGACCCTGGCGTCGTGGCGGGCAGCAACCGTACCTCGCGGAACGGGCCGCATCTCTGGCTTCCAGGCGAATCGAACGCGAACAACCGTCCCCCGCCCCCCGCTGAGGGCTGGGGTCAGGGCTGGGCGTCGGGATGGGCGAAGGGGGCGGCGGGGGTGACGGTCAGGTCGGCTGGGGCGGGTGGGCCGTACTCGACCGGGTCGGGGTTGCGGCGGCGGCGCCAGGGTCGCGATGCTGGCGCGTCGGCGGGCCGGTCCTCGTCCGGTGGCCCGGCGAACGCGCCAGGGGATGCGGCGGGCGACAGCCGCAGGGCAACCGCGAACAGCACGCACGCGGCGATCGCCATCACCACACCGCGGCCGTACTCGGCTCGGAATCCATCCTGCGGCGAGTAGAAGAAACTGCGCTGAGCGGGGTTGTCGAGGGTGGTCGCGGCGGCGACCAGCAGCGCCAGCAGGGCACCGGCGAGGGTGAGGCCGGCGAGCCGGGCGTTCGGCCGCACGGCCGCCGTGCCCCGCAGGGCCAGCGCCACGGTGCAGAGGAGACCGAGGAGCCCGACCAGGTAGCCGACGCCGAAGCCACCGACCTCGGAAACGCCGACCGGCACCTCGATCGTGCTCTCACCGTCCGGTCCGCTGTTCGGCAGGCTCATCACCAGCCATTCGCCCACAAGCGAGGCGACCCCGGCCACCGCGCCCAGACCGGCGAGCAGCAGAGGCAGGCGAGGGTCCTGCGCGAGGCCGCCCAGGGACAGGCCGAAGCGGCGTCGTGGAGCCGGGTCGACGGCACCCCACTCGATCACGGCCGGCCCGTCGGACCGGTCGCCCTGCCGCGGGATCGGAAGCTCGTCGGGCATCGGCCATCCTTCCGCCGGTCACGGACCTGGTCGCATCATGACACAGCCAGCCCGTGGTGACCGGGATCGCACGGTAGGCGTCCGTGCCGGTCGGTCGCTCGGCGGTCACCTTTCCGCTAGCGTTCTCCTCATGCCTATCCGTACCGCTTCAGCACAATGGCAGGGCAATCTCACCGAGGGTGCCGGCACCGTCCGCACCGGTAAGGGCGGCCTGTCCGGCAACTACTCCTTCAAGTCGCGCTTCGAGGAGGGCGAGGGCACCAACCCCGAGGAGCTGATCGCCGCCGCGCACGCCGGCTGCTTCTCGATGGCGTTCTCGAAGGCGCTCGCCGACGCCGGCTCGACGGCCACGTCGGTCGAGACCACCGCCAAGGTCCACCTGGACAAGACCGACGCCGGCATGACCGTTACCCGGATCGACCTGGAGACCGTCGGTCAGGTCCCGGGCATCGACGACGCGGAGTTCCAGAAGCTCGCCGAGGCCGCCAAGGCCAACTGCCCGATCTCCCGCCTGCTCTCGCCGGGTGCCGAGATCACCCTCAGCGCGCGCCTGGCCTCCTGAGCGGTCGACCCACAAACAGCCCGGTCGACCCACGACCGCTCGTTCACGGACAGAGCATCCGCCCATCCCTGGGCGGTCTGCTCTCTCCGTGAGCCTGCGGAGCCGGCCAACGGCACGTCACGAGGGACCCGCCGGGTCCGGCATCGGGCAGAATGGGTGGCGTGCCGGTGGAGATGACCCGTGAGCGCTTCGAGGAGCTGGTTGGCGACGCCCTCGACGAGGTGCCCGAGGAACTGCTCGGCCTGATGAGCAACGTGGTCATCCTCGTCGAGGACGACCCGCCGCAGGGCGAGGCGGACCTGCTCGGCCTCTACGAGGGCCACGCCCTCACCAGCCGCGGCTGGGACTACTCGGGGGTGTTGCCGGACCGGATCTTCATCTACCGGCGCCCGATCCTGCGGATCTGCGACAACGACGACGACGTCGTCGACGAGGTCGCGGTGACCGTCGTGCACGAGATCGCCCACCACTTCGGCATCGATGACGAACGGCTGCACGCGCTCGGCTGGGGCTGAGCCCACCGGCGGCGGCGCGGTCGCCGCTTGGCCGATGGCCCGTGGTTGCCCTGGTCGCCTACCTTCGGTGCAGCGAACGCAACCCTGTCAGGAGGCACCCTTTCATGCGCAGTGAGCTGTTCTCCGCCGAGAACCTGGAGAAGGAGTCCGCGCAGCCCGGCATGCGGCTGCAGAACTCCAAGATGTTGAAGATCGAACTCAACGGCGAGGCGATGGCCCGGGTCGGGTCGATGGTCGCCTACCAGGGCAATGTGCAGTTCCAGGCGCTGGGCTCGGGCGGGCTCGGCAAGTTCCTCAAGCAGAAGCTCACCGGCGAGGGCGTCCCTCTGATGAAGGTCTCCGGCCACGGTGACGTCTTCCTCGCCGAACTCGCCAAGGACGTGCACATCATCGACCTGGAGCCGGGCGACGCCCTCTCCATCAACGGCTCCAGCGTGCTCGCCTTCGACTCGACCCTCCAGTACGACATCAGGATGGTCGGCGGCGCCGGGATGGCCTCGTCGTCCGGGCTGTTCAACTGTGTGTTCAGCGGCCACGGACGGATCGCCATCACCACCAAGGGCACCCCGGTCGTGCTCAACGTGGACGCCCCCACGTACGTCGACCCGCAGGCAGCGGTCTGCTGGTCGGCAAGCCTCCAGACCGGCTACCACCGTGCCGAGCAGTTGGGCCTCGGCACGCTGCTGGGCCGACGCACCGGCGAGTCGTTCACGATGAGCTTCGCCGGCCAGGGCTTCGTGGTGGTGCAGCCGTCCGAGGAGCCGCCGATCATGGGCAGCGGCCAGCAGCAGCAGGAGGGCGGCCTGCTCGGTGGTCTGCTGAGCTGACCACCTGCTGAGCTGACCACTTCGGTGCGGGCGGCCCCCCAGGTGGAGGACGCCCGCACCGGTCAGGTCAGCTCGCCCGTGCGCAGTCGGGCCAGCCAGGCCGCCGCGTCGACGTAGTCGAAGTCGGTGAGGCCCGCCGGCGCGGGCACCGGCCGATCGCCCGCTGCCTCGGCCCACCGGTGCCGGGGGTACGAGCCCAGGAAGCGCACGTCCGCGCAGACCCGGCGCAGCCCCTGCAACGCCTCGCCCAGTCGTACGTCGGCCACGTGCCCGGTGCAGTCCAGGAAGAAGACGTACCGGCCCAGCGCCTCCCCGGTGGGGCGGGACTCGATCCGGGTCAGGTTGATGCCCCGGACGGCCAACTCCATCAGCACGGACAGCAGCGCGCCGACCCGGTCGTGGGCGATGTAGACCGCGAGCGAGGTGAGGTCGTCGCCGGTCGACGGGGGGGGTGGCCCGGGACGGGACACCAGCGCGAACCGGGTCACCGCGTCCGGGTGATCGGCGATCTTGTCGGCGAGTGTCGCGAGCCGGTGCCGGGCCGCCCCGATCGGCGCGCAGATGGCCGCGTCGTACTCGCCGGCACCGGCGCCCGCCGCGGCGGCACCGTTGGAGAGCACGTCGACCACCACGGCGTCCGGCAGATGATCGCGCAGCCAGCCCCGGCACTGGGTGGAGGCCTGCGGATGGGCCGCCACGGTGCGGATCGAGGTCAGCGGAGTGTCGGGCCGCGCACCGAGCACGAACTCCACCGGCAGGATCACCTCTCGGGTGATCACCAACGGCTCGCCCTCGGCCATCTCGTCCAGGGTGACGCCCACCGCGCCGCCGATCGAGTTTTCCAGCGGCACCAGCGCCGCGTCGGCGTCGCCGGTCCGGACGCTGTCCAGCGCCTCCCCGACGCTGCGGGCAGGAGTACGGGTGCCGCGCTCGGCGGCGGGAAGTGTGCGCAGGGCCTGCTCGGCGAAGGTGCCCTCCGGCCCGAGGTAGACGAAGCGTGTCGGCGGTGTTCCCGGCATGTCGGTCAGCCTACGCACTCGGCCGCACGGCTGGACCGGCGTCGCAGGCGAGCGCTCGGATTCCGGCCGGGCCGGTGGCGCGTACCTCGATGGTGCAGACGTCGGTGCCGGCGGTGACGAGGGTCGGCGCGGTGGCCTGGCCGCGGGTGACCACCTGGAGTTCCTCGTGCCCGGTCACCTCCAGGACGGTGTACTGCCACTCGCCGGCGCAGAGCGGCCCGGTACGGACCTGGACCCGGACGTTGGCCGGGAGCACTCCGGCCCGGCCCCGCAGCAGTTGCACCACCCGCTGACCGGTCGGGCCGTTCCGGCAGGCCGTCGCGACCAGACCGGCGTCCGGAGTGGGCGTGACCGTGCCGGGTGGCGGCGCGCTGGCCGGCGGGGTGGTGGGTGGGGTGCTCGGGCCGGATGCCGTCGGGGCTGCGGTGCGGGTGGGCGCGGCCGTCGGTTCGGACAACTCGGGTGGGGCGCCACAGCCGGCGAGCACCGCGACGGCGAGCACCGCGAGCGCGACCGGTCGGACCTGGACCGTGGGCCGCGCGGGGGCGTGAACGGACGCCCGGTCGCGAGGCGCCGGTGGGAGGTGGGGCGTCGCCCGTGGTGGGGGAGACGAGGGGCGGGGCGGGGCGAACGGCACGGGCCGATCCTCGGGACATCGGAGAATTCGTCGCGGCCGGGGTGGCCGAGCCTCATCGTAGGGTCAGCGACTGATCGGGTGAAGGTCAGCCGGTGACGCGGTGCCCGGCGCGCTGGAGGGCGGCCGTGCCCTCGGTCAGCCGGACGGTCGGCACCAGCAGATAGTCGGTGTCGAAGGTGGAGAAGGTGAGCACGCTGACCCGTGCCTCGGCGAGCGGGTCGACGAGCGCGGCCAGGCTGCCGGTGCTTGCCAACTGCACCGGGGCGGTGACCCGCAGGCAGCGCCAGACGGTTTCCACCACGGCTTGCGCCGGCACCCGATCTGCTGGGCAGATCACCGAGATCCCGTCGGAGGTCCAGCTCACCGTCACCACGTCGGTGCCGCTCAGCCCGCTCGACAACGCGTACGGCAGGGCGGTGCCGGCGGTCAGCCGGCACACAGCGTATTCCCCTGGCAGCACGGCGATATCGAGCATGAGGGCACCTTACGGCCTACTCGCGCACGGCTGAGCCAGCAACGCCGTGTGCGGCTTTGTCGCTGGTCAGACCTCGGAGAAGAAGGTGAGCGAGCCGGCCACGGCACCGTCGGTGAGCACCGGGGTGGAGATCGCGTCGACTGTCGCGTCGGAGCTGTTCGCCGAGGCGGCCTGCACCCGGAGTAATCCGCGGGCGAGTCGACCGGAGGAGAGCGCCAGCAGGGGCGGGATCTTGTCGATCTCGGCCTCGGTCAGCTCGCCCCGGTTGGCGGTGAAGTCGAGAAGGCGTAGCCCGCCGTCGAGCAGCGGTCGCCCGATCAGGCCCCCCGGCTCGCCCAGGCAGAGCAGCTCGCAGCCGGCGGTGGAGATCGCCACCACCAGGGTGTTGGCGTCGATCAGCAGGCACGGCTCGTCGGCCCGGGAGACCGTCGAGGACCACTGGCCGACGTTGCCGGACTCCGGCTCTGTCAAGGCCCGCGCCGCCGGCACGAACGCTTCTGAGAGCGAAAGTTCGACGTGGGCCACCGCGCCTCCTATGTGCACCGATCGACTGTCCACGCTAGCGGGTCGCCGACGGAATCACCGAGCGCACCGGGTCACCGAGCCGCGCAGCGTGAACCGGGGCGGTCGGTGACGGCGCGGAAACCGGTGAGGTCGAAGGGGGGCCGGAGCCGCGTGGCGTCGTCGGTGACGTTACCGGCGGCGGGCCGGCTTGTCAGCGGCCGTTCGGCCCTCGTCGTACCACCGGTAGTCGGCTGGTGGACGGTACGTGCCGTTCAGCCAGGTGCCGGGGTGCTGTGCGACCCGGGAAAGCTTTTCGGCGGTGGCCGGGCTGATCCGGCTGCCACCGGCCACGAGGAGCCGGTCCAGCTCTCGGTGGGTGGCCATCAGACAGTCCTTCGGAAGGCCGTAGACACTGATCACGCCGGAGCCGACGAAGGTCAGCACCGGCGTGACCGGGACGGGCAGCCCCACCGCGTCGGAGAGAGCCTTACTGGCCCGCTTGGCGTCCCGGCGGGACTCGGCCACGTACGGCGGGCGCTTGCCGTTGATCTGCACGACGTCCCCGGCGACGAGCACCCTGGCCCGGCCGTGGTCGGCGATGGTCACGGCGAACAGGCCGCTCGGCCCGATGGCGAGGAACCCGGCGCGCTCGTCCTGACCGCGGTCGAGGACGTCGGTGACGTCGGTGCGCGGCCACTCGATGACGTGCCAGGCAGGCCCGAGGTGGTCGAGTTGACCCAGTGCCCGCGCTCCGGCCGCCTCCAGGCGGCGCGCACCCCGCTCGGCACGACGGCGGCGCGCCCATTCGAGCGGTGTCGGACGGACCGGTTCGAGAACCCCGGGCGACTCGACGCGGGGGTGTGGCACCGCGACGGGCGGCAGTGCCCGAGCGGACGGTACGGCTCGTCGTGCGGGAAAGACAGTCATCGCGACCTCCGGCAAAAGGTCCCTCGAAGTTATGTCCTCACTACCCTACGTTGCCACTACCGGTGTTCGGCAAGCCGGAACGCCGGAGTGACTACGGATGAATGCCATATTCATCCACAGTTCTTTTCTCGGATGCCGCCAAACCCTGCCCTACGCTGCGGGAGTGACCCACTACGTCGACAGTGAAGTCGGCCGGCTCGGCACTGTACTGCTGCACCGGCCCGGCCCCGAACTGGCCCGGCTCACCCCACGCAACAACGACTCGCTCCTGTTCGACGCGATCCCCTGGGTCGGACGAGCACAGGAGGAGCACGACGCGTTCGCCGCCGCCCTGCGCGACCGTGGAGTCGAGGTGCTCTACCTGGCCACCCTGCTGACCGAGACGCTTGCCGTCGCGGACGCTCGGGCCGAGCTCACCGAGCAGGTGCTGCGCTCCCGGCGGCTCGGCGACACCCTGCGGGCCCGCGTCGCCGACCACCTCGCCTACCTCGACCCGGCCGCCCTGGCCGACGTGCTCACCGCCGGGCTGGCCCACGAGGAGCTGCGGATCAGCTCGGAGCGGCCGGGCGGGCTGGTCTACACACTGATGGACCGGCACGACTTCGTCATCGACCCGTTGCCCAACCTGTTGTTCACCCGCGACTCGTCGCTGTGGATCGGCGACCGGGTCGGTGTCACCAGCCTGGCCATGCCGGCCCGCAGCCGCGAGACCACCCTGACCGACGCCATCTACCGCCACCACCCACGTTTCGCCGGCACCGAGTTCGTCTACCGCCCGAACCTGGAGCACCTGGAGGGCGGGGACGTGCTGCTGCTCGCGCCCGGGGTGCTGGCGGTCGGGGTGGGTGAGCGGACCACACCGGCCGGTGCCGAACGACTCGGCCGGCAGGTCTTCGCCGCCGGCCTGGCGCACACCATGCTGGTGGTGCCGATCGCCCAGAAGCGCGCCACCATGCACCTCGACACGGTCTGCACGATGGTCGACGTGGACGCCGTACTGATGTATCCCAACATCGCGAGCACGCTGTCCGCGTACACGGTGATCGCCGGCGCGGACGGCGAGGACCCGCGGGTGGACGGTCCCGCGCCCTTCCTGCGGGCGGCCGCCGACGCGATGGACCTCGACCTGCTGCGGGTCATCGACACCGGGCTGGACCCGGTGACCGCGGAACGCGAACAGTGGGACGACGGCAACAACACCCTCGCGTTGGCGCCCCGGCTCTGCGTCGGTTACGAGCGCAACACCGAGACCAACGCCCAGTTGGAGCGCGCCGGCATCGAGGTGATCCCGATCGCCGGCTCCGAGTTGGGCTCCGGCCGGGGCGGGCCGCGCTGCATGTCCTGCCCGATCACCCGCGACCCGTTGTGAGTTCGGGCGCCGTCTCCGGGAGAAGGCGCCCCAACGCGGCTCAGCGCAGGGTGAGCTGCCGGCCGAGCAGACCCTGGCGGGAGCGCCGGCCGGCGGCGTCGAGCGGGTCGGTGGCGGTCAGCGCCTCGGCGTACCGCTTGGCGAACTGCGCCACCGGCTCCTCCCAGTCGGCCGCCGGAGTGGCCTCCGGCAGGTCCCAGACCGGCACCAGCCGACCGTGCGCGCGGAACATGCCGGCGAACTTGGTCTGCTCGCCGAGCGTCAACGAGCCGGCCGCACCGAGGCGGGCCAGAGCGTCCAGGGCGGCATCCTCGTCGTCCGGCAGCACCCAACGCACGTGTGCCTTCTCCGGGACCTGACACCAGTACGCGGCCTTCGCCGCGGTCAGCCGCACCGTCGGGTAGATGGCCGCGTTCGCCCGTTCCAGTGACGCCTGGACGGTCGGGTCGTCGGCGGCGCCGGGGTCGAGCCAGAACTCGAAGCCCTCGTGCATGGTGATGTCCAGTGGCCCGTCCACGAGGATGTCCTGCAGACGGGGTCCGGGGCCGGGCAGTGGCGGCACGGCCACCTGGCCGCCCGGTTCGGTCCGCAGCGCGCAGAGCAGTGCCTCGGCCAGGTCCCGGGAGACGTCACCGGACTGCTGGTGGCGTTGGAGGCCGATGAGCACCCGACCGTCCGGCTTGGTGATCGCCGGAGCGGCCATCGGCAGCACCGTGGCGAGCGTCGCCGACCGGTCGCCGAACTCCTCGACCAGGGCGGGTGCCAGCCGCAGCGGCGCGGAGGCGGCGGGCACCAACTCGCGCAGCGCGATCCATTCGGCCTCGTCGACGAGCCCGTCGAACGGACGCGGCACGAAGACGTCGCGTACCTTGTCGCGGCGGGGGGCGGTGTCGGTGGTGGTGCGCTGGCTCTTTCGACGCTTGCTCACGGCGTCACAGCCTAGAGCCCCGGCCGGCCCACCGTGGGCCGGACCCGCCCGAGCCCGGCTCAGCCCGCCGGCACCAGGTCGGATCGGGGTGCCGGCGACGGCGCGAACTCCGCCCAGACGCGCTGGCCCATGCCGTCCTGCTCGACACCCCAGCGGGTGGCCAGACCGGCCACGATGTGCAGCCCCCGGCCGTCCGCCGCGTCCGCGCTGGCCATCCGGATCCGTGGCGCGGTGCTCGCGCCGCCGTCGGTGACTCCGAGCTGGATCAGTGGACCCTGGGTCGAGGGCCGCAACCGCCAGGCCACGCGGACCACTCCGCCGGGCAGTGGCCTGGCGTGCCGCACCGCGTTGCCCACCAGTTCCGCGAGCACCGCGATCAGGTCCGCGAGGAGCATCGGGGGTACGACGCCCGCCAGCTCACCGGCCAGCCGGTGCCGGGCCAGCCGTGCCCCGGCCGGGTGGTGGGGAACCACCACGCACCACGCCTGATCCCTCGCCGCTGCCGCTGCCGCTGCCACCGTCGCCTCCACGTCGCGCCACCTGGGTCAACCGCGCGGTAGCCGCACCTCTGCGACCGTACCGCCGTCGGTCCTCGGACGTAGGGATACCCATCCATTCTGTTGTTCAACGATCCGGCGGACGAGATAGAGGCCGAGCCCGGCCCCCGGGTAGCCGCGCCGGTCGCCGGACTCGCCCTGCCAGAACCTGTCGAACGCCCGTTCCACATGCTCCGGTCGGATGCCGATGCCCCGGTCACTGACCCGGAACGCCACCAGTTGACCGTCCACCGCGGCGGCGATCTCGATCGGCGACTCCGGTGGGGAGTACTTGCCGGCGTTGGTCGTCAGCTCGGTCAGCACGGTGGCCAGGCTGGGTCGGTGGCCGAGCGCCTTGGGCAGGTCGGCCGGGAGGCGGAGCACCAACCGGCGACGCAGGTCCGTCGGCAGGTCGAGGACGGTGGAGCGCAGTGCTTCGCCGAGGTCGAACGGGGTGGGCGGATCGTCACCCGGCCCGGCCTCGGCCGCCGAGCTGAGGAGACGGTCGACCAACCGGGCCAGCTCGTTGGCGCGTTGCCCGATCACCCGGGCCGCCTGCCGCCGGTCGACCTCGGTCAGCGAGTCCCAGTGGTCGGTGAGGGTGTCCGCGTACCCCTTGATCACGGTGACCGGCGTACGGAGTTCGTGGCTGGTCACCGCGACGAACAGCTCCCGGTCATGGTCGCGGCGCTGCTGGTCGGTGATGTCGCGGAAGGTGACCACCCGCAGCGCGCCGGGACCGGGCAACTCGCCGGAGGTGATCCGCAGCCAGCGGCCGTCCGGCATCCGGTGGTCCCGGACCTGACCGGAGGGCGGCAGCGGAAACGGCAGTGGACGGCTCAGCGCCTGCTCGACCGGACGCCCGGTGACCTGGGCGGCGGCCGGGTTCCAGAGTCGGACGTGCCCGTCCCGGTCGACCACGGCCAGCCCGTCGGCGAGGGCCGCCACCACCGGCCCGTCACCGTGCACCGGCAGGCCGCTCTGGTCGCCGTACATGTGGGCGACGCAGGACGCGAGGTAGGCGACCACCCCCTGCCGCTCGGCGTCCGGCTCGTCGTCGCCGAGGTAGAGCGCGTGCAGGCTGCCGACGGTGTGGCCGCCGATCTCGGCCCGCGAGACCACCATCCAGCGCAGGTCACTGCCGGCCAGTTCCCCGGCCAACTTGCCGTTGAGGTGGTCCACCAGCACGTTGCGTATCCGTGGCCCGTTGAGCAGGCAGACCGTGTCCGGGTCGTCGACCGCCAGCGGACGGCCGAGCGCCCAGGCCGCCGCGCCGGTCGCGGCGATCACCCGCCCACCTGTCGGACCGAACTCGACGAAGGCCATCCCGGTCGCACCGAGGGCCGGCTGGGCCACCCGGAGCAGTTGGGTGAGGACCGGAAGGCCCGCCTCCCCGGAGTTGATCATCTCGATGATGACTGTGTGACCGGTGAGGAGAGCGGGGAAATCGATACGCTCCGGCATGTGCCGAGTCTGCCCCGCCGACCGGGATTTGGCACCTCTGCCAGGTCAGCGGTTCAGCCGGGCGAGGGCGTACCCCGGCCGGTCGGTGATGATCCCGTCCGCGCCGGCCGCCAGCACCAACTCGAGGTCGGTCGGCTCATTGACCGTCCAGACGTACACCTGGTTGCCGGCCGTGCGCAGTGCCGGCAGCAGCTGCGGGCGGGCCCGGACCAGGCCGATGCCCGGCCCCGCGATCCGGGTGCCGAACGGCAGCCGACCCAACCGCGGCCAGCGGGGCAACACCTCGAGCAGCAGCACGGTGGGCAGCTTCGGAGCGAGTTCGTGCACCCGGCGGACCGCCAGCGGGGAGAACGACATGACGGTGACCTGCACCGGGTCGTCCGGTGCCGGGTCGGCCAGTCCGTACCGGCGCAGCAGGGTGATCAGTCGCCGTTCCACGTTCGAGCCGTAGCGGGACGGGTGCTTCGTCTCCACCAGCAACCGGACCGGCCGCCCGGCGGCGAGCACCGCGTCCAGCAGCCGGGTCAGGGTCAGCAGCCGGGTGTGCGAGTCGTCCGACGGTACGTCCCCGTCCGGCGCGCTGCCCGGATGCCACGAGCCGAAGTCCAGCGCCTCCAGTTCGGCGAGGGTACGCGCGCTGACCAGACCGCGACCGTTGCTGGTGCGGTCGAGCCGTCGGTCGTGCACGCAGACCAGGTGCCCGTCCCGGGTCAGCCGGACGTCGCACTCCAGGCCGTCGGCACCCTCGTCGAGAGCCCGCAGGTACGCGGCGAGGGTGTGCTCGGGCAGGTCGTACGAGGCGCCGCGGTGCGCGAAGACAAGTGGACCACCCATCGCGGCCGCCTCAGATGACCTGGCCGGGCTGCCCGTTCGCGTCGACCACCGGGCGGCCGACGGCAGCCCACTGGCGCATTCCGCCGTCGGCGTTGCGCACCTGCTCCCAGCCGTTGTTGGCCAGGTAGGCGACGACCTGGGCGGAACGCCCCCCGGAGCGGCAGATGACCGCCACCTCCCGGTCGGTGGGCACCTCGGCCAGTCGGGCCGGCAGCTCCATCATCGGCAGGTGGTGGGCGGTGGGCGCATGGCCGGCCGCCCATTCGTCGGCCTCCCGCACGTCCAGCAGGTAGGTGTCGTCGGCGATCTCGGTCACGGGCACGGTGGGAACCTGGGGTCCGAACACAGGAAGCAACACTAGATCCTCGTCGACCGGTTCCGCACCGACCTGGCCGTCGGCACCGTCACAACCGGGTCACCCAGCGCGGGTTGGCCTGTGCCCAGGACGGCATCTGGCGGCCTCGAACCGCCTCGAACAGCCCGTTGCCCCCGTTGTCCAGCACCACGTACGAGACCTCGTCGATGGTTTGTGGGGACGACGGCACCTGGACGCCGCGCATCCCGTCGGGCGGCAGCGCGCGGAGCGCGAGGAGCAGGTCCGCCAGGGGTACGCCGTTCGTGTCGACGGTCAACGAGCCGCCCACCGCCCGGAGCACCTGGTCCAACTTGACCGGGTTGCTCCGCAGATCGGCCCTGCCGGCGCTGTCCAGCATCGCGCGGAGCAGTTGCTGCTGGTGGTGCTGCCGGTCGTAGTCGCCCCCGGGCAGGTCGTAGCGCTGCCGGACGTAGTCCAGGGCCTGCGCTCCGTCCATCTGTTGGCAGCCCACGGGGAAGACACGGTTGGTGTGGATGGACCGGACCTCGGTGTCCACGCACATCTGCACCCCGCCGAGGAGGTCGATGACCTTCCGGAAGCCGGAGAAGTCGATGAGCGCGGCACCGTCGAACCGGATTCCGGTGAGCCGGTTGAGGGTGGCGGAGAGCAGTTGGGCGCCGGCCTGCCCGCCACCGCCGTGCTCGTACGCCGCATTGATCTTGTCTTGACCACCACCGAAGCCGTTCGCGGGCGGGATGGCGACCAGCAGGTCACGCGGGACGGAGACCAGGTACGCCTCCCGTTGGCCGGCCGGCACGTGCACGATGAGGATGGTGTCGGAGCGTTGGTCCGGTCCGCTGCCGCCGGGGCGGCGGTCGGAGCCGACCAGGAGATAGTTGAGCGGCCCGTCCAGGTCGGTGCGGTCGGTGCGGGCGTCGGGGTCGAGCAACTGTTCCTTGGTCACCGTGCGGTCGTACCGGTTGGTGAGCGTCTTGAGCCCGACCACGGCGAGTCCGGCCAGCAGGACGAGGGCCAGGCCGATGCCCAGCATGATCCGCGACCCGCGGGCGCGGCGTCCTCGGCTGGGCGGGGCCGCTCCGGCCCGGCCCGCCACGTTCCGTCCCCACCTGGACGTGACCGCCTCCCCGCAGCCGATACGTGAAACCTGCTCACGTCAGGCTACGGGCGGTGACCGGGTGGTCGCCGGCTTTCCGGGACTTCGGGCCAGCGTCCTCACTTGCGGGTGGAGATCACCTCGGGGTGGTTGAAGACGAACTCGGCGAGCTTGTCCTGCTTGACCGCCCGGAACATTTCCTTCGTCACGTCGTTCAACGCCTCGGTGCCGTTGCCGGAGCCGTTGTAGGTGCCGTTGTTGGTCTTGAGCATGGTCAGCTCGTTGGCGGTCACCCCGCGCATGGTGAAGATGAAGTTCTCGATCGACGCGCCACCGGTGTCCAGCACGAACGCCTTGCCGGCCGCCTTGATCAGCTGCTGGAGCTTGGTCGGGTTGGTCAACATCCCGCCATCGGTGGCCTTCTTCGCCATCGCCTTGATCAGTTGCTGCTGGTTCTGCTGCCGGTCGTAGTCGCCACCGGGCAACCCGTAGCGCTGCCGGGAGTAGTCCAGCGCCGCCCAGCCCTCCATCTGCTGGCAGCCCTTCTTGTGCACCACGGCGGTGCGGGGCTTACCGGTCTTCTTGGCGTCGGCGTTCCACATCGGCTTACCGTCGACGATCGACATGTGCTTCGACTTGACCTCGTGGCTCACGCAGATCCGCACGGTGCCGAGGGTGTCGATGACGTTCTTGAAGCCGCCGAAGTTGATGATCGCCGCACCGTCGAAGCTGATGCCGGTGAGACCCTTGATCGTCTGGGCCATCAACTGGGCACCGCCCTCCCAGCCGCCGCCGTTGCGGGCGCCGGCCTCGAACGCGGCATTGATCTTCTCGGTGCCGCCGGCGTAACGACTCTTCGGGAACGCCGGAATCTGCGCCTCGGTGTCCCGCGGGATGGAGATCAGGTACGCCTGGTCGTGCGTGGCCGGGATGTGCAGGATGATGATGCTGTCCGAGCGGACGTTGTCGGCGGCCCAGCGCTCCCGGGCGTCCACACCGAGCAGCAGCATGTCGATCGGGCCGTCCAGGCTGGCCCCGCCCTCGGCGTCGGACTTGCTCGCGTCACCGAGCAGGTTGCGTTGCGCGATGTCGCCGGTGGCCTGGCCGATCAGCACCTTGCCGCCGACGATGCCCACGCCGCTGCTGAGCATCAGCACCGCCCCGAACACCACGGTCAACCGGGCCCACAGCGGGTCCTTGCGCTTGGTCCGCTTCCTCGCCGACCCTCCGCCACCCACCCGGCCACCGTCGCCGCCGCCGGGCGGGCGACCGCCCGGCCCACCACGTGAGGGGAGTGTCTGCGCCGGTATGGCCGCAGAGACACGGCCGCTGGGGGCGGCGGACCCGGGGGTAGGAGGGCGGCGACTGGCCTGAACCGGCATGCGTGCTCCAGCTCGTGATCAGGAGGGGGCGGCACCACTGTACGTACATCAAATCGTCTTGGCGAGTTCATCCTGGGTCAATCCCGACGCCGATTCACACGAATCAGGTCGATCGGCGCGCCTCGATGACCCGATCGGCGGGTGACGGTCGGCCCGGCGTACCACCGGCCGACCGGGTGCGGTCAGCCGCCGTCCCTGCCCTTCGGCGGGTTGGCCTTGACCCAGTCCGCCATGGTGTCCGCGGTCATGGCCCGGTACATCGCGAGCGCCTTCTCCCGGTCCGAGACCACCACCGACTCGCCGTTGATCGTGTCGCTGCCAGAGTTCGGGCTGGTCACGAAGGTGAGGTTCTGGCCGCGCAGGTTGCGGAACTGCAACGCCATATCAGTAACCGAGAAATCCTGGTCGACGGTTACGGCCGCGGTCACCGACTTGAGGAAGTTGTTGAGCTTCCCCGGGTTCGCCAGCGTGCCGGTGCTCGCCGCCTTGTCCATCAGCGCGCGGAGGAACTCCTGCTGGTGCCGCATCCGGGCGAAGTCCCCGTCCGGGAACTGCTTGCGCTGGCGGATCCAGTCCAGCGCCTCCGCGCCGTCCATGTGGTTGGTGCCCTTGGTGAACGTCCGGTACGGCTTGTGGATCGAGGTGATGGTCCGCTCCACCTTCAGGTCCACCCCGCCCAGGGCGTCGGTGACCTCCTTGAACCCGCCGAAGTCGATCGCCATCACGTGGTCGATCCGGACGTCGGTGAAGCACTCCACGGTGCGAACCGCCAGCGGCAGCCCGCCGAACGCGAACGCGGCGTTGATCTTCGCGCGCTGCCCGGAGTCGCAGGCCGCACCGGCGCTCTCCGGAATCGGCACGTAGAGGTCACGCGGGATGGAGACCAGGTACGCCTCCTGGTGGTCGGCCGGGATGTGCATCACGATGACCGTGTCGGCGCGCCACTGGCTCTTGCTGTCGACCGGCGCGTCCGGGTCCCGTGAGTCGCTGCCGACCAGCAGGATGTTCAGCGCGCCATCCACCGTCTTGGCCGGACGGCCGCCGGTGATCTCCGCGAACGGGTCGGTGCGGGCCAGGTCGTTGTCGAGGTTGCGGGCGTACAACCAGGCGCCCACGCTGCCGAGCAGCGCCAGCACCAGCACCGCGACCCCGGACACGAGGGCGATCCGACCCCACCGGGGGCGCGGCCCACGCCGCCCCGAACCGCCGGGGCCGCCCGGCCCGCCGGGTCCCCGTGGCCCCACCGGGCCGCCGGGCTTGGGCTGCTCCTCGTCGTACGGCGGGTAGAAGCGCGCCTCGGTCGGACGGGCGCGCCCGGAGGCGCCCCGGTCGGGGCCGGGGACCGACGCGCGCCCGGCGCTGCGGTGCAGGTGCGGGTGCGGGACGCCGGCTGACGAGGTCGCAGACATGTCACTCAGGGTACGTAGCGCAAGCCACCGCCGCCTTCAGCCGACACTCAGAGACAGGTGGCGTCGACGATCTGGTTATCCCAGCCGCTCCCGGAAGTACGCGATCGTGCGTCGCAGGCCATCTTCGGGCGCCACCGTCGGCTCGTAGCCGAGCAGCTCGCGGGCGAGCGTGAGATCGGGCCGACGCATCTCCGGGTCGTCCGAGCTGCGCGTGACGTAGGTCACCGACGAAGTGCTGTCGGAGAGTGACACGATCAACTCGGCGAGTTGCCGCATGGACATCTCGTGCTCGGTGCCGCAGTTGACCGGGCCGGTCTCGGTCGAGTCGAGCAGCAGCAGGATGCCCCGCACCAGGTCCTCGACGAAGCAGATGGACCGGGTCTGGTTGCCGGTGCCGTGCACGGTGATCGGCTCGCCGCGCAGCGCCTGGGAGATGAAGGTGGGGATGGCGCGGCCGTCGTCCGGGCGCATCCGGGGGCCGTACGTGTTGAAGATCCGGACGATGGCCCCGTCGAGCCCGCGGTAGCGGTGGTACGCCATCGTCGCGGCCTCGGAGAAGCGCTTCGCCTCGTCGTAGACGCTGCGGACGCCGATCGGGTTGACGTTGCCCCAGTAGGTCTCGCGCTGCGGGTGCTCCTTCGGGTCCCCGTACGCCTCGGAGGTGGAGGCCATCAGGAACCGGGCGCCGTCGGCGACCGCGCGCTCCAGCAGGTGCAGGGTGCCCACCGAGCCGACGCGGAGGATCTCCACCGGCAGCAGGGCGAAGTCGGTGGGGCTGGCCGGCGAGGCCATGTGCAGGATCGCGTCGAACCGCTCGGCCAGCGCCGGGTGGTGGGTCGGCAGACCCTCGGAGATGTCCGCCTCGACGAGCGTGAAGGCCGGCCGGTCCAGCAGGTGAGCGACGTTCTCCTTGGAGCCGGTCACGAAGTTGTCCAGCGCCACCACCGTGCACCCACGGGCGATGAGGGCATCCACCAGGTGCGATGGGACGAAACCGGCACCGCCGGTGACGAGAACGCGATGACCGGAACCGAAGCGCTCAGCAACCTTCATGCTGGTCAGCCTACCGACCCCCGATTACGGCGAGAGGCCCCCTGCCGACGCGTGGCGTCAACAGGGGACCTCTCGGTGCGTGGATCAGTGGGCGCCTGCGCCGGTGAGGGCGCGCACCTCCAGCTCCGCGTACTTGTCCTCGTCGTGCTCCTTGGAGATGACCGTGCCGATCCACCCGCACAGGAAACCGAACGGGATGGAGAGGATGCCCGGGTTGGACAGTGGGAACCACTGCCAGTCGTGATCCGGGAACATCGAGGTCGCCGCGCCGGAGACCACCGGTGAGAAGAACACCAGCAGGACTGCCGAGAGCAGACCGCCGTAGATCGCCCACACCGCGCCGGAGGTGTTGAACCGCCGCCAGAAGAGGCTGTAGAGGATCGCCGGCAGGTTGCCCGAGGCGGCGACCGCGAAGGCCAACGCCACCAGGAACGCCACGTTGAGGTTCTGCGCGTAGATCGACAGGAGGATGGAGATCGCGCCGATCACCAGGGCGGAGATCCGGGCGACCCGCACCTCCTGCCGCTCCGACGTCTCACCCTTCTTCAGCACGTTCGCGTAGAAGTCGTGCGCCAGGCTGGACGACGAGGCCAGCGTCAACCCGGCGACCACCGCGAGAATGGTGGCGAAGGCGACCGCCGCGATGATCGCCAGCAGGGCCGCACCTCCCAGTTCGCCGCCGAAGAAGTCGATGCCGAGCGCTTCGGCCAACTGCGGCGCGGCGGTGTTGCCCGCCTTGTCCTGCGCCGTGATCGCCTGGCTGCCCACCAGCGCCGCCGCACCGAAGCCGAGGGCGAGGGTGAGCAGGTAGAAGGTGCCGATGATGCCGATCGCCCAGAGCACGCTCTTGCGGGCCGCCTTCGCGGTCGGCACCGTGTAGAAGCGGATCAGGATGTGCGGCAGACCGGCGGTGCCGAGCACCAGGGCGATACCCAGGGACAGCAGATCCACCTTGTTGTAGAAGGTCTGTGTCGAGTTGCCGGCGACCTCGACGCCGTACCGCAACCCGGGTTCGAGGAACGCGCCGCCCTTGCCGGAGGCCTCGGCCGCCTGGCCCAGCAGTGCCGACAGGTTGAAGTTGAACTTCGCCAGCACCAGGATGGTCATCAACAGCGCGCCGCCCATGAGCAGGAACGCCTTGACGATCTGCACGTAGGTGGTGCCCTTCATGCCGCCCACGGTGACGTAGATGATCATCAGCGCACCGACCATGATGATGGTGGCGATCTTCGCAGTGGACGCGTCCATGCCGAGGAAGGTCGTCCCCGGCTTGATGCCGAGCAGCAACGCGACAAGCGCGCCGGCGCCCACCATCTGCGCGAGCAGGTAGAAGATCGACACCGTGATGGTGGAGACCGCCGCCGCCGTCCGCACCGGACGCTGACGCATCCGGAAGGCCAGCACGTCCGCCATCGTGTACCGGCCCGAGTTCCGCAGCAGCTCCGCGACCAGCAGCAGGGCCACCAGCCAGGCGACCAGGAAGCCGATCGAGTAGAGGAAGCCGTCGTAGCCGTAGAGCGCGATGATGCCGGCGATGCCGAGGAACGAGGCGGCCGACATGTAGTCGCCGCCGATCGCCATGCCGTTCTGGAAGCCGGAGAAGGACCGGCCGCCGGCGTAGAAGTCGGTCGCCGTCTTGGTCTGCCGGCTGGCCCAGATGGTGATGCCCAGGGTCACCGCGACGAAGACCAGGAAGAGCGTGATGGTCAGGTTGCGGGCGGTGTGGTTGCCCGCCTCGGCCGCGAGGAACGTCTCAACCGCGTGAACCGTCTTCACGGGTCACCTCCCCGATCTCGGCGCGGATCCGGTCCGCGATGGGGTCGATCTTCCGGTCCGCGTACCGGGAGTAGAGCCAGGCGATCAGGAACGTGGAGACGAACTGGAGCAGGCCGAAGACCAGCGCGACGTTGATGTTGCTGCCGAACAGCTTCGTGCCCATGAAGTCCCGGGCGTACGCGGAGAGAATGACGTAGAGCGCATACCACAGGAAGAAAGCGACGGTCATCGGGAAGACGAAGCCGCGCAGCGCACGCCGCAGCCCGGCGAACTCGTCCGACCGTTGTACGGCCAGGTACTTGTCCGACTGGGAAGCGGCCGGAGCGGGTGTGTCCGTGGACATCTGTGGATCACCACCTTCACAGGCGTCAGAGGAGTTTCGCGCACCGTAAAGAGCGCGCTCCCCGACAGGGAAGGCTGAGATCGACGCCGGTAGACGAGTGCGCCGAGCGGTTGATTGCGTGCGCCAAGTGACTCAGATCACCACGGTGACCGGTCGATCGGGTTGAGCGTCCGTTCAGGCCGGCAGCTCGTGATACCGACCGCGGTAGTGCAGCAGCGGAGACGCCTCCCCGGTCAGCTCGACCGTCTCGATGGTGGCCTCCACCAGCAGGCCCCAGCCGTACTCCCGGGCGTTGTCCAGCCGGCATCCGGCCCAGCCGCCGGCGTCCCCCGGCACCGGCCCGTACGGCGTGTCGATCCACGCACCGCTGGCGAACAGCCCGCCCGGAGCGGGGAAGAGGCCGGCGAACCGGTCCGCGAGCTGCCGGTGCGGCGGGCCGAGCGGCGTGACCGCGAACCGCCCCGCCTCCTCCGCCGCCGCCCAGAGGTCGGACTCCGCGTCGATCAGCCCGAGCAGCCGGTCCGGCTCCCCCTCGGCGACAAGCGTGGACGACACCGTCAGTCCGGCCGGGCCGGGCGCCGTCCAGAGCGTCACCGGTGCGGCGAGGCGGCCGCGCAGTCGGCGGACCGGCGACCGCTGCCCGCTCGGCACCGCGAACGGGTCGGTGGAATGGATCTCGGCACCCGGTTCTTGATTCACGTGAAACATTGTGCCGCCCCGACCGCGCGCCCAGCCCACGAAGCGCTCGTGCAGGTCGCTGGGTCGGCCACCGAGCTGGGCGAGTTGATCACCCGCCTCCGTCATCAGGGCACCCAGGTAGATCAGCAGCGCCACGCGGTCGTGCCGGTACTCGGCGAGCAGCGTCAGCCGCGCCGGCTGGCACGGCCAGAGCGCGCCGCAGCCGCGACACCGCCAGAGCGGGCGCATCGGCAGGTGCCGCCGGCTCACCTCAGCGCTCCCCGCTCCGGCACGGCCCGCCGGCGTCGAGCCCTCGCCAAGATCCGAGCAACTTCGCCGATGTTGCTGCCTCCGTCACGCGGGAGACACCAACAACCCTGATGTTGCGCAGATCTTGGCGACGAGCGTCCGGCACGGACGGCTGAGCGGGCGCGCCCGCCGGCTTCCCGCTTCGGATGAACCCGAGCATGGCCGATCTCCTCCCAGTCGACGAGGGCCGCCCCGATCGGGGGATGACCGGGGCGGCCCGAACGCAGGACCGGACGCCGGGACGTCGCCTCCACCGGCCGGGCCGCGTGCCTTCCACCCTGGACGGAGAGGTGCGGACAAGGGAGGATGCCAGGGCTTACTACACAGCGCGATCACGTACTTACCGGAGAGGTAAGGATGAACATCGAGATGTGGGTACGGGCGTTGAAGGCCGCCCGGGCCGGTGCCGACGTGTCCCAGGAGGCACTGGCGACCCTGATCAAGTGGAGTCCCTCCACGGTGGCCGCCATCGAGACCAGCCGGCGTCGGCCGACCATGGAGTTCGCGGTCGCCGCCGACGAGGCCCTGGCCACCGGCGGCCTCCTCGCCGAACTGCTGACGGCGGCCGATCGGCAGAGGCTGCCGAGCTGGTTCGTCCCGTGGCGGCACCACGAGGAGGAGGCGATCCGGCTGTGCGAATTCGAGCCGTGCCTGATTCCCGGTTTGCTGCAAACCGAGGACTATGCCCGAGCGGTGATCTCCGCAGGCGGCCTGAACCCGGTCAACGTGGTGAACGAGCTGGTAGCAGTCCGATTGGATCGGCAGCAGGTCTGGCAGCGCGCTGAGCCTCCGCAGTGCGTATTTGTCCTGGACGAGACCGCCCTGCGGCGCCCGGTGGGAGGGCCGGCGGTGCTGGACGTCCAGCTCGGCCGGCTGCTGGAACTCGCCGTCCTGCCGAGCGTCAGGTTGCACGTGGTGCCGCTCGAGATCGGGGCGCACGTCGGCCTGACCGGCGGCTTCCTGCTCGCTGAACTGCCGGATGGCGAACGGGTCACCTATGTCGAGGACGTTGCTCGTGGACACGTCATTGACGACCCGGAAGTCGTTCGTCTGGTTGGTCGGAAATGGGATAGTCTGCTCGGCGAAGCACTGTCCACTAGTGCCTCGCTGGATCTGATCCGGAAGCTGAAGGTGACGCCATGACCGTTGCTCAACCGCTTTGGCGGACCTCCACCAGATCCGGCGACACCGGCGGTGCGTGTGTCGAGGTGGCGGACAATCTGCCCGGTGTCGTGTTGGTTCGGGACAGCAAGGATCGCTCCGGGCCGACCCTCACCTTCGCGCCGGCCGCCTGGCGGGGCTTCGTCGCCGACACCTCCCAGGCCTCCGGCCGGCGCGTCGGCTAACGGCGCGGCGTGACCGTGGCCAGCAGCTCCGGCTGACGCCGGTCCAGCACGTCGCCGGCCAGGTACGCGCCCAGCAGCGCCGCCCCCAACCCGTACGCCGCCCCCACCGGCAGTGCCAGCCAGAGCCACGCGTCGCCGAGCAGTGCCGCAGCGGCCACCATCGGCACCGCCGCGACCACCGAGGCGAGCATGGCCACCAGGGTGAGCAGCCCCTTCGCCACGCCGGCACCGCTGTTCATCGCGAACGGGTTGCTCGTCTCCGGCAGCGAGTACGCCCCCAGCACCGAGATCAGACTGTTCACCGCCAGCCCGGCACCGTAGGTGGCGACCAGGCCGCCGATGGTGAGCCCGATCCACTCCGGTCGGCGGAGCAGTGCCGACAGCACCACCGCGACGAACCCCAGCAGCGGCAGCACGTACAGCGAGAAGGCCACCATGCGGGCGCGCAGCTCCACCCGGCCGGGCACGCCGGCCACCACGTTCGCCGCGTACGCGCTGCCGTCGAAGCCGAACTGGTTGGCCAGGGTGACCGAGGCGAGCACGCCCACTAGGAGCATGGAGATGGTGACCACGACCGGTGAACTGTCGGCGGCAGCCGAGGTCAACCCCGCGTCGCTCTCGCCCGCGAAGTCCCCGCCCGTCACGTTGATCAACACGGGTACGAAGATGCCGACCACCGCGATCGTGATCAGGTTGGCCCGGCGGCGGGCGTCCCGCCACCAGTAGCGGGCCTCCCTGGCGACCAGCGCACCGAACCGGTCGCGCCGCGCCCAGCCGGCGAACGTGGGGAACAGTTGCTCGACCGCGCCGCCGGTGACAGCGCGACGCGCCGGCGCCTTGCCGGCGCTCACCGCACCCACCATCGCCGACTCCAGCGAACGGGACCACCAGAGCAGCAGGGCAGCGATCGCCACCCCCGTGATCAGCAACTTGACCGGTGCGGCCCAGACCCGGCCCTGGGCCACGTCGATGCCTGCGGTCCACGGCGCCCCGAGCGGCGTCCAGCCGATGACCGTCGCCACCCCGTTCAGCCGGTCCCAGTCCGCCTCGCGCAGCGCCGCGAGACCGAACACCTGCAACGGCCCGAGCAGCGCGGCGGTCACCGCCAGCAGCACGGCCGCCAGGTCGCGGACCCGACGGGACCGCAACATGCTGGCGAATGCGCTGGTCACCGCCCGACTGGCGGCCACGCAGAGCAGTAGCCCGGCGAGTGCGCCGACGACGGCGACCAACCCGGCCGACCAACCGCCCAGGGACAGGGCGGTGAGCACCAGCCCGAACGACGCGATAAGCACCGCCAGCACCGGCACGCTGATCAGGGCCGCGACGAACAGGCCGGTCACCAACGTCCGGCGGGGCAGTGGCAGCAGCGCGAACCGGGCCGGGTCCAGGGTTTCGTCCACCCCGAAGAAGACAAGCGGTAGGAGGAGCCAACCGAGCACCAGCAGCCCGCCGCCCGCCGCCGCGACGAGCACCGCGTACGTGCCGTCACCGGCCAGGCCGGGCGCGGCGAAGAGGAAGAAGCCGCTGACGGCGAACCAGAGCCCGACCACCGCACCACCGATGAACAGGGCGATCCGCCAGCCCTGGCCCCGGAAACTGTTGCCCATCACCCGCAGCTTGAGCCGCGCGAAGTGCCGGGCCGAGACCTGCCGCACCGGCGCGGACGGCTCGGCGGTGACGCTCACTGGGAGAGCCACGACAGCTCCTCACCGGTCGCGGTGCGGCCGCCGACCACCTCGACGAAGACCTGCTCCAACGAGCGGTCCCCGCGCACCTCGGACAGTGTGCCGACCCGCTTGATGGTGCCGCCGGCCAGGATGGCCACGTGCGAGCAGAGCCGCTCGACGACCTCCATCACGTGACTGGAGAAGATCACCGTGCCGCCACCGCTCGCGTAACGGGTGAGGATGTCCCGGATCAGCGCGGCGGAGACCGGGTCGACCGCCTCGAACGGCTCGTCCAGCACCAACACCCGAGGGCCGTGCAGCAGCGCGCAGGCCAGGCCGATCTTCTTCTTCATGCCCGCCGAGTAGTCCACCACGAGGGTGCGGCCGGCATCGCCGAGCGCCAACACGTCAAGCAACTCCGCGGCCCGCTGGTCGACCACCGCCGGGTCCATCCCCCGCAACAACCCGTTGTACGCCAGCAGCTCCGCCCCGGTCAGCCGGTCGAACAGGCGAACCCCGTCGGGCATCACGCCGAGCAGCCGCTTGGCGGTCACCGGGTCCTGCCAGACGTCGTGTCCGAGCACCCAGGCCGAGCCGGCGTCCGGTCGTAACAGCCCGACCGCCATCGACAGGGTGGTGGTCTTGCCGGCGCCGTTCGGGCCGAGCAGGCCGTAGAAGGAGCCGGCGGGGACGTCCAGGTCGACGCCGGCCACCGCGATCGTGCCGTCGAAGCGTTTGGCCAGGCCACGCAGTGCGAGCGCGGGGTGCGCAACAGTCATGCGCTGACGTTATCCGTCGATCGCCAGTCTCGCCGTCCAGCGGCAGGCGGATAAGCGACCATCCTGCAGGTGGATGTCACCGTAAATCGCCAACTTCTGAAGTAGTGTTGATGTCGTGTCCATGCCATCGGAGTCCGTACCGTTCTCGGAGTTGCTACGCCAGCCGGTCGAGACGGCGGAGCGGCTCTCTCGTGCTCGCGCCGTGCGGCTGCGCCGCCGCGATGCGCCTGATCTGGTGCTGATGTCTGCCGACCGGGCGGCGGCCGAGGGCGAGGTGGTGGACCTGACGGCCCGGCTGCTGGCCAGTGTCGTACACCGGGACCCGACCCTGGTGCGTGAGGCGCTGCCGACCGTGCTGCCGTGGGTGCGGTTTCTGCCGCCGGAAGACGTCGAGCAGATGGCCAGCGAGTTCGTCGCTACGGCGGAGGCGGCTGCCGCGGTGGGCAACACCGCGGCGGTGTCGCAGCTGCTCACCGAGTGGCGGCACACCGCCGAGATCCACGCCGATCCCGACCTGCACCGGATCCTGGCCGCGCCGAGCTCTGACGACTTCGGGCCGGTAGCGCGCCCGACCGGCGAGTGAGCGCCAAGCGTGGCGACCGGGCTGCGCCGCCACCCCGTCCTGGCGGCTACCTCCTGCGATTCGCCACGAACGATGCGGCCAAGGGTTGGGAGGACCTGTGCCGCCAGGCCGCAGCCAACACTCGGGCTGCGTTCGACGCCATCGAATCCGACCCCTGCCCCTCCCCACCGACGAGCCGGCAGCACCCCCTCAAGGGCACTCTCGCCACCGCCGCCCACAACGGCAAGACGCTGCCGCAGTGGCAGTACGAAGTCACCGCAGGCGGTCGCATCTGGTACCTCCCCGACCACGACACCCGCACCTGCTGGGTGAAGCACGCCGGCACGGGCCACCCGAGGGCGACCGACTGACCAGGATTGGCTCAGCCGCAGGCACCTAGAGGCGGACGGTTTCGGGGGTGTGCAGGCGGAGCATGGTGGCCGCGACGTCGGCCGGTGCCCGCCGCCGGGTGGCCATCGACACCACGACCATCACGGTGAAGGCCAGCGGCACCGTCCAGGCGGCCGGCTGGGTGGTGAGCGTGCCCGGCCAGCCGGACAGCGGCGGCCCGAGCACGGTGACCAGCACCGCCCCGATCGCCGCACCACCGCCCGCCACCACGCCGGCGGCGGCGCCCACGTCGGTGAGCCCACGCCACCAGATGCCGAGCACCAGCAGCGGGCAGAAGCTCGACGCGGCGACCGCGAAGGCCAGCCCGACCACCTGTGACACGTCCAGTCCGGACACGTGCAGCGACAGCAGCGTCGGCACCGCTCCGGCGATCACCGTCGCCAACCGGAAGCCGCGCACCGAACCCCGGCCGAGCACATCCGTCGAGATCACCCCGGCGACGCTCGTCAGCAGCCCGGACGAGGTGGAGAGGAAGGCCGCGAACGCGCCCGCCGAGACCAGCGCGGCGAGCATTCGCCCGGTTGCCCCGTCGCCGAGGGCCGCACCGGGCAGCAACACCACCACCGCGTCGGTCTGGCCGCTGACCAGCAACTGCGGCGTGTAGATCCGGCCGAGCACCCCGTACAGGGTGGGCAGCAGGTAGAAGACGCCGACCAGGGCCAGCACGACAAGCGTGGTCCGGCGGGCCGCCGCGCCGTCCGGGTTGGTGTAGAAGCGGACCAGTACGTGCGGCAGGCCCATGGTGCCCAGGAACGTGGCCAGGATCAGCGAGTACGTGGCGAACAGTCCCCGGTCGTCGTTGCCCGCGGCGCTGGGCAGCAGCCAGTCGCTGGCGGCGGTGGCCACCCCGGACACGTCCGGCACCGGGTCGCCGGCCGCGAAGGTCAGCTCGTCGCCGGGGCGTACCTCGCGGATGTCGCCGTTGGGCAGGGTGAGGGTCGCGCGGTGCTCGACCACGACGGTGGTCGCGGTCCGGAACGTCGGCCCGTCCGGCGGCGTCACCGCCGGACGGCCGTCGGCCTGCCACTGCAACGCCAGGAAGATCACCGGTACGGCGAGCGCGGTCAACTTGAGCCAGTACTGGAACGCCTGCACGAAGGTGATGGCCCGCATCCCGCCCAGCGCCACGTTGGCGGTGACCACAGCGGCCACCAGCAGGGCACCGACCGGGTACGGGGAGCCGGCGACGGTGGCCAGGGTCAGCCCCGCGCCCTGGAGTTGCGGCACCAGGTACAGCCAACCAATGAAGATCACGAACGCGGTGGCCAGGATGCGCAGCCGACGGGACCCCAGCCGCAGCTCGCAGAAGTCGGGCAGGGTGAACGCGCCGGAGCGGCGCAGCGGCGCCGCCACGAAGAGCAGCAGGGCCAGGTAGCCGGCGGCGAAACCGACCGGATACCAGAGCACGTCCACCCCGTACTTGAGGACCAGACCCGCGATGCCGAGGAAGCTCGCCGCCGACAGGTACTCCCCGCCGATGGCGGCGGCGTTCCACGTCGGGCTGATCGCCCGGGACGCCACCAGGAAGTCCGACGTGGTCCGGGCCAACCGCAGCCCGTAGAAGCCGATCCCGACGGTGACCAGGGTGACCGCGACGATGGCCGGGACCACGAAGTCGTTGCCCACTCAGCGCTCCGGCCGCTGCACCAGATCGGTGAAGTCCTGCTCGTTGCGCTCGGCCAACCGCACGTACGCCCAGCCCACCCCGATCAGGAACGGGAACGAGGCCACCCCGAGCAGCAGCCACGGCAGGTTGACGTCGGCCACGGTGGTCCGGCCCAGCGAGGGCGCGATGGCGAACAGCAGGGGCAGCCCACCCAACCCGATGGCCACCACCAGCGAGAGCCGCAGCGCCAGCGCCAGTTGCGCCCGGACCAGCCCGCGGACCAGCGCCTCGCCGACCTGGGTCTGCTGGGCCAGTTCGGCGCGGGTCCGCTCGGCACGGGTGTCCTGCCGGCTGATCTCGGCCAGCACGATCCGGGCCCGCCGGGGCGGCGGTACCGCACTGCCCGACCCCACGTCAGGGAGTTGCTTGGCCACCCCGGCAGTCTTGCCCGCCGCGCGCGATTGTCAAGCGGTGGCGCTCACCAGCCTCGCGCGACGAGGCAGTCCGTCACCCCGGTGGTCGTCGGGATCGTGGCAAGGTCCCGGCGCGCCCTCTCCCGGCCGAGGTTCGTCGCCCAGAGCCCGTCCCGAGGCAGCTCGGCGGCGATCTGCCCCAGCGCACACGCGCGCATCGGCTCGGGCAACCGGGTAAGGGCCGGTACGGCGTCCGCCGACAGCCCGGACAGGTAGCTGACGTCCAACCGGCCGGTCTCCAGGTACCTGTCGACGTTCCGTTCGGCGATCAACCGGTCCGGGTTGACCATGGCCAACCCGAGCAGCGCCAGCACCGCCGTGCCGACCACCAACCGGGGCAGCCAGGCCGCCCGCAGCCGCACCACCGCCACCCCGACCAGGACGAAGAGCACCCCGAGCCAGAGTTCGACTGTCGTCACGAAGAGCCGCAGGCGGGTGGCGCCGTACGCGTCGGTGTAGACCTGCATCCGGTAGAGCGCCGAGGCGACCACCACCAGGCTGAGTGCGGCGAGCGTGCCGAGCAGTACGCGGACCAGCAGTCGATCGGCCCGGGTGGCCTTCGGTGCCCGGCGGGCGGCGATCGCGATGACCAGCAGGGCGAGTGCGGTGACGGTGAGCAACTGCCAGAAGCCGCCCCGGGCGTACTGGGCATAGGTGAGCCCGGCCGTCCGCAGCACGTGCCCCGCGCCGCCGAAGAACACCGTGAGCTGGACCAGCACGAACGCGGCGAACAGCGTGTCGAGCAACACCAACGGCAGGGTCCACTCCAGCCGGTGGGCCGGTCGGGCCGGCCCCGGCCGCAGACCTTCCAGGTCGGGTGGGCGACTGACCAGGTACGCGGCACCGAGCAGGCCACCGCCGATCAGCGCCAGACGCAGCAGCCAGCCGACGACACCGTCCAGCGAGATGTCGGGCAGGAGACCCGTGACCAGGTCGGCGAAGACCGCGTCGGCGGAGGAGAAGAGCAGGCCGAACAGCAGCAACAGACCGGCGGAGATCGCCACGCTCTTCAGGACGCGCCCGAGCCCGATCCCCGCCCCGGCTGGGCGGGTGTCGTGCAGTCCGCGTACCGCCCAGGGGAGGGCACGTACGGTCGCGGCCGGCGGCAGCGTCGCGGCGACCAGCATCCCGAGCGGGCTTCGCCCGCCGGTCACCGCGAACGTCCCGGTTGCCGCGGCCGCGACCAGGCAGAGCGCGAAGAGCCAGCCGGCCGCGCGGACCGTGCCGACGGCGACCAACGCGATCGTCGCGACGGCCCAGGCGATCTGTGCCGCCCGCCCCGGTGCCCCCGTGGCACCGGGACGGGTGGCCGTCCCCGCAGTCGGCCGTGCCGGCGTGGTCGCGGTCGCGGCCGGCGTGGTGCTCGGCGGCGTGCTCCTGGTCGGCGTGGTCGCGGTGGCCGTTGGCGTGGTGCTCGGCGGCGTGCGTCCGGCCGGCGTGGTGGCGGTCGCCGGCATGGTGGTCGGCGGTGGCGTGCTCCCAGTTGGCCGTGCCGGCCCGGTGGTGGTCGGTGCCGGCGTGGCGGCGGTAGGCGTCGTCGGTCCGGCCGCTGCGGCGCTGGGCGCGGCCGGCGCGGTGCCGCCCACCGCCGGGGGCGACGGCCTGGGGCGCACGACCGCGGCGGTGACCAGGGCGGCGGTGCCGGCCAGCGTGGCCACCAGCCAGCCGAGGCCGGGACGAACCATCGTGAGCGTGGCCGCGCCGACGACCGCCGCCGCCGTCAACGCCGCCAGGACCAGCGGACGGACGGAGCCGGACGGCCCCGGCCAGCGCCGCACGATCGCCGACGGTGGCCTGGGTACGGGCGGCGCACCCGGCCACGGTTGGGGCTGACCGGCGGCCGGTGCGGCGGCCGGACCCGGTCGGACCGGTGGCGGGAGGACCTGCGGTCCGGTGGCCGGAACCGGGGTGGTGCCAGGGCTGGTCATGCGACCTCTTTCCGATGTGGCCCGTCGCTCGGGATGGTGACCTGGATGCGGCAGCCGGGCCGATCGACCCGGTGCGGTTTGACGGGGTCGAGGACGGCGATCCGACCACCGTGCAGTTCGACGACCCAGCGGGCGATGGCCAGGCCGAGCCCGGTCCCGCCGCCGGCGGACCGATCGCCGCGGGTGAACCGTTCGAAGACCCGGGACCGTTCGCCGGGTGAGATGCCCTGGCCTTCGTCGCTGACCTCGAAGCGGAGCTGGTCGGCGTGTTCCTCGGCGCTCAGCCGCACCGTGCCCCCGGGTGGGCTGTGCCGGGCCGCGTTGTCGAGCAGGTTCGCGAAGACCTGGTGCAGCCGCCACGGGTCGGCGTGGACGGTCAGCGGCGCCGGCAGCTCGCGGAGCTGGAAGCGCACGTCGAGCGCCGCTCCGGACGCGCTGGCGGTGGCGTGCTCGACCGCCTCGTCGAGGAAATCTCCCACGTCGATGCGGACCCGGCGCAGCGGTACGACCCCTGCGTCGAGGCGGGACAGGTCGAGCAGGTCGGCGACGAGGTGCCCGAGCCGCTCGGTCTGGGACAGCGCCGAGCGCAGCGCCGCCGGTTCGGGGTCGGCCACCCCGTCCACCATGTTCTCCAGCACGCCCTGCAACGCCGTGATCGGCGTCCGCAGCTCGTGCGAGACGTTGGCGATCAACTCACGTCGGCGCTGGTCCGCGGCGTGCAGATCCTCGGCCATCTTGTTGAACGCCTGAGCCAGCTCGCCGACCTCGTCGCGGGAGGTGGCGCGTACCCGCCGGGTGTAGTCGCCACGGGCCATCGCGCCGGCGGCCGCCGTCATCTCGCGCAGCGGCGAGGTCATCCCGTGGGCGAGCACCTGCGAGGTGACGAGGGCGATGCAGATGCTGGTGACCGCCGTGCCGGGCGGGAGCCAACCGATGCCGTACCAGAAGTAACCGATGGCAACCGCCCAGGCGGCGACCAGCAGCACGCCGAGCTTCATCTTGATCGAGCGGACCGGGTCCAGTGGACGCGGTAACACCCGTTCCAGCCAGTCCAGCAGCCGACCGGTCACGCGGGCACCTCCAGGGCGTACCCGACGCCGTGCACGGTCCGGATCAGGTCGGCGCCGAGCTTGCGGCGCAGCGCCTTGATGTGGCTGTCCACCGTGCGGGTGCCACTCCCGTCGGCCCATCCCCACACGTCGGCGAGCAGCCGTTCCCGGGGGAGCACCGTGCGTGGTCGCCCGGCGAGGTGGAGGAGGAGGTCGAACTCCGTGGGGGTGAGGTGCACGTCGGCGCCGTTCCGGCGGACCCGCCGCTCGGCCTCGTTGATCTCGATGTCGCCGAGGTGGATCGCGGGCGGCGTCGGTGCCGCGGCCCGCTCCACCCGCCGCAGCAGGACGTGCACCCGGGCGGCCAGCTCACGCATCGAGAAGGGCTTGGTGAGGTAGTCGTCCGCCCCGACCGCGAGCCCGACCAGCAGGTCGGTCTCGTCGTCCCGGGCAGTGAGCATCAGCACCGGCACCGGCCGGTCGGCCTGGATCCGGCGGCACACCTCCAGGCCGTCGAAGCCGGGCAGCATCACGTCGAGGACGACGAGATCCGGTTGGCCGGTGCGGAACCGCTCGACGGCGCTGGGTCCGTCCCCCGCGACCTGCACCGCGAAACCCTCGGCCCGCAGACGGGCGGCGATGGAGTCGGCGATGGTTCGTTCGTCCTCGACGACCAGTATCCGGCGTTCCCTCATGGGTGACGACTGTAGGGAGCCGCCGTGGAGATCAGTGGGGTGCGTTGTGAACAACCTGTGGAGAACCGTTCACGCCTGTGGATAACTCCGCCCTCGGGCCGGCTGGCGTGGGTGAACTCCCGAGGCTCGTTGTGGACAACCGGATGAGCTGTCAGGGTGGTCCGGTAGAGAGGAGGTGTGACGGTGACGAACCCTGCCCGGCCCGGCTGGGGCGACGCCTGGACGGTGGACGACCTCCAGAGCCTCCCCGAGGACGACCAGGTCTATGAGATCTTCGACGGGAGTCTGCTCGTGTCCCCCCATGCGGACGTCTTCCACGGCGCCGTCGCCAACCGCCTCCGCCGGATCCTCGACCGGCAGGCCCCGGCCGGTGTGCTCGTCGGTCAGGACATCGGTGTCAGTGCCAAGCGCTCGTCGTACTTCGTGCCGGATCTCTTCGTCGCCGGTGAGAGCGCACTGGACAGCGGCGGTGCCGCGCTCGACCCGGCCGACGTGCTCCTCGTCGTCGAGGTGATCTCACCGAGCAACGCGGGCCGAGACCTGGTGCTCAAACGTCACGAGTACGCGGCCGTCGGCATTCCCCTCTACTGGCTGGTCGAGCCCCGTAAGCAGACTCTGACCGTGCTGGCGAACGGCGCGGGTGGTTACCGCGAGCAGGCCGTTCTCCCGGTCGACGAGGTCTACCGCACCGAGCAGCCGTTCCCCCTCGCCCTGCCGCTGGCCGACATCTTCTGACCGACGCGAACGGGGCCGGTGGCGTGGTGCCACCGGCCCCGCTTCGTCGAACCGTCAGCTGGTCGGGACGACCAGATCCACGGACATGCTGCCGCTGGCCGGGACGGTGAACCGTGCCAGCTTGCGGGTGCCGTCCGGCTGGGTCGCCAGGTAGCGACCCTCGAACTGCTTCTCACCGAGCGTCACGTTGTAGGTGAAGAAGACCCGCTGGGGCCCCTTGACGCGAATGGTGAACTGACCGTCGGTCATCCAGGTGTTGCCCGCGATGTCACCGGTGTCGACGTTGCGGGCGATGACGAACCCACTGGTGAAGGGGGTGCCGTCGGGCGTACGGAAGGTGCCGGTCAGTTGGACGCCCTGGTCGAGTTGGACGTTGTGGGTGGCGGCCGCCCCGGCGGTCACCGGCACCGGAGTGGCGGTGAACCGGCTCGGCTTGTCGCCGGACCACACGCTCGCGTACGGGTTGGCGCCGACCACCACCGGCCAGGCGTACGGGCCGAGCCGTTCGAGGGTGTAGACGCCGTGCTCGTCGGTGATGGCGTCCTGCGCGCCGACCCCGGGGTGGGCGGTCAGCACCGACACGTTGGCATCCCGCACCGGCTTGCCGGCCGAATCGGTGACCGTGCCGGTGACCGTGCCGGCCCGGTCCAGCCTGATCTGCGGCCCGGTGGCGATCTGGCCGACGGTCGCGGTGACGACGGCTGCCTCCCGCTCGTCGCCGCTGCCGCCGTTGACGCCGACCCACTGGCGGCCGTAGTTGCTGTCCCGCGGCACCGCGAAGAGCTTGTAGCTGCCGGCGGCGAACGGTCCCACCGTGATCTTGCCGGTCTGGTCGCTGCAGTAGCCGTAACTGTCCCCGAGCTTCGCCTGCTTCGGTAGGAAGGTGTCCAGGCAGACGTCCGGCACGGGCCGGCCGGTCTGCCGGTCGAGGACGGTGGTGCTGATGAGCGCGCCGGGGCGCATCTTCACGGTCAGCTTGGTGTCGCGGTTGGCCTTCACCCGTACCCCGGTCACCTCGCGGTTGAAGTGGAGCCGGTCTGCCACGTCCAGGTAGAGGGTGTGGCTGCCCTGCGGCAGGCCGGTGACGGTCACCGTGCCGGTGCCGTTGCTGCAGACCGACTGGGCGCAGAAGTCGGCGATGGGCGCTCCGCTGACCGAGTCGACCGCGCTCACGGTGACCGAACCGGTGCCGAGCAGGCTGTCCGTGATCCTCGTCTGCTGCCCGCCGCGTACCTCGACGCGGTCGGCGTCCTCGGAGGTCAACTTGCCGCGGTAGTACTGCTGGCGATCACCGGCGTACAGGCTGACGATGTAGGAGGCCGGCAGTAGTTGTACGGAGAACTCACCGTTCGCGTCGGTCTGCGTGTACGCCCCGCTGGATCCGGTGCCGGTGTCGATGGAGACCTGCGCGTCGGCGAGCGGGGCACCGGCGGCGGTGGTGAACCGGCCGCTGAGGGTGCCCGCCGGCAGCGCGGTCTCGTTGACCACTGTCGCCTCGTCGGCCTTCACCTCGAAGATGGTGGCGCTCTCCCGATCGAGCTTCCCGGGCACGTACTGCACCTGGTCGACGCCCGCGATCGGCTGGAGGCTCAGGACGTAGCGGCCCGGCTGGGTGGCGAAGGTGTATCGACCCTGGTCGTCGGTCTGGCCCCCGGTCACGGCACCCGTGTCGACCTCGCGGGCGTTGACGGACAGGTTCGGCATCGGGTCGCCCGCGGTGTTGACGATCTGACCGGTGAAGGTGCCGATGGCGAAGAGTTGGTCGTCGGCCCTGGCGGTGCCACCGGCGGTGACGGTCACCGGGTCGGCGTTCCAGATCGTCGCGTGCTGACGGTAGTACTGCCCAGGCTGCTCGAGCGGGAAGTAGCCCACCAGGTACGGGCCCGCGGGCAGCCCGGCGAGGGTGAAGTTGCCGTCGGCGTCGGTGCTGGTGTGGTCGACGTAGGAGTAACTGTCGGGGTCGTAGACCAGCACCTGGACCTCGGCGGCGGCGGTGCCGGTGCTGGTGGTCAGTCGTCCGCTGACCGCGCCGGTGGCCGCGGCCTGAGCCGGGGTGGCCCCGGGCAGTACGAGTGCGGCCACGACGGCGGTGGCCAGTAGGGCGCGGCGGGGTGAGAATAGTTGCATCGGCGTCCCCAGGTAAGGGTGGTGGGGCGCCCGCGCAGGCTTCGCCCACCCCGACCCTGCGCCCCGTACCGGAATCGGTAGCAGAAGAATAGGCCAACGGCGATATCCGCCGGCAGGGCCGGTCGGGCGGATCCGCGCGACCGGTCATCCCTCCTCAGCGGACTGTCACTCCAGGCCGACGCGCTCCGGGCGGGCCGAGGCGGAGCCGAGCCAGGTGTGCGGGTTGCCGTACCAGCACCAACCCAGCTTCGGTGCCCCCTGGCTGATCCAGATCGCCGGCACCCGCTTGTCGCCGCAGCGGGATCCGATCAGCGAGAAGCACCTGTTGCTCGCCAGCGCGGCCGGGTGCAGTGTGACGAAGGCGAGACCCTCGTCGATGGTGAGCGGCAGCCGGCCCTGGGCGGTGATCCCCTCCATGGCGGTGATCGGGGGCAGGTTGCGGAACTCCTCGCCCCGGTCGACGTCGAAGAGCAGGTAGGCCGGCCCGGCCGGCGTCTCCAGTTCCTTGATCGGATCGAAGCGCGGCAGGTCGTCGTCGGCGTAGTTGCGGTCGACGACGCCGGGCTTGCGCTTGCCGGCCAGGGTGGTGCGGCTGACTCGTTCCGGCACCCCGATCAGGTCCCGGGTGATGACCAGCAGGAACGGCACCCGGGCGTCGGTGGGGGCGGACAGGTCGGCGGTGCCGTCGATCGCCCTGGCCCGTAGCGGTGCGACCAGGTCGCGGAAGGCGTTCTCGGACTGCCCCGCCAGATCGGGGTAGCCAAGGTGCACCAGGTGGTCGACCTGGCGGTCGAATTCGGTGGCAGCGTCGAACACGGGCATCTCCGTTCGTCGTAAGCAACGTACCGTACGACGTACGGAGAGGCGCGCTTATTCCCGCCGCAACGAGGAGAGCCGGGGTCAGCGGCCCCAGTCCTGCTTCGCCGCCCGGACCAGCTTGTCCTTCAACTCCCGGGTGTGCCGCCGGCTCACCGGCAGCTCGGTGGCGTCGATCACCACGACATAACCGGAGTTGACCAGCCGCAGCTCCGCGATCAGCTTCAGCTGCACCAGGTACGACCGGTGCACCCGGACGAAGCCGGCATCGGCCCACCGCTCCGCCAACGTGGCCAGCGACACCCGCACCAGGTGCGACCCGTCCGCCGTGTGCAGCCGGGCGTAGTCGCCCTGCGCCTCCACCCACCGCACCGCCGAGCGGGGCAGCATCCGGGTGGTGCCGGCCAACTCGATGGGAATTGTCGGGTCCTCCTCGGTGCGGGCCAGCGCCGCCGGATGCGACGGCACCACCCGCGACCCGATCACCCGCCGCAGCGACTCGGCCAGCCGATCGGCGCGCACCGGTTTGCGCACGTAGTCCGTGGCACCAAGGTCGAAGGCGTCCACCGCGCCGTCGTCGTACGCGGTGACGAACACGATCGCCGGTGGCCGGGCGAAGCGGCGCAGCACCCGGGCCAACTCCATCCCGTCCAGGCCGGGCATCCGGATGTCCAGGAAGACCACGTCCACGTCGCCGTCGCGCAGCAGCCGCAGCGCCTCGGTGGCATCCCCGGCCGTGTGCAGCCGGGCCACCCGGGGATCGGCCCGCAGGTGGTACGCCAACTCGTCGAGCGCGGGTGGCTCGTCGTCCACCGCCAGGACCCGGAGGAAGCCAGTAGTCACGAGCCTGCCCGTACGCCGGGGTGGAACTTCGGGATCCGCATGCTCACCTTCGTGCCCGAGCCCAGCCCGGTCTCCACCACCAGGCCGAACCGGTCCCCGAAGACCGAGCGCAGCCGCTCGTCGACGTTCGAGAGGCCGACGTGCTGACCCGGGTCGTCGCCCGGGTCGCCGGTGCCCCGGGCCAGCTCGGCGATGCCGGCGGTCAGCGTGGACGGGTCCATTCCCACTCCGTCGTCCTCCACCGTGATGTGGCATTCGGCGCCCGCGTCCCGGGCCTCGATGCTCACCATGCCCGTGCCCGGCTTGCGGGACAACCCGTGGCGAACCGCGTTCTCCACCAGCGGCTGGAGGCAGAGGAACGGCAGCGTCACCGGCAGCACCTCCGGGGCGATCTGCAACCGCACCTGCAACCGGTCACCGAATCGAGCCCGCTCGATGGTCAGGTACCGGTCGATCGACCGCAGCTCCTCGGCGAGGGTGGTGAACTCCCCGTGCGCCCGGAACGAGTACCTGGTGAACTCCGCGAACTCCAGGATCAGCTCCCGGGCCCGCTCCGGGTCGGTGCGGACGAACGAACCGATGGCGGTCAGCGCGTTGTAGATGAAGTGCGGGCTGATCTGCGCCCGCAACGCGCGGATCTCGGCGCGGGCCAGCCGCTCCCGCGACGAGTCCAGCTCGGCCAGGGCGAGCTGGTTGCCGGCCCAGTGCGCGGTCTCCAGGGTGGCCTGCACCAACCCGGGGGCGGGCGGGCTGTCGGCGATGGCCACCAACGCGCCGACCACCCGGCCGTCCGCCCCCTGTAACGGCGCGACCACCGCCCCCCGGATCGGGCAGTCGACCCGGTCGCAGTGCAGCTCCTGCTCGCCGAGCACCGCCGACCGCCCGGTGTCCACCGTCCGCCGGGCCGCCGCGAGCAGTTGGTCGCCGTGGTGTGTGCCCCGCCCGTCGAGGGCCAGCAGCCGGTCGACGTCGGTGAGGGCCAGCCCGACCGCGCCCACCAGGGCACGCAGATGGCGTACGGCCTTCGCCGCGCCCGCCGCGCTCAGCCCCGCACGCAGCGGCTCGGCGGCGAGACCGGCGGTGTGCAGGACCTCGTAGGTGGCTCGTTGGGTGGCGGTGGCGATGCCCCGGCGGGCCCGCAGCCGCAGCACCGCCAGCAGGGCGGCGGTCAACGCGGTGACGAGTGACACGACGCCGACCACGGCGGAGAGGTTGGCGCCCACGCAGTGATCCTTGCCCCTGGGAGCCGGTGCGCCAAGACCCCTAGTACGCGCCCTTGCGGGCGAGCACCACGCCGACCGTGCGCCACAGGATGCTCAGGTCGTACGCCAAGGACCAGTTGTCGACGTAGTAGAGGTCCAGCCGGACCGACTCGTCCCAGGACAGGTCGGAGCGGCCCGAGACCTGCCACAGGCCGGTCATGCCGGGGCGGACCAGCAGCCGCCGGCGTACGTCACCGAGGAAGTCGCCGTCGTCGGCCGGCAGCGGGCGTGGCCCGACCAGCGACATCTCCCCCCAGAGCACGTTGATCAGCTGCGGCAGCTCGTCCAGCGAGGAGGCCCGCAGGAAGCGGCCCACGGGGAAGACCCGGGGATCCTGCTTCATCTTGAACAGCATGCCGTCGGTCTCGTTCCGGTCGACCAGGCTGGCCAGCCGGTCCTCGGCATCGACGTACATGGTCCGGAACTTCCACACCCGGAACGTGCGCCCCTCGTGCCCCACCCGGGGCTGGCGGAAGAAGACCGGCCCGGGGTCGGAGATCCGGATCGCCAGGGCGATGCCCAGGAAGAGCGGGGCCAGCACCAGCAGGCCGAGGCCGGCGGCGACCCGGTCCATCAGGTTCTTGGCCAGCAGCGCCGGCCCGGAGAGGGTCGGTTCCTCGACGTGCAGCAGCGGCAGACCCTCGATCGGGCGGATGTGCACCCGGGGGCCGGCGATGTCGGTCAACTGCGGGGCGACCACCAGATCGACGCCGGAGCCCTCCAACTGCCAGGCCAGTCGGCGCAGCTCACCCGGCTCCGCGCTGGCCGACCCGCAGACGGCGATGGTGTCCCCGCCGACCTCACGGACGAGAGCGAGGACGTCACGTCCGGCGTACACCGGGACCGGCGTCGGCATGCCTCGGGCCGCCGCGTACCCGTCGGTGATGTGGATGGCGACGGGCATCAGCCCGGCGGCCGGGCTGCGGGTGACCGCCGCGTAGACCTCCAGGCACTCCGGCAGGGTGCCGACCAGCACCATCCGGTGGGCGGCCTGGCCGGCGCGTCGCCTGATGTAGTGCAGCGCCCAGCGGGCCACGAAACGGCCCCACAGGATCAACAGCAACGCGCCGAGCAGCGCCGTGCCGACCGTCCAGCGGGACAGCGCGGTCTTGGTGGCGAACGCGAGGAACGAGACGCTCGCGGCGACGGTCACCGCAGCGCGGATGACCCGCTTGAACTCGTCCGGGCCGAGCCCCAGATAGCGCCGGTCGTAGGCCCGGTTGCTCCAGAGGATGACCACCCAGCCGAGCGGGAGCAGCAGGTAGGAGACGGTGTGGAACCAGGTCGGGTCCTGCTTGAGGTCGTTGAACCCGGAGGCGGCCTGGTCGAACAGTTGGATCGCGATCCAACTCGCGAACGCCGCCGCGCCGAAGTCGAGCAGCAGCAGGACGGCGATGTAGGGGCGGTGCCAGCGGGAGACCCGGCGACGCGACCTCGTCCACGCCGACCGGGGGACGCCGTTGTGAGACGGCGGCGTCGGCGGCTGGATCTCGAAGCTGTCGACGTGCCGCACGAGTCTGCTCCGGCCTTCGTTGGTTACCGGGCGCTGGAGGCTTGCCGTCACCTCACCCATGTCCTCCCGCATGACACGGGCCGCTCACTCGGAGTGAGGACCCGGGTCGCCCACCGTCCCAGTCTCCCACGCGGGCTCCGACCGGTCGCCGCCCCGAAGGAGATTGGCGAGCGATGGTGCCGGTGCGATCTGGCCGGCTCCGCACCATTTCAGAAGCCGGGGACCGGGCCACTATACCGATGGATGCGCGCGTGGCCAGAACGGCGGACCGGAGCTTCCGCTCACCGTGGGCGATTCCGCTGCGTAGTCGCCGAGTGGAATTACTCACCGTACAAGTTTGGACAACCGTCGGTCAGCGAGCGGTTTGCCGCCGGTCTGACACGTCGCGCAGTACTGGAGGCTGGAGTCGGCGAAGGACACCTCACGCACGGTGTCCCCGCACACCGGGCAGGGCAGCCCGGTGCGGGCGTGCACCTTCAACCCGGAGCGCTTCTCGCCCTTCAGCTCCGCAGCCCGCTGACCGAGGGACCGATCGACCGCGTCGCCGAGGACCTGCCGGGTGGCCGCGTGCAGGGTGGCGATCTGGGCGTCGGTGAGCCGATCGGTGATCGCGAACGGGGACAGCTTCGCGGCGTGCAGGATCTCGTCGGAGTACGCGTTGCCCACCCCGGACAGCACCGACTGGTCGGTCAGCACCCCCTTGACCTGCCCCCGCCGGCTGCGCAGTCGCTCGGCGAAGGTGGGCAGGTCGGCGGCGAGCGCGTCCGGACCCAGCTTGACCACCCCGGGCACCGCCGCCAGGTCGGTGACCAGGTACGCGGCCAGCTTCTTCTGGGTGCCGGCCTCGGTGAGATCGAAACCGGAGCCGTCGTCCAGGCGTACGCGCAGCGCGATCGGACCCTTGCCGGGGCGCAGCGGCGTGGTGGCCGGGAACGCCTCCCGGTAGTGCAGCCAGCCCGCCCGGGCCAGGTGCACCACGAGGTGCAGGTCACCTTCGAAGAGCACGTCGAGGAACTTGCCGTGCCGGCCGGCGTCGACCACCGCCCGGCCGGCGACCGCGCTCGGTGCCGGTTCGTACGTCTTCAGGGCGCTGATCGCGGCGATCTCCAGCCGATCGACGCGCCGGCCCACCGCGCGCTGTCGCAGATAACCCGCGAGCGCCTCAACCTCCGGTAGTTCGGGCACCAGTCAACGGTAGCCTTTCTTCCCGTGAGAATCGTGGTGGCGCACAACCGGTATCGGGAAGCCCAACCCTCCGGCGAGAACACCATCGTCGACTCGGAGATCGCCCAGCTCACCGCCGCCGGCGTCGAGGTGCTGCCCTTCATCCGTAGCTCGGACGAGATCCCGTCGATGTCGAAGGCGGCGAAGGCGCTGCTGCCGATCTCGCCGATCTGGGCGCCGCGTGCCCAGCACGACCTGAGCCGGCTGCTCACCGAGCGCCGACCGGACGTTCTGCACCTGCACAACCCGTACCCCCTGATCTCGCCCTGGGTGGTGCGGACCGCGCACCGCCACGGCGTGCCGGTGGTGCAGACGGTGCACAACTACCGGCAGGTCTGCTCGTCGGGGATCTACTTCCGCGACGGCGTGATCTGTCAGGACTGCAAGGGTCGCGTGTTGGGGGTGCCGGCGATCAAGCACCGCTGCTACCGCGACTCGGCGGCGCAGAGCGCGTTGATGGCGACCACCCTGGCCGTGCACCGGGGCACCTGGCGCTCGGTCGATCGGTACGTCGCGCTCACCTCGGCGATCGCCGATCACCTCCGCGACTACGGCATTCCGGACGAACGCATCGTGGTGAAGCCGAACTCCGTACCCGACCCGGGTCGGCCGGCGCCACTGGGGGACGGGTTCCTCTATATGGCCCGGCTCTCTCCGGAGAAAGGCGTCGACCTGCTGCTGGACGCCTGGCGGCGGCACCCGGTGGGCTCGCTGGGCACGCTCCGCGTGGCGGGCGACGGGGAGCTGCGCCCGCTGGTGGAGGCCGCCGCCGCCGAGCGACCCGACGTGGTCTACCTCGGTCAGCTCGACCGGGCCGGCGTGCAGGCCGCCGTCGAGGCGAGCGCGGTGGTGATCGCCGCCGCGATGTGGCACGACGTGCTGCCCACCGTGATCATCGAGGCGTTGGCGAACGGCCGGCCGGTGCTCGGTACGGCGTTGGGCGGCATTCCGTACCTGGTGGGGGCCGACGCCCCGCACGAGCCCGCCGGCACCGGCCCGGCCGAGGTGGCCTCCGCGGTCGTCGGCGGCGGGTCGCCCATGCCGGTCGGCATCGAGGTGGGCGAGGCCGGCTGGGTCGTCGCACCGGAGCCGGCCGCGGTGGCCGCCGCCCTACCGGTCGCCCGCGCCGGTGCGGCCGGACTGGCCGTGGCCGCCCGCGCCCGCTACGAGCGGATCTTCCACCCCGACGTGGTAACCAAGCAGCTCATCGACATCTACGCGGGCCTTGCCCGCACCCCCAACCGCGTCTGAACCCCGGTCCCGCCCGCGCCGTCGACGCGCAGGCGCCCCCTCGCCGTGACCGCCCCTGCCTGGGCATGATCGCGCTCGAACCAGGATGTAGTCCCATCCGGCTGCTCCGAGGCCACTAGATCCTGGATCGAGCGCGATCTTGGCGGTCCGGTGCGGATCGGGGTGGGTCAGCGCAGGGAGGCGCGGGCGGAGAAGGCGATGCTGGCCAGCAGGAAGCCACCGTTGACGATCGTGAACGCGACGAGCACCCAGAGGACCAGCGCGGGGGCCACGGCGAGCACCAGGGCGGCCACGAAGACCACCGCGCCGTAGTCGCGGACCAGCTTCACGAGACGTACCGGCAGTGAGGTCGAGGTGACCATGCTGGCGGCGTTCGGGCCGGCCTGCATCACCGACGTGACCAGGTTGACCATCCAGGTCCCCGCGAACGTCGCCACCAGCCAGGTCGGGGTGGACGGCTCCTGCGCCACGGCGGTGGCGGCCAGCGCGGCGACCAGGGCGATCTGCGCGGCCACGTCGCAGAGCACGTCGATCCGGGCGCCGGCCGCGCTGCCCTGGCCGGTCACCCGGGCGAGCTGCCCGTCGGCGCAGTCCAGGGAGTACGCCACCTGCCAGCCGACCAGCGCGAGCAGGCCGACCACCCAGGCCGGTGTGTCACCGGCGGCGACCGGGCCGGCGAGCGCCACCACGGTGACCGAGGTGGCCAGCCCGAGCACCAGGTTGGTGATGGTGAGCGCCGTGGGGCGCAGCCCGAGCCGCTGGGCGACAAGTGCGAAGACGGCACCCAGCCACTGACTGATCGACTCGCTGAACAGGCCGCCGCCCCGGTTCACCCGGTGGAAGTCGGCGACGGTGGGACGGGGGTCAGCCAAGCTGGTCGCGGATTGCACCGGCGTAGTCTGCCAGCCGCTCCCGGGTCTCGGTAGGCGACAGCGCCAGGTGTTCGAGGATGGTGTAGCGGTCCGGTCGGGTACGCGGCGCGAACTGCACCGCCTCCACGAACTGGTCGTCGCTGAGCCCCACCTCGGCGGGGAGCCGGGGCAGACCGTGCCGGGCCAGACAGGCCGACATCTCCCCGAAGCGGCGCAGGTCCCCGCGCAGCCAGGTGCAGAACAGCGCGCCCAGCCCGGCCAACTCGCCGTGTGAGGCGGTGCCGGGGAAGAGCGCGTCGATGGCGTGCATGATCTCGTGGCAGCCGCCACTGCACGGACGGCTGGTGCCCTCGATGGCCATGGCCAGGCCGCTGGAGATCAACGCCTCGGCCAGCACGGTGACGAAGGCGTCGTCGGCCATGTCGCCCGGGTGGTTGAGCACCGCTTCGGCACCCGCCCGGGACAGCGAGGCGGCGAGCCCGTCGAACGGTTCGACGCGTACCCGGCGGGCCAGTTCCCAGTCGGCCAGCGCGCTGATGTTGCTGATCACGTCGCCGATACCGGCCCGGTTGTGCCGGTCCGGGCCGCTCTCCACGAAGTCCAGGTCGACGATCACCGCGATCGGGATGTGCACGCCGTAGGAGCCCTTGAGCCCGTCGGTGATGAGGCTGGCCACCGGGGAGGCGATCCCGTCGTTGGCGAGGCTCGTCGCCACCGACACCATCGGGAGGCCCCGGCGGGTGGCCGCGTACTTGGCCACGTCGATGGTCTTGCCGCCACCGATCCCGACGACCGCGTCGTACGACCGGGCGCGCAGTTTGCCACCGAGGTCGTCGGCGGCGTCCAGCGTCCCCCCGGAGACGGTGAAGACGTCCGCCGTCCGCAGGGACGGTCGGATCAGCTCCGCGATCTGGGTGCCCTGACCGGGGCCGACCACGACCGCGACGTCACCGCCGGCGGAGATCCGCCCGTCGGCCAGGATCGCGCCCAGGTCGGCCACCGCCCCCCGTCGCACGTCGATGTGCAGTGGGGTGAGGACGCTCCGAGCTAGTAGCGGCACGCGATCTCCCGTGCGCGGGCCAGGTCGGCGTGGTTGTCGACCTCGACCCACGGGACGTCACCGATCGGCGCCGCCCGCACCTCCCCGCCGCGGTCGGAGAACTCCTGGTAGCCGTCCTCGTAGTAGAGGTTCGGGTCCCGCCGCCAGGTCGCCTCCAGCGCGTCGGCGAGCGCGTCGGCGACCTGCGGCTCGATGAGCGTGGCGCCGATGTACTCCCCGTACGCCTCGCCCGGGTCCATCAGCTTGGTGATGCGGGTGAGCTGGCCGGCGGCGTCGAAGGTGGTCTTCATCTCCTCCTCGGCCAGCGGCTTGAGGGTGTCCACCGCGAGCAGGATGCCCGGCCCGCGCTCGGCCAGCAGGGTCTTCTCGATGCTCACCGGGTGCACGGTGTCCCCGTTGACCAGCAGCACCCCGCGCGCGAAGTACTCCCGGGCCAGCCAGAGCGAGTACGCGTTGTTCCACTCCTCGGCCTTGTCGTTGTGCACCAGGGTGAGCGTCACCCCGTACTTCTTCTCCAGGTCGGCCTGCCGCTCGCGGACCGCGTCCGCCGCGTAGCCGACCACGATCACGATGTCGGTGAGCCCGACCTCGGCCAGGTTGCCCAGCGCGATGTCCAGGATCGTCGTCTCGCCGTCCACCGGTACCAACGCCTTAGGCAGGGTGTCGGTGTACGGGCGCAGCCGGCGTCCCGCTCCGGCCGCGAGCACCATTCCGATCATCGCGACATCCTCCCTCGTCCTGCTCCCGGTCACCGCTGGAGGATAGCGCCGGCTGGCCTCGCCGCTCCGGCCAACCGGGTCAGCCGGGCAGCGCGGCCAGGTCGGCGAGCATGGTCAGCCGCTCGTCCGCGCTGAGCACGGAGTACGGGCCGGCGGCCCGTCGGTCGGTTTCCAGCTCGATGGCGAGCCGTTCGGGGCCGGCCGGCAGGGCGGTGATGCTGGATGCGGTGTGCCCGGCGGCGGCCCAGGCGTCGGCGTGCGCGTCGGCGCGGTGGTAGCGCAGCGTGCCGAGCCGGTTGAGCAGCAGCACACCCGGAGGGGTGCCGTCCGGTTCGTAGGGGGGTGCCATCGCGGCGAAGGCCGAGCCGCCCCGGTCGCCGTCGGTGTCGGCCAGCACCAGGGCGTACGACAGCAGCCGGCCGAGCAGCGCGACCAGCCGGGACACCCGCTCGTCGTGCCCGACCCACAGCTCCTCGGTGACCTCCGCGTGCACCTGGTACAGCTCGGTGAGGAAGGCCGCGCCCCGCTCGGTGGCGGAGAGCGAGCCGTCCGGGCGGCGGTGGAGCATCCCGTGCGCGACCTGCTTGTCGACGGTCCGCCGGCAGACGACCGGGTCGTGGTACCGGGTGATCGCCGCGAACCCGGCTCCGTCGACCGTGCCGCCGGGTGCGGCCAGCCGGGTACGCAGGTCGACCAGGAAACCGGTCGCCGTCACTCCGCCGTAGCGCTGGCTCAGCTCGGCGCCTCCGCAGTCGCGGCCGGCCAGCATGCCGGCGCGGAAGACCCGGTCCACGGCCGGGGCGAGCAGCCCGGCGACGCGGTGCGGCGCCAACTCGACGGTGTTCACAGACCGATCGACCGCAGGACGGCGAAGCCCTCCTCCGCGATCCGTCGGATCAGTCCGTCGTTGACGTCGCGGTGCTCGTCCAGCACGGCCACCTCGTGCTCGGCCAGCCAGCGGAACTCGGTGTGCTTGCCGGCCTCCAGCGTCGGGCGGTCCAGGTCACCGTCGACCCGGACCAGGAAGTCGTACTCGGTCCGGGCCAGACCGTCGTCACCGACGTAGCTGTACTCGCCCACCTGGCCCAGGACGTGCGAGAGGACCCAGCCGGTCTCCTCGGTGATCTCCCGGCGCAGCGCCTCGTCGATGTCCTCGCCTGGTTCGAGGTGGCCACCGACGATGTCCCAGCAGTCGGGGAAGAGGCGTCGGTGCGGTGAGCGGCGCTGGAAGAAGATGCGGCCGTCATGGTCGACGATCAGCGCGCCGGCGCAGCGCAGGGGCTCGGTGGACACGGTCCGACAGTAGCGAGCGGCCGCCGGTACGGCGATGTTCGGTCTTGTCCCGGAAACATCCACGGACGACCATGTCCGTACCGGAGGCCACCGTCCCAAAGGAGTGATGTGTGATGCAGGTACGGGATGCCATGTCCAGCCAGGTTCTCGTCGTCGGTCCGGAGCACACGCTTCGCCAGGCGGCCCGGATGATGTCGGCCCGCGGTGTCGGGTCGGCCGTCGTGATCGACCCGGACTCCGAGGGGGTCGGGATCATGACCGAACGAGACGTGTTGAAGGCCATCGGCGCCGGCCTGGACTGCGACGTGGAACGCACCGGTGCCCATCTGACCTGGGACGTGGTCTACGCGGGGCCGGAATGGACGGTGGCCGAGGCGGCCGCGGCCATGGCCCGTGGTGGATTCCGGCACCTGGTGGTGCTGGACGGCCGCGAGGTCGCCGGGGTGATCTCCGTGCGGGACATCATGCGGGTCTGGTCGGAGGGTCAGGTGGCGGTCACGACCTGAGCCGCGCAGGTGTGGCGGGCCGGATCGACGGGTAAGGATCCCCTGCGGGCGCGGAGGTGCCGTGGCCCGCGAGGGAGGGCCCGATGCGTGACGCGGAGCGCCTTGTCGAGCAGCAGTACGCCATGCTCCTGTCGCGGGACGTGGCCCGTCTACCTGACCTCTACGCCCCGGAGGCGTTCTACGCCATGCCGGGTGTGACGGTCCGCCCGATCGAGTTGCCCGCGCTGCTGCGTACCTGGACCGGTGCCTTCCCGGACCTGCGGGTGGACCCGATCGGCGCGGTCCGTACGGGCGGCGGGGCGGCCGTCGAGCTGCGCCTGACCGGCACCCACACCGGCACGCTGCACTCGCCGTACGGCACCGTCGCGCCCACCGGCCGGTTGGTGAGCTGGGAGGTGGCCGACGTGGTCCGGGCTCGTCATGGTCGGATCACCGCCTGGCGTTCCTACTTCGACTGGAGCCAGCTCCTCGACGCGCTCGGCGTGCAGTTTGAGGGACTTTCCCGGGTGGCGCACCACGACGCGCTCGCACTTCCGGTCTGATCTGTCGCCGACCGGTGGAGTCGGGTCACCCGTCCCGGTGGCTCAGGATGCGGACATCGCCGTGCCGTCCGCGCGTCCCCCGTCGCCGCCCGTACGCTCAACATCCATGACCGCCGAGCAATTGATCTCCTTTGCCCGTGGGGCTCCCTCGCTGGACATCGTCGATGTCGAGGGGCTCAAGGCCGCCGCCGTCCGCGCCTTCGACGCCGACCCCGCGGGGGTCACGGCGTACGGCACCTCCGTCGGTTACCTTCCGCTGCGGAAGTGGATCGCCGACAAGCACGGCGTCCAGGCCGACCAGGTGCTGGTCACCAACGGGTCGCTTCAGGCCGACGCGTTCCTCTTCGACCACCTGGTCCGCCCCGGCGACGCGGTGGTGGTGGAACGCCCGACGTACGACCGGACGCTGCTCAACCTCCAGCGCATGGGCAGTGAGCTGCACGGCATCTCGGTCCAGCCGGATGGGCTCGACACCGCCGAGCTGCGCAAGTTGCTGGAGTCCGGGGTGCGGCCCCGGCTCGCGCACGTCATTCCGAACTACCAGAACCCGGCCGGCATGACGCTCTCGCTGGAGAAGCGTCGGGAGTTGCTCGACCTGGCCGCCGAGTACGAGTTCACGATCTTCGAGGACGACCCGTACGCGGACGTCCGGTTCCGTGGCGAGGCGCTGCCGTCGATGCTCTCGCTGGACACCCGCAACGTGGTGGTGCACGCGTCGAGCTTCACCAAGACGGTCTGCCCGGGTGTTCGGGTCGGATACCTGGTCGGCCCGGCGGACCTGATCGCCGACATCGCCAAGAACGCGACGAGCCTCTACATCTCCCCGGGCATGGTGTCGCAGGCGATCGTGCACCAGTTCTGCGTCTCCGGTGACATCGACCGCTCGATCGAGACGGTCCGGGCGGCGCTGGGCGAGCGGGCCCGGGTGCTCGCCGAGTCGCTGCGCCGGCACCTGCCGCAGGCGCGGTTCGTGGAGCCCGACGGCGGCTACTTCCTCTGGGTCGAGTTCCCGGAGGACGTGCTCGTCGATCGGCTCGCCCCGGCGGCGGCCGAGCGGGGGGTCGCCGTGGTCAAGGGCAGTGACTTCGTGCTGGAAGGCGGGCGGCACGCCCTTCGGTTGGCCTTCTCGGCGGTGACCGCCGACAAGATCGACGAGGGTGTCCGTCGGCTCGCCGAGGCCGTCGAGGCGGTCCGCACCTGAGCCGTCTGTCGGGTTCCCGACAGAACGACGACGCCAACCGCCTCGGGGCTCCCGCCCGGGGCGGTCGGCGGCCCACAATGCTGCGAGCGTCACCCATCAGCTGTTACGGAGGTCACTCGCGGCCTTCGGACCGGCGACGACCTGGGTGCCGCGGCAGCACAACCTCCCGCCCCCACAGGTGCCGGGTGGGCCGTGTCGTCCCCGCACACCCCCCGATGCGGCCCGGCCCGCCCGGCGCCGCCCCACGCGACCGCCGTCACACGTGACCCGGACCGCGGTCGGCGTAGCCTGCAAGCCGCAGCCGAGCGTGGGAGGTGACGCGATGACGGATCGCACAGAGCGGGACCGGACGGCACCGCCGACCACGGGTCGGGTGCTACGGCCTCGCGCGTGGCCCTCCCCGGTCCGGGCGATGACCCGGATCCTCAACGCCGACGGCTCGCCGCCCGTGCCAGCGCCCACTGGCACCGACCGCAGCGCCGTGGTCGACTGCGCGCTCTACGTCGACGGCAAGCGGCAACCCGGTGACTGGACGTACGCCGACGCGCTGACCGCGGCCCGCCGCGAGGAACACGGCTTCGTGTGGCTCGGTCTGCACCAGCCCGAGTTGGCCGAGATGACCGCCATCGCGGAGACCTACGGTCTGCACGAGCTGGCCGTCGAGGACGCCGTGAAGGCCGAGCAGCGCCCGAAGCTGGAGCGGTTCGGCGACGTCGTCTTCCTGGTGCTGCGTACGGCGCGGTACTGCGAGCACGCCGAGCTGACCGAGAACTCCGAGGTCGTGGAGACCGGGCAGGTGATGCTCTTCATCGGCCCGAACTTCGTGATCAGCGTCCGGCACGGTGATGCCTGCCGGCTCGCCCCGATTCGCGCCGACCTGGAGACCAAGCACGATCTGCTGCTGCACGGCCCGTGGGCGGTGGCGTACGGGGTGACCGACCGGGTGGTCGACCTCTATCTGGAGGTGGCCGAGCAGATCGAGGACGACCTCGACGTGCTGGAGGCGGAGGTCTTCGATCGGCAGGGCCACGGGCGGATCCAGCGGATCTACCAGATGAAGCGGGAGCTGGTGGAGTTCAAGCGGGCGGTGGTGCCGTTGCAACGGCCGCTGATGACGCTGACCTCCCAGGTCAACCGGGACGTGCCCAAGGAGATCCGCAAGTACTTCCGGGACGTGCAGGACCACCTGAGCCGCACCGTGGAGCAGGTGAACTCCTACGACGACCTGCTGAACTCGATCCTCCAGGCACGGCTGGCCCAGGTCACCGTCGACCAGAACAACGACATGCGCAAGATCGCCGCCTGGGCGGCGATCGCCGCGGTCTGGACCTCCATCGCCGGCGTCGAGGGCATGAACTTCGACAACATGCCCGAGCTGAAGATGACGTACGGCTATCCGGTGGCCCTGGCCCTCATGCTCGGCGTCTCACTGGCCCTCTACCGCTGGTTCCGCCGCAACGGCTGGCTCTGACCGCGACACGTTCAGGTGCCGGCGAGCGGGGGCAGCCCGCTCGCCGGCACCTGAACGCGTTGTCGCTGGGTCAGCGGCGGCCGTTGGTGCGGGCCGTGTCCTTGCCCAGTGCCTTGGTGAGGTCGTCGGTCGGCCGACCGGTGACGTCCGTGGCGCCCTCGGCGACCGAGGGGACCTTGTCGGTCGGGCGGATCCCGGTCTGCTTCGCCGGGGCGGTGGTGCTGGCGCTGCTGCCGCCGGCCACCGCCGAGCTGCCCGCGCCGGTCATCCCCGCCGCGCCGGTCATCCCCGCCGCGCCGGCCATGGCCGCCCCGTCGGTCCCCTTGGGGGCGGACGGCGTGCGCACCTCGATCGAGTCGACCTCGTCGCGCATCGGTTCGAGGTTGCGGGTCGGGTCGTACTCGGCCCACTCCTGCTGCTCCCGGCGGCGGCGCATCGCCACTGCGCCGGCCAGGCCGGCGACGACACCCGCGGCCAGCAGGCCGGTCATCATCGAGCCGCGACGGCGCGGCTGCTTCTTCTTACCGGTGATCCGCATGGTCTTCGACTTGGCCTTCCTGGTCAGCGGCCCTGCCTGCGCGGCGCCGTCACGGGCCGCCGCGGCCAGCGGTGCCAGCGTGGTGAGTGTCGTCCCCCAGCCGGTCGACGCCTGGTCGCGAACCCTCGCCGCGGCCGGCCCGACGTAGCCCCGGGCTACCTGGACCCGCGGACCGACGGTCGCGCCAGCACCCTTCGCCGCGTGGTTGGCTGCCTGCATCAGGTGGCTGATGCTCTGGTTCAGCTCGGCCTTGGCCAACTGCCCCTGGGACTTACGCCGCCCGAATCCAAACACGGTCCTACCTCCTGGGAGTTGTTCCTTCGTCATCCTCCACCAACGGATGCCTCCGCGATGCCAGATCGGGCACATGGGAGGATCCGCATGGAACTGACCAACGAGTGAGGAGTACCCGTGGCCGAGGCTGTCTACGCCACCCTGCACACCAACGCTGGCCCGATCCGGCTGGAGCTCTTCCCCAACCACGCGCCGAAGACCGTCCGCAACTTCGTCGACCTGGCCGAGGGCAACCGTGAGTACACCGACCCGCGCACCGGTCAGCCGGGCAGTGGGCCGTACTACGACGGCACCATCTCGCACCGGGTGATCAGCGGTTTCATGGTCCAGATGGGCGACCCGACCGGCACCGGTCGGGGCGGACCGGGCTACAAGTTCGCCGACGAGTTCCACCCGGAGCTGCGGTTCGACCGTCCCTACCTGCTGGCGATGGCGAACGCCGGACCGGGCACCAACGGTTCGCAGTTCTTCATCACCGTGTCCCCGACGCCGCACCTCAACAACCGGCACACGATCTTCGGCCAGGTTGCCGACGAGCAGTCGGTGAAGGTCGTCGACTCGATCGCCAGCACCCCGACCGGCCCGAGCGACCGTCCCCTCCAGGACGTCGTCATCGAGCGGGTCGAGATCGAGCGGTCTGCTTCCTGACCGATTCGCGAGGTACCTTTGCTCGCATGATTGAGCGCTCCGGAGCACCGCACCGGCCGGAGTCGGTGGATCGCGCGGCGGTGGACGGAGGGTCGGCCCGGTGAGCGAGTCTCCGCCGACCACCCCGGTCTGCTACCGGCACCCCGGCCGGGAGACCTATGTCCGGTGCACCCGCTGCGACCGGCCGATCTGCCCGGACTGCATGCGGGAGGCGTCCGTCGGGCACCAGTGCCCGGAGTGCGTCAACGAGGGACGTCGCAGTGTCCGGCCGGCGCGTACCGCCTTCGGTGGCGGTGCCGCCGGCCGGCACGGCTATGTCACCAAGGCGCTCATCGCGCTGAACGTGCTGCTCATGCTGCTGTCCATCGCCTCCGACCGAGGTGGGGACGCGGCGGTGGGCGGTTCCGGCTTCGGCGGTCTGATGGGCGGCGGCACGCCGCTGACCAACTGGGGGTCGGTGCTCGGGCTGGCGGTCCTGCCCGACGGCACGCTCGGCGGGATCGCCGAGGGCCAGTGGTACCGGCTGGTCACCGCGATGTTCCTGCACTACGGCGTGGTCCATCTGCTGCTCAACATGTGGGCTCTGTGGGTGCTCGGCCGATCCCTGGAGGCCAGCCTCGGCCGGGTGCGGTTCGCCGCGCTCTACCTGATCGCGGGCCTCGGCGGCAACGTGGCCGCGTACCTGTTCAGCGCCCAGAACTCGGCCACCGCCGGGGCGTCGACCTCGATCTTCGGGCTCTTCGCCGCACTGCTCATCATCGAGCGCAAGATGGGTCGGGACATCTCCCAGATCATCCCGATCCTGGTGATCAACCTGGTGTTCACGCTCGCCGTTCCGGGCATCTCGATCCCCGGGCACCTGGGTGGCCTGGTGGTCGGCGCGCTGATGGCGCTGGTGCTCGCGTACGCGCCGCGTGGTCGACGCACGTTGGTGCAGGTCGCCGGCGGGGCGATCATCCTGCTGATCCTGCTGGGCCTGGTCCTCTTCCGCACCGCCGCCCTGCTCGGTTGACCTCTCGATCGAGATCTTGGAAGGAAGGTGCCCCCGGAGGGGCGGTTTCCTTCCAAGATCTCCGGGTGTCAGGAGCGGCGGGCGGCGCGTAGCGCGGCGGCGACCTCTTCCGGGGTGGCGCCCAGGTCGTATCGGCCGAAGAGGTGCAGTGACTCGCCCGCGTCGATCTCCAGGACCTCGGACGTGAGCCCCAGTCGCGGTCGCCGGTCCACGGTGATCGCCTCGATCGCCGGCCAGGGCAGCAGTCGGCGACCAGCGAACCCGCGAATGACGGTCAGTCCGGCCGGATCCGCCGCCAATCGGACCGGTGCGATCAGGTCGCGTACCGCCCAGACAGCCAGCGCGGCGGCGGCCAGGACGGCCAGCACCAACCGCACCGGGTCGCCGTCGGCGAAGAGCAGCCCGAGCGCGACCAGCAGGACCCCACCGGCCAGCTTCGCCGCCGGTAGGCTCGCCGGCACTCGCCACTGCCGGACCGGGGAGATTTCATCCACCCGCTCAGCATGCCAGCGGCTGCCGGCTCCCGGCAGTGCCCGCCCGGCCCGCGAATGCCCGCCCGGCCCGCGAATGCCCGCCCGGCCCGCGAATGCCCGCCCGGCCCGCGAATGCCCGCCCGGCCCGCGCTCGTGCCCGACCGGCTCGGGCGCACCGGCGTGCCGGTGGAGGGAGAGCAGCCCGGGGGCAGTCAGCCGCTCCAGGGAGGACGTAGGATCGGGGCAGCCCAGGTTACCGGGGAGTAAACATGAGTGACGCGGTCATCGTCGGCGCGGTGCGCACCCCGGTCGGACGGCGGCGGGGCAGCCTCGCCGACGTCCACCCGGTAGATCTCTCGGCGCACGTGCTGCGCGCCCTCGCCGAGCGCACCGGGATCGACCCGGAGCAGGTCGACGACGTCCTCTGGGGCTGCGTGTCCCAGGTCGGCGAGCAATCGTGGAACATCGCCCGCAACGGCGTGCTCGCCGCCGGCTGGCCCGAGACGGTGCCCGGCACGACCCTGGACCGGCAGTGCGGCTCCAGCCAGCAGGCCCTGCACTTCGCCGCCGCGACCGTGCTCTCCGGCCAGGCCGACCTGGTTGTGGCCGGCGGTGTCGAGTCGATGACCCGGGTACCGATGGGCTCCAGCGTGGCCGGTGGGATGCCGTTCAGCGACCAGTTGCGCGCCCGCTACCGAGGCGTCGAGGGCTTCGCCGACGACACGCCGCTGCCGTTCAACCAGGGGGTCGGGGCCGAACTGATCGCCCAGCGGTGGCGCCTCTCGCGCACCCAGTTGGACGAGTTCGCGTTGGCCAGCCACGAGAAGGCAGCCGCCGCACAGGACGCCGGGGCGTTCGATCCGGAGCTGACCCCGGTGCCGCTGGGCGATGGGGGCAAGTTCGCCGCCGACGAGGGCATCCGCCGGGAGACCTCCCTGGAGAAGCTGGGCGAACTGGCCACGCCGTTCCGCGCCGACGGTGTGGTGACCGCCGGTTCCGCGTCCCAGATCTCCGACGGCGCGGCGGCGCTCGCCGTGACCACCTCCGACTGGGCCAGCCGGCACGGCCTGCGTCCGCTTGCTCGGATCCACACCGCCGTGGTCGCCGCCGACGACCCGGTCACCATGCTCACCGCACCCATCCCGGCCACCGCGAAGGCGCTGCGCCGCGCGGGGCTGGGCATCGAGGAGATCGGGGTGTACGAGGTGAACGAGGCGTTCGCCCCGGTCCCGCTGGCGTGGCTGGCGGAGACCGAGGCCGACCCGGAGCGGCTCAACCCGCGCGGCGGGGCGATCGCCCTCGGTCACCCGCTCGGTGGTTCCGGCGCCCGGATCATGACCACCATGCTCCAGCACATGCGGGACAACGGGATCCGCTACGGCCTACAGACCATGTGCGAGGGTGGCGGCATGGCCAACGCCACGATCGTCGAGCTGATCTGAGGACACCTCCGCCCACACGTCCGGGCGGTGCGGAAAAGGGGTCCCCAACTCCCGGACGACGGCCTAGGGTGCCCAGCGTGACGACGATCGAGCGTGCCCCGGACTGGTCCGGAGAGCAGTGGCGGACGCAGGCCCGGTCCTGGGTCGACGAGCAGTTGACCCGCGCGGGTCGGCGGGTGACCGGGCCGGTGGAGCCGCGGGTCCGTCCGTGGTCGCTGGTGTGGCGGGTGCCCACCGACGGTGGTCCGGTCTGGTTCAAGGCCAACAATCCGGGCACGGCGCACGAGGCCGCCCTGATCGCGAGACTGGCCCGGCTCACGCCGGAACGGGTGCTCACCCCGATCGCGGTGGACCCGGAGCGGGGCTGGTCGTTGCTGCCCGACGGCGGCGAGTCACTGCGCGGCCTGCTGGGCCGCGACCCGGACCTGACGCACTGGGAGCGGGCGCTGCCCGGGTACGCCGCCCTCCAACTGGCCACCGCGGCGCAGGCCGACGAGCTGGTCGCCTCCGGCGTACCGGACCATCGGCCCGAGGTGCTCGCCGACCTCTTCGTCGAGCTGCTCGACGACCGCGCGTCGCTGTTGCTCGGTGCGGAGGAGGGGCTCGACCCCGAGATGTACGACCGGCTGCGGGCGGAGGTGCCGTCGTACGCCGAGCGGTGCCGTCGGCTCGCCGAGTTCGGCATCCCGGCCACGGTGCAGCACGACGACCTGCACGACGACAATGTCTTCGCCGGTCCGGACGGGTACCGCTACTTCGACTGGGGGGACGCCTCGGTGGCGCACCCGTTCGGCACGCTGCTGGTGACCCTGCGTTCCATCCGGTACGCCGACGAGCTGGCGGTCGACGACGCCGGGCTGGCCCGGTTGCGGGACGCCTACCTGGAGGCGTGGACCGACCGGTACGACCGGCGGACCCTCCTGGAGGCCGCCGACCTGGCGATCACCCTGGGGCCGGTGAGCCGGTCGCTCTCCTGGCGTCGAGCCCTGGACACCACCGAGGAGTCGCGGTCCGAGTACGCCGCCGCGGTCCCCGGTTGGTTGTCGGAGCTGTTCGCCGCCAGCCCGATTCGGCCCAACTCGTGACCATGATCCGTCCGAGTCGGAAGTCGGACAGGCAGTGCGACACGCGGCGTGGAACTTCCAAAAAAACGGCGTGACCCACGTCACCCCGCTGGTGGCGTCGTTGTGCAGGTCATGGACGTCTTCTCCCGAACGTTCCTCCCGGCCGCCTCCGAGGCTGGCCTGGCCGTGCAGACGGTGAGCCGGCACATGCCGGTCTTCCGACGCTGCGTCGGCTCCGGTGACGCCACCATCCTGGTCACCCGTTGCAGCCGCCCCGACCGCCCGGTCACCGGCGACTACCTCCTACTGCTCACGCACCGTCGGCTGGTGGTGACCCAACAGACCCGTCTCCTGCACCGGCTGCGCCTGCACCTCAACACCGAGCTGCGCGAGCTGAGCAACGTGACCTGGAGCCCGGACCCCCGACTGCACTCGGTCGAGATGGCGGCCACCGCGATCGACGGAATTCGTGAGCGGTTCCTGATCCGCACCAGCCACCCCAAGCAGGTCTGGCAGCTCGACGCGCTGCTCAACCAGGCGTTCCGGACCCGCCTGCGGCCGCCCGGCGCCCGGGTCGTCGCCAGCATCGGTGACGCGCCGGCCGACTCGCGGCCCGGCATGTTCGCTCCGTCCTGGTGAGCTGACACCCGACCTTCGCGACGCCTTTACCGAACTCGAACACGCGCCGATCGCGCCGAGCCCCGCCGTCGGCAATCATGGGCCGGTGACCGTCGAACCGCCGCACCGCGGGCTCGTCCTCGTGGTCGAGGACGAGCCGGCCATCGCCGACCTGGTCCGGCTCTACCTCGCCCGGGACGGATTCGGCGTCCACCTGGAACGCGACGGCGAGGCCGGTCTGCACGCGGCCCGCCGGTTACGCCCGGTGGCCTGCGTCCTGGACATCGCGCTACCGGGCCTGCCCGGCACCGAGATCTGCCGCCGGCTGCGCGAGGCGGGCGACTGGACCCCGGTCATCTTCCTCACCGCCCGGGACGACGAGGTGGATCGGATCGTCGGCCTGGAGTTGGGCGCCGACGACTACGTCACCAAGCCGTTCAGCCCCCGGGAGTTGGTCGCCCGGGTGCGCGCGGTGCTGCGGCGCTCCGCCGGTGGCCCGGAGGGCGCGGACCGGCCGCGGGTCGTCGGCCCGGTGACGCTCGACCCGGCGCGGCGCACGGTCACCGCCGCGGGCGCGCCGGTGCAGCTCACCTCCACCGAGTTCGACCTGCTGGCGCACCTGATGGCCCGGCCCGGTCGGGTCTTCACCCGGGAGGAGCTGCTGGCCGGGGTCTGGGGTTACGCGGCGCACGCCGGCACCCGCACGGTCGACGTGCACGTCGCCCAGGTGCGGGCGAAACTCGGCCCGGCCAGCGTCATCAAGACCCACCGTGGCGTCGGGTACGCGGTCGATGCCTGACCACTCCGGGCGCGTCGGGTCGCCGACCATGACCCTGCCGGTGGTCGGCGCCGGCCCGCCCGCCGCACCTCGACGAGGCCGACTCGGCCGTACGCTGACCGCCCGCGCGGTGCTCGTCACCTGCGCGGTGGCGCTGGTGTCGGTGCTGGTCACCGCCATCGTCGCGGTGCCGTTGGCGATCCGTGGCGCGGAGCGACGCGATCAGGAAGCGCTCGCCGCCCAGGCCCGGCTGGCCGCCGAGGTGCTGCGGACCCGCCTGGACCGGGGTCGCAGCGCCGACGAGGAGCGGCTCATCCAGCAGCTCCGCAACCAGGGCATCGACGCGTACCTGATCCGGCGCGGGGCGGTCGACCGGCCGGGCCTGCCACCCAGGGTGGTGCAGCGGATCGAACAGGGCCGCAACGTGTCGGTGCGGCGCGTCGTCAACGGGGAGCGTGCCCTGGTCGAGGGCCGGGCGCTACCCAACGGCAACGGGGTGGTGCTCTCCCGTGCGGCGTCACCCGGGTTGTGGGCACAGGTGCTGCTGAGCCTCTGGTTGCCGCTGCTGGCCGGGTTGGCCGCCGGTGTGGTCGCCGGGCTGCTGCTGGCCCGCCGGTTGGCTCGGCCGATCCGCGTGGCGGCCACCGCCGCCGCCCGGCTACGCGCCGGCGACCGCGCCGTCCGGATACCTGTCGAGTCACCGGACGAGGTCGCCGACCTGGCCGAGGCGTTGAACGGTCTGGCCGGCGCGCTGGCCACCAGCGAGGGCCGGCAGCGGGAGTTCCTGCTGTCCGTCTCGCACGAGCTGCGCACCCCGCTGACCGCGATCCGGGGGTACGCCGAGGCGCTCGCCGACGGGGTGCTCGGCGCGGACGACACGGTGGACACCGGTCGGACGATGCTGACCGAGGCCCAACACCTGGACCGGCTGATCGGGGACCTGCTGGCGCTGGCCCGACTGGAGGCCGCCGACTTCCCGCTGGAACCGGTGCCGGTGGACCTGACCGAGCTGGCCGTGCACGCGGAGCCGACCTGGGCCGGTCGGTGCGCGGCGGTGGGGGTGCCGTTCCGGTTGGAGACGCCCGGTCGGCCGGTGCCCGCGTACACCGATCCGGGGCGGATCCGGCAGGTGCTGGACGGGTTGTTGGAGAACGCGCTGCGGGTCGTACCCCCGGGGTCGCCGGTGGTGCTCGCGGTCCGGCCGGCCGCGGACCCGGCCTCCGGCGGTGAGCTGGAGGTCCGGGACGGCGGACCCGGCTTCACCGACGACGACCTGGCGGTGGCGTTCGAACGCGGTGCGCTGCACGAGCGGTACCGGGGGGTGCGCAAGGTGGGCAGCGGGCTGGGGTTGGCGCTGGCCGCCGGCCTGGTCCGTCGGCTGGGCGGGGAGATCGCCGCGGGTCACGCGCCGGAGGGCGGCGCGGCCTTCACGGTCCGGCTACCCGGTGATCCTTACCTGACTCGAACATCGGCCTGACGCTCCGCTCGTCCTCGGCGGGAATGCTGAGGACTCCACGGACGAGAGGGAACGTCATGCCACGTTGGGGATTCGCCACCGGCACCACGGCACTGCTCGCGGCGGTCGCACTGGGCGTCACCGGCTGCGGTGCGGCCGAGGTGGCCAGCCAGCCCGCCCGGGACGCCGCCGTCGACGTCGCCGCCGCCCTGGGGGTGGAGGGTCAGGCGCTGACCGCGATGGGCTTCGACCCCGACGAGTTGGACGTGCGGACCGTCGCCGCGCCGGCCACCCCGACGCCGGGTGCCTCCCCCACGGCCAAGGACAAGGCCCGGGACAAGCGCGGCGAGGAGTGGCGCAAGCGCCACCAGGCCCGCGTGCTGTTGCGCAGGAACACCCTGCACGGTGAGGCGGTGGTGAAGGCGAAGGACGGCGGTACGCAGACCGTCACCGTGCAGCGCGGCGAGGTGACCGCGATCAACGGCGACTCGATGACCGTCAAGTCCACCGACGGCTTCACCCTGACCTGGAGCTTCGGCGACGATCTGCGGGTCGTCGAGCGCCGCGCCACCGTGCAGCCGAGCGAGGTGAAGGTCGGCGCGACGGTCGGCGTCGCCGGTGCCAAGGACGGCGACAAGGGAGTGGCCCGGCTGATCCTCATCCCCGGCGCCAAGTGAGCGGAAGGGGCCTCAGCCGAGGCCCCTTCCCTCAGTAGACGCGGGAGCCGATGAAGTCGTCGTGACCGTAGCCGACCGGGTTGGCGGCGGTGCGGGCCTCGAACGACCACTGCTGCCGGGTGCTGCTGGAACAACTCGCCAACCGCAGGCGGGAGCTGCCCAGCAACGGGTTGTCGAACGCCACGCAGAGGTTGCTCGCCGCCGCCGGCCGGAGCTGGTTGCCGACGAAGACGAACTGCTGGGCGCCGGTGCCGTTGCAGTCGTAGATGTTGACCGCCGTGCCCGAGGTCATCGAGCTGTTCGAGACGTCCAGGCAACGGTCGTGAGACAGCTCCGAGTGCAGTGACCGTCGGGCCGAGTCGTACCAGAAGCCCTGGTTACGGCCACCGTGACAGGCGTGCGGCTGCTGCACGGTGCCGTTGCGGGAGTCGTACCCCCTGCCGTCGACGCAGGTGCCGGTGGCCAGGTTGCGCAGTTGCCCGAACTCCAGCAGCCCGGGGTAGAGCACGCCGCCGCCGGTGCTGGCCGGGTCGACGCAGCTCGCCCGATCCTGGCCGGAGTTCCAGAACTGGGTGATGCACTGGGCGAACATGCCGTGCCCCCGGGCGTTGGGGTGGAACGACTGCCGGGCGGCGTTCTCGTTCCAGATCCCGACCTCGATGAAGAGGCCGCGGACCGAGGTGTTGTCGGTGCACACCTCGTGGCCGTGGAAGAGTCGGCTGGCGTCCAGGTAGCGGGTGCCGGTGTTCGCGGCGGCTGCCCGCAGCGCCGACTCGAACAGCGGCACGGCCTTGTTCCGGGCGAACGCCGCGTCGGCCAGGTAGAGCAGGCAGCCACCGGAGTACCAGCCGGGGAAGTTCGGGTTGTCCTCCACGTCCGGGCTACCCGGGCTCGGGTACGACATGAGCACCAGCTCGTAGTCCGAGCGCAGGTAGCCGGCGTCGGTCATGGTCTGCCGGATGTCGGTGAGCGCGTCGGTCACGGCCTGCCGACTGCCGTCGGTGCGGATCGTCCACTGGTCGGTGTAGGTGGGATAGCAGGGCCCCTGGAAGAGGACCCGACGGACGGCGCAGTCGGTGGCGACCGGGCCGAACTGGATGGTGCCGTCACCGTTCGCGCCGACCACCACCCAGATCAGCTTCACGTGCGTGTTGCGCGCCTTGATGCCCAGGTGGTCGCCCTGGTTCAGCTCGTTGTGCTGGGTCGGTCCGCCGGCGATGAGGTTCCACGGGGTGGCACCGGAACAGGCGATGTTGTACTGCGTGTCCGACGGGATGCCGGTGCGGAAGACCGCCTGGTCGTACGAGCGGTCGCACCAGTTGCCGTCCTGGTGGGTGCCGGGGACGTAGTTGCCGACGCCCTCACCGGAGATCTCACTGTCGCCCATGGTGATCAGCGCGGTGCGACGTTGCTCGATCGGACGGATCGCGGGGCTGCCGTAGAGGGCTGTGGCTTCGGCGGCCCGGACGGCTTCGAGGTTGGCGGGGAGCGGCTGGACGGCGGGCCGGTCGGCGGCGGTGGCGGGGGTGGCCGGTCCGGCGAGCATCGGTAGGACGAGAGCGGCGACGGCGACGGCGATGGTGCTGGCCCGTCGTCGGGTCGCGCGTTCGGGCCTGGCGGGGATTGCAGGCATCGACGCACTCCTTTCGGCTCAGCCGCGGGACGTCGACTGAGTTACCAGACGGTAACGTGCGGATCAACGGATGTGAATGCGCCTCGGATCCTTGCGCGCGGGCTGCCGAACCGCCCGGATCGGACGATCCGGGCGCTCGGTCACCGGCCGGGTGGCAGCGCGTAGCCGACGTAGTCGCGAAACTCCAACCGCCAACCGGCCGGAACCAGCTTGGCGCAGGCCGGCCGACTGCCGGTGCAGACGATCGCGTCCACCGAGGTGGGCTCGGCCGGCGGCCGTTCGGGCAGGACCGACTGCAACGACACCAGCTCCGGCGAGCGGCCGTCGGGTTGGCGCAGCACCAACCACCACGGGTACTCCCAGTTGTCGTTCTGCTCCACCAGCCCGATCCGCCGGGCACCGCTGTCGCGAACCGCCGCCGCGGCCCAACGGAACTCGTCGGCCCACTGCGGGCGGCGCAGGAACCGGGTGTCCCAGTCCGAGGTGGTGAAGACCGAGCCGGAGCCGACGAGTCGGCGCGGGAAGCCGTACGACAGGGCGAGCACCCCGGCCAGCGCGGAGGTGGCCAACACGACGGCCACCGCAAGAGTGGCCACCGAACGCTGCCGACCGCTGGCCGTGCCGGTTGCGCGGCTGGCCCGGCGGCGCAGCAACGCGTCCAACCACAGCCCGGCCAGCGGCACGGCGAGCACCAGCGCGTAGAGCAGCAGCCGGTTGCCCCACGGCTGCCACTTGATCATCGAGGTGTGCAGCAGGACGGTGGCCAGCACCACCACCGCGTACGCGCGCAGCGGCCCGACCTGCCCACTGTCGATCCGGCGCGGCCGGGCCAGCGCGACCACCGCGCCGATCAACGCCAACGCCCCGGCGACCGGGAACGCCACCCGGTCCTCGTCCGGGTACCAGGCGGGCTCCGGGAAGCTCTCCCGGCCGAAGGTGATCGCCCGGTCCTGGGGGTCGACGCCGATCGCGTCCGCCCCGCCGATGATCGCCTTCCCGCCGAGCTGACGCAGCGGTGCCAGTGGCGTGTCGAACGCCGTGTGCCCGATCCGCAACGCGTTGATCAGGATCGACGGTGGATCGTGGCGCTCCATCGGGATCGACTCCCGCAACCGGGGCGGACCCAGCGGATGCCCGAACTCGGCAGTCACCCGAGCCAGGAACGGGCCGACGACCACGGCCGCCACCAGCACGATCAGCACCGAACCACACACGACACGCGCCGCGCCAGCGACCGGGCGGGAGGCCGGCACCGCGCCAGCAGTCGACGCCCCGGCGGCCGGTGCCCGGGTGGCCAGGGCCAGTCGGAGCTGCGCCAACCCCCAGAGCACCAGCAACGGACCCACCGCGATCAGGCCGCTGGTCTTCGTCACCGCGGTCAGCCCGGCGGCCGCACCCAACCCGAGCAGGGTGCCCCAGCCGGTACGCCGACGCAGCCCGTCCAGCACCAGCGTCGCCGCGCACGCCACCCATGCCGCACAGACCAGATCGGTCTGGGTGCTCGTCGCCTGGAGCACCACCATCGGCGTGGTCGCCAGTACGAACGCGGTGATCAACTGAGCCCGGCGGCCACCGCCGAGTTGCGCCGTGATCCGTGCGGCCACCAGCAGGCAGAGCACTCCGGCGACCCACTGCACCAGGTTGTACAGGTGGTCCCCGCCGGTCAGCAGGCGCAGGTGCAGGAGCAGGTACTCGGCTCCGGGCGGGATGGTCACCTGCCGGTGGATCGCTGTCGGCCAGAAGTCCAGATCGCCCTGGGCCACCCAGTGCTCCACCTTCGGCAGGTGGTACGTCTGCGAGTCGAAGTTGTTCGGCTCGGCCAGCAGCGCGACGAGCAACTCCACCAGGACCAGGCCGCCGACCGTGCCGGCGAGCAGGCGTTCTCCCCGACCCGCCGTCCGCCAGGTGTCGACAGCCCTGGCGAGCAGGCCGCCGCGTACCCGATCGACCTGGACCGGCCGGTGGTCGGGTCCGGGCCGGCCGCCGTCGGCGATCGGCGCGGGCAGCTCCGGGCCGGCGCCGGCGGACACCGCCGCCCCGACCGGTACCGGCCGGAGCGCCGCGGCGGGCTGGTGCGCGGGAATGGCCTCCCGGCGGCGCCAACGCAGCCCCGCCGCCGCCGCGCAGACGAGCAGAAAAAGTAGCCAGGCGGCGGCGAACGCCGGCCGGTTCAGCACGTGCGCCGCGCCGAACAGCTCGACAACGAGCACCGCGTACGCCCCGCTGACCAGGGCGGCGCGCATCACCGCGAGCCGTAGCGGCGCCACCGCGGCGGCCCGGCGCGGTCTCGTCGCGACGGTGAGCAGGAGCATCGCGGCGGCGGGCACCACCGCGAGCAGGGAGCCGGCAGCCGACATGGCCGGAAGTAAACACCATCGGCCTGGGACCGCCACGTCGACTGCCCGCCGGTGGGGGCACACGTCGCGCTGACCAGTCAGGCTAGGCTATCCCCGACGTGTCGTCGCCACCGTGGAGATTCCCGTGAAGCTTTCAATCCTCATGCCGGTCTTCAACGAGGAAGAGCGCATCGCGGACGCCCTCAAGCAGGCATTGGCAGTTGACTATCCGTGCGAGATCGAGCTGGTCGTCGTCGACGACGGGAGCCGGGACGGCACCGGTGAGGTCCTCGGTCGCGCCGACGACGCACGCCTGCGGGTCATCACCCACCAGCGCAACGCCGGCAAGGGTGCCGCCATCAAGACGGCCGTCGACAGCGCGGAGGGCGACTACATGGTCATCCTCGACGCCGACCTGGAGTACGACCCGCAGGACATCCCCAAGCTGCTCGCCCCGGTGCTCGACGGGCGGGCCGAGGTGGTCTACGGCAACCGCACCTTCGGCAGCCACAGCGCCTACAGCTTCTGGTACGTGATGGGCAACAAGGGCGTCACGATGGCGGCCAACGTGCTGTTCAACTCGTACATCGGTGACCTGGAGACCTGCTTCAAGCTGATGCCGGTGGCGCTCTACCGGTCGCTGCAGGTGCGCTCGCGCGGCTTCGGCATGGAGGCCGAGGTGACCGGCAAGCTGCTGCGCCAGCGGATCCGGCCATACGAGGTGCCGATCAGCTACCGGGCACGTGGCCGGGAAGAGGGCAAGAAGATCACCTGGAAGGACGGCGTCGAGGCGATCTGGATCCTCGGTCGCGAGCGCGCACGCCGCCGTCCCGCCACCTCAGCCGCGCGTTGAGCCCAGGAACGCGCTGATCGAGCGCCGGAGACCGGCGGCGTCCAGGCCGTGCCACCGGATGTGGTCGGCCGGGCTTCCGTAGCGCCGCAGGTCGGTCTGACCCACCCCGAGCGCGAGCAGCCGGTGCGGCACGTCCGCCATCGCCCGGCTGACGATCGCGCTCGACGTGCCCGCCAGGTACGGCTCGACAAGCACCACGTCGGTCCCGGCGAGCGCCCGCAGCCCCGCGGTGTCGAACGGCCGGGGCGTGTGGGTGTACGCGACTGTCACGTCCATTCCCTCGGTCGCCGCCAACGTGGCATCGAGCATCGGCCCGACGGCCACCACCAGCGGCGCGTTCGTCCCGCCCTGCCGCAGCATCCGTAGCCGGTCCGCGTTCGGGTGCGCCTCGGCGTTGCGCTGCTCACTGAGCCGCAGGTAGACCGGGTCGTCGCTGGCCGCGGCGTGCCGGAGCAGCGGCGCGACCTCGTCCGGGTGGCCGGGCACCCGCACCGTCCAGCTGTCGCCGAGAGAGTCGAAGAGGGCCACGTCCCCCGGTGACTGGTGGGTCCGGCCTTCGGCCGACCCGTCGTACGACGCGCCGATGCTGACCAGGACCGCGCCCACCCCCTGGTGGTCCAGATCCAACTTGATCTGCTCGTACGCCCGGTCCACCAGGAACGTCGCGTACGAGTGCACGATCGGGCGGAGCCCGGTCAGGGCGAGCCCGCCGGCCACACCGATCATGAGTTGCTCCCGGATGCCGACGTTGAGCACCCGATCCGGGTGCCGTCGAGCGGCCGGAGCGAACTGGCTGGCCGAGATGTCGGCCACGACGAGCGCGGTACGCGGATCCTCGTCGAGGAGCGTGGCGGTGCTGTCGATGAAGGCCGCACGCATGTTGGTCACCCCTTGCTCTCGATGCGGGCGACCACCAGGTGTGGCCGCTGTGGGCGGTGCCCGGTCAGCGCCCGGTACAGGGCGGTGTGGTCCCGGCCGTCGACGGTGTCGGCGGTCCAGCCGTTGACCGTGAAACGGCTGGCGATGCCACCCGACCAGCCGTGGGTGGACGACGAGTTGTCGACCACGATCGCGGTGAGGCTCTCCAGGCCGGTCGCTCCCGCGTACGCGATCGCCTCGTGGTTGGATCCCTCGTCCAGTTCGGCGTCGCCGAGCAGCACGTACACCCGGGGGGTGTGCAGCCCCTGGGCCCGCAGGCCGAGGGCGGTGCCGACGGCCAGCCCGAGGCCGTGGCCGAGCGAGCCGGAGCCGATCTCGACCCCGGGCACCAGCAGCCGGTCCGGGTGGTGGCCGAGCCGACTGTGTGGCCCGGCGAGGTCGTCGAGCCAGGCCTCCGGGAGAAAGCCGTGCGCGGCGAGCACCGCGTAGTAGGCGGCCGGCCCGTGCCCCTTGGAGAGCAGGAACCGGTCCCGCTCCGGGTCGTCGACGGTGTCCGGGGTGACCCGCAGCACCTGGTCGTAGAGCACCTGGAGCACGTCGATGGTGGAGTGCGCACTGGGTGCGTGCTTCTCGTCGCCGGTCAGTCGTCGGATGAGCCCGGGGAGCCGGGACCCGGTGTCGGTGGGCAGTGTGGTGGTCATGCCACTACTGTGTGACTTGAAGTGCACTTCAACTCAAGGACCTGGTGATGCAGGATCTGCTGACGATCGGCGAGTTGTCCGCCCGCTCCGGCGTGGCGCCCTCGGCGCTGCGCTACTACGAGCGGCTCGGGCTGATCCGCGCCGACCGTACCGGCGGCAACCAGCGCCGGTACGCCCGCGCCGAGCTGCGCCGGGTCGCCTTCATCCGGATCTCCCAACAGGTCGGCGTCTCGCTCGACGAGATCCGGGCGGCGTTGGAGTCGCTCCCCGAGGCCCGCACGCCCAGCCCGCAGGACTGGGCGCGGCTCTCCGCGAGCTGGCGGGGCCGGTTGGACGAGAAGATCCGCCTGCTCACCAACCTCCGCGACGACCTGGACGGCTGCATCGGCTGTGGCTGCCTGTCCCTGCAACGCTGCACGCTCAACAACCCGGGTGACGCGCTGGCCGGCGAGGGGCCCGGCGCCCGCCTGATGCTGCCCCGACCGACTGACGACACGCTCGTCTGACGCCCCTCACCCGCGCGTGAGGAGCACCTTGCCGAAGTGGTCGTTCGACTCGACGAGCCGGTGCGCCGTCGCCGCCTCGCTCATCGGCAGCCGCCGGTCCACGATCGGTCGGACCGTGCCGGCCTCGATCAACGGCCACACCTCGTCCCGTACGCCCTGGACGATCTCCGCCTTCTCGGCAGGCGGTCGGGAGCGCAGCGACGTCGCGGTGACACTGGCCCGCTTCGCCACCAGCGCGCCGAGATCCAACTCGCCCTTGCGCCCACCCTGCATCCCGATCACCACCAGCCGGCCGCCGGTGGCCAGCGCGGAGACGTTTCGGCCCAGGTAGGACGCGCCCATGATGTCCAGGATGACGTCCGCGCCCCGACCGGCAGTCGCCTGCCGGACCTCCTCGACGAAGTCCTGCTCCCGGTAGTCGATCGTGTGGGACGCGCCCAGCTCCCGCAGCCGGGCGTGCTTGGCCTCCCGGGCGGTGGTCAGGACCGTCGCGCCGAGGGCCGCCCCGAACTGGACCGCGAAGGTGCCGATCCCGCTGCCCCCGCCGTGCACCAGCAGCGTGTCACCCGCGCCGAGCCGACCCACCTGGATCAGGTTCGACCAGACCGTGCAGGCCACCTCCGGCAGCGCCCCGGCGTCCACCGGGTCGCAGGCCGGCACCGGCAGCAACTGCCCGGCGGGGACCGCGACCCGCTCGGCGTACCCGCCGCCGGCCAGCAGCGCGCACACCTGCTGCCCGACCGCCCACCCGGCGACCTCCGACCCGACCTCCGTGATCACCCCGGAGCATTCCAACCCGGGGTACGCGGACGCGCCCGCCGGCGGCGGGTAGTGCCCCTGCCGTTGCAGCAGGTCAGCGCGGTTGACCCCGCTGGCCCGCACATCCACGATCACCTCGTCGGGGCCCGGCTCCGGGTCGGGCACCTCGGCCCAGACCAGCGCGTCGGGTCCACCGGGCTGCGGAATGGTGATGGCTCGCATGAGCCCAGTCTTCCCGATCTTCCCGGGTGCCGCAGGCGCAACCGCAAGGCCACAGTGGACGGCTCGGACGGGCTGGTCACCGCGTTCGGGGAGGGACGTCGGGCCGTCCGGCGGAAGCCGTGGCAGACTGTGCGTGGCCGTACGCCCGCGGGTGGCGGCCCAGGAGGGTTCGCCTAGTGGCCGATGGCGCTGGTCTTGAAAACCGGTAAGGCAGCGATGTCTTCGTGGGTTCGAATCCCACACCCTCCGCCCACCTGGACAGCAAAAACGCCCTTTGACCAGCGCAAAGCTGGTCGAGGGGCGTGTCTATGTGCGGTGAGTCCGGCCCCCGATCCACTTCCGCGCGGCCTCGTCCTGTCCGTCGACGCATGAGGCGTGCCCAGGGAAACCTGTGCCGACAGCGGCAAGTGCCCTCGCTGGCGCCGCTCTTGCGGATGTTCGGCATGGTTGACTTTGACGTTACGTCAACCTCTAACCTTCATTTCACAACGACGAGTTGAAGGGGTGAGTGAGGTGGATTGGTCGATCCAAGACCTCGCGCGCATGGTCGGAACGACCAGTCGCACCCTGCGCCACTATGGCGACGTCGGTCTGCTTCGGCCGAGCCGGCTCGGCCGCAACGGGTACCGGTACTACGACCAGGAGAAGCTGCTCCGGTTGCAGAGGATTCTGCTGTTGCGGGAGCTCGGCCTCGGGCTGCCCGCGATCGCCGAGGTGCTCGACGGGAGCCAGCACCCAGTCGAAGCGCTGCGCACCCACCTGAAACTGCTCGAGCAGGAGCGTGAGCGGATCGGGAGGCAGATCGAGTCGGTGAAGACGACCCTGCGCAAGACGGAAGGAGGTGAACCACTCATGCCTGAGGAGATGTTCGACGGTTTCGACCACACGCAATACGAGCGGGAGGTCACCGAACGGTGGGGCCGAGAGGCCTACGCGAAGGGTGACCGGTGGTGGCGCTCACTCAGCCCGGCTGAGAAGCTGGCGTTCCAGCAGCGCCAGATCGAGATCGGGCGGGACTTCGGCGCGGCGCACCGCGCCGGGGCGGCGGCCGACAGCGACCAGGTGCAGGCGATCACCCAGCGGCTGTACGACTGGCTGTCGGGGAGTTCGACGACCCCGACCAAGGAGTACTTCACCGGGCTCGGCGAGCTGTACGTGTCCGACCCGCGCTACACGGCGGCGTTCGACAACGCCGAGAACACCGCCGGCACCGTGACGCTGATCCGCGATGCGATGCACGTTTACGCCGAGCGCAACCTGTAACAGGGCTTTCGGGATGCCGGGGTGTTCGGGCCGTACGGATGCGCGGTTTCCTGGATACCGAGCGCAGACAGGTCCGTCACTCCGGCGGGTCGGCAGGCCGTCGATCCGCGCGGATGGTCTCGTCGGCCAGTCGTTCGATCGCGCGCCGGCGTTCCCGGGCGAGCGACTGCTCGTCCGGCTTGCGGAGCGCGGTCACGACGGCGACCAGGAAGTCACGCCAGATGCTCAAGAAGTTCCCCCGTGGACGTTGCGGCGATGATCGTATCCGCGCGGGTGGTCCCGACAGTGCCCCAACCGGTCGTTGGCGGCGCTGGAACGGGGTAAGAAGGGGCTGATATCTCCGCACACCGGAAGGACGCGTTCTGATGACCCTGGAACGACCGATCGCCCCGGACCCGTACGAGCTGCTGCCGACGCTGCCCTCGTTCACGCTGACAAGTGACGACGTGCAGAACGGTGAGCCGATGGATGCCCGGCACGCGCATGGCAGCACCGGGGGTGACAACGTCTCGCCGCAGCTCGCCTGGTCGGATTTCCCGGCCGAGACGAAGAGCTTCGCGGTGACCTGCTACGACCCCGACGCGCCGACCGGCAGCGGTTTCTGGCACTGGGTGCTCGTGAACGTGCCGGTCGAGGTCACGCAGTTGCCCAGCGGCGCCGGTGGCGCGGCCGGCACCGACCTCGGTGGGGCGTTCGCGGTCCGCAACGACTACGGCGAGCAGGGTTACGGCGGTGCGGCCCCGCCGGCCGGCGACCGCCCGCACCGGTACGTCTTCGCGGTGCACGCGGTAGACGTCGACCGGCTGGACCTGACCCCAGAAGCGAGCCCCGCCTACGTAGGCTTCAACCTGACGTTCCACACCCTGGCGAGGGCGGTAATCCGCCCCACGTACCAGATCAAGGACTAACCCGGGAGGGTGGGCAACGCCGCCCAGTCTCGTCGATCATGGAGTTGTGGTGGGCGACAAAAAGCCTGGCAAGCGCCAAATCAGGCACCACAACTCCATGATCGACCGGGCGGGCCTGCTATGGGGCCGGGGTTAGGCTGGGACGCGGGCCACGGCGAAGACCGACTGGCCGAACGGGGGGCGGACGAGCTGCTCGGCGGCCTTGGTGGCGGGCAGGACGAGGGTGTCGTACACCTTGACCATCGGGCCCTCCTTCGGCATCAGCCGGAAGACCTTGGTGGCCATGAAGTAGCCGATCAGCCCCAGCGCGTTGGCGTAGTGCATCTTCTCGATGGTCAGCCCGGCCTCGGTCATCGCCGCACCGAGCGTCTTCTTCGTGTAGCGGCGGACGTGTCCGGTGGCGATGTCGGCCGGACCCATCGCGAACTGGAACGCCGGCACGATGATGATCACGGCGCCGCCGGGTCGGACCAGGTCGCGCATGCTGCTCAGCGCGCCCACGTGGTCCTCGATGTGCTCCAGGACGTTGTACGAGACCGCGGCACTGTAGTCGCCCCGGTCGTTGTGGGGTAGCAGCATCTGCCGGACGTCGATGTTCGGCCGGTCGGCGAGACGCTCCTTGAGCTGCACCAGCCGATCCGGGTCGGCCTCGGTCGCAGTGAACCGGGGCAGCAGTTCGGACCACTCCAGCGCGTAGTCACCGAGGCCGCTGCCGATCTCGATCGGGTCGTCGCCGAGGTACGGCAGGGCCAGCTCGATGAACCAGCGACGGTGGTTGACAGCGGTCGCCAGGCCTTCCAACACCTCGGACTGAACGCGCTGATCCCCAGTGATTTCTGCCATGCGTCGATTCCTCACGATATGAACTCGACCCGTGCCTGGACCGACAGAGTGAATCATCCGCTGGGACGGCAGAAGAATCGGGGCATCGGGGGTGGCCGAATTATGGTCGGGGGTGGGTTCGTGATCGGCGGTCGGCGAACCCGGCACATAGTACGGCAGTACCCCGAAACATGTCACGGCAGCGCCATGCCCTGACTACTCTGGGAATTGTCATGACTACTCCTGAGCCGGACTCGCCCAGCGACAGCGACGATCCGGCCGTGGCGCCGTCGGTGCAGGGGGAGTCGGGTCGCGTCCGGCCTCCCCGCAGGGGTAAGTGGTCCGATCTGGTCGCCGTGCTGAGCTTCGTGGTGCTCGGCCTGTGGGTGACCGCCCGGCTCTGGTTGGACCCAGGTAGTGGCGTACGGGACAACCAGTCCGATCAGTCACAGTTCGAATGGATGATGGCCCACGGTGCGCGAGTCGTCACGCACTTTGCGTATCCGTTCCATTCCAATCAGATGAACGTCCCGGACGGCGTGAATCTGATGGCCAATACGTCCGTCTTATCCGTTTCGCTCCCACTGACGCCGGTCACCCTGCTGCTGGGGCCGAGAGTGGCATTCCTGGTCTTTCTCACCGTCGGCATGATTGCCACCGCCACCGCCTGGTATTTCCTGCTCTCCCGGGTCCTGATCGGCAGCCGCGGGCCGGCGTGGCTGGGCGGTGGCTTCTGTGCGTTCGCGCCGGCCATGGTGTCGCACGCCAACGGGCACCCGAACATCGTGTCCCAGTTCGTCGTCCCGTTGATCATCTGGCGGACCCTGCGACTCGGCGAACCGGGCCGCTGGCTCCGCAACGGGCTCCTCCTCGCGCTCGTGATCGTCTGGCAGGCCTTCCTCAACCTGGAGATCCTGCTGATGACCGCGATCGGGCTGGGCCTGGTCATCGGCGTACTCGCCCTCGGTCGCGCCGAACTACGCTCGCGTATCCGGTCCTTCCTCGCCGGCCTCGCCGTCGCGGCCGGGCTCGCCGCGCTGCTGCTGGCGTACCCCCTGTACGTGCAGTTCTTCGGACCGGACGCGTACTCCGGGCTGTCCCGGCTGATCCGCGGCTACTCCAGCGACCTGGCGTCGTTCGTCGCGTACTCCCGGGAGGCGCTCGCCGGCAGCCCGCGCACCGCCGCCGGTCTGGCCAAGAACCCGACCGAGGAGAACAGCTTCTTCGGCTGGGCGTTGCTGGTGCTGGTGATCGCCCTGGTCTGGTGGTTGCGGCGCTCGGTCGTGGTGCTCGCGCTCGCCGCGCTCGGGCTGCTCTTCGCGGTGCTCTCGCTGGGCCGGGAGGTCCGCTTCGACAACCGGGGTACGGGGGTGCCGGGACCCTGGGCGGCGCTGGAGAACCTGCCGATCCTGCACTCGGTGGTGCCGACCCGGTGGGCGTTGGCGATCACCCCGATCATCGGGCTGCTCCTCGCCTACGGCGCCGAGCGTGCCCGCGAGCTGGCCGGCTCGCACCCGGCCGCCAGGGGGCAGGTCCGTTTCGTCACCGCAACAGTGCTCACGATGGCCCTGTTGCCGATCGTCCCCACTCCGCTGCCCGTGACCCACCTCGACCCGGTTCCCACGTTCGTGACAAGTGGGGCCTGGCGTCCGTACGTGACAGGTGGGCGCAGCGTGGTGACCCTGCCGTTGCCGGACAGCACCTACGCGGAGCCGCTGCGATGGGCTGCGGAGACCCGGCTGGACCTGCCCTTGGCCCGTGGTTACTTCCTCGGTCCGGACACCCGCCCGAGCGCCGATCCCCCGCGCGTCGCGTTGTTCGGTGCCCCGCCCCGCCCCACCAGCAGCTTCTTCGCCACCATCAGGCGTACCGGGGCGGTGCCGCCGATCACCCCGCAGGCACGGGTCCGAGCGGTCGACGATCTGCGCTTCTGGCGGGCCGGGGTGGTCATCCTCGGGCCGCACGAGCACGAGACCGCGCTGCGTCGGGGAATGACCGAGCTGACCGGGATCCAGCCGGCCCGTACCGGGGATGTGTGGGTGTGGGACGTCCGGTCGCTGACCGACTGAGCAGTGCGGCCCAGCCCGGCCTAGCGGACGCAGCAGCCCTGGCAGACCTTCGGCCGGGGCAGGGTGAAGGCGAGGCAGCAGGTGCGGCGTTGCACGGTCGGCTCGCCGGTCGGCCCCGGCACCAGCTCGATCAGGTCGGCCAGGTCGAGCGCGCCGAGCAGCGTGTCGATGCTCTGCACCGTCGAGCCGGGCAGCCCGTCGGCGGCCCGCAGGATGCCGTGGGCGATGCCGGAGGCGACCGAGCCGAGCAGCGTCCGGGTGCCCACCCGAACCTCCGACTGGATCGCCGTGATGAGCGGTGCGAGGTGCGCGTCGAGCAGTGACGCGCGCAGCGCGGCCAGCAGCTCCGTCTCGTCGGCGACGACCCGCACCTCCGGCAGGCCGGCGAGAGCCAACGGGTCGTTCGGCAGCACCGCGACGGTGGTCCCCCGACGCAGACCCATGGTGAGTAGCTGCCGGTGGTCCTCGAAGTGGATCAGCACGTCGGCCGGATCGACGAGCGGCACCCGGCGGGCGGAGGCCCAACCGAGCACGACCGGCAGCGCCGTCCAGTAGCTGTACGACTTCCAGGCCAGCGCCGCGCACGCGTGCGGGGTGCCACCCCAGCGGACGGCGGCGCCGCGCAGCAACTCCGGCAGCCGACTGCCGTCGATCAGGGTGGTGGCGGGCGCCCAGCCGAACTCGTCGTCGACGACAAGGCCCCGGGCGAGCCCGGGAACGTCGTCGGTGCCGAACATGGCCCGGAGCGCTGCGGTGACGGGGGCGAGCGGCGTGGTGGAGACCTCGCGCCGTGGCATCACCGCTGTCACCTGAGTCGTCCCCTGTCTGTGTGACCGAGGAGTGCGCCCCGGCGGACGGACCAGTGCCGTCCTGAGCTAAGGCTAGCCTAACCAAGCCCCGGACCGTAAGGGAAGGCTCACCTTGGTCACATCCCAGACGCCCAGGTCACTCCGTATCCGACGGGAGTAGCGCTTCGCGTACTACCCGGAGTCAGTGCTGGGAAACGCCGCCGCACAATCGATGGTCATCGGTGGATTGTCAAGCAGTGTGTCGAAAAGATGCCAGTTGCGTGTGTGCTCGGGCACGGAACGTGAAACTTATAGCCCCGGCCACGAGGAAGCCGATGACGACCTCACCCCTCGAACGGGCTGCCGACTCCTTCGCGGCCGAACTCGCCAGGCAACGGACCGGGCGCGGGCTGTCCAAGAAGCAACTGGCCGTCCTGATGGGGTTCGACCCGTCCTACGTGAGCCACGTCGAGGGGCGCCGACACCGCCCGACCGAGGACTTCGCCCGCCGCGCGGAGGCCGTCCTGGAGGCCAGCGGCGCGATCTGGCAGCGCTTCCGGGAGTACGACGACCTGCGGCACGCCCGGTCGGGTCAGCCATACCGCGAGTCGCACCCGCCCGGCCAGTGGCTGCCACCCGGCACCGGCCTGGTCGTGGAACGGGAGCTGGCCACCCTCACCCACACCGACGACGACTACCGGTGCGTCATCCACCGTGAGTTGTACAACGCCGGCACCGAGCCGGTCACCCGCTACCTGGTCCGGGTCGCCGTCGACCGCTTCCCGAACGACCCCGGCCGCTCCAACCGGCACCACCGGGAACACCCGCTCACCTTCGCCGAGCTGCAGCTACAGGCCCGCCGAGACGACGGCGGCGGCGACCCGGAGCCGATGCACTGGCGAGCCAAGCACGATCGGGACGCGTTCAAGGAGATCTGGCTGCTCTTCGAGAACGGGGAGCGACGCTTCCCCCTCTACCCGGGCGACCGGGCCACCATCGAGTACGCCTACAGCGTCGGGCACGAGAAGTGGGGTCCCTGGTTCCAACGAGCCGTCCGACTGCCCACCCGGCAGCTCGCCGTACGCCTGGACCTGCCCGCGGCGCTCGACCCGCAGGTCTGGGGCGTGGAGACCTCGCTCAGCGCGGAGGAGGGCCCGCTGCGGACGGCGCCGCAACGCCACGACGAGGGCGACCGGGCAATCTACGACTGGCAGACCGACGACCCTCCGCTGAACGCGCGCTACCGGATGCAGTGGCGGTTCCGCGCCCGCCCGGACACCGAACCGGACATCGGCCCCGGTGGCACCCGGATCCGACCCAGCGACCGGATGCGCGGCCTCGGCATCGTGCAGCGCGGGGACGACCTGCTCCGGCAGCGCGCCCGCCCGTTCGACCTGCCCGGCGAGGAACACGTCGCCCGGGATGTGGTCGACCGGCTCACCACGGCCCTGGCCCGGCTCGACGAACTGCACCCGTTCAGCAAGGGAGTGGGCGTCGCCGCGCCGCAGTTCGGCATCGGCCGCGCGGCTGCCGTGGTGCGGCCCCCCGACCGGTCGGCGGAGCCGGTCGTGTTGCTCAACCCCCGGGTGGTCGACGCCGACCCGGAGACCGACGAGCAGTACGAGGGCTGCCTGTCCTTCTTCGATCACCGAGGTCTGGTGCCCCGGCCGCTGCGCCTGGACGTGGAACACGCCCAGTGGGACGGCAGCAGGATCATCACCTCGTTCGAGTTCGGCATGGCCCGGCTGGTGGCCCACGAGATCGACCACCTGGAGGGCCGGCTCTACGTCGACCGGATGGCACCCGGCGTGCCGCTCGTGCCGGTCGAGGAATACCGCGAGACCGGGCACCCCTGGCGTTACTGACGAACGAGGGGACCGGGGCGCGTGCCCCAGGGGGCAGGGGCACGCGCCCCGGTGTGGGGGGAGGAACGTCTAGAGGTCACCGAAGGTGTCGTAGCGGATGCGCGGCGGCGGCACCTCGTCCGCGGCGAGCACCCGCAGCGTGGACCGGACCATCCGGGCCGAGCCGGAGACATAACAGTCGTGCGCGGTCCACGGGCCGTACCGGGCCACCACCTCCGGGATGTCACCCAGCTCACCGTCGAAGTCCGGGTCGTCGCTGCACGCCGCGGTCACCGACAACCACGGGTGTACGGCGACCAACTCCTGCAACCCGGCCAGGCCGTACAGGTCCGCTGCCTGCTGGGCGCCGTAGAAGACGTGCACCCACCGGGTGCGGTTGAAGGTGGCGAGATCCTCCACGAGCGCCTTGATCGGCGCCAGGCCGACCCCGCCGGCCACACAGAGGATGTCCCGTTCCGAGGTGCGGTCCAGGGTCATCGACCCCATCGGCGCCGCCAGGCGGAGCAGGTCACCCGGCCGCACCCGACGCACCAACGCGCCGGACACCCAACCGGCTCCCGGCGACCGCACGTGGAATTCCAGCACGCTGTCGTCGTTGGGAGCGTTCGCCACCGAGTAGTTGCGCCACTCCCGGGGGTGGTGGCGCGGCACCTCCAGGCTGACGTACTGCCCAGCCTGCCAACGCAGTGGGTGCTGCAACGCCTGGCAGGTCAACACGGCGGTGTCCGGACCGTAGCGCTTGTGGGTCAGCACCTCGGCGTGCCAGAACGGCGGCCCGTCGTCATCCGCCGCCCCGGCGACCATCAGGGCGGCGACCGCCTCGTACGCCTCCCGCCACGCCTGGTCGTACTCCAGGTTCCAGCCGTCGCCGGCGATCCGGCGCAGCGAGTCCAGCAGTGCGGTGCCCATCGTCGCGTAGTGCCTCTCGTCGACGTGGTACTTCCGATGGTCGCGACCCAAACCCCGGAGGAACTCGGCGAAACTCTCCGGATCGTCGACCGTGTGGATCGCCCTGATGATCGCTTCCAGCAGCCGGTCGCCCTGGCCGGTCATCTGCACCGGGAAGAGGTGCCGCAGGGCGGGGTCGAGCAGGAACACCCGGGCGTAGAAGTGCTCGGTCAGGCGGGCCCGATCGTCCTCGACCAAGGTCCAGCTCTCCTTCAGCAACCGTGCGAGGTTGTCCACGGGGCGCTCCTCCTCCAGTCGGCAGCGGATCGGGCGCCCATAGAATCTCCACGGAGAGTGTCTACTGGTCGCACAGAATGTGCGATCGGCTCACGCTGACCGGTCGGCCGTGCCGCCGGTGCCGCCCGTCGGGCAGAGTGGTGCGGTGACCGTTGAGCTGACCCGCCCGGTGTCCCGCCGCCTGCTGGGCACCGAAACGTTGCTGGTCCTCGGCCTGTCCCTCGGCCAGTCGGCGGTCTACGCGGTGGTCTCGATCATCGCCAAGCTGACCGCCGAGGGTCCGCTCTCGAAACAGACCGCCTCGCTGAACACCTCGGCGTCGACCCGGCCGTGGCTGGACCTCACCTACCAGTTGCTCGGCATCGTCTTCGCGCTGCTGCCGGTGCTGCTCGCCGTACACCTGCTCAGCCGTGACCCCGGCGACCCGGCGCGGACCCTCGGCGTGGACGCCCGGCGGCCCGGCCAGGACCTGGCCCGCGGTGCCGGTCTGGCCGCGCTGATCGGCCTGCCCGGACTGGCCCTGTTCTTCGTCGCGGCCCAACTCGGCCTCAACGCCACGCTGGTGCCGGCCGCGCTGCCGCCGGTCTGGTGGGCGATCCCCGTGCTGATCCTCGCCGCCGTGCAGAACGCCGTGCTGGAAGAGGTGATCGTGGTCGGCTACCTGGTCACCCGGCTGCGGCAGCTCCAGTGGCGGCTCGCCGCGATCATCGCGGCCAGTGCGCTGCTCCGCGGCTCGTACCACCTCTACCAGGGTTTCGGCGCGTTCGTCGGCAACGCGGTGATGGGCGTGATCTTCAGCCTCTTCTACCTGCGGACCCGGCGGGTACTGCCGCTGATCATCGCCCACACCCTGCTCGACGTGGTCGCCTTCGTCGGCTACGCGTCGCTGCCCCGCGAGTGGTTCGACTGGCTCTGATCAGCGCCGGTAGACGGCCACCGTTCGAGCGGCGAGCCGGTCGGCCGCCGCCGCGTCCCCCAGCGCCGCCGCCAGCACCGCCGCCCCGGGCAGCAGCCGGGCCACCAGCCGCAACGCCACCCAACCGCCGGCCTGCGCGGTGAGCGGCGCGGCCAGCCGCCAGGCCGCCTCCGCCGCCCGTGGCCAGGCCCCCTCGACCGGGTCGCCCGCCGTCTGCGCGGCAGTCAGAGCCTGCCGCGCGCTCGCCTCGTCCGGGTGTACCTGAGTCAGCACCAGCAGCTCGACGGCCCGGTCGGGATGCGCCGGATCCCTGCCGTACACCGCCGCCAGGTGCAACACCAGGTTGGCCTGCGTCCACAGCACCGAGGCCAACTCGGCGAGCGGCGCGAAGAAGCCAGCCAGCGCCGCGGTCGCCCCACCCGCGCCCGCCGCCCGCACGTATCGCCGGGTCACCAGCCGGGCCAGGCCGTCCGCCGGAGCGTCCGGATACCTGTCCCGCAGCCGCGCGGCCCACTCGCCCGCACCGGGTCCGAGCGACCGCACCGCGGCCAGCGCCAACAGCTCCGGCGCGAAACCCGGGTGATCGAGCACGCGCGCGGCGACCGCCCGCAGCTCTGATTCGGGGGTACGCCCCAGGGCCGGCACCAGGTCACCGACCAGCGCCGGGGTCGCCGTGGGCTGCGGTGCCGGGGTGGCCTCGGTGGGTGGGGCGCTCTGGGGTGGGCTCGCCGTGGGCTGCGGTGCTGGGGTGGCCTCGGTGGGTGGGGCGCTCTGGGGTGGGCTCGCCGTGGGCTGCGGTGCTGGGGTGGCCTCGGTGGGTGGGGCGCTCTGGGGTGGGGCCGCCGCTCGCTTGGTCGGCGAGGCGGCTCGTCTGGCGGGGGTGGTCGGGGTGGCGGGTTGGGTGGTCGGGCTGGCCGCCTTACTGGGCGTGGCTTTCCCGGGTGACGCGGCCGTCTTGCTGGCCGGGGCTTTCCTGGTTGGGCCGGCCGGGGTGGCTTTCTGCGGCGGCGCGGTCGTCGTGGCCGGGGTTGGCGCCTGGCTGGTTGGGCTGTCCGTCGTGCCGGCCTCAGCGGGTACGGCCGGGGCTGCGGGGGTCGGCTTCGTGGCCTTTAGGGCGGTGGTCTTACGGGGGGTGGCGCGAGCCGTCGGCGTGCGTGCCGACGCTCCGGCGGATGATTGCCGGCCGCGCGCAGGTGGGTTGGCCTGGTCAGCGGCCGCTGCGGGCTCGGGTGGGCCGGCCTGGCCGGCGGCTGGTGCCGCTTTGTCGGGCGGGCTGGCCTGGTCCGGGGTGGGCCGGGCCTTCGCGGGTGGGGCGGTCAGGTCGCTGGCGGGTGCGGCGTCCTCGGGCGGGGCGCTCGGTGCGGGGGACGAGCGGAGTGCCTGCCGAGGCAGGGGGCGGTCCGGCTCCGGAGGCTGGAAGAGCACCGCCGGAGCGGCCTTGGCCCGTCGAGGACGCGGACTCACCGGCGCGGCTGCCGGCGGTGGCACCGTCTCCCCGGGCTGCTCGGAGGCGGTCGGCGGTGTGAAGGTCGGCCGCGGGGGGCGCCGGCGCGCTCTTTCAGCAGGCTCTCGACGGGTCGACTCGCTGGGCGGCTGCTCCTGCATATCGATGGAGCGTAGTCCCGATCACGCCGCCGCACACCGCTGAAACACGGAGGCGGGGTAGCCCTGGTCGGCGTACCCCGGAAGTCGTTTTGCTCCCGGCGGGTGGCGACCTGTATCCTCGGGCGCGGTGGTCTGCGGATCACCGGGGAGACTTCGCCTAGTCTGGTCTATGGCGCCGCACTGCTAATGCGGTTGGGGTCTTAAAGCCCCTCCCGGGTTCGAATCCCGGAGTCTCCGCGCGAAAGTTGGTTGTGTAGACTGGCTGAGCACGAGCGCCCGTAGCTCAATGGATAGAGCATCTGACTACGGATCAGAAGGTTAGGGGTTCGAGTCCCTTCGGGCGCACAGTAGTTGAGCAGGGAAATACCCCTCCGTCCATCGACGGAGGGGTATTTTGCGCGTGCCTATGGGCGCGTGCGCCTCCACTGACGCTGGTTGATCGTGACGGAGTGGTCAAAGGCGGCCGGTTGGCGATGGTTGACCGGACCGCAGCGACCTGTTCGCCCTCGACCCGTTCTGGGGGGCGGCAGGTTAGCCGCCGACGAAACGTTCGCTCATGCCGAGTTGAGGGCGATTGCGACCGCCTGCGGGAGTGAACGCACAACACTGCACGCAATGCCGGTCCGTAAGCGGCTCAACCATCGGGAGTCGGGTGGGCGGCTGGGCACTGTGTCCGGCCGCGGCTCCGGATCCGCCATGCCTTATGACGAGTTAGGTCAGCGCTGGGTGTCGATGGACCGTAGTCCATCGACGAGGAGCGCGACCATGCGGCGGCCGTAGTCCGGCTCCTCGTCCGGTAGGGGTGCGCACAGTTTCGCGACCGCGTAGAGAAGGTCCTGCGAGCTGACCACGGCCCGGATTTCGTCGGCCGCGGTCGCGGCGTCGAGCAACGACCCCAGCGCTGGTCCCAGCTTCTCCATCAGGTAGCCGGAAAGGCCGTCGAACGCCGGATCGCCGGAATGCAGCGCCGCGGCGAACCCGCGTTTGGTCACGACGAACGCGGCGAGCCGTTCGAGCCACCTCGCGAGGGCGATGCCCGGCGGGTGCTCGGCGGCCAGTGCAGGCGCCGCGTCGGCGCAGGCGTCGATCTCGCGCTCGATCACTGCCTTGATTAGGTCGGAGCGTTGCGGGAAATGCCGGTAGAGGGTGCCGACGCCGACACCGGCCAGATCGGTGATCTCCTTCGCAGGCGCGTCGACGCCCGACGTGCCGAAGACCGTCTTCGCTGCATCCAGCAGCGCCTCGACGTTGCGGCGCGCGTCGGTGCGAATCCGGCGCGGTGCGCTCGCGCCCGTTCTCGAGCCGGTGGTGTCGTTGGTCACGGTAGCCCTCCTTGCCGTTCCGGAAAGGCTTTCCGTATAGTTCCGGAAAGAGATTCCGCTTAACTCACCATACCGCTAGGAGACGCTCATGCAGTACCGCACCCTGGGCCGGACCGGCATCAAGGTCAGCCCGTACGCGCTCGGCGCGCTGATGTTCGCCACGTCGGTAGGCAACTCCGATCCGGAAGACTCGATCCAAGTGATCCACAAGGCGCTCGACTCCGGCATCAACCTCATCGACACCTCCGACGTCTACGGCGACTCGGAGGAGGTCGTGGGCCGGGCGCTCAAAGGGCGGAGGGACACCGTCGTGCTCGCCACCAAGTTCGGCAGGCCGACCGGCGCCGACCCCAACCAGCAGGGCACCTCCCGACGCTGGATCATGACCGCGGTCGAGAACTCGCTGCGTCGCCTACAGACCGACCACATCGACCTCTACCAGGTGCACAAGTTGGACCCAGACACGGACATCGAGGAAACGCTCTCCGCGCTCACCGACCTGATCCGCACCGGCAAGGTGCGGGCGATCGGATCGTCCAACACGCCGGCCATCGACATCGTCGATACCCAGTGGCTTTCCCAACGGCACGGGCTGGCACGCTTCCGCACCGAGCAGCTACCGTACTCGATCCTCAACCGCGGCATCGAGAACGACGTACTGCCGGCAGCGCAGCGCTACGGCCTCGGCACCCTGGTGTGGGGCCCGCTCGGGCAGGGGATGCTCACCGGCCGCGTCCGCAAAGGTCAGCAGAACGACCTGAGCCGCGCGCGCTACTTCCAACACCTCAGCGACGAGCGCCGCATCGACATCGTCGAACAACTCATCCCGCTCGCCGACGAGGCCGGCCTGCCGCTGACCCACCTCGCCATGGCCTTCACCATCGCGCACCCGGGCGTCACCAGCACACTGCTCGGCGCACGCACCATGGAACACCTCGATGACCTGCTCAGGGGCGTCGGCGTCGCGCTCACCGACGACATCCTCGACCGGATCGACGAGATCGTTCCGCCCGGCACCGACGTCACCCGCCTCGACCAGGCCTACGTGCCCCCGCCAGTCCTGGACCCGGCCCTACGTCGCCGACCGGCCGGCGAACGCAGCGCTGCCTGAAAAAGGGACACCACCGCTACCGCCGTGCAGGATCAGCACCGCCGTGCGGACCTTGGAGGCGTACGAGATCGGGCTGAGCCGGTCGTGGCGGTGTGGACCCGGTCCTTCCCAGCCGCTGCTACCGCCGAAGGCGGCCTCGAACGGCCCCTCTTCTCCAGTTGCGGCGAGCATTCCCCAGTCGCTGATTCCGGCTCCCATCACGGCGGCCTTGGCCGTGCCCTTTGCCGCCGCGCGGGTTCGGCAGAAACACGGCGTAGCCGGCGGTCGCCAGCCACTGGCCGGACGGGTCCCAGCCGAGCATGAGCCGGTCGGCGTGCCGGTCGTACGGGCCGCCGTGGGACCAGCGTCACCAGTGGAAAGGGCCCGTCCTTGTGGGACCGGCCGGGTCAGCCTCGTCAGCGGCCCGCTCGTGGGGCCGGCGTAGACGTTTCCGGGCTCGTAGGACGTGCTGACCACCGCCGCGACGGCGTCACCGTGCCGGTTTGTGGTCAACGACGCCGCGAGGCCGTCGACCCGGGACAGCTCGACCGGGAGGGCTGGGGCTGCTCTGTTCGGGTGCTGACACGTCAACCGGTTATAACCCTGGCGTCTGAGAGGCCCTGCGGCCACCCCGGCGGGCCGATGCTCGAGTGAGCGGCGCCCTGGATGGTGACCGTCGCACCCTCGTGAAGTTCTCGGCCGTCGGTCCGCCGAACCACTCAGGTCACTCGGAACACCGGCCACCCGATCTCGGTGCGCCACGCGGTCGGATCGCCTGCGTCCCGAGGTCCGACGAGGTAGACCTCCCGCACCGGCCCCGCCACCGACATCGCGTTGTTCACGACCCAGGTACCGAGCTCGCCGTAGGTGACCTCGATGCCATCGTGCTCGCCGACGTGGGTGGCCACTGCCAGTTCCGCGGCGGGCAGGGTCGCGGCGTGCACCCGCCCGGTACGAGGTGGAGCCGCCGTCGGCAGGTAGACCAACACGTGACCGCGGCCCAGCTCGAACAGGGAGTTGTCGTAGGTGCCACCCGGTGGACCGGTCACCGCGTCGCCAACGGCCACCTCCAACTCGGCCATTGCGCCGGCGAACCAGGCTTCGACCTCGCCCTCGTCGACCACGGCCGCCACCGCCGCGACCGTGCGGGCGGGCTCGGCACGGAGCTCCACCTTGATCGGCGCGGGGTCGGGCCGGAGCAGGCGGCGCAGCGACGCGACGGCGGCTCGGGTGCGGTCGAGTTCGGCCTCCAGGCGTTGGAGGTGGTCGGCGATCAGGGTCGCGCGGACACCGGGGTCCGGGGACCGCAGGATCCGCTGGACGTCGCCCAGGGGGACGTCGAGTTCGCGGAGCCGGTTGATGACCTGGGCGGTCGGGATCTGCTCGATGGCGTAGTAGCGGTAGCCGGAGGTCTCGTCCACGACGGCGGGTTCCAGTAGGTCGCTCTCGTGGTACCGACGCAGGGTCCGCACGCTCAGGTGGGTCAGGCGCGAGAACTCCCCGATCGTCAGCACCACCGCAGTATGAAGCCTCCCCCGGGGGGAGAGTCCAGCGCTTGACCCTCCTGCACCGCGAGGCCGCACGGTGGGCTCATGACACAGCACAACGGCCTCCGGTCCGACCCACTCCCAGCCATCGTCCGCGGCTTCCTCGCCGCTCACTTCGTCCGCGACGCCGACGCGGCATCGCCGTTCTTCGCCGAGGACGCGGTGGCCGTCGATCAGGGCGAGTCCTTCCGCGGCCGAGAGCAGATTCACGCGTTCCTGCGGGACGCCGGCTCCGAGTTCGAGTACACGACCGAGCAGATCGGTGCTGCTCGCATCGACGACAGCCACTGGGTGGTGACCCTGCGGCTCGAGGGAACCTTCCCAGGCGGCGTCGCCGAGCTCGACTACCGGTTCACGATCCGTCAGGACGCCGTCACCGAACTCGTCATCGCCAACCACGGATCCTGACAAGACCCGCACCGCGTTCATCTTCAGAGGAGAAAGAATGCCTACTTCAGATCGCGATCGTCTCGATGGACGTCGTGCGCTGGTCACGGGCGGATCGAAGGGCTCAGGCAAGGCCGTCGTCGAGAGACTGCGGGAGATGGGCGCCGACGTCCACGTGACGGCCCGGACGATGCCCGAGGGGTACGAGTACCCCGACCGGTTCATCGAGGCCGACACCTCGACGGTCGAGGGCGCGAAGGCGGTGGCCGACCGGATCGCCGAGACCGGCGGCGCACTGGACATCCTGGTGCACGTCGTCGGAGGTGCCTCGACGCCGTCCGGTGGGTTCGCCGTCATCACCGACGAGCAGTGGATGATCGAGCTGAACTTGAACCTCCTCGGAGCGGTGCGGCTCGATCGAGCTCTCCTCCCGGCGATGATCGAGTCCGGGTCGGCGGTCGTGCTGCACTTCACCTCGATCCAGCGTGAACTTCCTCAGTACGACGCGTCCCTGGCCTACGCGGCAGCGAAGGCCGCGTTGCGCACCTACAGCAAGGGGCTCGCCAACGAGCTCGCCCCGCGCGGCGTCCGCGTCAACGCGATCAGCCCCGGCGGGATCGAGACGGAGGCCTACGAGAGGTTCGTGGACCGAATCGCCGAGGGCAACGGGATCAGTCGAGAACAAGCCAAGCAGAGCATCTACGACTCCCTCGGAGGCGTACCCCTGGGACGGTTTGCCAACACCGAGGAGATCGCCGACCTGGTCGGGTTCCTGGTCTCGGACCGCGCCTCGGCCATCGTGGGCGCCGAGTACGTGATCGATGGCGGAACAGTCCCGACCGTCTGAGCCGGAGATCAGGGCCTCGAAGCCGGTCGGGCACCGTTGTCAGTCGAGGAACGTCGCCGAGCGCCCTTCGTCGACCCCGTACGAGCCTGCGGAGATCACGCCGAGGCTCGTGGGGTTGAGGGTCAGCGAGACGACGCCGCCGGGCAGTACGCGCGAGCTCTCTTCGACGGTTGCGAACGTCGCGGGCGTCGATCCGCCCGGGAACAGGCGCTTTCCCGTGCCGACGACGACCGGGTGCTGGAGTAGCCGGTAGACATCGACGAGTCCTGCCTGGTGCAGCGTCTGCACGAGTTTCCAGCTTCCGTGAACCTGGAGTTCCTTGCCGGGAAGCTCCTTGAGGCGGCGTACCTCGTCGACCGGGTCGCCGCGTAGGACCGTCGTCGGGTTCCAATCGGCTTCATCGTCGGTCAGGGTGGAGCTGACGACATACTTTGGCAGCGTGTTGAGCTTGGTGGCGATCAGGTTGTTCGGTTCGGTGACCTTCGGCCAGTACCCGCCGAGCAGGCCGAAGCTGGTGCGGCCGAAGAGGAACGCGTCGGCCTCACGGAACCAGCTCTCGACGACGTCGTTTGTGTGCTTCGAGGCGTGCGGAACGAGCCACCCGCCGCGGTCGAAGCCGCCGGAGCGGTCCTCGTCGGGATTTCCGGGTCCCTGCATGACGCCGTCGAGACTGACGAAGATGTTGACGCTGAGCAGCACGGTTTTCCTTCAGGTTCTGGTGGCGGACAGCCGGCCAGGGCTGGCTGGCAGACGGACGCTAGCTGCCGGGCCCAGGGTGGGTCTTGTACAGGAACGACATCGCGGCGAAGTGGCCCGCCTGAAGCTCGCGTGCGGTGCACCCGACGTAGCGACGCAGCGCGTGCGCGAGATGGGCTTGGTCGAAGTACCCCAACGTCTCGACGACTGTGCGCCAGTCAAGGCCGTCGTGCAGCATCGTGGCTGCGGCGTTCGCGCGGTCGATCTGCCGCACGGCGGTTTGCGACAGTCCGATGATCGCTCGGTAGCGACGCTGCAGGGTTCGCTCGGTCGGGCTGGCCTCGGGATGCTCGGCGGTCCGCTCCTCGTCCCCGAGATGCGATCGCACCAGCAGACCCGCGTCCTGCAGTCGCCGGACGAAGTGCTCGACGTTCTCGAACGTCGGCGCCTCCCAGCTCTCGCCGCCGATGACGATCCTGCCCGATTCCGTCACTGGGAACGGCACCCACCCATCGACGATCGAGGCTGCGGGATGCGGCCGAAGAACCGCGCCGAATGCGAACCGGATCCCGAGGAACTCGGTGCCCGGCGGGACCGGTGCCGTAGTCGCCCTCGTTTCCGGCCCGCGCAGGCTGGCGAGTAGGCGTCCCTGCGCCCGCGAGAGGATCAGATGCCAGCAGGTGCGTGCTGCGGACGTCATCGTCTCCTCCGCGTCAGAGCGGGTGCGCCACACGCGGTCGACGAGGCTCACGTCGATCTCGGTGTCGCGATGCTCGAACCGCAACGCCACGGCCTCCTCCGTCGTCGATCTGCCGAGGTTCCCTGATGAGGCTAGCGACGTCGACAGTCAGGACCGACAACTTCCAGAAGCGCAAGAAGTACGCCCGGACTTCCATGAGGGAGCCGGTCCCGAATCGTCGAGGAGGCGGGAAGCCGGTCGCGCCAATCGCCCGTTGCTGTAGGGAGTCACATGTCCATCGACTACCGACTGACCCTCGCTGGTCAGGTCTGTTTGCCCGACCTCGCCGCCCGCGCCTTTCCCGACCCAGCGGACGTGGCGAGGTTCGAGCCGTACCTGGCAACGCTCGGCGCGGAGATGTCGGAGCAGCGCGGCTTCGATGTCACGCTGCTCACCGGCCGAAACGGCTACCTGGACGCCGACGGCGACGACGGTCCGTGGGAGTGGGAGCCGGAGCACTACACGGACCTGAGCTTCCGGATGGACAAGTTCGGCCCGCCGGACCGGGGTGCCCGGAACATGGTGGTGGCCGTGGACAGGGTGCTCCGCTCCGGTGTCGAGGACGCCGCGTTGGTGCTCAACGGTGAGGTGCTGGTGCTGACCCGGTTCGGCGGGCAGCTGCGGAAACAGAACAGGGAACGCTGGTGGCGCTACTACCCTGGCGCGGAGTCGTTGATCCCCGGCTGAGCGGACGGCAGTCGTCGAAGACCACCACCTGCGCTCGGAGTGGACCTGCCCGCTCGGGCCAGGCAGGGCTTAGAGCTTTCCGCGTGGTCGGACGGTCCGGTGGCCCAGCCGGTTGGACACGGCGGCGGCGAAGCAGGGTCGAGCATGGGCCAGTTCCAGAACTCGAACACTGACTGCCCCGTGACCACGCGGAATCCGTTGGTAGCAGCCGGCTCCAGCCTGGGTTGGTGGGAGCCGTGGGCGGGAGCCACCGGGGCGGGCGGGTGCGGACAAGACCGGGCCGTCCCGGTTGTCGCACGGTGAGAGTTAGTTCACAGCGGCACGATGGGACATCCATTGTGGTCGCTGTGTGGTCGACCTAGGATCCGATCACGGATCGCGGCGGGTCAATCAGTCGTTGCCTTGGAACTGTATCCCCGCGAACGTCGAGGTGCCGGACATCGGGGGAAGGCTCGGCGAATGATGCGATACTCGCACTTGACTGCTCGAATGGGCCTGCGCAAGGACGGCCTTGCGGGCCGCATTCCGGGGAGCGCCGAGATGGCGGCCCGATGTAATCCGCCCGGCACGACTGATCGCGGACCACGGCATTGAACCGGTTACTCGGACTCGATCTGCATCTGCTCCGCCGGCTGTCTCACAGCAGAGCCGCCCGGGCCTTCCTGCTGGCGGTCTTCATCGACGCGGCGGGCCGGGGGATCTTCCTCACCGGGTCGGTCCTCTTCTACACGCAGGTGATCGGGCTGACCAGCACGCAGGTGGGTGCCGGGCTGTCGATCGCGGCGCTCTGCGGGCTGGTCTGCGTCGTACCCATCAGCCGGCTCGCTGATCGGGTCGGAGCGCCCCGGATGCTCATCGCGCTCCAGTTGTGGCGCGCGGCCGGCTTCTTGGCCTATCCACTGGTCGACGATTTCAGCGGATTCCTGATAGCGGCGTGTTTCATCGGCATGGCCGAGAACGCGGCCACCCCCCTACTGCAATCAATTGCTGGTTCGATCGCCGAGGACGATACGCCGGTCGGTACGATGGCGGCGGTTTCGGTGGTGCGCAACACGGCGTACTCCCTGGCTACGCTGGCAGCCACACTCTTCATCACCCTGGCCGACGCGTCGGCGTACATCGGGTTTGTATTGGTCAATGCGGTGGCTTTTTTGATCACCGCAGTTTTGCTGCTGCGGGTGCGCGGAGAGCTACCACGGGGTGTCGCGGTACGGCCGCGCGGCGCCAGTGTGGGGGCACTCCCCTGGCGGGACCTGCGTTTCGTGTCGCTGGCCCTGCTCAACGGCATCCTGTTCCTGCACGTTGCGATCCTGGGTGTGGCACTGCCGCTGTGGATCGTGACGCAGACGTCGGCACCCAAGCCGGTCGTCGGAGTCGTGTTGCTCATCAACACCGTCCTCGCCGTGGCGCTGCAGGTCCGATTCAGCCGTGGTGGTGACGATCTCGCTCATGCCGGTCGGCTCCAGCGCCGCGCGGGTGTGGCTCTCGCGGTGTTCTGCGTCCTGGCCGCGGTGTCGGCCGGGTTGGGTCCGGTGGCCACGACGGCTGTGCTCCTCCTCGCCGCGGTGGCGTTGACATTCGGGGAGCTGTGGCAGTCGGCCGGGGGATGGGGGGTGTCCTTCGGGCTGTCCCCGGTGGATCGACGCAATTTCTATCTGGGTCTCTACAACCTCGGGGCGGGTGGCTTCGCGGTCATCGGCCCAGGGCTGCTCACCGTGGCCGTCGTCGGTCCCGGGCCGGTCGGTTGGCTGGTCCTGGGAGCCGTTCTCCTCGTCACCGGGGTGGTCACCTCGTTGCTCACCCAGCGTTCGGCGCGTTCCCGGGAACCCGGTGACGCCGCGGTGCCCAGCCGGGCCGCAGAGGCCTGACCCGATCGTGGCGTAGCCCGCAAAGGAAGGAAGTGCCATGCCGCCTGTGCAGTTCGGCGTCGTCTCGTTGGGTGCCGCGTTGGGGGAACCTCAGGATGTCGCTGAGGTGGCACCGAGCTACGTGAAGGATCCCGAGCGGGTGATGGCGTGGGGTTATCGCACGTTCCATCGGGTCGTCGACGGAACCACGTCGGCGCATCTCGGCGCCCGAGCGGCCACCCGGGCGTTGGAGCGGGCGCGGATCGAGGTCGGCGAGATCGACCTGCTCGTGGTGGCCGCCAGCGATGTCCCGGACTACCTGCAGTGGGACGTCTCCTCGGCGGTGGCCCGCGAGCTGGGGATGATCGGGACGCCGACGCTGCTGCTCACCCAGGCCTGCGCCGCCACGGTGACGGCGTTCCAGCAGATCGCCGGGACCTTCGCCGTCCGTGACGACGTGCGGACCGTCCTCCTCGTCGCGATCAACCAGGTCAGCGAGGGACACGCCAACCGGATGAACACCAACACGTGTGTCTCCAGCGACGGGGCCGCCGCCGCCGTGTTGAGGCGGGACCACGCAACGTTGCGGTGGCTGGCGACCGACCAGTTCACCGATCCCGAGTGCGTCGACTTCTTCCGGGTGGAGTACGGCGGAGCCGCGGCACCGATCGCCCCCGATGGCCTCGGCAACCTCGAATTTGACCGGCTCGCCGCCGTCTACCGGCAGTTCCGCCGTGACCCCGACCACTTCACCCGGTTCACCCGCGAGCTGAACCAACGGGTCGCCCTGGTCGTGGACAACGCCTTTGCGCGCTCCGGTACCGACCGGGCCCGGCTGACCCGGCTGATCTACCTCAACGACAACCACAAGGCGATGGTCGACGTGGCAGAGGCGGTCGGGTTGCCGCTCGATCGGACCAACTTCGAGCTGGGGGCGTCGATCGGCCACTGCGGTGCCGCGGACCAGCTGATCTGCCTGGACACCTATGTCGAGCGCGGCGATCTGCGGAAGGGTGACGTGGTGGCACTGGCCGGTATCGGGTACGGCATGCACTGGTTCTGCACACTCCTGGAGGTCTGACCGCCTCCGCTCATCGCGGCTGGGAGGCCGCGACCAGGTGCATCTCCTTCTCCGACTCCAGGTACTCGGCCCGAATCTCGATGGAACGCAGCTGCCCGAGGCTGCTGACATGTGTGCCGCCACACGGCATCGTCGCCACGGGCGAGATCTCACAGCGCCAGACCCGCTCCGCGGTGAAACTGTCCGACGATCCGGTGAGATGAACCGGGGCGTCGGCGGCGACCCAGGAGGCCAGCAGATCATTGGCGCGAGCGAGGTACGTGTCGAGACCGGCGAGCATCCGGGCGTGGTCGAAACCCTTGCGTCGCAACGACTTGCCCAGGCGATACCGGTCCACGCTGCTGCCGAGGTCGTGCCGGCTGTCGATCAGCGCGGCGGCGTCGAAGTTGCGGCTTCCCCGTGAGTCCCGGGGCGCGTCCTTGCTCCACAGTTCGTCCGTGGCCTCGTTGAACGCGTACGCCACCAGGTGACACCCGGTGTGGGCGGCGCTCAACCATCGCCGCCGGTGATCGTCCACCGTCAGTTGGGCGGTCCGACCGACCCAGGACTCATCCGGCTGCTTGACGATGAGGTGAGCGACCGCGAACACGTGCTCGGTGTCGCCACGGCGTGCGGTCACCTCGGGTCCGATGGACACCGCGCCGTCGGCCGGCCGGAAGGTGACGATCTGGGTGTCGACGACCGGGATGACCTGATCGCCCACGGTCAGGTTGCCGTGATCACCCGGTTGGTCCGGCCAGGCGGCGTCGACCGGGTGGAACGGGGTCGCGTCGGTGACGACGGCCCAGCGCCCGGAGCCGGCCGGCAGGACGGCCTCGATCCGCGCCTCCGCGGCAGTCTCACCCCGGTGATAGGAGATACGGGTCTCGGTGATCTCGTGCAAAGCGTCTCCATCGAGCAACAGGTGTGCGCAGTGCCTTCGACAGTAGGGCGTTCAGCCGGCGTCGGTGTGGTCGGCGGCCGCACGCACGGCATCAGCCGCCCCATGTCAGCTGGTCGCCGCGCTCTTCAGATCGGCAGCACGGTCGGTGCTCTCCCACGTCAGGTCCGGCAGCTCACGGCCGAAGTGGCCGTACGCGGCGGTCTGCTGGTAGATCGGACGCAGCAGGTCCAGATCACGGATGATCGCGGCCGGCCGCAGGTCGAACAGCTCCTTGATCGCCTTCTCGATCCGCTCGACCGGCACGTTCTCGGTTCCGAACGTCTCGACGAACAAGCTCACCGGGTGGGCCTTGCCGATCGCGTAGGCCACCTGCACCTCACACCGCTCGGCCAGGCCGGCCGCCACCACGTTCTTGGCGACCCAGCGCGTCGCGTACGCCGCCGAGCGATCCACCTTCGACGGGTCCTTACCGGAGAACGCGCCACCACCGTGGCGGGCGTAACCCCCGTACGTGTCCACGATGATCTTGCGGCCGGTCAGGCCCGCGTCACCCATCGGACCACCGATCTCGAACCGGCCCGTCGGGTTGACCAGCAGCCGGTAACCCTCGAAGTCCAGGCCGAGCGTCTCCAGCTCGGGAGCGATGACGTGGTCGCGGACGTCCGGCGTCAGCAGTGACTCCAACGAGATGTCGGCGGCGTGCTGCGAGGACACCACGACCGTGTCCAGACGCACCGGACGCAGACCGTCGTACTCGACGGTGACCTGCGTCTTGCCGTCCGGACGCAGGTAGGGGATCGTGCCGTCCTTACGGGCGGCCGACAGCCGGCGGGCCAGGCGGTGTGCCAGCGCGATCGGCACCGGCATCAGCTCGGGCGTCTCCGAGCAGGCGAACCCGAACATCATGCCCTGGTCCCCGGCGCCCTGGCTGTCCAGCGAGTCGCCGGCCCCACCCTCGCGCGCCTCGATGGCGGCGTCGACACCCTGCGCGATGTCGGGCGACTGTGAGCCGATGGAGACGCTCACGCCGCAGGAGGCGCCGTCGAAGCCCTTCTTCGACGAGTCGTAACCGATCCGCAGGATCGTGTCGCGAACGATGCTGGGAATGTCGGCGTAGGCCTGCGTGGTGACCTCGCCCGCCACGTGCACCTGGCCCGTGGTGATCAGGGTCTCCACCGCGACGCGGCTCCGCGGGTCCTGGGCGAGCAGGGCGTCGAGAATCCCGTCGCTGATCTGGTCAGCGATCTTGTCCGGGTGGCCTTCGGTGACCGACTCGGAGGTGAAAAGGCGGCGTGCCACGACGTTTCCTTTCGATATCGGCGCGTTCCCGTATCAGGCGCGCCGGCGGGCGGGCGGAGGTTGTCAGTGGATCGGGCGCTGCGTGGCGGTGCCGGCGAGTGCTGCCTGCCACGCCTCCACCGGCGGCGGATTGTCCATGTGCTCGGGGACCCGGACGTGGATGACCGACGGACCACCTCCGGTGGCCGCCTCCTTGATCATCACGCTGAGTTGTTCCATGTCGAACGCTCGTGCCGCGGGCAGTCCCATGCCGTTGGCGAGCAGGACGGGGTCGATCCGCCCGGGGTCGACCGCGAAGTAGCGCCCGCCGGCGTAGAGATGCTGGATCATCTTGATCCAGCCGAGCGAGGTGTTGTCCAGGACCACGTAGGTGATCGGCAGCCCGAGCCGGCCGGCCGTCTCCCAGTCGCCGAGACCCATCGCCACGCTGCCCTCGGTGGTGAGGCAGAGGATCCGCTCGCCGGGGTGCGCCACGGCGACGCCGATCGCGGCCGAGATGGCGAAGCCCAGTGGTCCGTGACCGCGCGGAATGACGACTCGCCACCCGGCACCGGACGACTCCCAGAAGGAGGCGAGGAACGGCGTGGGGGTGCCGGCGTCCGCCACGACCCAGGTGGACCCGCCGAATTGGGCGTGCAGCGCACGAACCACGTCCCGCGGCTGAAGCCGCTGGTCACCGGGGTCCGGCAGTGGTGACGAGTTCGCCGTGACCCACAGTTGCCGGGCGGCGGCGAGAGCCCGGATCCGACCGTCGCGCGTCTGCTCGTCGGCGGCGGGTAGTGCCTGGCGGAGCTGGTCGAGAGCCGCCCCGGCGTCCGCGACCAGGGGCGTGCTTCCGGGATAGTTGCGTCCGGCCCGCTCCGGGGAGAGGTCGATGTGCGCGATCCGGGTGCCCGAGCGTGGCGGTGCGGTGAAACTGGCCGTGTCGGTGGCGTTCGCGCGGGTTCCCACGAAGAGGACGAAGTCGGAGTTGCGCAGGTAGTCGTTGGCGTACTCCCGGGCGCCGTTGGCACCGACGACGCCGAGGGCGAGCGGGTGGTCCTCGGGGAGAGTGCCCTTGCCGTGGATGGAGGTGCCGACCGGAATGGCCGCGTGCTCCGCGAGGTCGGTGAGGGCGCGCCAGGCACCGGACAGGTGTACGCCGCCGCCGACGACGATCGCGGGGCGTGCGGCCTGCGCGATCTGTTCGGCCACCGTGTTCACGGCCTCGGTCGGGGCAAGCGGGCGTGCGGCGGGAACCGTGCTGCTGCCGGTGCCGACGGGCAGGTCGGCGGTCTCTTCCAGAACGTTCTCCGGGATGATCAGCACGACCGGGCCGGGCCGGCCGCTCGTCGCGGCGGTGATCGCCTCCGCGACCGCGCCGGGCAGGTCGGCCGTCCGGTCCACCGTTCGCCGCCACTTCGTCACGCCGCTGAACAGAGCCATCTGGTCGATCTCGCTGATGGCGCTGGTGCCCCGGCTGCGATGCGGGTTGTCGGTGGCGATCGCCAGGATCGGGATGCCGGAGGCGAATGCCTCGCCCAGACCGCTGGCCAGATAGACGGCGCCCGCGCCGCTCGGCGCTTCGCAGACCCCGAGGCGGCGGAGGGTACGTGCGTAACCGTCGGCCATGTACGCCGCGTGGCGTTCGTCGCGGGCGAGCACGTGCCGGACGTCCTGCGGGCGCCTCGCGATGACGTCGTAGAAGTGGATGCTGGTGTCTCCGGGGAACCCGAAGATCGTGTCGACACCGTGCCGCACCAGCGCTTCGACCAGAAGTTCCGCGCCGGCGCGCGCCGCACCCTCAGCTGCGCTCATTGGTTTCTCCCTGGGAGTCGCTAGGCGAATGGGACGAAGAAGAAGGTCCGGCGGTACGAGAACAGGCCGGATCGGGAGACGGTGAAGAAGTCGGCAAAGCCGATTGTGGAGTGCTGTCCGCCCAGGGTGATCCGGTCGGCAGAGCCGTGCACTGCCACCTCCGACCCTTCGACGATCAAGGATGAAAGGTTGTGCCGGCGGCTGCGAATGGGTGGCTGAGAACGGTAGAACGCTTCGATGGCCGATCGCCCGACAATGGATTCTTGACCTGGCCGGTCGTATATGGAGTCCGCTTCGAAGAGAAGCATCATTCCCTCGATGTCATCGGCGTCGACCCGGTGGTAGTAGGTGCGCACCACGTCGTCGAGGTGAGTCCGATCCATCATGTGCGACACGTGTGTCTCCGGCAATGATTCGCGGCTCACCACCGAGCGGCTCCGGTCGTGGTGATCGCCGGTCAGGCGGGGTGAAGTGCAGGCTCGCTACTGGACGAAAGGCATGATCCGACATCATCCCCACATTATTCGCCTCGCTCTGTGTGGCCCTCATCACACAGGGTGCCCGTCAGGTGACGGCGGTGGCGCGGGCGAGGTTGGGCGGTGTCGCCACTGGCATCGATGCCAGTGATCACCAAAGGTGGTGCTTCCTGTGCTGGGACAACATGTCTATACGGCGGGCCAAGGGGCTGCAAGTTTGCGGGGATGTCGCGTACCGGACCTTCGGCACGGTAGCTCATCGCGAGTCCGGTGTGGGGGTGCGCACCGCATTCTCCAAAGCCGGTGATCGACATTTCGCCTGGGTTTCGAGCCGCGTTCCCACATCTTAGGAAGGCATGCTTGCACAGCCAGGGGTCCATGTGCTTGCATCGATATCTGTCGGACCGTGGTCCGAATTGGCGAGAGTGGCCTGGTGCTTCTGGTCGTCTCGTTACCTGGGGGAATTCCGACTAATCACTTGAATCACCAAGGCGATGCAGCGCGCCGCTGGGTGCCATTGGCTAACGCGATCGTCTCGCCACGTGATTTGGTGAATGACCGGCAAATAGCGGGGGAAAACTGTGAGCACAGAAAGTCGACAGAAGACGGAACTTCTGGATTTCTATCGTCCGCAGGGCGACGGAGAGCCGAACCTCTTCGAGATCTGGGAGAAGGGCGGGGCCCGTGGCGACTCGGTGACGCCGTCGACCTACTCCACCGAGTACCGCGGCTGGATGACGGACATCCTGGTGAACCGGTTGGAGACCAACAGGGCCACCGGCCTGCTCAGCCTCGGCTGCGGCAACGCCGTGGTGGAGGCGGACACGGCCAAGGCCGGCTACCGCGTGCTTGCGGTGGACGCGCTGGAGGAGGCGGTCGATCTCGCCCGGGCCAAGGGTCTGGAGGCGGTGCAGGCGGACCTGAACACCTGGACGCCCGAAGAGAAGTGGTCGGTCGTCTACATGGACGGCGTGCTCGGGCATCTGTACGACCCCGAGAACGGACTCCAGTCGATCCTGAAGCGCATCCTCACCTGGCTCGAACCGGGACCTGCCGGCGTGGCGTCGTTCGTGGCGTCCAACGACGACACCCGGAACGGCTCCTGGGCGCAGGCGGCCTCGAACGTCACGGGCTTCTACTGGCTGTCCGCCGGCTACCTCGGCGAGCAGGCGCTCGCTGCGGGCTTCGACCGAGTCGAGATCCAACACTTCCACTACCGGCGCCCGCAGTCGGGTCCCCGCCGGCGGTCCGTGGTCGTAGCACAGCTGCACGCGTGACCGGGAGCCTGCGATGAGCGTTCGTGAGCTGTGGTTACGCGAAGAGATCAACCCGGACGAGCACCGTACCGTTCTGACTCCCGATGACGCCCGGGTGCTGATCGCCGATGGCGTGCGGCTGACCGTCGAGGAGTCGGCGCACCGGATCTTCGACACCGGGGAGTACGCGGCGGCCGGTGCCCGGATCGTCACGGCCGGCACCTGGCCGGAGGCGTCGGCCGAGACCGTCGTCGTGGGGCTCAAGGCCCCCGCCGACGAGCCGGAACCGCTGCACCATCGACACATCTTCTTCGGACACGCCTACAAGGGTCAGCGCGACGGGGCGGCGCTGCTGCGCCGCTTCCGGGCCGGTGGCACTCTGCTGGACCTGGAATACCTGACCGACGACACGGGCCGCCGGGTCGCCGCGTTCGGCTACTGGGCCGGTTACGTCGGCGCGGCGTTGGCGCTCCTGCATTTCCGGGGCCGGCTCGTTCCGCCCCTGCGCGCGATGACCCGCCCGGAACTGGACGAGGCTCTTGCCGCGTCCGGCAACAGCCGGGTACGGGCACTGGTGATCGGCGCGCTGGGCCGGTGCGGTCGGGGCGCGCGAGACGCGCTGTCCGTTGGCGGAGTGGAGCCCACGGCGTGGGACCTTGCCGAGACCCGTGATCTCGACCGCCGAGCGATCCTCGACCACGACGTGCTGGTCAACACCGTGCTGTCGAACGAACTCGCGCCTCCGTTCGTACGCCCGGAGGATCTCGACGACCCGGCTCGCACGTTGTCCGTGATCAGCGATGTGACCTGCGACGTGACGTCCGAGTTCAACCTGCTGCCGATCTACCGGACCCCGACCGACTGGGCCCGGCCGGTGCACCACCTGCGTGCCGAGCCCGCGCTCGACCTGCTCGCCATCGACAACCTGCCCTCGTTGCTGCCGCGGGAGGCGAGTGTGGCCTTCTCCGCCGACCTGCTGCCGCACCTGCGCACCCTGCGGGACGACACGCCGGTCTGGCGACGGGCGTACGACCGGTTCACCACCGCGACATCTGAACTCGACCTGATGGGAAGCCCGTCGTGACATCCACCCTCATCCAGCCGACCGGACGGGTTCACTGGCTCGGCACCGGCCTGTCGACCGGGAGCGGGCTCGCCCTGGTCTGCGCCACCGCGACCGGGACCACGGTCTGGGGACGCACCCGCGAGAAGGCACAGGCCTGTCTCGAGCGGCTCGGGCTCGGCGGCCAGGCCGACGCGCGGGAACTCGGCTGGGACGCCCTCGCCGAGGGTGTCCGCCCAGGTGACCTCGTCGTCTCCATGCTGCCGGCCGCCGAGCACCCGGCCGTGCTCCGGCTCTGCCTGCGCCAGTCGGCGCACTTCGCCAGTTCCAGCTACGTCTCCGCGGAGGTCGCCGAGCTGGCCGCCGATGCGCGACGGGCCGGGCTCGTGGTGCTGACCGACGCGGGACTCGACCCCGGCATCGATCACCTGCTGGCCCACCGGCTCGTCCAGGCCGCGGAGAAGGCCCTCGGCGATACGCCGGCAACGGTGTCGTTCACGTCGTACTGCGGGAGCTTCCCGGCGGTGCCGAACGACTTCCGATACCGGTTCAGCTGGGCTCCGCGGGGTGTCCTGACCGCACTCGGCACTCCCGCCCGCTTCGTGGAGGGTGGCCGCGAGCGGACCGTCGACCGGCCGTACCGCGCCGCGGAAAAGATCACCCTCGGTGGCGAACCGTTCGAGGTCTACGCCAACCGGGACAGCATCCCGTACATCACCACGTATCAGTTCCCGAAGTTCTGGGAGGTGGACACCTTCGTTCGCGGCACCGTCCGGCTCGACGGATGGACCGACGCCTGGCAGCCGGTCTTCACTCAGCTGGAGAACGGCACCGCCGACGAGATCACCGCCCTGGCCGCGCGGCTGGCCGAGCAGTATCCGGCCACCAGCGAGGACCACGACCGCGTGGTCATGTTCGTACGGCTGGAGGCGGTGACCGGCGACGGAGCGCGCTGGACCGGTGAGTACACCATGGACGTCCAGGGGGATGCCACCGAGAACGCGACACCTCGCCTGGTCTCGGTGGCCCTCGCCGGCGGGCTCGCCGAGTTGCTGGCCGGCCGGCTGTCCGCCGGTCTGCACCAGGCGACCTCCGACCCCGATTCGATCGACAGATGGTTGGACTTCCTGTCCGCCAACGGAGTCGTCTGTCAGGAATATCTGCCATAGGTCGATGATCTAGTACATGGTTGGAATTCGGTCGCCTTATAACGTACCGAGGTAAGTACACTTCGGTCGGTCTGGCGCGGTTCACAGCCAGTTACGGGGAGGCCAGGATATGGCGCAACAGTCGGGGACCAGGCAATCGGCGACGATTCGGCGCGGCATTGTGCCGCTACTGATCTTCGCCGCATTGACCGCCGCGATGGACGTGTACGGCAGCAACCGGCTCCAGGTGGTCAGTCCGGAGAGCCTCACCGCGGTCTCGTTCACACTGACGGCGGTCTTCTTCCTCGTCCTGGAGATGGCGCGTAACGGCACCGCGTTCCTGACCATGCTGCGGGAGTCACGCCACGACGTCATCGCCATCAACATCACCACCGCGGTGACCTGGCTCGCCACCTTCTACGCCCTCCGCAACCTGGAGCCCGCGGTCGTGAACGTGGTCGGCCTGGCGCTCGGTCCGGTGTTCATCCTTCTGACCGGGGCGATCCTGCGCCGGGGGGCGTCCGTCATCGCCGCGGAGGTCGTGGTCGCGTTGGGGATCTGCGTCTTCCTCAGCGTCCTGGTGTGGGGCTCCTTCACCGGTGAGACCGCCGTCGGGGACATCGGCGAGAGCACCGCCGCCTGGGGACTCTTCTTCTCGGTGGTGTGCGCGATCGGATCGGCGGCCAACATCACCTACATGAAGCGGCTCAGCGATCGTGGCCGCAGTCCGCAGGAAGTGCTGGCGGTGCGGTTCTTCCTGATGATCGCGATCGGGTGGGCGATGACCGCGACGAGTTCGCTGGAAGAGGTGACCGCCGCGCTCGTGCCCGGCGCAGTGGTGGCCGTCATCGGCATCGGGCTTCCGATCTACGTACTGCAGATCGGGATCAGGCACACCGAGCCCATCACCACGGCACTGATCGTCTCGCTGTCACCGATCTTCGCCTACTTCATGCAATTCCTGGACGGGCGCTTGCAGCCCTCCTCGCTGACCATCGTGGGAATCGTGGGCATCGTGGCACTTGCGACCGCCGGGACCCTGGCCCGGGCACGCCACGACAGCCGACTGGAAGCCGCGACCATGCCGTCGGCCTACGACACCGTCGGAGACCGCCGATGAAGGAGTCCTCCATGAAATGCGCCATCGTCGACGCGTACGGCGCGGGCCGGCACCTGCCGGCCGCGTTGCTGCGGCACGGCATGGAATTCATCCACATCCGCTCGGACGCGCCCGACTGGCGGCTCAGCTACCGGCCGGAGGAATTCACTGTCGACCTGAAGCACGAGGGCGACCTCGACGCCACCGTCGCCCGGATGCGGGAGCACGGCGTCGGCATCGTCGTGGCCGGCGCCGAGTCCGGGGTGCTGCTGGCCGACCAGTTGTCGGCCGCCCTGGGCACACCGGGCAACGGTATGCGGAATCCCCTGGCGCGGCGCGACAAGTTCGCCATGCACGAGGCGATCCGGGACGCCGGCCTGGCCGCCGCCGACGGCTTCCGGTCCGAGTCGGTCGACGCGATTCTCGGCTGGGCGGATGAGCGTGGGCAATGGCCGGTGGTCCTCAAGCCGCCGTCCAGCGCGGGCGGGGACAACGTCTACGTCTGCCACTCCGCCGAGGAGATCAGGGACGCGTACGCTCGGATCACCGGCAACCTCGACCGGTACGGCCGGCAGAACCGCATCGTTCTGGTGCAACAGTTCCTGGCCGGCACCGAGTACTACGTCAACTCGGTCAGCCGGGCCGGCGTGCACCGGATCGTGGAGGTCTGGCGCTATCACAAGCGCTCCACGGGTGGCCGGACCATCTACGACTACGAGGACCTGCTGGCCTGGGACGACCCTGCCGCCCGGCAGATCGCCGACTACACCCTGGCGGTTCTGGACGCGCTCGAGATCCGTACCGGCGCAGGGCACACCGAGGTCATGCTGACCGCGTCCGGGCCGGTGCTGGTCGAGTGCGGAGCCCGCCTCGGTGGCGGGCAGATGCCGGAACTGCTGACTCGTTGCACAGGCACCAACCAGGTCGACAGCCTGGCCCTGGCAATCGCCGACCCCGAGGTGTTCACGCGTCAGGGGACCAGCGGTTATCAGCTCGACGCCTACCTGCGCTGCGTCAACCTGATCACCGAGCGCGACGGCGTCATGCCGGGTGCCGACGCCTGGGCGGCTGTCCGGGCGCTTCCGTCCTTCGACAGCCTGGTGCTCAACATCCCGGAGGGCACCCTCCTGTCGCCCACCACCGACATGGCCACCTGCCCGGGCACGCTGTACCTGTGTGCCCCGGACCGGCAGCAGGTCATCGCCGACTACGACCGGCTGCGCTCGCTGGAAGTCGCCGGCCTCTACGGCGACTGATCCACACGTCCCCGCCTCGCCTCGGCACAGCACGACGCCGGGGTGAGGTACGGGCGTGCCCGCCGGGCCGATCCGGCACCACCGTCCACTCGGGAAGGAGCGACAGAGTGCCCACCGGAACCGCCGACCGCGACACCGTTGCGGACACCGTGAAACGGCTCGTCATCGCACAGTCCCAGCTGACGATCAGCACCGGTCGGATCACCGAGGCAGAGCCGCTCGCCGGGCCGCTGCTGGACGTCACCTCGCTGGGCCTGCTCGCCGTACTGCTCAAGATCGAAGAAGAGTTCGGTGTCACGCTGCCCGACGACCTGTTCTCCGCCTCCCTGCCGCGCACCGTCGGCGACCTGGTCGACCTCGTGCAACGGACCGCCCGATGAGCGGCCCCGCCGCCGATCTCGGCGCGGCTCTCGATGCGCTGCCCGCCGACCTTTTCGACTGCGTACAGGTCAACCTCGCACTGTTGGCCGACGTGCGACACGGTCTCGGCACCCATCTGCGGCTCGGCGCCCGGCTCGCCTTCCGACCCCGACTCGACGACGGTTGGTGGACCGTCGAACCCGTCGTGGCCGACCAGGTGGAGCACTCGGCCGGGCTCCTCGGACTCGGAGTGGACGAGCGCTGGGACGCCTGCCCGGCGGACCGGGTGCCCGAGTTGATCGCCCGGCGCGAGCCCCTCTACGTCGTCGCCGACGCCTACCACCTGCCGTGGCTTCCCTACGCCGGGCAGGAGCACCTGCGACACAGCTTCCTCGTGCACGCCCACGACGACGGCATACGTGTCTGGGACGCCTACCGCAACGACACCCGTTGGGGGCCGGCGGTGCCGGGACACTGGGACCTGAGCGAGAAGGACCTGACCGCGGCACTCGGCGACACCGCCGACGTGATCAGCTTCGGCGCGGCGGCGCTGCCGGAACCGCGGCCGGCAGTCGAGTTCGACGACCCGACCGAATACCTGGCCGCGTACGCCGACGCCCCGGACCCGGCTGCCGCGTTCGCCCGCCTGACCCTGCAGACCTGGCTGCTCGCCCGGTCCCGGCTGCTGCACGCCGCCTACCGCGACATGGAGCTCCAGGAACATCTCGGGGCCTGGCAGGGGCTGGTTCAGCAGACCTACGTCGCGTGGCGGATGGTGCAGCGCGGCCGGCCCGCGCCGGAGGCCCCGCTGCGGCGACTCGGTGACCTGCTGCACCGGGACCAGGTGCTCTTCGCCGTACCGACGGCCGGCGGGCAGCCGTGGCGGCAGCACGTCGCCGAGGCTGCCGCGTCCGTCCTCGGCCTGCCCGTGCCCGCGGTGCTGGGTGGCACCCGGTTCGACGCCTCTCCCGACTACGGCTCGTTGCGGATCGTCGAGATCGTCGAGCTGGTGGAACGGGTGGTCGGTGTGGAACTGTCCGCCGACGACCTCGTACCGGAGAACCTGCAGGACCTCGACGGCCTGTGCCGGATCGTCGCCCGCGCCGGGACCGGCGCCTCATGACCCTGCTGCACGAACTCTTCGACAGGGCGGCCCGGCGTGCCCCCGACGACGTGGCCGTCACCGTAGGCGCGGACCGGGCCACCTTCGCCGAGGTGGTGACATCGGGTCGCCGGATCGCGGCCGGGCTGCTCCAGGCCGGTCTGCGCCGCGGTGACCGGCTGGTGATCGTGTCACCGCCGTCGGTGGTCCTGCCCGCCGTCCTGTACGCCGCGGCCCGCGTCGGTGTCGTCTTCGTCGTCCTGCACGAACAACTCCGCGGTGATCCGCTGCGGCATGTGCTCGAGGACTGCGAGCCGGCCCTGGTCCTCAGCGACGACGCGGAGGTCAGAGCCTCGGCGGTCGAGTCCGGGTCCGCGGCGGGCGACGTGAGCGGACTGGCCGCGGGGGCACCGCTGGACGGCTTGCCGCCGGGTGGTGAGCCGCTGACCGTGGACCCGGTGTGTCTGGTCTACACCTCCGGTTCCACGGCTCGGCCCAACGCGGTGGTCACCACCCACCAGCAGATGCTGTTCGCCGTCGCGGCCATCCAGGAGGCCGTCGGCTATCGCCGCGGCGACGTGGTGTTCTGCCCGTCACCCGTCTCCTTCGACTACGGGCTGTACCAGCTCTTCCTCGGTGCGCTCAGCGGCGCCCGGATACACCTGGCCGGTCTGACGGCGACCGGCCCCGGCCTGTCGGCGGCGCTCACCGCGACCGGCGCGACCGTGTTCGCGGCAGTCCCGTCGGCGGCCGAGATGCTGGCCCGGCTACTAGGCCGTGGTGGTGAGCCGCCCACGTTGCGGCTGCTCACCACCACCGGCGCGGCGATGCCCGCGGACCTGCTGCAGACGCTGCGGTCCCGGATGCCGCAGCTGCGGACCCAGGTGATGTACGGCCTGACCGAGTGCAAGCGGGTCGCCATCATGCCCCCCGACGGTGATCGGGAGCGGCCCGGGTCGAGCGGTCGACCGCTGGCCGGGACGGAGGTGTTCGCCATCGACGGCCAGGGACGTCGTCTGCCCGACGGTGCCGTCGGTGAGCTGGTGGTCCGCGGTCCGCATGTGATGTCCGGCTACTGGCGGCGCCCGGAGCTGACCGCCGACCGGTTCCGGGTGGAGGAGGGCCTCACCACCCAGCTGCGCACCGGCGACCAGGGTCGGGTGGACGCCGGGGGATGGGTCTACGTCGACGGTCGTACCGACGACATCTACAAGGAACGCGGATACCGGGTGAGCGCCACCGAGGTGGAGGCCGCGGCTCGCCGGATACCGCGGGTCACGTCCGTCGCGGTCCTGCCACCCCGCGACGGCGTGCGGTCGGTGCTGGTCGCCGTCACGGAGCTGGCCCCGGAGACGGTGCTGGACCGGCTGCGCGCCCATCTCGAGGTGTTCAAGATCCCGCAACGGTGCGTGGTCGTCGACGGTCTGCCGCTGACCAGCAACGGCAAGATCGACCGCAGGGCGCTGACCACCCTGGTGGGCGGCCATGCTTGATCCCGCTCTGGCCCGGCACGTCGCGGCCACGGCCGGCACCCCGGCTTACGTGTACGACCTGGCAGCCGCGCGGGACAACCTCGCCGCCCTGCGCATCGCCCTGCCCGAGCGGACTGACACGTACTACTCGGTGAAGGCCAACCGTCACCCGGAACTGCTGCGGGCGCTGCACCACGCCGGCAGCCGCGCCGAGGTCTGCTCCCCGGGCGAACTCACCGCCGCCCTGGCGGCCGGCTGGGACCCCGACACCATCCTGTACGCCGGACCCGGCAAACGCGACCTCGATCTGCGCACCGCGCTTGCCGCCGGAGTGCGGCACTTCTCGGTGGACTCGCCGCACGCCCTGGACCAGCTGAACCGGTGCGCGGAAGCGGCCGGTGTGCCGGTGTGGTGCCTGCTGCGGATCAACGCCGACGCGCCCGCGTCCCGGCCCGGCCTGACCATGACCGGGGTGTCGTCGCCGTTCGGTGCCGATGCCCGCTGGGTGGCGACCGCCCCGGAACGGTTCGGGCACCTGCCGCACGTGACCGTGACCGGACTACACCTCTACATGGGCACCAACCTGACCACCGTGGACGATCTGCTCGCCCAGTTCACCAGCAGCCTGCGAACCGCCGCCGACCTGCGCGAGGTGCTGCGCGCCCAGGGCGTACGCCTGGACGTGCTCGATCTCGGCGGCGGATTCGGTGCGCCGTTCGCCCGGGCCGGCGGTCGCCTCGACCTGTCCGGGCTACGTGAACCGCTCACCGCCCTGCTGGACGCGGAGGCACCGGACTGGCGGGACGGCCGGCCCCGGATCGCCTTCGAATCGGGCCGCTACCTCGTCGGTACCGCCGGCACGCTGCTCACCCGGGTCCTCGACGCGAAACCGTCGCACGGCAGCAACCTGGTCGTCCTCGAGTCCGGCATCAACCACCTCGGCGGCCTGTCGGGGCTGCGCCGCCTCCCACCGCTGGTGCCGTACCTGGTCCCGGTCGACACGGCGGCGCCTGCGGCGGACATCGTGCCGACCACGGTGTGCGGCCCGCTGTGCACCCCGCTGGACGTCTGGGCGCGGGCCGTCGAACTGCCCCGGCTCGAACCCGGCGACCTGCTGGCCGTACCCAACGTCGGCGCCTACGGCCTGGACGCGAGCCTGCTCGCCTTCCTGGGCCACCCGCTGCCGGCCGAGGTGGTTCTCGACTCCACCGCCCCGGACCCGGCCACCTGGCACGTGTCCCGGATGCGCCTGGTCCGTACCCCGATCTCCCTGGGAGAGCCGCTGTGAATCCGGAGTTCGTCGCGCTGCTGTCGCGTTTCCTCAAGTACGCCACCCCCGACCAGATCACCGACGACGCCGTACTTCACGATCTGGGCCTGGACTCGATGCAGTCGATCGAGCTGCTCTTCGCCATCGAGGACGACTTCGGTGTCAGCCTTCCCGACGAGGCGTTGACCGAGAGCACGTTCGCCACTGCCGGGAGCCTCTGGGCGGCCGTGCGTACCGCTCGCGGTGACGCCCCATGACGGCGGTGGCGGCCACGGCCGTCGACCTGGCCGGCCGGGTGGAACGGGTCACGGCGGTGGCCCGGGAGCACGCGCGGCGTACCGACGACGAGGCGGTCTTCCCCACCGAGGCGCTTGCCGAACTGCGCGCGTCCGGGCTGCTGGCGTTGATGGTGCCGGCCGCGTACGGCGGGCTGGGCGGCGGCCCGGCAGAACTGATCGACTGTGCCGAGTCGCTGGCCCGCGCCGATCTGTCGGTGGCGCTGATCTTCGCGATGCACTGCCAGCAGGTCGCCACCGTCGTCAGGTATGGCGGCGATGAGCTGCGGGCCACCCTTCTGCCGCGCATCGCCGCGGGCGAACGCTATCTGGCGTCGGTCACCACCGCCGCGGGCACCGGTGGCCACCTGTTGTCCGCGACCGCGCCGTTGCGGGACACCGGGGAGGGGCTGCTGATCGAGCGGTTCGCGCCGATCGTCACCGGCGGTGCCCACGCCGACGGCTTCCTCATCACCATGGGCAGCCCCGGCACGGACGCACCCGGACAGGTCTGCCTCGTCTACGCCGAGCGCGAGCAACTGCGGATCACCGAGTCGGGCCAGTGGCAACCGATGGGCATGCGGGCCAGCCACAGTGTGGCGCTACGGCTCACCGGCACCGTCCCCCGCCACCAGTTGATCGGCGCGGAGCACGGGTTCCGGGAGATCTCGCTGGCCCTCTTCTCGCCGCTGGCCCACCTCGGCTGGGCCGCCTGCTGGTTGGGTGCCGCCGCCGGGGCGCTGTCCCGGGTGGCGACCCTGCTGCGCAGCCCCGACGGCCGGGAACGATTCGACCACCGGTCCGAGCTGCTCCTGACCCGGCTGGCACGGGCCCGCCATCGGATCGACGCCGTCCACGCGCTGCTGCGGCATACCCAGCACATCGTCGAGGACGGCGGTGACCTGTCGGCCGCGCCGGTGCAGATGCTGCTCAACGGCCTGAAGGTGACCGCGGCGGAGTCGTGCCGGCAGGCCGTCGAGGAACTCGTCGACGCGGTCGGGTTGCGGCACGGCTACTTCAAGGACTCGGACACCTACCTCGAACGGGTCCTGCGGGATCTGCGGTCGGCGGCGCTCAACTACCACAACGACCGCCTCGACCTTGCCGATGGACGGCACGTGCTGCTCGATCGGAAAGTCACCCATGTCGGTGGATGAGCGGACGTCAGGGGCCGGGGACGCGGTGGCCCGAGCGCTCACCGGTGACCGCCCGGTGTGGTCGGCTCTGGGGGCGTCCGGCCTGATCGCGGCACTGTACGAGCCGGGCGGACGCGTCAATTCGGAACGGCTCGGCCGGCTGCTGGCCGCGGTGGACGCGTCCCAACCGATCGGCGTCACGCTGGGTGTCTGCGTGCAGGTCGCGGCGGCACTGCCGCTGCTGCGTACGGCCCTGCCGGACCATCCGCTGACGGCCGAGGTGACCGCCGGGCGGGCGGTGCTGGCGCTTGCCGCCACCGACAGCGGCCGAGGTTCGCAGCTCAGCTCGCTGGGCAGTGGCTACCGGGTCGACGGCGACCGGCTCACCCTGACCGGCGCGAAACGGTGGATCACCAACGCGCGTACCGCCGACGCGTTCCTCGTGCTGGCCCGGCACGAGGAGGGCCGGCACTTCACCAGCTTCAGCTTCGTGCTGGTCCCGGCCGACACTCCCGGTGTGACAGTGACCCCGACCCGTACCGAGTTGTTCGACGGGGCCGGGCTCGGCGACGTGGCGTTCACCGGCGTGCAGCTCCCCGCCACCGCCGTCATCGGCGGCCGTGGCCGAGGGATGGCCCTGTTCGCCCGGCACATCGCCACCGAGCGACTGGCCGGTGGCCTGTGGGCGGTCGCGCTGTGCCGGCGTGTGCTGGCCGACACCGTGGAACGCCTGCGCCGGCCCGACGACGGCGGCACCTCGCTCTGGCAGGACCCGGGCGTACGGCGGAACGTGGCCGGATGCCTGGCCCGGGTCCACGAACTCCGCGCGGTGTGCGTGACCGCCGGCCCGTGGGTTGCCGAGCGCCACGACTCCGCAGCCGCGGCCCGGGTCAAGATCGCCACCGCCGACACCGTCGACCACGTGCTCGGTGAATGCGCTCGCCTGCACGGCGCGGCCGGGTTCCTCGACGGCGGCGTCCAGCGGCTGCGCACGGAGGCGGCGGTGTTCGGCATCGGTGGTGGTGTCGGCGAGGTGGCCCGTGAGCTGCTCGCCGACCGCGTCGACGACCTCCTGCACGGTCTCGCCTGGTGACGGTGGTCGAGGTGGACACGGACGTGTGGACGGCGGGCGGGTCGTACCCTTCCGGACCGGACCTGCCCACCCTGGCCGGGTGGTCCACGACCGGCGTCAGCATCTCGCACGACCGGGGTACGACGGCGGCCGCGGTGGCGGTCGGCCGCCTGGCCGTGGCCCACGGGACGGGGAGCCGATGACGAACTGGGCGGAGCTGAGCTGCTACACCAGCAACCTGGCCGCCTACCTGGCACCCGGGCGGCCGCACCTGCGGTCCGAGCTGGCCGACGCGGTACGTCTCGCGGTCCTCCCCGCGACGACGGCCCTGTCGCATCACGGCCGTATCGACGGCGGCAGCCTGGGATATCTCGGGACGGGCCGATGGGCCGAGGCCACGGCCGGGATCGCCGCCGAGCTGGAGACCCGTGGCGCGGTCCTGGCGGTCGCGAACACCGAACAGCTGCCCTGGTCTCCCGAGTACCAGCGCCGCGCGACCCCGCACTGGGTGCTGCTGACCGGCCGCCCCGGGGGCCGCTGGCAGGTGGAGGACCACTTCGCTGCGACGACGCCGCATGGTGAGCATCGTCCGTACCACGGGCCGGTCACCGACGACGAGCTGCGGGTGCTGCTCACTCCGGTCACCACAGCGTCCGGTGAGGTCGCCAACCGCGATCGGCACGCCCTCGGCGAGCCCGTCGAGGTGCCACCGCCGTCGCAGTACCGCTGGCTGGCCCGTACCGCCGCGGTGCGTCCTCCCGTGGAGCCGGGATGGCTCACCGGCTCGGCCGCCGTGACGCACCTCGCCGCGGCGGTCGAGGGCCCGGCGAGGCTCGCCGCACTGGCCGACGACCTGTGGGCGGCGAGCCGGCACCAGGTGTTCCGCCACCGGGTCCGGTCGGCCGCCGGGCTGACCGACCCGGCGGTGGCCGCGGCCGCCGTGTCCGCCTGGGAGGACCTGCCGCGGGCTCTGCGGTTCGCCGTGGAGTCGGCCGGCCGTGGGCGGCCCCGGCCGGGTGTGGTCCGGGCCGCGTTCGACCGGATCAGCACCGAGGGGGTAACCGCGTGAACACCCTGTACGACTGGTTCGCCGAGTCCGCCGCCCGGCATCGGGACCGGATCGCGCTGGATCTCGGAGCCAATCAGCTCCGGTACGGGGATCTCGACGATCTCGCGGGCCGGGTCGCCGCCGCGGTGGTCCACCGGCTCGGACAGCCCCCGCGCCGGCTGGGGCTGCTCGCGGCACGCAGCGCCGGTGCGTACTCCGGGTATCTCGCCGCGTACCGGTTGGGCGCCACTGTCGTACCGCTCAGTCCGGCGTATCCGCCCGCGCGGACCGCGGCCATCGCCATGGCGGCCGAGCTGGACCTGGTCCTCGCCGACGCCGGCGGCAGCGCCGGTGCGGTGCCGGTGCTACCGGTCGACGATCGCGCCCTCGCCGCGCTCCCACCGGGCGACGGCAGGCCCGCAGACCACGGGGACGCGGCCCGTCCGGCGTACATCATGTTCACCTCCGGGTCGACCGGGACGCCGAAAGGCGTGCCGGTCACCCAGGCCAACGTGCTCGCCTTCCTGCGGGCCGTGACCGGACGCGCGGAGCTGACCAGCGACGCCCGGGTGTCGCAGATGTTCGATCTCACCTTCGACCCGTCGATCTTCGACCTCTTCGCCACCTGGGGCGCCGGAGCGACAGTGGTGGTGCCGCAGCCGGCGGACCTGATGGCGGCGGTCCGGTTCGTCCGGCAACGCGAGATCACCCACTGGAGTTCGGTGCCGTCGGCGGTCGCCATCGCGCGGCGGCTACGGCAGCTCGGCCCGGACCGGATGCCGACGTTGCGATGGAGCATGTTCTGCGGCGAGCCGCTGTCCGTCGACGCCGCAGCCGCCTGGCAGACGGCCGCGCCGAACAGCGTCATCGAGAACATGTACGGACCCACCGAACTCACCGTCACGTGCACCGGCTACCGCCTGCCGGCATCGCCCGCCGACTGGCCTGTCACCACGAACGGCACCGTGCCCATCGGGGAGCCCTACCCGGCGGCCGACTGGCTGCTGCTCGACGAAGACCTGCGCCCCACGGCCGAGGGAGAGCTGTGCGTCCGGGGTCCGCAGCGGTTCCCGGGCTATCTCGATCCGGCGGACGACAGCGACCGGTTCGTCACCGGCGCCGCCGGCCGTTACCGGCTCCGCCACGGCCCACCGTCCGGATCGGACTGGTACCGGACCGGGGACCGGGTCCGCCACGAGAACGGCCGGCTGATCCACCTCGGCCGGCTGGACCACCAGGTGAAGGTGTCCGGATACCGCGTCGAACTCGGCGAGATCGAGGCGGTCGCCCGGCGGCACCCGGAGGTCGCCGAGGCGGTCGCCCTGGCCCTCCCCGTGCCAGCGGGTGGTGTGGATCTGCACCTCGCCTACGAGGGGCCGGTGGCCGACGAGGAGAAGCTGCTGGCCCTGCTGCGGTCCACGCTTGCCCCGTTCATGGTGCCCCGCCGGGTCACGCGGTTCGAGGCCCTGCCGCTCACGGCCAACGGCAAGATCGACCGGATTCTGCTCGGCGAGGTCCTGCGATCAGGTGACCGGTAGGTAGCCGGCAAAGCCCCGCGCGGTGGTCAGCGACGCGCTGCGACCGAGGGCCGCACCGTGGACACACACGGCGCAACGCCCGCCTCCGATGAGTGATCACATCTATGCTTCGCTGCTCGCTGTGACGGCGAAATCACCTGTAAGGTCATCGAGTCCCGTCGCCTGACCGATTTGCCTTAGACCTGGGGAGGTTGAGTGATGGTCACGTCCCCTGTGACCCCCCTGACGGTGTCCGCCGAGCGAGGGCTGGCTCGCAAGACACTGCGGATGAGTTCGCTTGTCACATTCGGCGCGACCGCATCGTCCCCGATGGCCGTGCTCGTCGGCGGCATCGTGGCCACCTATGCGGCCACCGGAAACACCGGCGTGGCCAGCAGTTTCCTGCTCCTGACCGTCGTGATGCTTCTCTGGGCGCCGGGGTACATCGCCATCGCCAGGTACGTGCCACCCAGCGGGATCTTCTACACCGCCCTCGCTGCCGGGCTGTCCCGGCCCGTCGGCGTCGCCGGTGCGCCAGTCGTGCTGCTGGCCTACAACACCATCCAGATCTCGCTGTACGGCCTGCTCGGTTCGGTGGCAAGTGGACTGATCGGCGGCCCGTGGTGGGCGTGGGCTCTCCTCGCCTGGGCGATCGTCGCGACATTCGGTCTGCAACGCACCGGCATCAGCACCGCCATGTTCGGAACCATCCTGGTCGTCGAGGTCGCACTACTGCTCGTCTTCGTGCTGATGGGGCTGGCGCACCCGGCAGGTGGTCACCTGACGTTCGAGGCGCTGAACCCGACGCAACTGTTCGGCGGCGGGGTGGTGGCCGGCCTCGCGGTCCTGCCGCTGGGTATCGCCGCGTTCTTCGGCACCGAAACCCCTGCCGCGTACGGTGCCGAGGCCCGCTCACCGCGGGCGGTGTCGCGGAGCATCTTCTGCGGGATCCTCGGCCTGGGCCTGCTCTACGCCCTGTGCGCGTGGGCGATGGTGGCCACGGTGGGGGCGGACCAGGTCGCTGATCTGGCCCGCGACCCGTCGGTGCCGCTGCCGTTCGAGGTCTTCTCCACCTCCCGCGCTGGTACGGCCGGCGTGCTGCTCGTGGCGCTGGGCAACCTGTTGCTGATCAGCAGCGTCCTCGCGGCGATGATCAGTTTCCACAACAGCGTGGCGAGGTACGTGTTCACGCTGGGCAAGGACCGTCTGCTGCCGGCGCGGCTGGCGACGATCCGTGAGGGCGGCTCCGGTGCGCCGCAGGGCGGATCGGTCGCCCAGTCGATCACCGCTCTGATCGTCCTCCTGTTGTTCGTGATGAGCGGCGCCGAGGCGCTGACCATGTTCACCTGGCTGTCCAACATCGCTGCGGTGAGTCTGATGCTGTTGATGGCGGTGAGCTCACTCGCCACCGTCCGCTTCTTCGCCGGGGGCGGTGGGCGCAACGAGTCGCTGTGGGCGCGGATGATCGCACCGACGCTCGGCGGTATCTCGATCGCGGTGATCCTGCTGGTCACGCTGATCAACATCAGTGCCGCGCTGGGTACGCCACCCGGGTCACACCGGGCGTGGCTGGTGCCCGGGACGGTGGGCGCCTTCGTCCTCGTCGGCGTGCTGTGGGCGGTCAGCCTGCGGCTTCGCCGGCCGGAGCTGCTCGCCTCCGTCGGTGTGCGGGAGACGAACCCGACGCGTCAGGTTGACGAGGATCTGGGCCACCTCACGCTCTGAACGTCCTCGAAGGACACCGAAGGCGGGGCCGCGTGTGCGGCCCCGCCTTCGCTCTGTCGAGCTGGCTACGCTGCCCCGCCTCTGCCCTTCCCGATCCGTTGAGCGCCGTGGTGGACCAGGGTGGCCAACTGGGCTATGCCAGTCCAGATGGGCGCGTCGCCCGGGTGGCTCTGCAACGGCCGCCACGCCTCGTACGTCGGCGTCGTCGACTGGATCAACGGCTTCCTCCACGGGTCGGTGGGCCGATCGACGAGAATCCGCGTCTCCTCGGGGTCCATCAGCTGGATGTAGAACCGTCCCGGGATCCGATCCTCGCCCTCCACCTGCCGCATCGTCTGCTCCCAGGTGCCCAGCGGACCATCGAGCGAACTCACCGCGATGCCGATGAACGTCGAGTCGGCGTTGACCCGCTCGTCGACCCGGTTACACATCTGCGGCGGCTGACGCGGGTCCAACCCGCCGTGATCGAGGTAGTGCTGTGCTGTCTCGGTCAGGTCGTACAGCAACCTGGGCAGGTTTGACACGTCCTCGCCAGCCTTGTCCAGACGCGTCGCCGCTCCGACCTCGAAAACCGGTCGGTCCGGTGTGGAGCCCGGGAACGGCACCGCGTAGAGAAACGCGAAGCCGTACGGGCACAACGGGCTACGCCGGCGCTGGGCCCAGGCGTGGCGGCCGTGCATGGTGTTCATCAACCCGACTCGGCTCAGCGCGGAAGACCGCAGCGAGGCCCAGATCCGTCGTGTCTCGGGATCGCTGACCGGGGGCGCGGCGGGGGGCGACTCTCGCGCGGCCGGCGGCGGATCGGGTGGTGGCGGCTGCGCGGGAGACGTCGAATGCCACGATGCCGGCGGGTACCGCTCAGCCGCCGGGGACGGCACCGCACTCGTCGGCGCCACCCAGGCATGCCGGCTGTCCGGCACCGGCGCCTGCTGGTAGGGCGACGTCTGGTTGTCCGGTTGCTGGTCCCAGGGCGCCTCCGTCGTCCAACCGCCACTGGCGGACGCCCTCCAGCTCTCCGCAGTCCACTCAGGAGGGCCTGGCTGGGTCGCTCGCCTGTCATACACCACGATGTAGTCCTCCCCGGAAAACCGTCGCCATAGCCTCTCATTGCACACGCACCGCGATCAACCGCACACCACCAGTCCGTTCGATCGCTCGACAAAGGACTGGTTGCCCGCCGGGCGTAATCATGGTCCACTTTGTGTTTTTGGGTGCCTAACAACGGAGTGCTCGTGACCACCCCCTGCCATCAGCGATGCGGTCTGCTGGTCCGTGATGCCGTGAGTGCCGCGACGGCGGGTCCGCGATGAGCGCTCCCACCAGCGTCCCCGACAATCTGTCCCTCGCCGCCCAGATCGAGAACCTTCTCGCCAGCCTGTCGAAGGATCGCTCGATCGGCTTTCCGGCCGCACGGGACATCGACTACGGGCCAACGCTTCCGCTCTTCCAGATGTTGATCAACAACGTCGGCGACCCGGAGACCGCACCGGACACCGCCCACACGAAGGCGTACGAGCGGGAGGTCCTCAACTGGCATGCCGACCTGTTCCGCGCTCCAACCGGTGACCGGTGGGGCTACCTGACCGGCGACGGCACCGAGGCCAACCAGGCGGCGATCCTGCTGGCGCGAGACAGGTTCGCGGGCGCGGATCCCGTCCTCTACTACAGCCAGGCCACTCATTACTGGATCAACAAGACGGCAGGCATGTTCGGCCTGCCCGAGGTGGTCATCCGCACCGACAACACCGGCGAGATCGACTATGACGATCTGCGCGGCGAGCTCGCCCGACGCCGGGACCGCCCGGCGATCGTCGTGGCCAACGCTGGCACGACCGTCACGGAGGCGGTCGACGACCCGGTCCGGATTCGCACCATCCTCTCCGACCTGGCCATCCGCAAGAACCACCTGCACGTCGATGGCGCGCTCGCCGGCGTCCCGCTGGTCCTGCTGCCGGAGCGGCCGGTGGCCCTCGACCTCGACGGCGTGATCGACTCGGTCGCGATCTCGTGCCACAAGTTCTACGGCACCACGATCACCGGTGGACTGGTCCTGACCCGCCGCTCACTACAACGCGCGGCCCGGCGAATCGCCTACACCGCCACGACCGACACCACCATCGGCGGATCCCGCACCGGCCAACTCGCCGTGCAGATGTGGTACGTGATGCGGCTCTTCGGCGAGGACGGGCACCGTGAGCGCGCCGAACAGGCCCGTGAGACAGCCCGCTACGCCCACTCGCTCCTGGCCAGCATCGGCTGGCCCGCCTGGCGCAACGTCCACGCCTTCACCGTGTACTTCACCACCCCACCGCTGACAATCGCCCGTCGCCACGGGCTCTCCAATGCCGACGGTGGCATCAGCCACCTGATCTGCATGCCAGGTGTCACCCGCCAACAGATCGAGGCCCTCGTCGCCGACATCGCCACCGTCAAGGGCACCGACCAGCCCAGCCCCAGCCGGGGTGTCCGGCGGCTCGTGCCGGTCGCGCAACTTCCCCTCAGCGCCGAGCGGCCCTGATCGCTCTACCAGCCGGCTTCGGTGACGATGCCGGCACGCCGGGCACGCGCACGCCACCGCGCCAGGTTGGCTGGCAGGTGGAACGGCTCCGCAGCGGCAGGGTGAGCCAGGACAACCTCGGAGATCCTCCCGGCGAGACGGATCTGTGTGCTCATGGTGACGACATGGCCGAGGCTTGCGATCCTGGCCGGAATCTGGAGTTCGGCGTCGCCCAGAGCGCAGATCCGTCCCTGCGTGGTGAAGGCGTCAGACAGCCGCGCCCAGAAGGGGTCGAGAGACCGGCGCAGCTCACCGCTGCCGGAAACCGCAACGTTCCAGGGCGGATTCGTCACCATCGCGTCGAGGGATCCCGGTGTCCAGGCAGCTTTCCCCGCGTCGGCGACCGCGAACCGGACCCGCACCCCTGCGCGTTCCGCGTTCCGGCGTGCGTTACCGACCCGAGTGGCATCGATGTCGCTGGCGGACACGTCGGCGCCCGTTCCGAGCAGGGCGGCCTCGATGGCGATCGTGCCGTCTCCGCAGAACGGGTCGATCATCGTCTGGCCAGCAGCGAGGTCCGCCAGCATCGCCAGCATCGCGGCCACTGGAGGGTGCAGAGTCCCAGGTCCCGCCTCCTCCTTGTAGCCTCGCCGGTGCAGGGGGCGTTGCCCGAGCCGGAGCGCAGCGACAGCCGTCGGCCCGCGGAGGAACAGCCGGACGGTCAGGTCGGGATCCTTGGGGCGCACGCTCTCCGTGCGCGGCAGGTGGGTGCCTCCGAGCCGGTCCTGGAGCAGACGTCCGGTGCCGTTCTCCACGTCGAACCGGTTGTAGGTCCGTCGCCCTTCGAGGCTCGCGACGACATCGAACCTGAGCGCTTCGGGAAGTTCACGGAGCGCGGACACGGCCGGGATCGAGGACCTCCACTCCAGCCGCGCCAGTTGGGTCGCGAGTGGCGAAAGATCCGCCTTGGTGTGTCCGACACCGCCGACCTCACCCACCTGGACGAAGAGGTCGTCGACGGTCTTGAGGCGTGCGACGGCCGGCTCGGGCCGCTCGGTCTCGAAGCTCACCTCCCTGGCCGCCATGGTGATCATGGTGGCGCCGGCGATGTCCCGCTCGATCTCCGCGGCCGAGATCCACTCCAGCCCGCGAACCGTCCGAGCGATGTAGCGGAAGGTCACGAGCCGGATTCGTGGTCTGCGCGGGAAGGTGCACCGCTTCGGCCGACGACGGTCGGCGCGACTTCCGCGGGGTCCTCGCGGTGAGTCATGGTGGGTGTCACCGACGCGGTCAGCCTTCCTGGTCACATCGGTCGAGAGCCGGCAACGCAGACCCGCTCGCTGACATCGGTGCTGGTAGGGCTCTCATCATATAGCTCCTGCGAGGGCGTCCCCCGCCGGAGCAACACCGAGGCCGAGGAGTGCCGTGAGGCCCCGACCGCAGCACCTTCCTCGCGGGCTGCACCACAGCTCATCGGAACGCTCCGGACCTGTCTCCTGAACACGCCCGCACCCGCTGCGGCGTCCGCGCCCGGGGCGCCGACGGGGGAACCCCGAGGCGTGGACGGCATCGACAGGGTTTGGTGGGCGGACGATAGGCTGCGGGCGGCAGTCGAGTGACCTAAGGGGAACGGGTGACAGGCGGAACGGTTCGCGCGGTGATCGCGGTCTGCGGGCATCCGGCGTGAGCAACGGGATGCGTCCCGGGGACCCGGCCCGCCTCGGTGGGTACGACGTGCTCGACCGGCTCGGCGACGGGGGCATGGGCACTGTCTTCCTGGCCCGGTCTCCGCAGGGTCGGCAGGTGGCGGTCAAGGTCGTCCGGCCGGAGTTCTCGCATGACGAGGAGTTCCGTGGTCGGTTCCGAAGTGAGGTGAACCGCGCCCGCCAGGTTCCACCGTTCTGCACCGCCGAGGTCCTGGACGCCGACCCGGACCACAACCCGCCGTACCTGGTGGTGGAGTACGTCGAGGGCCCCAGTCTGGCCCAGGTGATCAGGGATCGAGGGCCGCTGGGGGCCGCGCAACTGCACAGCATCGCGGTCGGGGTGGCAACCGCGCTCACCGCCATCCATGGCGCCGGGGTGATCCACCGAGACCTGAAGCCGGCCAATGTCCTGGTCGCACCGGGTGGGATCAAGGTAATCGACTTCGGCATCGCCCGAGCTTTCGAGGCGACGAGCCAGCACACCCGGACCAACCAGATGGTCGGGACCGTCTCGTACATGGCCCCGGAGCGCTTCGACGCGTCGTCCGGCCACACGGTGGGTCCGGCCGCGGACATCTTCGCCTGGGGCGCCCTGGTCGCTCATGCCGCGACCGGCCGTAACCCGTTCGGGGGTGACTCCCCGACCGCCGTCGCGATGCGGATCCTCACCCAACCGCCGGACCTGACCGGCCTCGGCGGTGCGCTGCGGGAGTTGGTCGCCCGGGCGCTGGAGAAGGATCCCGCTGCCCGGCCCACCGCCCGGGAGTTGCTCGACGAACTGTTGACCGCCGCGAATCAGCGGGGTGCTGCCGAGACAGCCCAACGCCTGGCTGAGATGCCGACAGTGCGTGCGGCACAGGCGCACGGTGCTGCCGACCAGGGGCGGCGTTCGGAGCCGTCCGGCGGGCGTGCGGGCTCGGGCCGGCGTCGTTGGCTCATCGCTCTGGGGTCGGTCGTCGCGGTGATCGCGGTGCTGGTGCCCGCCTTTCTGTTCGGCCCGCGACTGCTGGACGACCAGGCCGGACCGGCCCCGGCCGGTTCGACGGCGGCGGGGAGTCAGGCGGCGAGCGGGGCATCGGCCGCCGCGTCCACGCCAGCGGCCAAGCCGACCGGTTCGCCGTCGGCCGCCGCGGACCCTACCCAGGCCATCCTGACCGGACAGCGGCGAATCCTGGTGCACGTGGTGGAGATCGACCGTGATCTGTCACTGCCGTCGGACGGCGAGGTCGTGGTCGGTAGCGGGACCGGCAAGGACGCGCTCTTCGTGCTCGAACCGGACGGCGTCGAATACATGATCAAGTCGTTGAACCCGGAGATCGCCCACCGACCGTGCCTCGGGGTCAAGAGAGATGGGGACGACGACAAGTTGTTGGTAGGGGCCGAGTGCCGGCCGACCAAGGCAACTCTGTTCTCGATAACTCCTGAGGGCAAGGACGACAAGGGGCGCACCTCCTACGTCATCGTCAACGAGGAGCACGGCGTGGTGCAGTGGGACGAGACCAGGAGCGAGATCTACGTCGAGTTCATGGGTGATGCCCCGGTCGACACCACCTTCAGCCTGGTCGACCGAGGCGCGGTCTGAGGCGGGCGCACCCCGACTGCGTCGCCGAGCCCCCACCCAGGGGCCATCGTTGCCTGACCCACGTCTCCTGAACCTGGGTGTGGTGCGCTGTGGCGGCGGTCCGGCCGGCTGCGGCGGTCCGGGTTGACGTTGCCCGAATAATGGGCAACCGTCGATGTTGGCGCCAACGCATCGGCTCCTCAAGGGCTCCGGCTGCGGCCCGTGCCGACGAGTTGGGGGCGGATGCCTGCACAGGCCCGGTGGGAGGCGATCCCGCCCTGCGGCACGACACGTCACCGCCTGATGTTCCCAGCACGTTACGTCTTGACGAACGGCATGTTATCGCTCACAGTCGATGGCTAAGGACGACGACATCTATGGCTTACCGGGGAAGCCTGCTTCGTCGACCCCCGAATCGGTCGTGCGTCAGGGCATGTAGGCGTGTTGTTAGCGCTAACTTCCCCGACGCATCGCCCGGACACACGTCGCGGTGCGCCCACCCTCGGGCAGGCCGTTCGGCTTTGGTCACTGAAGGAGGATCATGTCTGCCCTCGATAGGTCTCCATCGATCGCACCGCCGTCACGGCGGCGTTGGTGGTTGCCCCGCATTATCGCCGCTGGCGCGGCGGCGGTGCTGGTCGGCGGTGCTGCCGTCGCGGTGGTGTCGTCGCCCGCCGCCGCGGCGACTGTCGACACGAGCGCGTGGTACGTGTTGATCAACCGCAACAGCAACAAGGCCCTGGACGTGTACAACCTGGCCACGAACGACGGTGCCCGGATCACCCAGTGGACGCGCAACAACGGCAACCAGCAGCAGTGGCAGTTCGTCGACTCCGGCGGTGGCTACTACCGGGTGAAGTCGCGGCTGTCCGGCAAGGTGCTGGACGTCTCCGGCCGCTCGACCGCCAACGGCGGGCCGATCGTGCAGTGGTCTGACAACAACGGCACCAACCAGCAGTTCCGGTTGGCCGACTCGGACAGCGGCTACGTCCGGTTGATCAACCGCAACAGCAACAAGGTGATGGAGGTGCAGGGCGCCTCGACCGCCGACGGTGGCAACATCGTGCAGTACGACGACTGGAACGGCACGAACCAGCAGTGGCAGTTCGTCCGCGTCGACGGTGGGAGCAACCCCACCACGCCGCCGCCGTCGTCCCCGCCGCCGGGTGGCGTGTGTGACCTTCCCTCGACGTACCGCTGGTCGTCGAGTGGCGTGTTGGCGACTCCGAAGTCGGGTTGGGTGTCGCTCAAGGACTTCACCGTGGCCCCCTTCAACGGCCAGCAGTTGGTCTACGCCACCACGCACGACTTCGGCGACAGCTGGGGTTCGATGAACTTCAGCCTCTTCTCGAACTGGTCGCAGATGGCCTCGGCCACCCAGACCGGGATGAACTCGGGGACCGTCGCCCCGTCGTTGTTCTACTTCGCGCCGAAGAACATCTGGGTGCTCACTTACCAGTGGGGGGCCGGGGCGGCGTTCCACTACCGGACCTCGACCAACCCGACCAACCCGAACGGCTGGTCCGCGGCGCAGCCGATGTTCACCGGGAGCATCACCGGTTCCGGTACCGGGCCGATCGACCAGACGGTCATCGCCGACGACACGACCATGTACCTGTTCTTCGCCGGCGACAACGGCAAGATCTACCGGGCCAGCATGCCGATCGGGAACTTCCCCGGCAACTTCGGCAGCAGTTACACGACCATCATGAGTGACACACAGAACAACCTGTTCGAGGCTCCGCAGGTCTACAAGCTGAAGGGTCTGAACAAGTACCTCATGATCGTCGAGGCGATCGGCTCGACCGGCCGCTACTTCCGCTCGTTCACGGCGACCAGCCTCAACGGTACGTGGACGCCGCAGGCCGCGACGCAGAGCAACCCGTTCGCCGCCAAGGTCAACAGTGGTGCCACCTGGACCAACGACATCAGCCACGGTGAGCTGCTGCGCACCAACGCCGACCAGACGATGACAGTCGACGCCTGCAACCTGCAGTTGCTCTACCAGGGTCGTTCCCCCAGCTCCGACGGTGTCCCCTACGGCCTCCTGCCGTACCGGCCGGGTCTGCTGACCCTCCAGCGCTGAGTCGTGACGTAGGTCTGACTCGTTGCTGACGAAGGACCCGTGGCGGACAACTCCGCCACGGGTCCTTCCGCGAGATGGCGACGGGCAGGCGCGGGGTCTGGCTCGATCTGGGTGCCGCTGCTCCCCGCGCTGGGACGAACGACGTTCGCGGTCGATGCTGCGTCACCCGCGCTACTCGGTGGGACGGCGTGCGCCGCTCACGCAGGTGAGCACCTGCCCCTTACCGCGAGTGGCGCTCGCCGTGGTTGTCGCGAAGCCGTGGGCCTCCAGCAGCAACGTGGTCGAGGTGAGGTTCGCTGTGGCGTGTGCGGCCGTGGGCCGCTCGCCGAAGACGTAGAGCCGCCCATCGGGCTTCAGCAGGCTCCGCACTCGCTCGATCTGCGGTGTCGCGTCGCCCAGCCAGAACATGCTGACGTTCACTGCGAAGATCTTGTCGAAACGGAGTGGGTCAAGGTCGGCCGACTCGAACCCGACACAGCGAATGTCAGCTCGGCCGGCGTTGACATGGGCAACGTTCCGGTTGGTGGCAAGTCGCACCATCGTCGCAGCCCGATCGATGGCGACGATCCGACCGGTCGTGAGGCGGCTGGCGACCAGAGAGACGGCGGCTCCCCGACCGCATCCGATCTCCAGCACCGTGTCGTCGGGGGCGACAGTCATCGTCTCCACTGCCCAGCGCTGCCGGTGGTGCGTCGTCGTCCGCCCCGGCTCGTCCGGCAGGGGAATGCCGTTTCCGCTGGTGGAAGCCGAATGGCGGATGGGCAGAGTGCACTTCACGGCGTCGCCCGAGGTGCCTGCTCTGCTCACACATCTGATTTCACCCTGCCGGACGAGCCAGTGCACCGTGTCCTCGATCACCGACGGCGGTGCCGTTACCGCCGTGGCGCACCGAGGCCCGGCCCGGGGCGGCAGCTCAAGCGCCGCCACCCCGGGCCGGACGGTGTGTCAGGCGATCCGGTAGGCCCGCTGGATCGTCTCCGTGACCGTGTTGCCGGCGGTGTCGGTGGCCGTCAGCCGCAGCGAGACGAACCCGGCTCGCCGGGGGTGGCTGATGAGGGCCACGTTCCGGAGCACCGGCAACGCCACCCACGTCCTGCCGTCGTCGAACGACGCGGACACCCCGAGGGTCCGGTTGGCGGCCGCCGTCGAGCCCGCCTGCCGGTCCAGCGCCACCGGGACGGCCGCGATCCGGCCCGTCCGGGCCGTGTTGGTGTCGTCGAGCACGAGCGTCGGCCGGACCGTCGTCAGCGGCAACCGTTGCGGCGACGTGGTGTGCGCCGAGGTGAAGGTCCAGGCCACCGAGACCGACGTCGACAGGGTGTCCGGCGCGCCGCGGGTGGCCGTCGCCTCGAGCCGGTACGTCGCCTTGCCGGCGGGCACCGCGAACTCGGCCCACGGGCTGTCCGAGGTGCCGATCTCCTTGCCGTTCCGCAGCAGCCGGACCTGCACCGGCCGGTCGTCGCGGGTGGCGGGGCGACCCGTGGCATCCCCGAACAGGGGCAACGACGCGATCGAGATGGTGTCGCCGTCGCGGCCCGCGTACCCCAGGGGTGTCAGCGTCGGCGCCTGCGCCACGGTGGGGCCGAAGGGCGCCGCGTTCCAGGTCTGGGTGTACGACCTGCCCGCCGTGAAGGTCGACGTCTGCGTGGTGGCATTGTCACCCTCGACGAACGTGGACGTCCAGGTGATGCCGCCGTCGGTGTTGTAGTACTCGGTGCCGCGGAACGGCAGGTCGAGCGGCGTTCTCGAACCGATCGGACCCGAGCCGCCGGGCGCCGCCGCACGGTGCAACCGGACGGCCGTCGTCGCCGTGGACTGGCTCCGGTAGGTCGTCCGGACGGTGGCCAGGTTTCCCGGTGAGAGTTTCCTGGTGAGGCCCGTGAACATGTCGCCCGGGCGGACGTACGCGAGGTCGTACGTGTAGGGGCTGTTCCGGAAGGTCCCGTGACTGCCCGGACGGGCGAGCCCGACACCCAGCGTCGCGGTGAACTCGGGTGCCGCGACGGCGGGTCCGATCCGGCCGAAGAAGACGTCCCCGAACGACACCCCGCTGAGCTGCACTCCGGGATAGCGGAAGCCGTCGTCCCAGTTCGCACTGACGTTGATCGCGACGGGCGCGGCGTCCGGCTGGGGCACCGTCAGCGCGACCGGCTTGGCGGTGCGGGCGTCGACGGCCTCGGTGACCGGGCCGCGTACGTCCAGCACGGGCTGCACGAGCAGGGTCGACGCGTCGCCCTCGTGGATGGTGCTCCAGAGTGCGTACCGGCCCTTGGGCAGCCGCAGGGTGCCGCCGCCCGGCGCCCCGTCGAGGGTGCTGAACTCTCCGGTGGCCAGGTTCGCCGCCACTGTCGTGTAGTCGGTGGCCGGTCGACCGTCGCGTTCGGTGTGGGTGAGCCGTACGTCGTAGCTCTCGATCTCGCGGTTGAGCGCGAACGGCGTGCGTACCCGCAGGTCGCCGGCTCCGGTCGCGGTCAGCGCACCCTGGTAGACGCCGTCCGGGGCGTCCACCCGCGTGTCCACGGTGATCGTCGCCTCGGCGCGGCCACCGGCCGGCACCACAAGCGTGGTCGGGCTGACGGTGAGCATGCCGGCCGGGGCCGGGGCGATGCCCAGCGTCAGGGTGACCGGCGCGGTGCCCGTGTTGCGGTAGCCGACGACCTGGGTGACCGGGGTGTCGTCGGCGTGCGGCCAGCGCTGGACGGGGAAGTCGATGGCGGCGACCTCGGCGGCGACCGGTTGGGCGACCGCCCGGGCGATGTCGACCCGGCCGGCGCCCTGCTCGTAGATGGTGTCCTGGCCGGTCGGCTTGGCCGAGTCCATCAGGGCGGCCTTGAGCTGCGGGCCGGCCCAGTCCGGGTGCTGCCCGGCGAGGATCGCGGCGGTGCCGGCCACGTGCGGAGTGGCCATCGACGTGCCGGACATGGTGGCGTACTGGCCGCCGGGCGCGGCGGCCACGATGTCGACGCCCGGTGCGCTGATCTCGGGCTTGATGTGGTTGTCGCCGACGCGCGGACCCCGGCTGGAGAAGTACGCCCGCTGGTCGTCGGCGTCGACAGCGGCGACGGCGAGGGCGTCGTCGGCGGAGGCCGGCGAGGAGACCGACTTCGGTTTGCCCTCGTTGCCGGCCGCGACCACGAAGAGGGTGCCGTAGCGGTGGCTCAGCTCCTGGACCGCGGTCTCCAGCGGGTCGAGGCCGGGGGCGTCGTCGCCGCCCACGCTCAGGTTGACCACCCGCGCCTGCGGCGCGAGCCACTGCATGCCGGTGATGATGTCCGAGTCCTGGCATTCGGTGGTGGCGCAGACCTTGCCGACGAGCAGCTTCGCCCCCGGCGCCACCCCGCGGTACCTGCCGTCGGAGGCAGCGCCGCTGCCCACGATCGTCGACGCCACGTGGGTGCCGTGGCCGACCGCGTCGCTCGGGTCGTTGCCTCCGGTGAAGTCACGGACCTCGGTGAGGTGTCCCGCGAAGTCGGGGTGACCGGCGTCGATCCCGGTGTCCAGCACGCCCACGGTGACACCGGTGCCGTCGAACCCGGCCTGCCAGGCCGTCGGGGCACCGATCTGCGGCACGCTGCGATCGAGGGAGACCGTGCGCTTGCCGTCCAACCAGATGTGGGTGATCCCCGCGGCGAGGGTGCGCCCGGCGGCCGTCCCACGGGTGAGCGACCCCCAGAGCGTGACCCGGTCGGCCGGTTGCGCCCGCACGGCCAACGCGTGGGTGGCGGGCAGGTCGGCCCGGACCCGCGCGGCACCCCCGACGGTCGCGGCCCGCGCCTGCGCCGACGCGTTCTCCGGGTACGCGACAAGCAGCGGCAACTCGGCGGCGCGGTCGTCGTAGCCGAACCCGCCGAGCACGGTGAGGTCGAACAGCCGACGGTCGAGGCGTCCGTCCCGCAGCAGCGGCATCGCGTCCACCGGGATGACGAACTGGTGGCCGCCCTCGCGGCTGGTCACGAACCGCATGCCGGGCCGCCCCGGCCCGCGCTGGATCGTCGGGTGACCGCTCGCGTCCAGCGACACCTCGTCGCCGGTGATCAGCGTGAAGGTGCCGGGTCTGCCGTCGACCGCGCCCTCCGGCCGCACCCGCGCGCTCGCCGGGGTGGCCGTCAGGCCCGCCGCCACCAGCGCCATCGCGAGTACGCCGGCTGTCAGCGCGCGTCGTTGCCGTCGTCGCACATCGTCCTCTCCGCCACGGGCGTCTCCCGGGACGGCACGATGACGCCTGGGCAGGACGTTAGGTTGATCACTCTGCTGTGACGGTCACCACAATCCTGCCCCGCGCTGAGGTGTCCGATTCACCCGGAAGGGTTGCATGCGGCGGTGACCAGCGGACGCGGCAGGGGAGGGCACCGGTCGGATGCGTGACGCCGAGGAGTTCGACGCCCTCTACGCGGCCTGCGCGGGCCGGGTCGTGGGTCACGTGTACGCGCTGACCGGCAACCGGGCTGAGGCGGAGGACGCCGTCGCCGAGGCGTTCATGCGGGCCTGGCAGCGCTGGCGGACGGTACGGGAGGCGGACAGCCCGGAGGCGTGGGTCCGCCGCGTCGCGTCCCGGATCGCGGTGAGCAGTTGGCGCAAGACGTTCAACCGGGTACGCGCGCATCGCCGGGCCGCCGTCGACCAGGGCGTTCCCGGACTGAACGAGGACCACGTCGCCCTGTTGCAGGCGTTGCAGCGGTTGAGCGTCAACGAGCGCCGGGCCGTGGTGCTGCACCACCTGAACGATCTCAGCGTCGCCGAGGTGGCAGCCGAGATGCAGGCCCCCGTCGGGACCGTGAAGACGTACCTCGCCCGTGGTCGACGAGCGATGGCCGGGTTGCTGACCGATGCGCACCAGGAGGAGACGTCCCATGGCTGATCCACGCGACGACCTCACCGCGATCGTCGACGAGGTCCGGCGAGTCGCCACGCTTCCCCCCGCGCAGACGTTGCGGCAGCGCAGCGACAGGCGTCGGCGGCATCGGACGACGATCGTCGCCGCCGGTCTGGCCCTCCTGGCCGGCACCGTGGGCGTCGTCGTCTGGACGACCCCGAACCAGGTCGAGACGCCGGAGGTGGGTGTCGGCCCGGTGAGTCCCGTCCCGTCGTCGGCCCCGGTCGTTCCGTCCGAGACCGCGACGGCCAGTCGACAGGACATTCTGGGTGGCCGACGTCAGGTCCAGATCGTGCTGCCCGGCATGCGTGGGGCCGCGTTGGTGATCGACGAGGGTGGCGACCAGGTGCGGGCCCGCACCGATCGGGGCAGCGACGACCGGGCACTGTGGGTGCTGCGCCCCGACGGTGACGGGTTCCGGATCGTCCTGGCCGCCCCGCCCGACGCCGACCAGGTCTGCATGACTGTCGTGCACGACGCCGCGCCGGGCAGCGTACGCGGGCGGACCTGCGAGGTGGCCCTCTCGACGCAGCGCTTCCGGATCGAGCAGGTCGCCGACGGCAGCTACTCGATCTTTCAGGGGAAGCGCTACGTCCAGGTGGTCGACGGCACCAACGCCCTGGTCCCCGACCTGCCCGAGGGCCTCACCACCACGTACGAGTTCGAGGATCGTGGGCCGGTTCCGCGCTGAGCCCGCACCGTCACGGCCCGGGGCGGACCGCTGTCAGAGCCAGACCACGATCCCGGTCAGGTCGTTGAGGACCGCCGCCACACCCGCCCGGATGGCTGCCGCGCAGCGCTCGCCGGTGAACGACTTCGGGTCGTACGTCGAGGACATGCCGAGCCCCTCCCCGCGGAACGACGCGCCTTCCCAGTCGACGGACGTGACGTTGTGGGTGGGCTCGGCGAGCTCGGCGCCCACCACGAGGAACTTCTCGTCCAGGTGGTTCGGGGTGACCAGGGCGAGGGGGTCGATGAGGTCACCGCCGGCGCTGACGATGAGATCCGGTTTCATCTCCATGGCCTTGGCGATGCTGGGAACGGCATCGTGGGCGTTGCCGACGGTGATGGTCCGGAGATCCGCGTGCTCGTCGTCGGCCCACTCCCGCACGGCCGTCACGAGAGCCTTGGTCGGGTCGTCGGTGCCGGCGGTGAGTAGGACGACCCGATAGTCCTTCGGCGGGTGGACCCCGGCCCACGAACCGGGTCGCGGCGTGATCGTCGCCTCCGGAGCGGGGGTGGTGGAGGGGTCGACGAATCCAGGGCCGAGAGTCCCCACGGCGCTGGGTGCGGGGTGCGGCTGGGACCAGTCGTCGCCGGAGTCGCAGGCGGCGACCAGTGCGGCGGTCGCGGCCAGCATGGCGACGGCCCGAAGCGGGGGGCGCAAGGTGGTCGTCCTTTCGAGTGGTGGCGGCAACCTCGTATTCCTATCTCAATTCCCCGCACCGGTTATCCGCGGGCGGTCCTTCGCGGTAGTTGTTTTCCGGCGGTTCGTCGACGCGCGGGCTGGTGTTTACCCACGCCATGCAACGTGCACTGGCCAACCGAGGGAGTCGCATGTTGGGGCGCATCCGCCGTACCGTTATCTGCACCGCTGTCGGGATTGCCGCAGTGGTGCTTCCATTTTTGGGCACCGGAACCGCGTCGGCGCACGGCTTCTCGTCGACTGTGTACGCGAAAATAACGGCCGGAGACGAGGGTCACATCCGTACGGCGCTGGATCTCGAATACGACCTTCTCGTCGTGTCCGCCGCGGATTCGGGCGACGATGACCCACTCTTCACGGCGGGCACCGCCGCATTTGACGCGGGCGACAGCGGCGCCCAGGCCGCGGCATTGAAGAGCCACTCGTCGACGGTCCTCCGGTATGTCTCCGACCGGGTCTCGGTGACCGCTCGGGCCACGGCCTGTCAGCCGACGCAGGTGGGCGACGCGACGATCGGCGAGCGCGAGGGCGTGCCGTACGCGAATCTGCTGCTCGACTGGACCTGCCCCGAGCGGGTCGACCAGCACGAGGTGCGCAGCGCGCTGTTCCCGGACGACGAGGGCTACGTCAAGGGCACCAAGACGATCGTCACCTACGAGATCGACAGCCGTTCGGGCAGTGCGGCGCTGGACAGCGCCAACCCCAGCTTCTCGACGGCTCAGGCGTGGTACGAGCGGTTCGGTGAGTTCTTCCTGTTGGGCGCCGAACATCTGCTGTCCGGGATCGACCACATCCTGTTCCTGCTGGCGCTCATCGCCGGATCGCGGCGCCTGCGGGAGATCGTGCTCGCGGCCACCAGCTTCACCCTGGCGCACTCGGTGACGTTCATGCTCGCGGCCCTCGGCCTGGTCGAGGTGCCGGGGGCGGTCGTGGAGCCGGTCATCGCGTTGTCGATCGCCGTCGTCGCCGGCTGGCACCTGTGGGGGATCTGGCGACGCGGCAAGCACGCGACCGACCTGGAGACGGCGGGGCACGGTCACTTCAGCCTGGATCGGGCCGGCTGGATCCGTCTCGGGGTGGTCTTCTGCTTCGGCCTCGTGCACGGCCTGGGCTTCGCGGGCGCGTTGGGCATCGACGAGGCGTGGTCGTGGACCCTGCTGTGGTCGCTGTTGGTGTTCAACATCGGCATCGAGGTCGTTCAGTTGACGATTATCGCGGTGGTCTTCCCGCTCCTGCTCGTCCTGCGCCGCCGTGCGCCGAAAGCCGGCATCTGGGCGACCGGTGTTGTTTCCGCAGCCGTGTCCGTCATGGGGCTGATCTGGTTTGTCCAGCGCGTTTCCGGGTCCTGAGTAAGGCTAAGTAGTTCGCGAAGTGCAGGCTTTCGCAAGATCACGTTCATGATCGGTTCACCAGGCGGCGAAAGCGTGGATTTGCTTCCCCGCGTCGGGTGAAGTCACCATCCATTTCTCTATTTGAAAAGGGAACAATGTCGATGACATTGAGCACCTCGACACGGGCCCCCGGGCTCGTGCGGCGGCGCGTGGTCGCCGGGGTCGCAGCCGGCTTCCTGGGAATGGGCGCGGCCCTCGGTAGCGGCCTCACGGCCACCGCCAGCGCGGCCGAGTCCACCACGATCACCGGTGTGGTCCTCGGCGTCGGCGCCAACGAGACCCAGCGGATCGTGAGCTGGTACTCCTCCGCCGACACCGCCCAGAAGATCCAGCTCGCCCCGACCGCCGAGATCGTCAACGGCGAGTTTCCGGCAGGCGCCGTCAGCTTCGACGCCGTCGGCGCGGCGAACACCTCCACCACCGGTTTCAACCGGCACGCCACGATCGGCAACCTGCGCGAGAACACGGCGTACTCGTACCGGGTCGGCGCCGAGGGCAGCTGGTCGCCGGCGTACGCCTTCAAGACCCAGGACTTCGAGGGCGACTACGACTTCCTGTTCTTCGGTGACCCGCAGATCGGCTCCTCCGGTGACCGGCTGAAGGACCAGGCCGGCTGGGAGGAGACCCTGAAGGTCGCCACCGGGGCCAACCCGAACGCCGAGCTGCTGGTCTCCGCCGGTGACCACGTGGAGAGCGCCAACGACGAGGGACAGTGGACCTCGTTCCTGGCCCCCGAGCAGCTGCGTCAGTACCCGCTCGTGGCCACCATCGGTAACCACGACGTCGGCGGCAAGTCCTACGAGCAGCACCACTTCACCCCGAACACCGACCGCTCGGCGCAGTACTACAACGGCGACCAGGCGACCCGGTCCGGCGGCGACTACTGGTTCATCCACAAGGATGTGCTGTTCATCGACCTGAACAGCAACAGCTACGCCAACCCGGCGGACGGCTCCGCCGGCGGCGACGCGGCGCACGTCGCGTACGTCACCGACGTGATCAACAAGCACGGCTCCGAGGCCAAGTGGAAGGTGCTGGTCTACCACCACTCCATCTACTCGCCGGCCAGCCACGCGACCGACAGCGACAACAAGCAGCGGCGGGAAGACTTCACCACGGCCTTCTCCAACCTCGGCGTGGACATGGTGCTCCAGGGCCACGACCACAGCTACACCCGCAGCTACTCGATCAAGAACGGCCAGAAGGAGAACCCGGCCGAGCAGCCCGGCGCTGCCGACGTGTTCCCCGGTCCGGGCGGCGTCATCTACGTGACGGCGAACTCCGCATCCGGCTCGAAGTACTACGACATCAAGAAGCCGGACGACAGCGGCACCGGCATCCGGGGCAACGGCCCGGACCCGCTCGACCCGGGCAAGTACTGGTACAACTCGGTGCAGAACCAGGAGCACGTCCGCAGCTACGTCAAGGTGCAGGTGCGTGGCGACAAGCTGGTGCTGGCCAACGTCCGCAGCGGCACCTGCGCGGCGCCCAACGCGGCCGTCGAGAAGGGCCTCTCCTGCGTCAACACCCCGGACGGTCAGCCGGTCGGCTCGATCGTCGACAAGGTCACGGTGCACCCGTACCACGGTGACGGTCAGGCCATCCAGGTCAACGTGCCGAACGCGGCTCCGGGCGAGTTCGGCTGGACGATCGACGGCTACAACGGCCTGGTCGACCTGGGCACCGCCCAGGAGCGTGACGGCACCCACTTCGAGGCGGCCGGCAAGATCAACCCGATCCTCGTGTCGGACAGCCGCCGTTCGCTCGCCCCGTGGTCGATCTCGGCCAACGTCGGTGACTTCCAGGACGCCGACAAGAAGTTCTCCGGCTCCTACCTGGGCTGGAACCCGTACGTGCTCGACGGCGGCGCGGGCGCCGAGGCCGGTGCTCCGGTCCTGTCGTCCTTCGACGACCAGGGCAAGGGCCTCTCGGTCTCCAGCGCCCTCGCCGCGGCCGCGCAGGGTCACCCGCGGGGCGGCGCCCGCCTCGGTGCCGACCTGGATCTGAAGATCCCGGACAGCATCGCGAAGGGCAGCTACCGCACCACGCTCACGATCACCGCGCTGAGCAGCTGACCGAACTGTTCCACCGGGCGGGGTAGGCACCTTCGGGGGCCTACCCCGCCACCCATGTGCAGGCCTCCCAAGATCACCTCAAGGATCCGACATGTACCCGTCCGTAACGCGCTGGAAGAAGCTTGCTCGTACCACCGCGCTGTCCCTGCTCGCCGCCGTCGCGACCGTCGGCGTCGGTGCCGGCCCCGCCCTGGCGGCGGACGGCAACGTCGCCTGGACGGTCCGCACGGCCTCCAACGGCTACGGCGAGGCTCGGTCCAGTTACAGCTACAACGTCAACCCCGGCGGCGCCGTCGAGGACGCCATGGTCGTGGCGAACCGCGGCAAGGCCCCACTGACCCTGTCCGTGTACGCCGCCGACGGCTTCACGACCGACGCGGGCCAGCTCGACCTGCTCACCAGGGACGCCAAGTCCGTCGCGATCGGCGCCTGGGCGAAGCCGAAGGCCGGCAGTGTCGTGATCCAGCCCGGCAAGACCACGCAGGTCCCCTTCACGGTCAGCGTCCCGGACAACGCCACGCCCGGGGACTACGTGGGCGGGATCCTCACCACGCTCACCCAGGCCGACCAGGCCGAAGGCATCAACGTCGACAGGCGCCTCGGCATCCGGATCAAGCTGCGGGTCGGCGGCGAGCTGAAGCCGAACCTCGCGATCGAGGACCCGCACGTCACGTACGGCGGCTCGGCCAACCCGTTCCGCAAGGGCGACGCCACCGTCACCTACAAGATCCACAACATCGGCAACGCGGCACTCTCCGGGCAGCAGGCGGTATCGGTCTCGGGGCCGTTCGGCGTGCTGCGGGTACGGGCGAAGGACATCGCCGCGCCGCCGGAGCTGCTCCCGGGCGAGAGTTGGGACGTGACCGTACCCATCGCCGGGGTCGCCCCCGCCGTCTCGCTGGCCGCGACCGTGACCCTCACGCCGCTGCTCACCGACGCCTCGGGCTCCACCACCTCGCTCAAGCCGGTGACGGTCACGGCGCACGGCTGGGCGCTGCCGTGGATGTTCGTGCTGGCGCTCGTCGTCCTCGTCGCCGCGGTCGTCGGGGCGTACCTGTACCGGCGTCGCAACCGGACGCGGCGCACGGTTCGCGAGGACGCCCGCGTACGTGACGCCGTCGCGCAGGCGCTGCGCGGTCAGGAGCCGCAGACCTCCTGATCGTTCAGCTCCTCCCGATCTCTCTCCCGCGATCTTGCACTTGCTGCCCCGGCATAAGGGGGCGTTCCACGCGTATCGGCGACCGAAACCGCAAGGTCGCGTGGGGGCCTTTCGGGGGAATGGCACTCATCTCCGGCCCACGCCGGTCCCCGAGCCGGCATGCTGCGACGGTGACGCCGGCACAGAGGGGGAATCCACATGGTTGACGGGGATGTGCCAGAGCGGATGCAGGCCGCGGCCCTGGACGAGTTCGGCGGGCCGGAGGTGATCACGCTGCGGAAGCTGCCGATCCCGCAGATCGCCGACGACGAGATCCTGATCAAGGTCCGGAGCGCCGGCGTGGGCGTGTGGGACGTGTACGAGCGGCAGGGCATGCTGGTACCGGAGGGCTCGGCGCTCCCGATCGTGCCCGGCTCCGACGGCGCCGGCACCGTCCTCGCCGCCGGCAGCAAGGTGTCCAACGTCGGGGTCGGTGACCTGGTCTACGTCTCCGCCAGCACCCGCCCGAAGGGCGGCTTCTACGCCGAGTACGCGGCGGTCAAGGCGGAGTACGCGGCGAAGGTGCCCGACGGCGTACCGGCCGAGCACGCCGGGGCCATGCCCACCGACGCGCTGACCGCGCTGGCCGGGCTCGACACCGTCAGCCTGTCGTCCGGCGCCTGGTTGTTGATCTTCGGTGCGAGCGGCGGTCAGGGTCACCTGGCCGTGCAGTTGGCCAAGCGGCAGGGCCTGAACGTGATCGCCGTGGCGTCCGGGGCGGACGGCGTCGCGCTGGTGACCCGACTCGGCGCCGACGTGTCCCTCGACGGCCACGCCGACCTGACCGAGGTGCTCGCCCGGATCCGGGACGCGGCACCGGCCGGGGTGGACGCCATCCTGGCGATGGCCGGCGGCAAGACGCTGGACCGGCTCACCGAGGCACTTGTCGACGGTGGTGTGGTCGCCTTCGCCCACGGGGTGCAGCCGGAGCCGCAGGAACGGTCGGGCGTGGTGGTCCGGGCGTACGACGGCGAATCGAGCCCCCGACAGTTGCAGCGCCTCAACGAACTCATCGAGGCCGGCCCGTTCGTGGTGCACGTCGCGGAGAAGTTCCCGCTGGGCAAGGTGCGCGACGCGCACCAGCGCCTGGAAACCTCCTACGCCGGCAAGCTGCTCCTGACGGTGGCCTGAGACCTCAGCGCGCCGTGCGCTGTTGCGGCACGCGTACCGATGCCATGCCGGCCGCGGTCGCGGCCTGGATGCCCAGGTCGGTGTCCTCGAAGACCAGGCACGACCCCGGGGGTACGCCGAGGTGTTCCGCCGCGAGCAGGAACGCCTCCGGGTCCGGCTTGGCCCGGGTGTAGTCCTCGGCGCAGACCAGCACGTCGAACCGGTCCAGCAGGCCGAGCGCGTCGAGCGAGGCGGTGACCGAGGCACGGGTGCTGCCGGAGACCACGGCGAACGGGACCCGCCGGTGGGCGTCGTGGATGTGCTCCACCACCTCCGGCACGGCGGCGAGCTGCGGCAACAGCTCCTCGTAGTAGCTCTCCCGGCGCTCGACAACTGTCGCCACCGGCATGGCCAGCCCCTGCTGCTCGTTCAGGGCGACGATGATGTCGGCGGTCGGCCGCCCACCCCAGGCGTAGAAGAGGTCCTCCGGGAACTCGCAACCCCAGTCGTGCAGGGCCCGCTGCCACGCCAGGTAGTGCAGCGGCATCGAGTCGACGATCGTGCCGTCGCAGTCGAACAGGTACGCGGCGAACTCACCGGCGGGCAGCGGCAGACTCATCCGGGGAAGGGTACACAGCTCACTCGGTCGTGACGGCTTCCAGTTGGCTGAGCAGGTACGCGCGCTCCGGTTCGGTGCCGACAAGCGTCAATGCGCTGCGGTACGCGGCCGCCGCCTCGTCGTACCGACCGAGCCGGCGCAGCAGGGCGGCCCGCGCCGCCGGATAGGGGTGGTGGCCGCGCAGGCGCGGATCGTCGGCCAACTCGTCGAGCAGCGCGAGCCCCGCCTCCGGCCCGTCCTTCATGGCGACCGCGGCGGCCCGGTTCAGCGCGACGACAGGCGAGGGCATCAGGCCGAGCAGCACGTCGTAGAGCGCCACCACCTGCGGCCAGTCGGTACTGGCCACGTCGGCGGCCTCGTCGTGCAGCGCGGCGATGGCGGCCTGCACCCCGTACGGGCCGGGCGCCCGGCCGGTCAGCGCGACCACCACCAGGCCGCACCCCTCCTCGATCATCGGGCGGTCCCACCGTTCCCGATCCTGGTCGTCGAGGAGGACCAGGGCGCCGTCCGGCCCGGTTCGCGCGTCCCGTCGGGCGTGGACCAGCAGCATCAGGCCGAGCAGCCCGGCGACCTCCCGCTCGGCCGGCAGCAGCCGACGCAGGATCCGGCCCAGCCGGATGGCCTCCTCGGCCAGGTCGATCCGTTGCAGATCCGGGCCGGAGCTGGCCGCGTACCCCTCGGTGAAGACCGAGTAGACGGCCTGGAGCACCGTGGGCAGACGACCCGGCAGCTCGTCGGGGCCGGGCACCCGGAACGGGATGCGGGCGTCGCGGATCTTCCGTTTGGCCCGGACGAGTCGCTGGGCCATGGTGGCGGGCGGCACCAGGAAGGCCCGCGCGACCTCGGCGGTGGTGAGGCCGGCCAGGAACCGCAGCGTGAGTGCGCCGCGATCCTGCGCGGCCAGGGCCGGGTGCGCGCAGGTGAAGAAGAGCGCCAGCCGGTCGTCGGGCAGGTCCCGGTCCGCGTCGGCGGGCGGCGCGTGGTCGGCCCGCTCGGCCTCCGCCTGGAGTACGGCGAGCCGCGTCGCCAGCACCCGGTCGCGACGCAGCCGGTCCACCGCTCGACGCCGGGCCGTGGTGAGCAGCCAGGCGCCCGGCCGGCTCGGGACGCCGTCGATCGGCCAGTGCGTCAGCGCCGCCTCGATGGCCTCCGAGGTGACCTCCTCGGCCAGGTCGAGGTCGCCGAAGCGGCGCACCAGCGAGGCGAGCAGTCGGCCGCGTTCCTCCCGGAACACCGCCTCCACCGACGACCCGACTGCTGCCGGCTCACCCGGCACGGTCAGACCTGCACGTCGATCTCGGCGATCGGGCGGACCTGGACCGATCCGGTGCCGACGGCTCCGGGGCTGCGGGCCGCCCAGTCCAGCGCGGCGTCGAGGTCCGGCACGTCGATGATGTCGTACCCGCCGAGCAGCTCACGGGTCTCGGCGAACGGCCCGTCGGTGATCGTGCGGTCGCCGTCCGGGCCGACCTGCACGGTGGTGCAGGTGGTCAGGTCCTGCAGGGGGTGCCCGGAGACCCAGACCCCGGCGTCCTTCATCTCCCGGTCGTAGCGGATCCAGTCCTCGAAGCTGCACCCGTTGCCGACGACCTCTCCGTCGACCATGGGGCTCATGAACAGCAGCATGTACTTCACGTTCGGCTCCTCTCGGTGCGGCGCTTCGCCGTACAGCATGACGACGGTCGAGGCCCGCGGATATCGACACGGCGGGTCAGGTTTTTCGGGGCGGAACTTCACGTCGCGGCTCCCGTCGGTCCATTCGTCGCTCGAACCAGGTGACCCCGATCAGGAAGGCGGTCAGCAGGGTGAGCGCCGCAAGTGGCGGCAGGGATCGACTGATCGGCAGCAGAGTCAGTGGCAGCAGCGCGGCGACGACCTGCCCCGGGTACACCGCGCCAACGGTCAGTCGACGGAAGACCAACCTGCTGAGCAGGTAGAGGGCGGTGCCGCCGTAGAGCGCGGTCGCGGCCTCCCCACCCAGCCGGCCGGGATGCGCGGACCCCTCGGTGAGCTGGGCGATCACCTCCTCGATGCCGAGCGCGACGTAGATGGCGCCGATGATCAGCGGGGAGTGCCCGATGCCGTACGCGTCGCCGGCCACGCTGGCCCGTCGCCCACCGGGCACGTTGCTGACCGCCTCCCGGGCGGCGGCGGCCAGCCGGTCGAAGTAGAGCCACCACAGGCACACCGTGCTGGTGAGGCCGAGCAGCGCGGCCAGCACGGCCGCACCGACCGGTGCCATCGTCCGTGGCCCTTCGCCGGCGGAGATCAACGACTCGCCCAGCGCGATGATGAGCACCAGACCGAACCGCTCGGTGAAGTGGTCCACGCTGCCCAGTTGCCAGGGCCGGAAGGCGGACGCGATCCGCGCGCCGCCGATGTCCACCAGCAACGCGGCCGTCCAGAGCGCCGTCTGGGCCGCGCCGCCGAGCAGCGCGCCGACGATCAGCGGGAGCCACGCCAGGACCACCGGCACGCTGAAGAAGCGCAGCGTCGAGCGCAGTGCGGGGTTCGTCGCGCTCACCCAGAACAGAATCACGAGCTGCACCGCCCGGCCAATCACGTAGGCCAGGGCCAGGGTGAGCGGCGCGTCGAGCAACCCGGGGCTCTGTTTCCAGGCGTCGGGCAGCACCAGCGCGGCCACGAAGATGGCCGCCATCGCGACCAGGGTGGCCGCGCGGACCAGGCCGACATCCGGGCGGACCAGGTTCCCCACCCAGGTGTACGGACCCCAGGAGTAGAGCAGCAGGAGTAGGAGGAGTAGCCCCTGGGCCAGGGTGAGCGCGCTCGGCGACACCGCCATGAACGTGATGACCCGGGTGAGCGCGAAGACGAAGACCAGGTCGAAGAAGATCTCGAACATCGTGGTCCGGTGCGTCACCCCCGCCGGCACCGGACGAATGTCGAATATCCCCCTCATACTCGCATTCTGCGCCATCTGGGTCGCTGGCCCATCCGGTCTACCCGCCCGGCGTCGCTCCGAAGAGCAGGAAGAACCGCTCGGCGGCTCCGATGTCGCCGTGCACCTCGATGTCGCCCGCCGAGACCGCCGATCGCAGCGGCGTGCCGCCGAACATCAGGTCCCGCAGCGCGTGCACGGTGCCGGTGACCGTGACGTCGACCTGGCCCGACCGGCCACGAGCCACGCTGATCCCACTCGGTGCCACCTCCACCTCGAAGGCGTCGGTGCCCACCTGCAACCGGAGTCGAGTGGTCACGGGCGCGTCGGCCGGTGGCCGATAGAGGGCCTTGAGCAGCAGCATGAACGCGTCCGTGCTCATCTCGGCGTCCGGCTCCGCGGGCAGGCCGGCCCCCCACCGCGACAACTCGATCAACGTCGGCTCCAGTTGCTGACCGCGTTCCGTCAGCTCGTACGCGTGCACGCTGGCCGGCGGCCCGAGCTGCACCCGCCGGACGATGCCGGACTGCTCCAGCTCCCGCAGGCGCTGGCTGAGCACGTTCTGGCTGGCCCGCGGCAGGCCAGCCCGCAGATCGCCGAAACGCTTCGGGCCGAAGACCAGCTCTCGGACGATCAGCAGAGCCCAGCGCTCGCCGACGATGTCCATCGTGCGCGCCGCCCCGCAGGCGTCCTGGTAAGTCCGCTGAGTCACATCGCCATCGTAGTCGGCGTCCACCGAACAGTGCTAGCGTCGGACTATCTAGTCCTAACTTAGGAGTACGTGATGGATGCACTGCTCGCCAAGGTGATCGAGCGACACGGCGGCCTCGACCGCTGGAACACCGCGTCGACCCTCACCACCCGGCTCACCTACGGCGGCCCGTTCTGGGCATTCAAGGGCAGACCCGACTTCGACGGCACCGAACTGGTCGAGGCCGACCTGCACCGGGAGCTGATTCGCCACGTCCAGGAGGGCACCGGCCGGGTCACCGAGTACGACCGCGACACCGACCGGGTCACCGTCACCGCAGCCGACGGCAGCCTCATCGACGAACTGACGAACCCCCGGGCCAGCTTCGCCGGCTACACCCGGGAGAGCCAGTGGACGCTCGCCCAGGCCGCCTACTTCCGTGGCTACGCCACCTGGCACTACCTCGTCGAGCCGTTCCTGTTCACCTGGCCCGGCGTCGAGGCGCACGAGGTCGAGCCGTGGGCCGAGGGCGGCGAGTCGTGGCGCGGGCTGCGCGTCACGTACCCCGAGAGCCTGGACACCCACAACGACACCCAGCTGTACTACTTCGACGACAGCGGCCTGCTGCGGCGCATGGACTACCAGCCGGTGGTCAACGGCTCCTCCCCGACCGCGCACTACGTGAGCGGGGCGATCGAGGTCGACGGGCTGGTCGTGCCGACGCGACGCCGGATCCACATCCGCCAGGAGGACCGCACCCCGGACCTCTCCTGGACGCCGATCACCCTGGACCTGGCTGACGTCCGGATCCGCTGACACCCCGACGGTGTCGCAGTGGACCCGGCGCCTCGTCGCCGACCGGACGCCCCGGCCTCAGGTCGAGGCGTCCGTCCGGCGCCGGCTCCGCTCAGCCCGCCGCCGCACCTGCTGGTACGCGCCGGTCAGCCCCATCGCCCGGCGTACCTCGACCATGGTCTGGCGGACCTCCTCGCGGGTCCGCTCCGTGCCCTCGACGATCAGCCGGTCCACCAACCCCCGGTCCGCCTCGATCTCGGCCCGACGCTCCCGGATCGGCGCCAGGAACCCCTCCAGCGCGGCGATCAGCCGCTGCTTGACCTCCACGTCGCCGACCCGCCCGGCCCGGTAACGCCGGGCCAGGTCGGCCACCTCGTCGCGGTCCGGATTGAAAACCTCGTGGTACGCGAACACCGGGTTGCCCTCCACCGTGCCCGGCACGTCGGCGCGCACCCGGTTCGGATCGGTGTACATGCCGAGCACCTTGCGCCGCACCGTCGCCGCGTCGTCGGAGAGAGCGATGGTGTTCCCTCGACTCTTGCTCATCTTGGCCGCCCCATCGGTGCCCACCAGGCTCGGCGTGTCCGCCGCGATCAGCTCGGGCACCGGGAAGACCGGGCCGTACAGATGGTTGAACCGCCGGGCGATCTCCCGGGTGACCTCGACGTGCGCGGCGTTGTCCCGACCGACCGGGACCACCTCGCCCTTCACGCAGAGGATGTCCGCGGCCTGAAGCACCGGATAACCCAGCAGCCCGTACGGCATCTCCTCCTTGCCGGCGTCGCGGGCCATGTCCTTGAGGGACGGCACCCGTTCCAGCCGGGGAACCGTCACCAGGTTCTGGAGCAGGGTGTTGAGGTCGCCGACCTCGGGGATCGCCGACTGGAGGTAGAAGGTGGCCCGTTCCGGGTCGACGCCGGCGGCGAGGATGTCCGTCACCATCTCCCGGGCGTTGCCGGAGACCTGGTCGATGTCCTCGCGGCGGTTGCGAGTGGTGAGCATGTGCAGGTCGGCGATGATGAAGAAGCTCTCGTAGCGCTGGTGCAGCCGTACCCGGTTGGCGATGCTGCCGACGTAGTGGCCAAGGTGCAGGCGGCCGGTCGGCCGATCGCCGGTGAGCATTCGTGCGACGGACATGGTGGTGCCTCTCGTCCCGTTGGTGGGTGACGCGTGGGCGCGCGCCGAGCGGGGCGGGTCAGCCCCCTCGGTCGGCGGGATCGGCTCAGCGAGCCGTCCGCCATCGCGCGCCGGCGCGGAACCGCAGACCACCGGCACGGAGGACACTCAGGAGTTGCTCACGGCCATCGCCGGAGCTGGTCGGAACACCGGGCACCGCACCGAGGCGGAGGCCGTCGACCGTGTCGACCGCCTCCGCTGCGCAACTGCCCGTCCGAACCACGGCCTCACATTACCCGCGGAGCGGCACCGGGCGCTGGAAGCTGGCTACCGGCGTAGTAGGCGCCCACGCGTTCCCGGTACTCCGGGTCGGCCGGATCCGCATCGAACGGCGGTGCGTCCTTGATCTGCTGCTTGGTCCGGTCGACATGCACGACGCGTTCCTGGTGATCCACCCGCTCCACCGTGCCGGCGGGCAGCAGCACCTTCTGACCGAAGATCCAGGGGCCGGTGTCCACCACCAGGTACCCGGCATCCGCCTCGTTGCTCGCCTCGTCGATGGTGCCGATGCGTCCGTCACCCGCCTGCACGTGGTAGCCCACCAGGTCCACAGGCGTGCCGGGGCCGGGAGCGTCCGGACCGTCGTGGCCACCGTCCTGACCTTCCGGCGGGGTGACCGACGGGGTGGTCTCGTTGTATCCGCCAGCCAGGGCGGACGGGTCACGCCAGGCCCAGGGGTTGAAGATCGTGGGTTGCATGGGGCACCTCCGGGGGGATGGTCCTCAGCCGTCCTGTTTTGCAGTGCCCACCGCGCGGGCATCGAAACGGACCGACGAGCCTGGACCCGTCACGTCGTCGATCGCGGCCCGGTGCTGGGGCGGCCCGGTGCTGGGGCGGCCTGGTGACGGGCGGGTGTCCGCGAACGGCCAGGTGAACAGGTGCGCTGGCATACTCGGCAGCCATGGTGCTGTCGCGAGGGTGGGCTGTCTTCCTGGTCGGGGTCGGGGTCTGGACCTGGGTTATCTGGCCGAGGTTCGCGGTCGCCATCTGGCAGGACCCGCGGTCCTGGACATCCGGCACCGTTGGCGACGGCTCTGCCACCAGCTTCCTGTGGGTCCACGTACTGCTGATCGCGGCGTCCCTGGCCATCGGTACGACAGTCGGTGTCCTCGGCATCCGGGCCTGGCTCGCCGCCCGGCGCCGGCAAGCGTCCTGACCTGCCCCGCCTCTCGGTAGCAGCGGCTGTCGCAGAACCGATCGGGCCTCCGTCCGAGCTCGGCAATCGGTCGACGACGCGAGTGTGACGCGCGCCGCTACCCGCGGATTTGACGATCAAACCCGCAGACGCGTAACTTTCTCTCTGCCAGCGCGGAACGGGGCAAACGGGACGGAAGTCCTGAAGCCCCGAAACGAGCTGGCAACCGGGTCACGGAGGGGTTCACTCCTGCGAGACACGGTCCGGGCGGTGCTCGCCGGATCGGCCGCGAGGCGGATTTGGTGCAGCGAAGCCGACCGGGTAAGGTTCACGACCGGCAGGGAACCGGGCGAGACTGCGGGAAACCGCAGCGGCCGGCCTGCCAAATCCGACGACCTGACGCAGCGGCCTGCTGCTGCGTGAGTGCGCCGGTGCTAAGCCGTACGAAGCATGACAGACCGGGACACACGGTTTGACACGGCGAAGACGGTGAGGTAACGTAGTAAAAGTGCCCGGCGCGAGAGCGACGGGGACACGGTACGAAAAGCCCCGGTTGGGGTTCCACTGAGGTGGGGCTTCTGGTCGGTGTGTGGTTGTTCTTTGAGAACTCAACAGGGTGCTTGTAAAGCCAGTGCCAATTATGATTTATA